>NZ_JBEZNG010000040.1:0-71950 GCF_040653035.1 Streptomyces malaysiensis subsp. malaysiensis
GCGCGACCGGGGGTTCTCCCGGGTGGTGGCGGCCTCCCCCCCCGCCCCCACGGCGCACGGCGATTCCCCCGTACGGTCTCGGTACGGGGGAATCGCCGTGCGCGGTCAGCGAGCGCTGTGGGCGGGCCGAACGCCGTGGGCCAGGTCGAGCAGATCGTCCGCCACCCGCCGTGGGTGCTGGGCGTGCAGATCGTGCTCGGAGTCGAGATACTCACGCATCGTCGCGTGGCGCAGGTCGGCCGTGGTCTCCCTGATGCGGGAGCGGATGCGGTCCGCCCACTTCCCGTCCGCGCCCTTGGGAATGGCGGGCATCAGCAGGGTGGGCACGTCGATGGCCGCGTACCACGGCCTCGGCGGCTCGTTCCAGATGCTGTGCAGGATCGACATGTGCTGTTCGGTGGACATGCGCCGGGACAGCGAACCGTCCGGGTTGACCACCATCGTGGCCACCGCGGCCTCGATCGCCGCCGGGGACCAGTCCGGATGGATGGCGCGGAAATAGTCGCTCACGCTCTGCTCGGTGGCGCCCTCCAGGGACGCCGGCCGCAACGCCCCGACGAACGCGTCCCAGGAGGAGAACGCCTTGGCCGGCTCCAGCCAGCCGCCGTCCACGAGGGCCAGCGCGGCCACCAGTTCGGGGTGCTCGGCGGTCAGCCGCACCGAGACATTGCCGCCCCAGGAGTGACCGGCCACCACCACCCGGTCAAGACCGAGGGCGGCGGCCGCCGCCACCAGATCCGCGACCGCGGTCGGGGTGTCGTATCCGGTCTCCGGGGTGTCGGAGTCCCCGTGGCCGCGCAGATCCGCCGCGTACACCGCATGGCCCGCGGCGGCCAGATGGTCGGCGACCTCGTCCCACAGCCGGGCGCTCGACGCCATGCCATGGACCAGGAGAAAGCGAAGGGACGCCGTTCCCGGCCGGTGCCGGAAATGCAATTTCACATCGTCGGTGACGGGCACGGAAAGATCCATGGCGGAATTCTAGCCGGGCCGCCCCATCGGATTCGACCGCTGGGGATGTGATGTATGCGCGGATTAGCGGCGCTTAAGCGGGCCGCGAGATGCTGGACCGCCGGGCGATTCATACTCTCATGCCGACCCATCTCTTTTGCCGACCGTAGACCCCGAGTTGAAGTGAGGCGCCGTGTATCCCCCGGAATCCAGGTTCGCCCATGTCGAGAACATCGACCTCACCGACTTGTCCTTCTGGGCACAGCCCTACGGCGATCGTGACGCCGCTTTCGCCGCGCTGCGCCTGCGGCCTGAGCCCGTGCTCTTCCAGGAGCCGGTCATGCCCGGTTTCGGGCAGGGATCCGGCTATTACGCGATGGTCAGACACGCCGATATCGCCGAGGTGAGCAGGCGTCCACAGGACTTCGGCTCCCTGCCCACCGCGATCAGCATCATCGATCTGCCGGAGGAGTTCAACAGCTTCTTCGGGTCGATGATCAATATGGACAATCCCCAGCACGCCCGGCTGCGCCGGCTGGTGTCCCGCGCGTTCGGCCGGGGAATGGCCGCCGAGTTCGAGGCGGCCTCCCACAAGGCGGCCCGGAAGATTGTCGACGACCTCATCGCGAAAGGGCCCTGTGACTTCGTCCGGGAGGTCGCCGCCATCATGCCGATCGCGGTGCTCAGCGGCATGATGGGGATTCCCGACGACGACTACGAGTTCATTTACGACCGGTCCAATATCATCGTCGGCACCTTCGACCCCGAATATGTTCCGCGGGCCGATCAGGCCACCGCCGCCCTGCTGAAGACCTCACATGAGCTCGCCGACTACATCGCACGGCTCGCCGCCGACCGCACCCGTAACCCCACCGGGGACCTGATCACCCGGCTGGTGCAGGCGCAGATCGACGGCGAGCGGCTCAGCCCCGAAGAGCTCTCGTCCTTCTTCATCCTGCTCGTCGTCGCCGGAATGGAGACGACCCGCAACGCCATCTCACGCGGTCTGGTGCTGCTCACCGAGCATCCGGAGCAACGGAAGCTGCTGCTCTCCGACTTCGAGGCATACGCACCGGGCGCGGTCGAGGAGATCCTGCGGGTCGCGACCCCCATCAACTGGATGCGCCGGACCGTCAAGCGGGACTGCGAGGTGAACGGCCACCGCTTCCGGGAGGGCGAGAAACTGCTGCTCTTCTACTGGTCCGCCAACCGGGACGAGAGCGTCTTCACCGACCCCTATCAGTTCGACATCACCCGGGACCCCAATCCGCATATGACCTTCGGATCGGTCGGCCCGCACTTCTGCCTGGGCGCCCATCTCGCCCGGATGGAGGTCACGGTGCTCTTCCGCGAGCTGTTCAGCCGGCTGCCCGAGATCCGCACGGTGGGGGAGCCCCGGCGGCTGGTGGCCAGCTTCGTCGAGGCCATCAAGCATGTGGAGTGCGCGTTCTGACGCACGAACCGACCACTCGTACCGAAAACGCCGCGCGGGAGGGGGCGATCCCCTTCCGCGCGGCGTTGTGCCCTCCGGGCCGGGCTACGCCGTGGCACCGTCACCGGAGTTGACCGCGGCGTACGCCTCGGCGAGATAGTGGCCGAGCTGGGCGGGGGTGGGGTACTCCAGGATGGCGACGAGCGGGATCTCCACGTCGGTGAGCGTCATCAGATTGCGGGTGAGCTCGAGAGCCGTCAGCGAAGTGAGCCCGTTCTCCAGGAAGTTGCTGTCGTCCTCCACCACGGTGGGCGCCAGGATGTCGGCGAGCTGCGCCCGTACGGTCTCCCGCATGATGTCCTCGCGCTCCTCGGCGGTGGCGATGGCGAGCGCCTGGTGCAGCGCCGCTCCGTCGAGTGCGGTCTCACTCTTCTCCGTCTGCATCGCGGATCCGTCTCCTTGAGGGTTGGCGGCGTCGCCAGGGGTGTGGTTGTTGACTGCGGCGTGTGCGTTCATGGGTACTCCCGCCTGGTTGGGGCCGGTCGGCTTCGGTCACCGACCGCGGTGCGTATGCGGCGTGGCCGTGGGGCCGGAAAGGTCCTCGAAGAGCCGATGTGTTCCCAGCTCGGAGGCGTGTGCGGCCATCCAGGTCCAGTCGATGTCCGCGATCACCACGGACGCCGTGTCCGCCATGACGGCCTGCCGCAGCAGGGCGGCGGCCGAGCGCTCGGGCAGTGCGGGCATTCCATTGGTCCGGAGCTGCTTGGCGGCGCCGGCGGCCGTGTCGGGGTCGTCGATCGAGCCCCAGCACACCGAGGTCGCCGGAACGCCCCGGGCCCGGCACTCCTGGGCGAGCGCGCTCAGATAGGCGTGGGCCGGCGCCTGGTTGCCCAGTCCCGGGCTGGGCAGGACGCCCACGACCGAGCACCCGAGCACCAGGGCCGACAGCTCGTGGTCGCTCCCCAGCGCGCAGAGGTTCACCGCGCCCGCCACCGTCGCCGCCCATTCGCGCTCGATCCGCGCCATCTCCAGCTGCCCGGCCTCGGCGGCAAGGGGCGCCGTGAGGTGCAGGACGGCCGTCAGCGGGAACTCCGCGGGAATGCCCTCGACGGCCGCGGCAAGCGCCTCCGCGTCCGCCACATCGACGGTGGCCACGGACACCCGTACACCCGAGGCGCTCAGCTCGGCCACCAGGTCGGCGGCCGGTGGCGCGGTGTCGATGAGCAGAAGGTGTTCGGCGCCGTCCCCGGCCGCCCAGCGGGCGGTGTGCGCGGCCAGCGCGGTGGCGGCGCCCGTGATGAGGACCGTGCCCCGGAGCCGCCGGGCGGGGGCGGTGGGGGCCATGGGGACATCGCGTACCAGACGCCGGGCGAAGCAGCCGTGGCCGCGCACGGCCACCTCCACCTCGCCGTACGCACCGGTCAGGGCCGCCGCGAGCCGCCGCCCCGCCCGGTCGTCCAACCGCTCCGGCAGGTCGACCAGCCCGCCCCACCGGTGCGGCTGCTCCATCGCCAGCGCACCGCCCAGACCCCAGAACCGGGCCTGCTCCGGACGGGACATCGGATCGCCCAGATCGACGCTGACGCCACCGCGGGTGGCAGGCCACACCGGGGCCTCGACCCCGGCCCGCCGCAGCGTCTCGAACAACTCGACGGTCGGGGCGAGCGCCGGGCCCCGTCCGTCGTCGTCCGGTGTCCCGCCGCCGTCCAGCGCCAGCAGCGAGAGCACCCCCGCGACCGGCCGCCCGGCGACGGCCTCGGACATCCGCCGGGCCCGCGCCTCGCCGTCCGGCGCCGTGGTGTCCAGGGCGCACACGACGGTCTCGGCGCCATGGCCGCGCAGCGCCGTGACCACGGCGGCCGCCGTGGTGTCCTCCCCGTCGTCGCCGGACGTCACCACCAGCCAGGTGCCGGTCAGCCGTGGCTCCGGAGGGTCGGGGAGGGGCTTCCATACGATGCGGTAGCGCCACTCCCGCTGCCGCCGCCAGGTGGCCAGGGCGGGCAGGAGTTCCGCGAGCGCCTCCCGCCGTTCGGCGGGGACTTCCAGCGCCCGGGTCAGAGCCGCCGTGTCCGTACCCGCCACGGCATCCCAGAACTCGGCGTCCGCCCAGGTCTCCACCGTGGGCACGGCATCCGCCGGAGCCTCGTTCTCCAGCCAGTAGCGCTGTCGCTGAAAGGCGTAGGTGGGCAGTGCGACGGTACGGGGAGCCGGATCGCCGTCGAACAGGGCCGCCCAGTCCACGGTGGCGCCCATGGTGTGCATACGGGCCAGGCCACGCAGCAACTCGCGCACCTCGGACCCCTCACCCCGGAAAGGCGAGAGGACCAGCGCCGCAGGAGCGGAGGGCAGCATCGCCTGGGGCCCCAACTCCCACACCGCACCGGCCTCGTCGAGCGAGGGCAGGGCAGGGCGTTCGTACTCCACCGTGTCCGGATCGGTGTCGGCGGCGACCAGCCGGCAGGCGTCCGCGAGGTCGAGAGCACCGGCGAAATGCGCCGCCGCGATCTCACCGACCCCACGGCCCACCACCGCGTCGGGACGCACCCCCACCGAGGCCAGCAGCCGGGCGAGCGCGATATGGAGGGCGAACAGCCCCGCCCGGGAGGACGCGTCGCGCTCCCCCTTCACCCCGAGCAGCTCGCCGACCTCGTCCATGGCCGTGGCGAAGACCGGGAACCGGCCGTACAGTTCGGCGCCCGTCCCCGGCGGATGACCGCCCTCGCCACCGAAGGCGAACACCGCCCCGCCCGCGGGGGCCGCCGCCGCGCCGGTACGGGACACCTCGGGTCCCACCACCGCGGGGTGCGGTTCGCCGGCCGCCAGCGCCGCCAGCCCCGCCCTCAGCTCGTCCGGCCCCCGGCCGATCACGACGGCCCGGTGGTCGAAAGCCGACCGTGTGGTCACCAGCGACCAGCCCACATCGGCGGGGGAGAGCCCCGGACCGGCCGCCGCCGAATGCGCGGCCAGCGCACGGGCCTGGCCGCGCAGCGCCGCCGCGCTCCGCGCGGACAGCACCCACGGCACCACGCCCGGGTCGCGGGCGCCCCTGTCGTCGGTGCCGTCCGGCACTTCGGTGAACTCCTCCAGAATCACATGGGCGTTGGTGCCACTGGCGCTGAACGAGGACACACCGGCGCGCCGTGGCCGGTCCACCCGCGGCCAGTCCATCCGCTCGGTCAGCAGCCGCACCGCGCCCTTGCGCCAGCGCACCAGCCGGGTCGGCCGGTCGATATGGAGTGAACGCGGCAGCACACCCCGGCGCATCGCCATCACCATCTTGATCACACCGGCCATTCCGGCGGCGGCCTGTGTATGACCGATGTTCGACTTGATCGACCCCAACAGCAGCGGCCGGTCCTCGGGACGGTCCTGGCCGTACGTGGCGAGCAGCGCCTGGAGCTCGATGGAGTCGCCGAACGCGGTACCGGTGCCATGCGCCTCCACCGCGTCCACGTCCCCCGTGGACAGCCCGGCGTTCGCCAGGGCGTCACGGACCAGCTGTTGCTGGGCGGGGCCGTTCGGCGCGGCCATGCCCGTACTGGCACCGTCCTGGTTGATCGCCGAGCCACGGATCACGGCCCATACGGGGTGGCCGTTGCGCCGCGCGTCGGAGAGCCGCTCCAGCAGCACCAGCCCGGCGCCCTCGCCGTACACCATGCCGTCGGCGGCGTCCGCGAACGACCGGCACCGCACATCGGGGGACAACTGGCGCTGGCTGGAGGCCACTTGGAACACGCTCGCGGTGTACATGATGGCGGCGCCACCGGCCAGCGCCAGCGTGCACTCGCCCCGCCGCAGCGCCCCGGCCGCCAGATGCATCGCCACCAGCGACGACGAACACGCGGTGTCCAAGGAGACCGCCGCGCCCTGGAGACCCAGGGTGAACGCCACCCGGCCCGAGGACACACTGCCCGCGTTGCCGTTGCCCACATGGCCCAGCAGGCCCTCGGGGATCTCGTCCAGACGCGAGGCGTAGTCGTGGTACATCACCCCCGTGTAGACACCGGTCCGGCTGCCCCGCAGGGTGTGCGGATCGATGCCCGCGCTCTCCGCCGCCTCCCAGGCCAGCTCCAGCAGCATCCGCTGCTGCGGTTCGACGGCCGCCGCCTCCCGGGCGCCGATGCCGAAGAACTCCGCGTCGAAGTCGGCCGCGTCATGGATGAAGCCGCCGGCCCGTACGTACGAGGTGCCGTGGTGGTCCGGATCGGGGTGGTAGAGGTTCTCCAGGTCCCAGCCCCGGTCGGTGGGGAAGCTGGAGACGGCGTCCCGCTCGTCGGCCACCAGGTCCCACAGCTGTGCCGGGGTGCGCACACCGCCCGGGAAGCGGCAGGCCATGCCGACGATGGCGATCGGCTCCGTCAGGTCCGCCTGGAGCTCGCGCAGCCGCTGCCGGGTCTCGGAGAGCTCGGCCGTGGTCCACTTCAGATAGTCGACGAGCTTTTCCTCGTTGCTCATGAGCCGCCCGCACTCACCGCGCTGCGCGGACTCAGGTTCACCAGCGCGAGCTCATCGGCGGTCAGCGGTGGCTCGGTGAGCTCCGGAAGGACCCGGTCCTTGTGCATCAGCGACAGAAAGCCGCTGGACGCCAGCTCGGACTGCGGCGCGGTCAGGCTGATGACATCGGTGACCACATCACACACCGCCGAGGAGCGGATCGACCGGTCGGCGATCAGATCGGAGAACCGCTGCCGCGCCACGGCCCCGCCGGTCAGCCGCGGATCCGTCGTGTTCATCCGGCAGTTGACATACTCCACGTCCTTGGACGCGGCCATGATCCACGGGTCGTCCACGGTGGCGCTGATCGCCTGCTGAGCCCGGCGGGTCGTCCCCTCGGCGGTTCCGGACCGCTGGAGCTCGGTGTCCAGCGCGGCGGCCGCGCGAGCCGCGGAGCTCATGCCATGGCCGTAGATCGGGTTGAACGCGGCCAGCGCGTCCCCGAGCACCAGCAGCCCCTCCGGCCAGATGTCCAGCCGCTCCGGATACAGCCGCCGGTTGGCGCCGACCCGCGAGACGGCCACCGAGGTCAGCGGCTTCGCCAGCGCGATGAGATCCGCGACCAGCGGATGGCGCAGCGTCCGGGCGTAGGGCAGGAACTCGTCGTCGTGGGTGGGCAGCCCGGCGCCCCGGGTGCACGACAGGGTCACCATCCAGGTGCCGTCCTCCTGCGGATACACCACCCCGAACCGGCCCGGCTCGCGCAGCCGGTGGTCGGCGGCCACGTTGACGGCAGGGAACCCGGCGGCGGCACCCGGCGGCCCCTGGTACACGCGGGTGGCGTACGCGATGCCCGCGTCGACGATGTCCTCCTCCAGCGGCGGCACATCAAGCGCCGACAGCCAGTGCCTGAGCCGGGAACCGCGCCCCGAGGCGTCGATCACCAGATCGGCCGCCAGCGTTTCCGCCGCACCGCTGTCCATGTCGCGCACCCGGACCCCGGTGACCCGTTTGGCGTCGCCGGCCAGATCGAGGATCTCGGCGCGCTGGCGCAGGGTGATCCGCCCGGTGGCCAGAACGCGGTCACGGACCTTCCAGTCCAGGAACGGACGGGTGCACATCAGCGCGTACTGCCGCGGTGGAAAGCGGTGCTGCCAGCCGTGGGACGTCAAGGTCACCAGGTCCTGATGGAAACCGATCCGGCGGGCGCCCGCGTCGAGCAACTGGTCGATCATGCCCGGCAGCAGCGTGTCCACGATGCGCGCACCGCTGGACCACAGCACATGCACATGGCGCCCCTGCGGCGATCCCTTGCGGTGCCGGGGGCCGTCCGGCAGCACATCGCGCTCCACGACGGTGACGCGCTCCAGATGGCGGGCCAGCACATGGGCAGCCAGCATTCCCGCCCAGCCTCCGCCCAGAACGACTCCGTGTTTGGGTTCGGTCATGGTTCTGCTCTCGTCCCTTCACCGCTTACGGCTTTTACATCGGACTGGGGCTGCCCTTGGCCTGGACCATCTTGGCGAGGTTCTGGGTGACCGCCATGAAATGCGCGACACCGGTGAGTTCGGGGCCGTCGCCCACTTTCGTATCCGTGATGCCCCAGAACGCCTGGGCGTGATGGACCAGACCGTCATCACCGAGTTCGATCACGCCGATGATGCTGAAGGTGAGTTTGGCCGGTGCGTACACCGTGACCGTGGTCGGCACCGCCACCCTGCGGCCGTCCATCGAGGTGACCGGACGGCCCGGGGTCTCATGCACCTGGCATTCGATGGACCAGGCGATATGTTGGCGAAGGGCGTCCTTTCCGATGAGCGGGGGCGCGCCGACCGGGTCCTCGAAGACGATGTCGTCCGAGAAGAGCTCCAATACGGCTTCGACATCGCCCGTGTTCATGCGCCGCGCGTATTCCAGAGCCATCCTCTTGAGGGTCGCCTCATCGGCCATGAACGCCTCCTGTGCGGTGCCGGGGAAGTGGGGGATCAGCCGGTGATACCAATGTCCGACCTCCCCCAGAACATCTGGAGTTCCTGAATGAGGCCACCGGCCCCCGCACGCATCATCAGCACGTAGTCCCAGGTGATACGGGAGCTCTCCGGGGTGTCCGGGGCCGCCAGCCAGCCGCGCTCGGCGAAACCGGGACCCTTGGGCAGATAGTCCATGGTGGCCGTCACCGGCACCAGGACATGCACACCGTCCTGCCCCGCGACCGGCTCACCGGGAATCTCGGCGATACCCGCCGCGGCGAGCTCCTCGAAATGCGCACGAAGGGCGTCCCGCCCGGTCCGGCGCCCCGATCCGACCGGATCCTCGAAGGCGACCTCGTCCGCGTAGAGTTCGAGAAGTCCATCGACATCCGCGGCGTTCATCCGGCGGCTGTGCTCGAGAATGAGCTTCTTCCGGCTTCGCTCATCAATCACCGTGTGCCCCCATGAGCATGCTCTCCATTGCTTTCACTTCGGCCAAGGTCCTCGTCGATGAACTGGAAGATCTCGTCGGCCGTGGCGTCCTGAATACGCCCCGCAGCGGGGCCCTCCTCCGTCCCGCCGCCGTGCAGGGCACCCAGTTTCGACAGTGTGATCCGAAGGCGCTCGAGCAGCGCTTCATGGGCCGTCTCGTCCTGGGCCACGGAAAGCAGCGCGCTTTCCATCCTGTCGATTTCACCCAGCATCGGCGCGAGCGGATCCGCATCCTCGGGCGCCAATTCCGAATGCAGATGGGCGGCGAGCGCGGCCGGATTCGGATGGTCGAAGATCAGGGTGGTGGCCAGCCGCAGCCCGGTCACCGCGGTCAGCCTGTTCCGCAGTTCGATCGCGGTCAGCGAGTCGAAACCGAGCTCCAGGAAACCGCGCTCGGTCTGGATCCGCCCCGGGTCGGAGTGGCCAAGCGCCGCCGCGGCATGGCTGAGGACCAGATTGAGCAGCGTACGGCGCTGCTCCTCCAGCGGCAGCGCGGCCAGATGACCGGCCCAGTCGGTGTGCGGCCGGGCGGTGGCCGCGGTGCGCCGGGCCGTACCGCCACCGGCGAGCGCCCGCAGCGGAGCGGGCAGGGTGAGCGCCGGCCGGCCCGCCAGGGCCCGTACGTCCAGATCGATCGCGATCAGATGGTGGTGGCCATGGCGCATGGCGGCGTCCAGCAGCCCCAGCGCCCGCTCGCTGGACATCGCCCCGATGCCCGACCGGGTCATCCTGGCCCGGTCCGCCTCCCCCAGATGCCCGGTCATCCCGCTGGCGTCCGCCCACAGGCCCCACGCCACCGAAAGACCCGGCAGGCCGAGTGCGCGGCGCCGGGCGGCCAGGGCGTCGCAATAGGCGTTCGCCGCAGCGTAGTTGGACTGCCCCGAGGCGCCCAGCGTGCCCGCCGTGGAGGAGAACATCACGAACAGCGACAGCGGCAGCTCCGCGGTCGCCGCGTGCAGATGGGCCGCGGCCGTGGCCTTCGGACGCCACACCCGCGCCAGCCGCTCCGGGGTCTGGGTGGTGAGAACGCCGTCGTCCAGCACCCCGGCCGCGTGGACGACACCGGTCAGCGGATGCGCGGAGTCGACCCCGGCCACCAGAGCGGCCACCGCGTCCGGGTCGGTCACATCGACCGCGGCGATCCGTACCTCAGCGCCCAACTCCGTCAGTGCGGCCGTGAGTTCACCAGCCCCGGCGGCCTCCGGACCGCTTCGGCTCACCAACAGCAGATGCCGGACACCCCAGGCGCGCACCAGATGCTCGGCGACCAGGACGCCCAGCGTGCCGGTGCCACCCGTGATGAGCACGGTGCCATCCGTGTCCAGCCCGGTGGCGCCCCCGTCCAGTCCGGTGGTGTTCTCGTCCAGTCCGGTGGTGGACTCGCCCTGGTCGTCGGTGGTCGGGCCCGGCGCGGCCACCGCGCGGACCATCCGGGGCACCAGCACCCGCCCGTCCCGCACCGCCAGCTGCGGCTCATGCGACTCGACCGCGCGCACCACGGCCTCCACGAGGCCCGCACGGCCCTCGTGGCCTTCATCGAGGTCGAGCAGTACAAACCGGCCCGGGTTCTCCGACTGGGCGCTGCGGATCAGCCCCCACGCCCCGGCACCGGACGGATCCACACCGGACGGATCCAGCGCCGTGTCATCGGCGTCATCGGTGGCGTCGCCCGCACGGCCCGCCGCCACCGCGCCCCGCGTAACGATCACCAGGCGTGCGTCGGCCAGCGCAGGTCGCCGCAGCCAGGACCGCACCAGCCCCAACAGCTCCTCGACCGCCCCCAGCCCGTCCCCGTGGCCGCCCTCAGCGGTGTACGGATGGGTCAGGACGACGGCGGGGGCGGGCTCGCCCGCGTCGACAGCCGCGATCAGCGCCTCCAGGTCCGGATGGCTCACCGTGGCATCGGCGCCCACCCCGGCCGCGACCGGCTCGGCCAGCCCCAGCCGGTCCTCGCCCAGCACCACCCAGCCACCTTCGCCGACCACCGACGCCGGGGACGGCGCGGTGGCCGGAGCGGGCAACGCCATCCAGTCCAGGGTGAACAGCCCGTCCACGGCGCGGGTGGCCGCGGCCGAGCGCAGCTGGTCCGCCGCGGCCGGACGGGTCACCAGCGAGTCGACCGTCAGCACCGGGGCGCCCACCGTGTCGGCCACTGTCAGCCGCAGCGACTGCCGCTCCTCGTCCCGCGAGAGCCGGACCCGTACCGTGGCCGCCTCGGTGGCCCACAGGGACACGCCGTTCCACGCGAACGGCAACCACACCTGGCCGTCGTCCTCCTGGCCCTCGGGCCGGTCCATCAGCAGCGATGGATGCAGGGCCGCGTCCAGCAGCGCCGGATGGATGCCGTATCCGTCCCGGCCGCCCGCCGCATCGGGCAGCGCCACCTCGGCGAGGACATCCCCGCCCTGGCGCCACGCGGCCTTCAGCCCCTGGTACGCCGGGCCGTATCCGTAACCCGCCGCCAGCACCTGCTCATAGAAGGCGCCGACGTCCAGCGGCTCCGCGCCCGGCGGCGGCCAGGCCCCGCCCAGGCCCTCCACCGGCGCGGGGGCCTCCGCCGCGGGTGCGAGTACGCCCACCGCATGACACACCCACCCCGTGTCCGCGCCGGAATCAAGGCCCAGGTCAAGGGAGTTGGGGTGGTCGGGGCTGGAGTACATCCGCACCTCGCGCCGCCCGTCCTCCGCCACGGCACCCACCACCACCTGCACCCGCAGCCCACCGGACTCGGGCAGCGCCAGCGGAACCTGGAGCGCGAGCTCCTCCACACCGCCGCAGCCGACCGCGTCGGCCGCCCGCAGCGCCCATTCCACCAGCACCGCACCCGGCGCCAGCACCGCACCCGCCACCACATGCTCGGCGAGCCACGGGTGGGACCGTGCGGAGATCCGGCCGGTGAGCACGTGGGTGGTGCCGTCGGCGAGTTCCACGGCCGCGCCGAGCAGCGGATGGCCGGCGGCCGTCAGCCCCAGACCGGCCGGATCGCCACCCGGTCCGCCCGCTCCGTCCAGCCAGTACCGTTCACGCTGGAAGGCGTATGTGGGCAGGTCGATGGTGCGGGGTGCGGGGTCGGTGGGAAACCAGCGGGTCCAGTCGACCGACAACCCGGCGGTGAACGCCCGCGCCACCGACCGCGCCAGCTGGTCCGGGCCACCGTGGTCGCGCCGCAGGGTCGGAATGGTGACCGCGTCGACCCTCGCCTCCTCGATGCTCTCCTGCATGCCGATGGTGAGGACGGGGTGGGTGCTGGCCTCGATGAATACGCGGTGGCCGTCGTGCAGGAGCGCTCGTACGGCGTCGGCGAACCGCACGCGTTCGCGGAGGTTTTTGATCCAGTACGCGGTGTCGAGGCCGCTGGTGTCCATACGGGCGCCGGTGACGGTCGAATAGAACGCCACCTGGGCCGACACCGGCTTGACCCCGGCCAGGAGCTGATTCAACTCTTCTGCGATTTCGTCTACTTGGGCGCTGTGGGAGGCGTAGTCCACGTCGATGAGCCGGGCTCGGTGGCCTGCTTGTTCGCATGCGGTGATGGCGTGGGCGACTTGTTCGGGTGGGCCGGAGATCACCACGGACCCCGGTCCGTTGACCGCCGCGACGCCCACGGCGTCGGCGTGCTCGCCGAGGTTGGTCAGGAGTTCTTCGGTGTGGGTTTGGCTTGTGGTGAGGGAGGCCATGGCGCCGTGTCCGGCGAGGCGTCGGAGGGCGTGGGCGCGGAGGGCGACGATGCGGGCGCCTTCGTCGAGGGAGAGGGCTCCGGCGACGCAGGCGGCGGCGATTTCGCCTTGTGAGTGGCCGATGACGGCGGTGGGGGTGAGGCCGTGGTGGTCCCATACGGCGGCCAGGGAGATCATGACGGCCCATAGGACGGGTTGGACGACGTCGACGCGGGCGAGGTCGGCTGTGTTGACGCCGCCGCGCAGAACCTCGGTGAGGGACCAGTCGACGTGTGGGGTGAGGGCGTGTTCGCATTCGGCTATGCGGGTGGCGAAGACGGGTGAGGTGTCCAGGAGTCCGGCGCCCATGCCGAGCCATTGGGAGCCTTGTCCGGGGAAGACCAGGACGGGTCCCATGCCGCCCGCGCCGGGGCCGGTGGTGGTGGTTGGTTCGGTGAGGGTGGGGTGTGTGTTGCCGGTGGCGAGGGCGTTGAGTCCGGCGAGGAGTTCGTCGCGGTGTTCGCCGACGATGACGGCGCGGTGGTCGAAGACGGACCGGGTGCTGATCAGCGACCAGCCGACCTCCGCCGGGGAGGCGTCGGGGTCGGTGGCCACGCGTTCGGCCAGCGCCCGCGCCTGGCCGCGCAGTGCCTCAGCGCCACGCCCGGACACCACCCACGGCACCACACCACCCGCCGGAACACCGCCCCGTGAACTGTCCGGTGCGCGGGCGGCCTCCACCGGCTGGGCGGGTGCCTGCTCCAGGATGAGATGGGCGTTCGTACCGGAGATGCCGAACGACGACACACCCGCACGGCGCGGCTGTTCGTTCGCCGCCCACTCGACCGGTTCCGACAGCAGCCGCACCTCGCCCGCGCCCCAGTCCACATGCGGTGTCGGGGCGTCGATGTGGAGCGAGACGGGCAGCACCTCGTGGCGTAGGGCCATCACCATCTTGATGACGCTCGCCACTCCGGCGGCGGCCTGCGTGTGCCCGATATTGGACTTGATCGAGCCCAGCCACAGCGGGCGTCCCTCCGGCCGGTCCTGTCCGTAGGTGGCCAGCAGCGCCTGCGCCTCGATGGGGTCACCCAGTGTCGTGCCCGTTCCGTGTGCCTCCACCGCGTCCACCTCGGACGGTGACAGTCCCGCGTTGGCCAGCGCCTGCCGGATCACCCGCTGCTGCGAGGGCCCGTTGGGCGCCGTGAGCCCGTTGCTGGCCCCGTCCTGGTTGACGGCCGACCCCCGGACCACCGCCAGCACCCGATGTCCGTTGCGCCGTGCGTCGGAGAGCCGCTCCAGCAGTACCAGTCCGACGCCCTCGGAGAAGCCCGTGCCGTCCGCCGCCGTGGCGAACGCCTTGCACCGCCCGTCCGGGGACAGCGCGCGCTGACGCGAGAACTCGGTGAACCCGCCGGGTGTGGCCATCACCGTCACGCCGCCCGCGAGGGCCAGCGAGCACTCGTCCTGCCGTAGCGCCTGCACCGCCAGATGCGTGGCCACCAGCGACGATGAGCACGCGGTGTCCACCGTGACCGCGGGCCCCTCCAGACCGAATGAGTACGACACCCGGCCCGAGACCACACTGCCGAGGTTGCCGGTGGCCACATAGCCCGCCGAGTCACCGGTCGTCTGGCCGATGAGCGACAGATAGTGGTACGAGTCCACTCCGGCGAACACCCCGGTGCGGCTGCCGTTCAGCGCCTCCCGTGTCAGTCCGGCGCGTTCGAACGCCTCCCACGCCGTCTCCAGCAGCAGCCGCTGCTGCGGATCCATCGCCGCGGCCTCCCGCGGGCTGATCCCGAAGAACTCGGCGTCGAAATCGGCCACATCGCGCAGGAAGCCGCCCTCGCGGGCGCTGCTGGTACCGGCGTGCTCGGGGTCCGGGTCGTAGAGGCTGTCCAGGTCCCAGCCACGGTCCTCGGGGAACGAGGAGATGACATCCACACCCTCGTCCACCACCCGCCACAGGTCCTCGGGGGTCGCCACATCGCCGGGGAAGTGGCAGGCCATCCCGATGATGGCGATGGGCTCCCGGGCGCGGTCCTCGACCTCGCGCAACTGCCGCCTGGCCAGACGCAGATCGGCGGTCGCCCGCTTGAGATAGCTGCGGAGCTTCTCGTCATCCGTCATATCGCATCAACCCGATCGTCACGGCGGTCCTGATCCAGCGGTCCTGATTCATCGGAGACTGTCGTCGGAGGGGACGGTCAGCTCGTTGTCGAGCGCCTGGAACAACTCCTCGTCGCTGGCCGACGCCAGATCCTCCTCGGCGGGGTCGTCACCCTCGGCGCCCTGCCACGGCCCGTCCACCTTGCGCAGCAGCTCCCGCAGCCGCGCCGCGATCCGGGCCCGCCGCTCCCCGTCGGCGATTCCCCCGGTCAGGGCGGTGTCGAGGGAGTCGAGCCCGGTGAGCAGGGAGTCCGTCGGCGTCACCCCGGCGGGGACCAGGAGCTCTCGCAGCAGGCGTACCACCGCGGTGGGCGTGGGGTGGTCGAAGACCAGCGTGGCGGGCAGCCGCAGACCGGTGGCGGCGCCCAGCCGGTTCCGCAGCTCCACGGCGGTCAGTGAGTCGAAGCCCAGCTCCCGGAAGTTCTGGGCGGGGTGGATGGCGTCCGCCGTGTCATGGCCCAGCACCGTCGCCGTGGCGCCGCGCACCAGCTTGAGGAGCGCCTGCTGCCGGTCCTCCTCGGACATGGCGGCGAACGCCTCCGCCGGTGCCGCTCCGCCCGGTCCGGCGGCTCCGGTGGCCGCCTGCGGTGTGGCGCTGCGCACCAGGCTCCGGAAGAGGGGTGGCAGATCGTCCGCGTGGGCCTCACGCCGCATGGCGGCCAGGTCGAGCCGGATGGGCGCGAGGGCCGGAAGGCCGCTGTCGAGGGCGATGTCGAGCAGCGCGAGACCCTGTTCGGTCTCCAGCCCCACCATCCCGGACCGCGCCAGCCGCGCCCGGTCGGTGTCGGTCATCCCGCCGGTCATCCCGGTGGCCTCGGCCCAGTACCCCCAGGCCAGGGAGGTGGCGGGCAGGCCCTGGGCGTGGCGGTGCACGGCCAGCGCGTCCAGGAAGGCGTTGGCCGCCGCGTAGTTGCCCTGGCCCGCGGCGCCCAGCAGCCCGGCGGCCGCGGAGAACAACACGAACGCGGACAGCCCCGCGTCGCGGGTGAGCTCATGCAGATTCCACGCCGCGTCGGCCTTCGCCCGCAGCACCTCATCGAGCTGATCGGGCGTGAGCGCCTCGACCGTGGCATCGCGCAGCAGCCCGGCGGCATGGACGACGGCGGTGAGCGGATGGCGGCCGGGAACGGTCTCCAGCAGCTTGGCCAGGGCGGCCCGGTCGGCCGCGTCACACGCCGCGATGGACACCTCCGCGCCGAGCCCGGTCAGTTCGGCCGCCAGCTCCGTGGCCCCCGGGGTGTCGAGGCCCCGGCGGCTGATGAGCAGCAGCCGCCGTACGCCGTGGTGGGCCACCAGATGGCGGGCGGTGGCGGCGCCGAGCGTGCCCGTGCCACCGGTGATGAGGACCGTGCCCTCCGGGTCGAGGGCGCTGGGGAGCGTAAGGACGATCTTGCCGATGTGACGGGCCTGGCTGAAGTGGCGGAACGCCTCGGGAGCCCGGCGGATGTCCCACAGCGTGGTCGGCAGCGGCCGCAGCGTCCCGTTCTCGAAGAGGGCCGACAGCTCGGCCAGCATCCGCTGGATACGGTCCGGGCCCGCCCCGCCGACCAGGTCGAACGCTCGGTAGGCGACGCCCGGACAGCGGACGGCGACCTGCTCGGCGTCGCGGATGTCGGTCCGGCCCATGTCGATGAAGCGACCGCCTGGCCCCAGCAGCCGCAAGGACGCGTCCACGAAGTCACCGGCCAGGGAGTTGAGCACCACATCGACGGATCCGGCGGCGGCGCGGAACCGCTCCTCGAAGTCGAGGGTGCGGGACGAGGCGATATGGCGGTCGTCGAAACCGCGCTCCCGCAGGGCATGCCACTTCGTGGGGCCCGCCGTGGCGTACACCTCGGCCTGCCAGTGGCGCGCCAGCTGCACGGCCGCCAGGCCCACCCCTCCGGTGGCCGCGTGCAGCAGCAGCTTCTCCCCGGCCCGCAGCCCGGCGAGATCGGCGAGAGCGTAGTAGGCGGTGAGGAAGGCGGACGGTGTGGTCGCCGCCTGTGCGTAGGACCATCCCGCGGGGATCCCGGTGATCATCCGGACATCGGTGACGACCAGCGGCCCGGTGCCGTTGAACAGGCCCATGACCCGGTCGCCCACCGCGAACCCCTCGGTCCCGGGGCCCACCTCGACGACCACGCCCGCACCGTCGCCGCCCAGCGGCCGGGGATCCTCCACCATGCCCAGCGCCACGACGACGTCATGGAAGTTCACACCGCCCGCCCGAAGCGCCACCCGGACCTCGCCACGGTCCAGCGGGCGGGTGTTGTCCGGGCAGTCGACCAGCGCCAGCTGGTCCAGGCTGCCGTGGCCGGTCAGCCCCAGACGCCATGTGGCCGCCCCTTCCGGCGGGGTGAGCCGCTTGGCCGCGTCGTCGTGGACCAGTCGCGGTACGTACGCCACACCGTCGCGCAGCGCCAGCTGGGGCTCGCCCGAGGCCACGGCATCGGGCAGGGACCGTAGCGAGGTGTCGCGTTCGTCGAGGTCGAGCAGCAGGACCCGGCCGGGGTTCTCCGACTGGGCGCTGCGCACCAGGCCCCATACGGCGGAGGCGGGCAGATCGTGGACATCGCCATGGCTCTGCGTGGCGACCGCCCCACGGGTGACCACCGCCAGCCGGGCGTCGGCGAATTCGGGCGTGGCGAGGAACTCCCGCAGCACCCCGAGGGCCTCCTTGCCGAGGTCATGGGTGCGCGCCACGGGATCGCCCGGATCGCCCGGATCGCCCCGGCCATCGGCGGAGGAGCCGAAGGAGGCGAACACCACATCGGGGGGCAGGGCGCCGTCCGCCACGGTCGCCCGCACGGCGGCGAGGTCCGGGAGGCGGGCTGCGTCGCGCAGTGCGTCGGCCGGCGGACCACCGTCCGGACCGATCACCGCGGAACGGCATGTGGGGGCGGGCGCGGTGGGTGTCATCCGCGTCCAGATGAGCTGGAAGAGGGAGTTCCTGCCCGCCGCACGAGCCCGGCCCAGCTGCCCGTCCGGCACCGGGCGCAGGATCAGATCGTCCACCACGGCCACCGCCGCGCCGGTCGGATCGGCCGCGAGCAGGGTGAGCCGGTCCGGTGCCGTCGGGGTGATGCGGATCCGCAACGTGTCCGCCCCGGTGGCACACAGCCGCAGACCACTCCAGGTGAACGGGAGCAGGATCCGCCGCGCGTCCTCGGAGCCGGGGGCGACGTCCAGCGCACGGGCGTGCAGCGCGGCGTCGAAGAGGGCGGGGTGGATACCGTACGCGGCCGCGCCCTCGCGCTCCCCTTCGGGCAGGGACACCTCGGCGTAGACATCGCCGTCCAGCCGCCACGCGGCGGTGAGGCCCTGGAAGGACGGTCCGTAGCCGTAGCCGTGGTCGGCGAGCTGACGGTAGAAGTCATCGATGGGGAGCGGAGTGGCTCCGGGAGGCGGCCAAGCGCCTTTCAGCGATACGGCGTTGGCTGGTGGCGAGGTGGCGAGTGCGCCGGTGGCGTGCCGGGTCCAGGCCCCGTCGTCCCCCTCGGCCGCGGGCCGGGAATGCACCGTGATCGGACGCTCACCGGTGTGATCGGGAGCGGCCACCGCGATCTGCACATCGACCGCCTCACCCTGTGGAATCACCAGCGGCGCGTGCAGGGTCAGCTCCGACACATGGTCACAGCCGGTCCGCGCGGCCGCGTGCAGGGCGAGCTCGGCGAAGGCGGTGCCCGGCAGCAGGACGGTGTCCAGCACCCGGTGGTCGTTCAGCCATGGATGGGTCCGCGGCGACAGCCGGCCGGTCAGCAGATGGGCGCCGCCCTCCGCGAGTTCCACGGCCGCGCCGAGCAGCGGATGCCCCGCGGGCCCCAGCCCGAGGTCGCCCGGGTCGCCGCTGTGGCCACCCCGCCCGTCCAGCCAGTACCGCCGCCGCTGGAAGGCGTAGGTGGGCAGGTCGATGGTGCGGGGTGCGGGGTCGGTGCGGAACCAGCGGGTCCAGTCGACGGCGACGCCGGCGGTGAACGCCTGCGCCACCGACCGCATCAACTGTGCCTGGTCGCCGTGGTCCCGGCGCAGGGTCGGCACCGCGGCCGCGGGCACACCGGCTTCCTCGAAGGTCTCCTGCATGCCGATGGTGAGGACGGGGTGGGTGCTGGCCTCGATGAATACGCGGTGGCCGTCGTGCAGGAGTGCTCGTACGGCGTCGGCGAAGCGTACGCGTTCGCGGAGGTTCTTGACCCAGTACGCGGTGTCGAGGCCGCTGGTGTCCATACGGGCGCCGGTGACGGTCGAGTAGAACGCCACCTCCGCCTGGACGGGTTCGATCCCCGACAGCACTTCCCTCAACTCTTCGGCGATTTCGTCCACTTGGGCGCTGTGGGAGGCGTAGTCCACGTCGATGAGCCGGGCCCGGTGGCCCGCTTGTTCGCATGCGGTGACGGCGTGGGCGACTTGTTCTGGGGGTCCGGATACGACGACGGAGCCGGGGCCGTTGACGGCGGCGATGCCGACTTCGCGGGCTGGTTCGCCGAGGTTGATCAGGAGTTCTTCGGTGTGGGTTTGGCTTGTGGTGAGGGAGGCCATGGCGCCGTGTCCGGCGAGGCGTCGGAGGGCGTGGGCGCGGAGTGCGACGATGCGGGCGCCTTCGTCGAGGGAGAGGGCTCCGGCGACGCAGGCGGCGGCGATTTCGCCTTGGGAGTGTCCGATGACGGCGGTGGGGGTGAGGCCGTGGTGGTCCCATACGGCGGCCAGGGAGATCATGACGGCCCATAGGGCGGGTTGGACGACGTCGACGCGGGCGAGGTCGGCGGTGTTGACGCCGCCGCGCAGAACCTCGGTGAGGGACCAGTTGACGTGGGGGGTGAGGGCGTGTTCGCATTCGGCTACGCGGGTGGCGAAGACCGGTGAGGTGTCCAGGAGTCCGGCGCCCATGCCGAGCCATTGGGAGCCTTGGCCGGGGAAGACCAGGACGGGTCCCATGCCGCCCGCGCCGGGACCGGTGGTTGGTTCGGTGATGGTGGGGTGTGTGTTGCCGGTGGCGAGGGCGTTGAGTCCGGCGAGGAGTTCGTCGCGGTGTTCGCCGACGATGACGGCGCGGTGGTCGAAGACGGAGCGGGTGCTGATGAGGGACCAGCCGACCTCCGCCGGGGAGGCGTCGGGGTCGGTGGCCACGCGTTCGGCCAGCGCCCGCGCCTGGCCGCGCAGTGCCTCAGTGCCACGCCCGGACACCACCCACGGCACCACACCACCCGCCGGAACACCGTCGCCGTCGGTCGGCACCGTTGTGACGGATGGTGTTCCGGCGGGGGCGGGTGCCTGCTCCAGGATGAGATGGGCGTTCGTACCGGAGATGCCGAAGGCGGACACACCGGCCCGGCGCGCACGCTCCCCGCGCGGCCAGGGAACCGGCTCGGTCAGCAGCCGCACCGCACCCGACGCCCAGTCGGCGTGGGGCGTCGGCTCATCGATGTGCAGCGAGGCGGGCAGCAGCTCATGCCGCATCGCCATCACCATCTTGATCACACCGGCCGCACCGGCGGCGGCCTGGGTGTGCCCCAGGTTGGACTTGATCGAGCCGAGCCACAGTGGCCGGTCCTCCGGCCTGCCCTGCCCGTACGTGGCCAGCAGCGCCTGGGCCTCGATCGGATCGCCGAGGGTGGTCCCGGTGCCGTGTCCGTCGACCGCGTCCACCTCGGCGGTGGACAGTTGCGCGTTGGCCAGCGCCTGCCGGATCACCCGCTGCTGCGAGGGCCCGTTGGGCGCCGTGAGGCCGTTGCTGGCCCCGTCCTGGTTGACCGCGGAACCCCGGATCACCGCGAGGACACGGCGGTCGCGGCGCTGCGCCTCGCACAGCCGCTCAAGGACGATCAACCCGGAGCCCTCGCCCCAGCCGGTGCCGTCGGCGGCCGCCGCGAATGGCTTGCAGCGGCCGTCCGGGGCCATGCCACGCTGACGCGAGAACTCGATGAACCCGCCGGGCGTCGCCATCACGGCCACCCCGCCGGCCAGGGCCAGATCGCATTCGCCGTTGCGCAGCGCTTGACAGGCCAAGTGGATGGCGACCAGCGATGAGGAACACGCGGTGTCCACCGTGACCGCCGGGCCCTCGAGGCCGAGCGAGTACGCGACCCGGCCGGACACCACACTGCCGAGGTTCCCGGCGCCGACGTAGCCCTCCACCTCGCTGGTGATGTTGCCGATGACCGACAGATAGTCATGCGAACCCACCCCGGCGAACACACCGGTGTTGCTGCCGCTCAGCGACTCCTGGGTGAGCCCGGCGCGTTCGAACGCCTCCCACGCGGTCTCCAGGAGCAGTCGCTGCTGCGGGTCCATGGCCTGGGCCTCGCGGGGGCTGATGTCGAAGAAGGACGCGTCGAATTCGGTCGCGTCGTAGCAGAATCCGCCCTGGTCCACGTAGGATTTCCCATAGCTTTCGGGATCCGGGTCGAACAGCTCCTCGGTGCCCCATCCCCGGTCCGTGGGAAAGCCGGAAACGGCGTCCTCGCCGTCCCGCACCAGCCGCCACAGCTCCTCCGGCGACCGCACCCCGCCCGGATAGCGGCAGGCCATGCCCACGATCGCGATGGGCTCCGGCTCCGCGGACTCGGCCTCCCGCAGACGCTGACGGGTCTGGCGCAACTCGGCCGTGACCCACTTGAGGTGGTCGAGCAGCTTCTCTTCGTTCGACATCTAGCGGAGGCTCCTTGACGCGTCGCGGGGGATGGGGGTCATCGGGCTCACGACTTTCGGAACTCGTCGGACTTTCCGAACTCGTCCGAGATGAGGTCGAAAATGTCCTCTGCCGTCGCCGTCTCGAGTTCGCTGTGGGCCGCGGAACGCTCCGTGTCCCGTTCCGTGTCGTTCCACTTGGCCAGCAGCAGCCGCAGCCGTCCGGTGATCCGGCGACGGGCCGCCTCGTCCACCGCCGAGCGCTCCGAGACCGAGTCCCAGCGGTCGAGCTCTGACAGCAGATGTCCCTCGGAGGTCGGCTCCCCCTCGACGAGCCGCTCGCGCAGATAGTCGGCCAGCTCCTTGGGTGTGGGGTGGTCGAAGACAAGGGTGGGCGGGAGGTCGACGCCGGTGGCGGCGGAGAGGCGGTGCCCGAATTCGACGGCCGTGAGGGAGTCGAACCCCAGCTCCTGGAACGGCTGGGCGGGTGGGATCGCATCGATGGTGGGGTGGCCGAGGATCGCGGCGGCGTGCGTCTGGATGTGATGCAGAAGAAGTTGGTGCCGCTGGGCGGGGGTGCCGGTGGCCAGCTGCCGTTGAAGCGAACCGTTCATGGCCGCGGTGGCGTCCGGGGCGGCATCGGGGCCGGGTGACGCGGCGGCGGCCAGGTCGGACAGCAGCGGGCTGGGCCGCTGTGCGGTGAAACCGGCCGGGAACCTCTCCCAGTCGATGTCCGCGATGGTGATCGTGGTGTCGCCGTGGTCCAGGGCGTGCTGGAGCGAGGCGATGGCGAGATCGGTGTCCAGGGGACGCATCCCGCGCCGGCGGTAGTAGTCGACGGCGGCCTCGTCGGACGCCATGCCCGCATCGCTCCACGGCGCCCAGGCGAGGCTGGTGGCGGCCAGGCCCCGGGCCCGGCGGTGTTCGGCGAGGGCGTCGAGATAGGCGTTGGCGGCGGCGTAGGACGGCTGTCGTCCGCCGCCCCACGCGGCGGCGCCGGACGAAAAGAGCACGAAGGCGCTGAGGTCCAGCTCCTCGGTGAGTTCATGGAGCAGGGCGGCCGCGAGTGCTTTGGGCCGCAGCACAGCGTCGATCCCCGGGAGATCCAGCTCGGCGAGCGGGGTGTTCTCCGGGAGACCGGCGGCGTGGACGACGGCGGTGAGGGGGTGTTCGGCGTGGATGGTGTCGAGAAGGCGCTGGAGCGCGGCTCGGTCGGAGACGTCGCAGGCGGCGATGGTGATGGCCGAGCCCAAGTCGGTGAGTTCTTGGGCGAGTTGGGATGCTCCGGGCGCGTCGGGTCCTGAGCGGCTGACAAGGTGGAGATGGGGTGCGCCCTGGCGGGCCAGCCAGCGGGCGACATGGGCGCCGAGACCCCCCGTGCCACCGGTGATCAGGGTCGTACCGTCGGGGCGCCACGCGCTGGGCGCGGTGTCCGGGCAGGCGGCCCGCTCCAGGCGCCGGGCCAGGACGGTGGAGCGGATCGCCACCTGGTCCTCCGGCTGACCGGGCACCAGCATGGCGGCGATACGGGCCGGGGTGCGGGCGTCGGCGACGGCCGGGAGGTCGATGAGGCCGCCCCAGAGCCGGGGGTGCTCCAGCGCGGCGACCCGGCCCATGCCCCAGATCTGGGCCTGGTGCGGGTGGGGCAGCGGATCGGCGGCGTTGGCGGCCACCGCGCCTTGGGTGACACACCACAGGGGCGCGATGAGCGGTGCCTCGCTTAGGGCCTGGACGAGGGCGGCGGTGGCGGCCAGCCCTGTGGGGACGGCCGGGTGGCCGGGGTGGGGCGTCTGGTCGAGCGCGAGCAGACTCAGAATGCCCTCGGGGGTGCTGCCATCGGGCAGCTGCGAAAGCAGCGGGGCGAGGGCGTCGCGCCGGGCGTCCACGCCATCGATGGACAGAACCTCGTGGGCCGCGCCATGGGCGTCGAGCGCCTCGACGGTGGCGTGGACGGCCGGATGTTCCTCCAGCCCGGTGGGCACGAGCAGCAGCCAGGTCCCGCTGAGGGTCGGCGCGGTGGCGGGGTCCCGCACCTGCTTCCATGCGACGCGGTAACGCCAGGAGTCGATGGTGGACCGTTCGCGGTGCCGGCGGCGCCAGGTCGACAGTACGGGGAGCGCGGGCAGCAGGGCATCAACGCCGGGGCTGTCCTTCTCCAGGTCGAGTGAGCTCGCGAGGGCGTCGACGTCCAGCTCCTCGATGGCGTCCCAGAGGCTGGCCTCGGCCGGGTTGTGGCCGTTGAGACGACTGTCGGCACGTGGCGCGGGCGGGGCGAGCCAGTAGTGCTGATGTTGGAAGGCGTAGGTGGGGAGGTCGATGGTGCGGGGGGTGGGGGTGGCGGGATACCAGCTGGTCCAGTCGATGGTGGTGCCGCTGGTGTGGAGTTGGGCGAGGGTGTGGGTGAGGGCGTGGGTGTCGGGTCGTTTGTGGGTGAGGGTGGAGGCGATCAGGGGTGTGGGCTGGTTGGTGGGGTTCTGCTCGGTGCTGGTGTGGTGGTGGAGGGTGTGGTGGGTTGCGGTGGTGAGGGTGGGGTCGGGGCCGAGTTCGAGGAAGGTGCTGGTGTGGGGTGCGGTGTGGGTGATGGCGGGGTGGAAGTGGACGGGTTGGCGGATGTGTTGGGCCCAGTAGTCGGGGGTGGTGATGTGTTCGTCTGCTGGTTGTCCGGTGAGGTTGCTGATGAGGGGGATGGTGGGTGGGTGGTAGGTCAGGTCGCTGATGGCTTCTTTGAAGGGTTCGAGGATGGGGTCCATGAGTGGGGAGTGGAAGGCGTGGCTGACGGTGAGGGTGCGGGTTTTACGGCCTTTGGCTGCCCAGGCGGCGCTGATGTCGGCGACGAGGTCGGTCGGGCCGGAGATGACGGTGTTGGTGGGGGTGTTGAGGGCGGCGATGCTCACCTGGCCGTCGTGTGCGGCCAGGTCGTCGGCGAGTTCGTCGGGGGTGGCGGCGATGGTGGCCATGCCGCCGCCTTGGGGTAGTTGGCCCATGAGGGTGGCGCGGGTGGCGACGAGGTGGCAGGCGTCGGGGAGGTCGAGGATTCCGGAGATGTGGGCGGCGGCGATTTCGCCGATGGAGTGTCCGATGACGGTGTCGGGTCGTACGCCGAGTGAGTCGAGCAGTCGTGCCAGGGCGATGTGCAGGGCGAACAGTCCGGCTTGGGCGTAGGTGGTGTGGTCCAGCAACGTGGCCTGTTCGGGTTCGCGGCTGAAGACCAACTCCCGGAGTGGGTGTTCCAGGTGGGGGTCGAGGAGGGCGCAGACTTTGTCGAAGGCTTCGGTGAAGATGGGGAAGCGGTCGTAGAGTTCGGCGCCCATGCCGGGGCGCTGGCTGCCCTGTCCGCTGAAGAGGAAGACCGTCTTGCCTGTGGTGTCGGTGGCCTCTCCGGGCTCCACCAGACTCGGATGTGGTTCGCCTGCGGCCAGTGCCTCCAGTCCCGCCGTCAGTCCTTCGCGGTTCTGGCCGATGACCACGGCTCGGTGGTCGAAGAGGGTCCTGGACCGCAGCAGGGACCAACCCACCTCTCCGGCGCTCGCCTCGGGGTCGCCGATGATGTGCCCGGCCAAGGCCCGCGCCTGGCCCCGTAGCGCCGCGTCGCTCTGTGCGGAGACCACCCATGGCACGACCCCCGCGACGTTCGATACGGGGGCGGGCCCGGTTGGCTCGGGGGCCTGCTCAAGGATGAGATGGGCGTTCGTACCCGAGATGCCGAAGGAGGAGACCCCCGCCCGGCGGGGCCGGTCGCCCTGGGGCCAGGGGACGGTTTCGGCGAGCAGGCGCAGGTCGCCCGCGTTCCAGTCGACATTCGGGGACGGTTCGTCGATGTGGAGTGATGCGGGCAGCACGCCGTGGCGCATGGCCATCACCATCTTGATGACTCCGGCCACTCCGGCGGCGGCCTGGGTGTGGCCGATGTTGGACTTGATGGAGCCGAGCCACAGCGGATGTCCCTCGGGCCGTTCCTGTCCGTACGTGGCGAGCAGCGCCTGTGCCTCGATCGGGTCGCCGAGCGTGGTTCCGGTGCCGTGTGCCTCGACGGCGTCCACGTCCGACGGCGACAGCCGCGCGTTGGCGAGCGCCTGCCGGATCACCCGTTGCTGCGAGGGTCCGTTCGGCGCGGTGAGGCCGTTGCTGGTGCCGTCCTGGTTGACGGCGGAGCCCCGGACGACGGCCAGCACACGGTGGCCGTTGCGGCGCGCGTCCGACAGCCGTTCCAGCAGTACGAGGCCGACGCCCTCGCCCCACACCATGCCGTCCGCCGCTGCCGCGAACGGTTTGCACCGCGCGTCGGGTGCAAGACCGCGCTGGCGGGAGAACTCGATGAACGCACCCGGCGTGGCCATCACGGTGACGCCACCCGCCAACGCCATCGTGCATTCGCCCTGGCGTAGGGCCTGGGCCGCCAGATGCATCGCCACCAGGGAGGATGAGCACGCAGTGTCCACCGTGACCGCCGGGCCTTCGAGGCCGAACGAGTAGGCCACCCGGCCGGACACCACACTGCCGATATTGCCCGTGGCGACATAGCCTTCGACGTCGCTCGCCGTATCGCCGGTGAGGGACAGATAGTCCTGCGAGGTCACCCCCGCGAACACTCCGGTGTTGCTGCCGGCGAGCGTGTCCCGGTCCAGGCCCGCGCTCTCGAAGGTCTCCCAGGCGGTCTCCAGGAGCAGCCGCTGCTGCGGGTCCATGGCGATCGCCTCGCGCGGGCTGATGCCGAAGAACGCGGGGTCGAACTCGGCCGCGTGGCGGAGGAAGCCGCCCTCGCGGACGTAGCTCGTCCCCGCGCGGTCGGGGTCGGGGTCGTAGAGCGCGTCCAGATCCCAGTTGCGGTCGGTGGGCATCCGCACGATGGCATCGCGGTGGGCGATGACCAGCTCCCAGAGATCCTGCGGGGAGTGTGCGTCGCCGGGGTAGCGGCAGGCCATGCCGACGATCGCGATCGGCTCGTCCTGGGCGGCCGTGGTGGGGCTGTGGGCGGCGACGGCCGTCTGCTGGCCCGTGAGTTCGGCGCGAAGGTAGGTGGCCAGGGCATTGGGCGTGGGATGGTCGAAGACGAGCGCGGGCGCGAGGTCGATTCCGGTGGCGGTGGCGAGCTGGTTGCGCAGCTCCACGGCGGTCAGGGAGTCGAACCCGAGCTCCTGGAACGGCTGGGCGGGCGGAATGGCGTCCGGCCCGGAATGCCCCAGGATCGAGGCCGCGAGGGACTGGACGCGTTCGAGCAGGAGCTGGTGCTGTTGCTCGGGGGTGCCGGCGGAGAGCCGCTGCCGGAGCGAGGTGCCGGTGGATGCGCCCGTGATGCGTTCGGTCGGGCTCTCGATGGCCGTGATCAGGTCGTCGAGCAGCGGGCTGGGGCGCTGGGCGGTGAACGCCGTTGGGAACTTCTCCCAGTCGATGTCGGCGACGGTGATCGTGGTGTCACGGTGGTCCAGGGCGTGCTGGAGCGATACGACGGCCAGTTCGGGGCTCAGCGGAGACAACCCACGTCGGCCGTAGAACGCGAGCGCGGTTTCGTCGGCGGCCATGCCCGCGTCGCCCCAGGGGCCCCAGGCGAGGCTGGTGGCGGGCAGGCCCAGAGCGCGGCGGTGTTCGGCGAGGGCGTCCAGGTAGGTGTTGGCGGCGGCGTAGGCCCCTTGGCGACTGCCGCCCCACGCCGCCGCGCCGGACGAGAAGAGCACGAAGGCGCTGAGGTCGAGCTCCTGGGTCAGTTCATGCAGATGGGCGGCGGCCAGGGCCTTGGGCCCGAGCACATGCTCCAGCCGCTCCGGATCCAGATCGGCGAGGAGCTCGGTGTCCGAGGTTCCGGCGGCGTGGATGACGGTGGTGAGGGGGTGTTCGGCGGGGATGGCGCTGAGAAGGCGCTGGAGTGCGGCACGGTCGGAGGCATCGCATGCGGTGATGGTGACAGCCGTGCCCAAGTCGGCGAGCTCTTGGGTGAGTTGGGCGGCCCCCGGTGCGTCCGGACCGGAACGGCTGATGAGGTGGAGATGGGGTGCGCCAAGGCGGGCGAGCCAGCGGGCGACATGGGCGCCGAGGCCACCGGTGCCGCCGGTGATGAGCGTGGTGCCCGTGGGCTGCCACGTCCTGGGGGCGGCGGTCGGGGCGGTGGCCTTACGGAGGCGCCGGGCGTAGCTGCCGATGGCGCGGATGGCGGTCTGGTCCTCCGGCCGACCGGGGGTGAGCAGGGCGGCCAGACGGTCGGCCGTGTGGTGGTCGATGACGGCCGGGAGGTCGATCAGGCCACCCCAGCGGCGAGGGTGTTCCAGAGCGGCGGCGCGGCCAAGTCCCCATGTCTGCGCCTGCCGCGGGCTGGGTAGCGGATCGCCGGGACCGGTGGCGACGGCGCCCTGGGTGAGGCACCACAGGGGTGCCGGGATCTCGGCGTCCCCGAGGGCCTGGAGGAGCACGGTGGTCGCGGCCAGCCCGGAGGGCACGGCGGCATATTCGGGGTGCGGCCCCTCGTCGAGTGCGAGCAGGCTCAGCACTCCGGCGGGTTCGCCCTGCATGGCCAGACGCGTGAGGTGGTCCGCCAGGGCGTCGCGATCGACGGTGTGGGTGTCGAGCACATGGCGGATCAGGGTGGCGCCATGGGTGGTCAGGGCATGCGCGACGGTTTCCACAGCAGGGTGGTCGGACTGACCGGCGGGGATGATCAGCAGCCAGGTGCCGGAGAGGTCCGGAGGGGTGGAGGGAGCGAAAAGGCGCTTCCAGGCGATCTGATACCGCCAGGAATTGATGACCGACTGCTCCCGGTGATGCCGCCGCCAAGCGGACAGCGTCGGGAGCACGGCACTCAGCATGGGCTGCTGGTCAGCCGGTGAGTCGATGGTCGCCGCCAGGGCTTCCAGATCCTCGCGCTCTACCGCCTCCCAGAACTTCCTGTCGACCAGAGCTGCCTCGGTGGGCGTCGGACTCGAGGAGGCGGCCGACGACAGCCAGTAGTACTGGTGTTGGAAGGCGTAGGTGGGGAGGTCGATGGTGCGGGGGGTGGGGGTGGCGGGATACCAGCTGGTCCAGTCGATTTCGACACCGGCGGTGTGGAGCCGGGCGAGGGCGTGGGTGAGGGCTTGCCCGTCGGGCTGTTTACGGGTAAGGGTGGATGTGATCAGGGGTGTGGGCTGGTTGGTGGGGTTCTGCTCGGTGTTGGTGTGGTGGTGGAGGGTGTGGTGGGTTGCGGTGGTGAGGGTGGGGTCGGGGCCGAGTTCGAGGAAGGTGCTGGTGTGGGGTGCGGTGTGGGTGATGGCGGGGTGGAAGTGGACGGGTTGGCGGATGTGTTGGGCCCAGTAGTCGGGGGTGGTGATGTGCTCATCTGCTGGTTGTCCGGTGAGGTTGCTGATGAGGGGGATGGTGGGTGGGTGGTAGGTCAGTCCGCTGATGGCTTCTTTGAAGGGTTCGAGGATGGGGTCCATCAGGGGGGAGTGGAAGGCGTGGCTGACGGTGAGGGTGCGGGTTTTACGGCCTTTGGCTGCCCAGGTGGTGCTGATGTCGGTGATGAGTTCGGTGGGTCCGGAGATGACGGTGTTGGTGGGGGTGTTGAGGGCGGCGATGCTTACCTGGCCGTCGTGGCTGGCGAGGTCGTCGGCGAGTTCCTCTGGGGTGGCGGCGATGGTAGCCATCCCCCCGCCCTCGGGTAGTTGGCCCATGAGGGTGGCGCGGGTGGCGACGAGGTGGCAGGCGTCGGGGAGGTCGAAGATTCCGGCGATGTGGGCGGCGGCGATTTCGCCGATGGAGTGTCCGATGACGGTGTCGGGTCGTACTCCCACGGAGTCGAGCAGTCGTGCCAGGGCGATGTGGAGGGCGAACAGTCCGGCCTGGGCGTAGGTGGTGTGGTCCAACAGCCCGGCATGCTCGGGGTCGGTGTCGAAGACCACCTGCCGGAGTGGGTGTTCCAGGTGTGGGTCGAGGAGGGCGCAGACTTCGTCGAAGGCTTCGGCGAAGATGGGGAAGCGGTCGTAGAGTTCGGCGCCCATGCCGGGGCGCTGGCTGCCCTGTCCGCTGAAGAGGAAGACGGTCTTGCCCGTGGTGTCGGTGGCCTCTCCGGGCTCCACCAGGCCCGGATGTGGTTCGCCTGCGGCCAGTGCCTCCAGTCCCGCCGTCAGTTCTTCGCGGTTCTGGCCGATGACCACGGCTCGGTGGTCGAAGAGGGTCCTGGACCGCAGCAGGGACCAGCCCACCTCTCCGGTGCTCACCCCGGGGTCGGCGTTCACCCGTGCCGCCAGTGCCCGCGCCTGGCCCCGTAACGCCTCCGCCCCGCGCGCGGACACCACCCACGGCACCGGCCCACCCACCGGCTCTACCGGCTCCGCCCGCTCCACCGGCTCTACCGGTTCGCCCGCGCCAGCGCCGACCACTGCCGGCGGTTCTTCGGGGGCCTGCTCCACGATGACATGTGCGTTGGTTCCGCTGATGCCGAACGAAGAGATCCCCGCCCGGCGTGGATGCTCGCCGCGTGGCCACTCCCGCGCCTCGGTGAGCAGTTGGATATCGCCCGCGCTCCAGTCCACATGGGGCGTCGGCTCATCGATATGCAGCGATGCGGGCAGCACTTCATGCCGCATCGCCATCACCATCTTGATGACCCCGGCCACTCCGGAGGCGGCCTGGGTGTGGCCGATGTTGGACTTGATGGAGCCGAGCCAGAGCGGACGTCCCTCGGGCCGTTCCCGCCCGTACGTGGCGAGCAGCGCCTGTGCCTCGATCGGGTCCCCGAGCGTGGTCCCGGTGCCGTGTCCCTCCACCACATCGACCTCTGTGGGCGACACCCGGGCGTTGGTGAGCGCCTGGCCGATCACTCGCTGCTGTGAGGGCCCGTTCGGGGCGGTGAGGCCGTTGCTCGTGCCGTCCTGGTTGACGGCGGAGCCCCGGATCACCGCCAGCACACGGTGGCCGTTGCGGCGCGCGTCCGACAGCCGTTCCAGCAGCAGGAGCCCGGCGCCCTCGCCCCAGCCGGTGCCGTCGGCGGCCGACGCGAACGGCTTGCAGCGACCGTCGGCCGCCAGTCCGCGCTGGCGGGAGAACTCCACGAAGGTGGTCGGCGTGGCCATCACGGTGACGCCACCCGCGAGCGCCATCGTGCATTCACCCTGGCGCAGGGCCTGGGCCGCCAGATGCATCGCCACCAGGGAGGATGAGCACGCAGTGTCCACCGTGACCGCCGGGCCTTCGAGGCCGAACGCATACGCCACCCGGCCCGACATGACACTCGGCGTACCGCCCGCGAGCAGGTATCCCTCGACCTCCCGCGCCGAGGAGCTTCCGGAGGCGCCATAGCCCTGATAGGTGCCGCCCGCGAAGACGCCGGTGTTGCTCCCGGCGAGTGTGTCCCGGTCCAGGCCCGCGCTCTCGAAGGTCTCCCAGGCGGTTTCCAGGAGCAGGCGCTGCTGGGGGTCCATGGCGAGCGCTTCGCGTGGGCTGATGCCGAAGAACGCCGCGTCGAATCCGGCGGCATCGTGGAGGAAGCCGCCCTCACGCGCATAGGTGGTGCCCAGGCGCTCCGGGTCGGGATCGAAGAGCGTGTCCAGATCCCAGTCACGGTCGGTGGGCATCTCCCCGATGGCGTCCCGACCTGCGGCGACCAGCTTCCACAGCTCCTCCGGTGAGCGCACACCGCCCGGGTAGCGGCAGGCCATGCCGACGATCGCGATCGGCTCGTCATCGGTGGCCACGGACGACGTATGGGTGGCGACGGTGGCCCTCTGCCCCGTCAGTTCGGCGCCCAGATACGTGGCGAGGGCGTTCGGCGTCGGATGGTCGAAGACCAGCGCCGGGGCGAGCGAGAGCCCGGTGCTGGCGGCGAGCTGATTGCGCAGCTCAACGGCGGTGAGGGAGTCGAAGCCCAGCTCCTGGAAGGGCTGCCCCGGGGGAATCGCGTCCAGCCCGGGGTGGCCGAGGATCGTCGCGGCCAGGGTCTGGATATGGCGCACCAGGATCTGGTGCCGCTGAGCGGTGGGCGCCGCGCCGAGCTGCTGCCGCAGCGGATTGTCGTCGGCGGTGGCCGCGGGCGTGGTGGGCTCCGCGCTCGTCGGCAGCAGACGGGTGAGGAACGGACTCGGGCGCTGCGTGGTGAACGTACGGCCGAACGTCTCCCAGTCGACATCCGCGATCGTGACGGCGGTGTCGTCGTGTGTCAGGGCCTGGTGCAGTGACGCGATGGCGAGGTCGGTAGGGAGGGGCGAGAGACCGCGCCGCTTGAGATGGGAGAGCGTGTGCTGGTCGGCCGCCATGCCTGCCTCGCCCCACGGGCCCCAGGCGAGGCTGGTGGCGGGCAGGCCCCGGGCCCGGCGGTGTTCGGCGAGCGCGTCCAGGTAGGTGTTCGCGGCGGCGTAGGCGGCCTGTTGCCCGCTGCCCCAGGTCGCGGCGTTGGACGAGAAGAGCACGAAGGCCGCGAGATCGAAGTCCTGGGTGAGGTCGTGCAGATGAGCGGCGGCCAGGGCCTTCGACCGCAGAACGGACTGCAACCGCCCGGGGTCCAGCTCGCCGATCTGACCGAGTTCCATCGTCCCGGCGGTGTGGAAGACGGTGGTGAGGGGGTGTTCGGCGGGGACGGTGTCGATGAGCCGCTGAAGTGCGGCGCGGTCGGAGGCATCGCAGGCGGTGATGGTGATGTCCGTCCCCAGAGCGGTGAGCTCCTCACCGAGCTCGGACGCGCCGGGCGCATCGGGTCCGGAACGGCTGATGAGGTGGAGACGGGGTGCGCCCCGGCGGGCCAGCCAGCGGGCGATCTGGGCGCCGAGACCCCCGGTGCCGCCGGTGATGAGCGTGGTGCCGGACGGCTCCCAAGGGGCGGGGGCGGTGTCGGCGGCGGGCACACGGGCGAGGCGGCGTGCGTACGTCCCGGTGGTGCGGATGGCGACCTGGTCCTCGGGCTGCCCGGGTACGAGAAGCGCCGCCAGCCGACCCGCGGTGTGGTGGGTCATGGTGGTGGGCAGATCGATGAGGCCGCCCCAGCGCTGCGGATACTCCAGCGCGGCCACCCGGCCGAACCCCCAGATCTGCGATTGCCCGGGGTGGGGGAGAAGGTCGCCGCGGCCGGTGGCGACGGCGCCCTGGGTGAGGCACCACAGGGGCGTGCCGATTTCGGCGTCATCGAGAGCCTGAAGGAGCGCGGTGGTGGCGCCGAGCCCGGCGGGCACCGCGGAGTGGCCGATGAGCGGTTCCGTGTCGAGGGCGAGCAGGCTGATGACTCCGGCGGGCTGGAACTCCTCGGTGAGCCGGGCGAGGCGTTCGTGGAGCGCGGCGCGATCGATGTCATGAGCGTTGACCCCATGCCGGAGCGCCGTGGCGCCATGCGCCCGCAGCGCCTGGACGGTCACCTGGACCGTCGCGTGTTCCTCCTGCCCGGCGGGGACGACCACCAGCCAGGTGCCCGTGAGGGCCGGTGTGGGCGGGTCGGGGAGCTGCTGCCAAGTGGCCCGGTAGCGCCAGGAGCCGATGGTCGAACGCTCGCGGTGCTGACGCCGCCAGGCGGACAGTACGGGGAGCGCGGGCAGCAGGGCGTCGACGCCGGGGCTGTCCTTCTCCAGCCGGAGCGTGCTGCTCAGGGCATCGACATCGAGTTCCTCGATGGCATGCCAGAGCCGCGCCTCGGCAGGGTCCCCGGCAGTCCCCTCGAAGCTCGTACGGGCGGCTGGCGGGGCCAGCCAGAAGCGCTGGTGCTGGAAGGCATACGTCGGCAACCCGACCACCCGGGGAACCGGGTCGGCCGGGAACCAGCTGGTCCAGTCGATTTCGACACCGGCGGTGTGGAGCCGGGCGAGGGCGTGGGTGAGGGCTTGCCGCTCGGGCTGTTTACGGGTGAGGGCGGATGTGATCAGGGGTGTGGGCTGGTTGGTGGGGTTCTGCGCGGTGCTGGTGTGGTGGTGGAGGGTGTGGTGGGTTGCGGTGGTGAGGGTGGGGTCGGGGCCGAGTTCGAGGAAGATGCCGGTTTCGGGCGCGATATGGGCGACGGCGGGGTGGAAGTGGACGGGGTGGCGGATGTGCTGGGTCCAGTAGTCGGGCGTCGTGATGTGCTCATCCGCTGGTTGTCCGGTGAGGTTGCTGATGAGGGGGATGGTGGGTGGGTGGTAGGTCAGCCCGCTGATGGCCTCTTTGAAGGGTTCGAGGATGGGGGCCATGAGCGGGGAGTGGAAGGCGTGGCTGACGGTGAGGGTGCGGGTTTTACGGCCTTTGGCTGCCCAGGTGGCGCTGATGTTGGTGATGAGTTCGGTGGGTCCGGAGATGACGGTGCTGGTGGGGGTATTGAGGGCGGCGATGCTTACCTGGCCCTCGTGTTGGGCCAGGTCGTCGGCGAGTTCGTCGGGGGTGGCGGCGATGGTGGCCATCCCCCCGCCTTCGCGGAGTCCGCCCATGAGGGTGGCGCGGGCGGCGACGAGGTGGCAGGCGTCGGGGAGGTCGAAGATTCCGGCGATGTGGGCGGCGGCGATCTCGCCGATGGAGTGTCCGATGACGGTGTCGGGTCGTACGCCGAGGGAGTCGAGTAGTCGCGCCAGGGCGATGTGCAGGGCGAACAGCCCGGCCTGGGCGTAGGTGGTGTGGTCCAGCAACGCGACCTGTTCGGGTTCGCGGCTGAAGACCAACTCCCGCAGCGGGTGCTCAAGATGCGGGTCGAGGAGGGCGCAGACTTCGTCGAAGGCTTCGGCGAAGATGGGGAAGCGGTCGTAGAGTTCGGCGCCCATGCCGGGGCGCTGGCTGCCCTGTCCGCTGAAGAGGAACACGGTCTTTCCGGCCACCTCGGCGGCCTTTCCAGCCTCCACCACACCCGGATGTGGTTCTCCGGCGGCCAGTGCCTCCAGCCCCGCCGTCAGTTCTTCGCGGTTCTGGCCGATGACCACGGCTCGGTGGTCGAAGAGGGTCCTGGACCGCAGCAGGGACCAGCCCACCTCTTCGGCGCTCACCCCGGGGTCGGCGTTCACCCGTGCCGCCAGTGCCCGCGCCTGGCCCCGTAACGCCTCTGCCCCGCGCGCGGACACCATCCACGGCACCGGCCCACCCACCGGCTCTACCGGCTCCGCCAGCTCCACCGGTTCTACCGACTCCGCCGCGACAGCGACGACCGCCGCCGGCGGTTCTTCGGGGGCCTGCTCCACGATGACATGTGCGTTGGTTCCGCTGATGCCGAACGAAGAGATCCCCGCCCGGCGTGGATGCTCGCCGCGAGGCCACTCCCGCGCCTCGGTGAGCAGATGGATATCGCCCGCGCTCCAGTCCACATGGGGCGTCGGTTCATCGATATGCAGCGATGCGGGCAGCACTTCATGCCGCATCGCCATCACCATCTTGATGACCCCGGCCGCGCCCGCGGCCATCTGCGCATGTCCGATGTTGGACTTGATGGACCCCAGCCACAGCGGACGCCCCTCGGGCCGCTCCTGCCCGTACGTGGCCAGCAGCGCCTGGGCCTCGATCGGATCGCCGAGCGTAGTCCCGGTGCCGTGTGCCTCGACGGCGTCCACGTCCGACGGCGACAGCCGGGCGTTGGCGAGCGCCTGCCGGATCACTCGCTGTTGCGAGGGCCCGTTCGGGGCCGTGAGGCCGTTGCTTGCGCCGTCCTGGTTGACCGCCGTGCCCCGGACCACGGCCAGCACCTGGTGGCCGTTGCGGCGCGCGTCCGCGAGCCGTTCCAGCAGCAGGACGCCCACGCCCTCGGCCAGGGTCATGCCGTCGCTGTTCGCCGAGAACGCCTTGGACCTGCCGTCCGGTGCGAGCCCTCGCAACTCGCTGAAGCCGATGAACGGCGCCGTCGAGGACATCACGGCGACGCCCCCGGCCAGCGCCATATCGCATTCGCCCTGCCGAATCGCCTGACAGGCCAGATGCATGGCCACCAGGGAGGAGGAGCACGCGGTGTCCACCGTCACCGCGGCCCCCTCCAGACCGAGGGTGTACGCCACGCGGCCGGACACCACACTGGCGGAGTTGCCGATGGTGAAGTAGCCGGCCGAGCCCTCGGGCACCTGGGAGGCGTCGGAGCAGTAGTCCAGGTGGTCGCAGCCGATGAAGGTGCCGGTCCGGCTGCCACGCAGCGACTCCGGGTCGACACCGGCGTGCTCGATGGCCTCCCAGGACGCCTCGAGGGCCAGCCGCTGCTGGGGCGCCATCCCGAGGGCCTCGCGGGGGCTGATGCCGAAGAACGCGGCGTCGAATCCCGCGGGGTCGTCGATGAAGCCGCCCTCGCGCGTATAGCTCGTCCCCGGGTGTTCCGGATCGGGATGGAAGAGGTTCTCCACATCCCAATTGCGGTCCGTGGGGAGTTCCGAGATGGCGTCCCGCTCCGCGGCGACCAGTTCCCACAGCTCTTCGGGGGACCGTACGCCTCCGGGAAAGCGGCAGGACATTCCCACGATCGCGACCGGCTCATACCCCGCGGACTCGACATCCTTGAGACGCCGCTGCGTCTGACGGAGATCCGCCGTGACCCGCTTCAGATAGTCGAGCAGCTTCTCTTCATTGCTCGCCATGGTCGGCCACCCCCACTTCCCTCGGTCCGGAACGCTGAACGCTATTGGCGGCGGCAGTCGTAACTGCCCTGCAAAGTACTTCCGTCGGGGAAGGTGAAGCTCGTGGTGTCCTTGAAATGTCCTGGGCCGAGGACCTGGTAGTCGTCCACGAGGTCCAGCTTCACGCCGGTTGTCTGCCCGGAACCATTCGGTGTGATCACCTGGGTGAGGGGACCCTTGAATATCAGGTGGCCGTCCTTCCAGCCGGACGAGGTGTAGTTTCCGGATGAACCCCAGTTGTCGTGGTACTGGTTGATGAATTTCCCGTCGACGGGATTCCAGCCCAAGGACGTACGGCCGACCACGCTGCCCGGCTCGAGCGTGGCGTCCGTGTAGAGGTAGTGCCCGCCCATCGCCCGCTTGGTGGTCAGCTTCAGCACCGCCGGCTTTCCGCCCGGCGGTGGGGTGTAGTCGCAGGTGTAGGAGCCGAGCAGAAAGTCGAGATCGCGGATCTGCGGGGGAGCGGGAAGGGGATTTTTGCCGTGCGGCGGTTTCGCTCTGGTATCGGGCTCGGCGTTCACCGGGGAGACGGCGAGCGCGACCAGGCTCACGGCTGCCACACCCACGACACCGGCCGGGATCTGTCGGCGCCACCTCCTCCGCCGGGCCGTGTCATAAGGTTCCCGTTCCTGTGACGTTTCGGTGCGCACACTCGACTCCCCACCGTCATTCGGGTGCTGACCTGCGGCTGAACCGCCGGTCAGGCGGCTTGTCCGGATACGGCGACCATCATTTGTGCCGTGGCCAAAGTGGGTCTAACGCCCGGCTTGGCCTGCTCATCGACGGCGGACCGGTACGAAATGGGGCTCCGCGAAAAGCGGCGCACTGGCATCGCGTTAGCCCAGCTTTAGCCCGCCCGTCGACCATGAACCGGGATCTTGGCGATGAGGAGGATGACGATGAGCGGCTGGCCGGAGCTGGAGAAGTACATCGATCGGGCACCCACGTCGAAGGAGATGATGGCCTGGATCGAATTGATCGTCAGCCAGGGGATTCGCCGGGCCGGTTATCCGGCCGACGGGTGGACCGAGGAGTGGGCCGCGGAGCAGTTCCGGGAGACCGGGCTGGCGGATGTGCGGCTTGAGCCGCTGGACACGCCCATCTGGCGGCCGAGGTCCGCGGCCTTCGAGATCTGGCCCGCGGGACGGCCCGATGAGGTCATCCGTTTCGAGGGGCTCGCCCAGCCGTACACCACCCCGACCGAGGGCACCGAGGGCCGGCTGGTGCGGATGGAGGACGGTGAGGTGCGCGGCTCCATCGCGGTCCAGGAGATCGGCTTCACCCGGCTGCCGCAGACCGAGGTGCAGGCCCGGGCCACCGGCTGCTACGACCCCGAGGGCGTGTTCCCCGACCTCGTCCAGACCGTGCCCTTCGACCTTCCCCATGTGCTGGACTTCGACATCGCCCGCAAGGACGGCGCCACGGCCTATGTCGGCCTGCTCACCGGACTGCCCTGGGAGACCAGCGACTTCTACTGGCCCTATGACGCCGAACGGCGCTCCATCCCCGGTATCTGGCTGAGCGGCAAGGACGGGCAGCGGGTCCGCGAGCTGATGGCGTCGGGGGAGTGCGAGGGCCGGATCGTCTCCGACGCCACCATCACCGAGGAGACCACCCACAATGTGGTGGGCACCCTGCCCGGCGCCTCCGACCACTGGGTGATCGTCGGCTCACACCACGACGGTCCCTGGGCGTCGGCGGTGGAGGATGCCTCCGGGGTCGCGCTCGTCCTGGCGCAGGCCAAGTTCTGGGCGTCGGTGCCGCAGGAACTGCGGCCGCACAACATGCTGTTCGTGCTGACGTCCGGCCATATGGCGGGCGCAGCGGGCACACAGGCGTTCATCGCGGCGCACCCCGAGCTGTTTCCGCGGGTGGTCCTCGAAATGCATCTGGAACACGCCGCACGCCAGGCGGAGGTGGTCGACGGCGAGGTCGTGCCCACCGACGACCCCGAGGTGCGCTGGTGGTTCACCACCCAGGCGCCGCGGCTGGAGCAGCTGGTGGCCGAGTCACTCGCGGCGGAGGACCTGCGCCGCTCATGGATCCTGTCGCCGACCGCCTTCGCGCCGAACCCGGCCACCGACGGCGCCTACTTCTACTACACGGGTGTGCCGCTGGTGCAGATGATCACCACGCCCATGTACATCTTCGATCCGCGGGACACCCCGGACAAGGTGGACGAGCAGAGCCTCGTGCCGCTCACCAAGGGGGCGGCGCGGATCATCGCCGGTACGGCGGGCTGTGAGCCCGACACCCTCCGGGTGCCGATCCAGACCGCGACCGACGCGACGTAGGAGCGCCGAACGGGTACGGCTCACCGGGTGTCGGCGGGCCGTACCCGTCGCCCTACCGGCGACCCGACAGCCGGCACAGCGCCTTGGCGGTTCGGTGCGGATCGCTTTCCGAACGGGCGGTGAGGACCACCTCGCCGTGCCGCTCGGCGCCCTTCCCCGCGGCCACGGCCACCTCGACATCCACCGATCCTCCGGCCCTGGCGGTGGCGAGACGGTTGGGCAGCCAGGCGGACCAGCCCCGGCCGACGGCCTTCGCCGACAGCCGGTAGACATCCGAGTCCACCGAGGTGGCCGGAGTCGCGGCCCCACCGCCCGTGGCACGCCCGGTGTTGTCGAGGCCGAAGGTGCACACGGCCCGGGAGCGGGAGGCGTCCCCCTTGGCCTCGCCGCGGTGGAGAGCCAGTCCGCGCCGCTGCGGTCCGGCGCCGTCGAGGGACTTCACAGCGATGGTGTACGAGAGCACTCCGGATCTGTCGCGCTTGAGGTCCAGTACGTAGAAGTGCAGCCGGTTGGCCTGGTCGATGTACTCGTACTGGCTGCCGGAGTCGGCCCCGGCGTGGAAGAGCGCATCGCTGAGCTGCCGGTAGTCGCCCATGGTGATCTTCTGGGTGGTGCCGTCCGGGCGCTCGAAGTCCACCATGTCGATGTCCTCGGGGTGGGCGTCGACCACCCAGGCGAACGGGGCCCGGTCCTTGTCCTTGGTCTTGGTGAGCAGCACCCCGTGGTCCGGGGTGAAGGAGTCCATGCCCATGCGGTCGACGACCTCGACGGTGTAGTTGTCGTAGCCGCCGCCGTCGCACAGGGGATCGGTGGCGTTGTCGCAGGGCGCCGAGAGGTCCTCGCCCATGGTGATGTTCACTCCGGCGAGCCCCTTCTCGCCCGGTGGCGCCGAACGTGCGGTGACCCGGGCGACGACGAGTCCGGAGCCCTTCATCGCGTCGCGGTCCAGCCGTAACACGTTCCTCTCGTCGACGATGCCGAGCTTCAGCTTGTCGCGCAGCACATGCTGGGACCCCATCGAGCCCCCGGCCGTGGCGGGGATCTGCCAGCGGGTGTGCGGTCCGCCGGGGCCGTTGAAGGAACCGCGGGAGAGCATGCTCCAGATTCCGGTGTACGCACGGCTGAGCGGGGTGCCGTACGGGTTGTTGTAGTTGTCCCCGATGCCCAGGATATGGCTCAGCTCATGGGCGTACACGGCCATGCCCGAGCTCTCGGCCTGCACCGAGGACCCGTCGGCGGCGTTGGGCCAGATACGGGCGGCGGCCTGCCAGGACGTCCACGGCACATAGCGGGTCCGTGCGGAGTTGTCGCCCGCGGTCATCGGCGGCCCCCAGGCGGCGGGTATGTCCCCGGCGCCCGGGAACTTCATCTGGCCGAACTCCTGCCAGGTGGACGACTCGTCCTGGCCGGCCGTGAGATAGAAGACGAAGTCGAACGAGCCCGCCTCGTCGCCGCCGACATCGGCCACCCAGGCGGCCTTGCCGTCGGCCCTGATGTCCTTGCCGCAGGTGTCCCCGGCCGGGCAGGCGCCCGGGTTCATCGAGCTCTCGACGCCGTACTGATAGGACTTGCCCGGCATGCGGTACACACCGAAGGCGGTCAGATCGACACCGATGCGGCCGCCGGAGTCCTCCATCCAGTACTCGTTGATGGTGTGACCGTTGTTCAGCGGCCCCGGTGTATTGAGGAAGTCCTGGTAGAAGCGCGGCAGTCGGTCGCGGGGGATATCCGAGGCGCTGGGCTGCGGATTGCCGAAGAGGGTGGATCCGGCGGGCCGGCTGACCGTGAACTCCTCGTCCGGATAGTCCAGGAGCACCAGCGCGCCCTTGAAGGTGCGCTGTGTGGGCTCGACCGAGGGGTCGGCCCAGTGCGTACCGGGGACCGCGCGGTAGTCGGCCCAGGTCATGTCGTCGGGGTTGCGCCAGTGCTGCGGGTCGATGGGGCGCGCCAGTGGCGGCCGGGCGGGTCCGGCCGACGGTGTGCCGTCGGGGGTGGCCCGCGCGGGTCCGGCGGCGATGGCCGCCGCGGTGGCGAGGATCGTGGCGACGACGGTCAACCGGCCGACGGGTCTTCGGGGGAGGATCAAGGCTCACCTCGTGTCGGGCGTCTCGGAGCTCAGACATGACAAGCCGTGCGAGCGGTATGCCTACCGCTGCCCAAAGGTAGGACGGGGAAAGGGGGGACGCCAGAGCGCCTCGGGACACCGGGGCGTCCGGCTGCCGGGCCGGTGTGAAAGCGCGATAGCGTGTACAGGCCAACGGGAGCTGCCGCCGCCTGGGACTTCGTCAGCTACGCCGGGAACAGCCCACCCCGGAAGGCGAGGTGCGCCCGCGCCCCAGAGGTGCGTCCGCGCTCGCCCGAGGCCGGGCACCGGCTCTCCCTCCCGTTCGGCGCGACTCGTGGATACCAGCACTAGGAGCCCTCTTGACCAGCCCAGAACAGCGCATGGCTGACCTGCTCAAGACCTTCGGTGAGCCTGCGGCGAATACCGCGTACCTGCTGTGCGACAGGCACCCGGACGACGCCGTCGCGTTCACGGTGGTGGGCAAGGACATGACCGGCCACGACATTACGTACGGCGAGCTTCGTGACCGTTCGTCACGGATGGCCGGTGCCCTGGCCGCCCAGGGTGTCGGAGCGGGCGACCGCGTCGCCACCTTGATGGGCAAATCCGCCGAACTGCTGGTCGCGAGCCTGGCGATCTGGCGGCTCGGGGCCGTCCAGGTGCCGCTGTTCACCGCGTTCGCCGCGCCGGCCATCGCGCTGCGGATCGCGGGCAACGACACCAAGGTCGTGATCACCGACGCCGACCAACGGCCCAAGCTGGAACCGGAGTCGGGCTTCCCCGGTGAGCGCCCCTGGCGGATCGTCACCACCGGCCCGGCCACCGGTGCCGATCTGTCCTTCGCGGAACTGGTCGAGGGACACGCCCCGCTGCCCGAGCCGGTGGCCGTGGGCGGCGACGGGCTCATCGTGGAGCTGTTCACCTCGGGTACCGCGGGCACTCCCAAGGCCGTCCCGATCCCGCTGCGGGCCGTCGCGGGCTTCGCCATGTACCAGCAGTTCGGCCTGGACCACCGGCCCACCGACGTCTTCTGGAACGGCGCCGACCCGGGCTGGGCGTACGGCCTGTACTTCGCGATCATCGGGCCCCTCGCCCTCGGACAGCGTGGCCTGCTGCTGAACGGCCTGTTCTCCGCGGAGTCCACCTGGGAGATGCTCTCCCGCTTCGGAGTCACCAACTTCGCCGCAGGGCCCACCGTCTACCGGAAGCTGCGCGCCTCCGGCCTTCCCGCACCCGGCGATCTGCGGCTGCGCTGCTGCTCCGCCGCGGGCGAGCCGCTGCCCCCGGACGTCGTCGACTGGGCGCTGGACACACTCGGCGTCCCCGTGCGCGACCACTACGGCTCGACCGAACTGGGCATGGTGGTCGCCCATGCCTGGCACCCCGACCTGCGCGACGAGATCAAGCCCGGCTCCATGGGGCGTCCGCTGCCCGGCTGGAATGTCAAGGTGCTCCGCGAGGACACCAACTCGGCCCCGGCCCGTGCGAACGTCCCGGGCCGGGTCGTGGTGGACATCGCCGACAGCCCGCTGATGTGGTTCAAGGGCTACCGCGACGCGCCCGAGCAGACCGCCGAGAAGTTCAGCCCCGACGGGCGCTGGTTCTACACCGGTGACACCGCCGCCCGCGACGAGGAGGGCCATATGTTCTTCTCCGGGCGCGGCGACGACATCATCCTGATGGCGGGTTACCGCATCGGCCCCTTCGAGGTGGAGACCGTGCTGCTGGAGCACGCCGCCGTGGCGGAGGCCGCCGTGGTCGGTGTGCCGGACGAGGAGTACGGCGAGGTCGTGGAGGCGTTCATCGTGCCGCGGCCGGGGACGGAGACGGACGACGCGCTCGCGGCCGAGCTTCAGCAACTGGTCAGGGAGCGGTACGCCAAGCACGCCTATCCGCGGAACGTCCACTTCGTGGCCGAGCTGCCGAAGACCTCCAGCGGAAAGACACAGCGGTTCCTGCTGCGCCCACAGCAGGCCCCTTCACGGCGCCGCTGAGCGGCTCCCGCGCCGAGGTGGCCCCGGCGGGCACCCTCGCACGCCCTGGCGCCGTCGCCGTATCGCGCACGCCCCGTACGCCCCGTGCCGCGCATGGGGCACCGGGGCGTGCCCACCGGCCCATTGGCCCACCGGCCCACCGGCCCATTGGCCCTCAGACCATACGTAGGCCCATCGGCCCCGAGGTCATCCGCGGGACCGGGACAGCGCCTCCCGCACCGCCTCCTCGGTGCGCCCCACCACCGCCGAACCGTCGTCGGCCGTGATGAGCGGCCGCTGGATGAGCTTGGGGTGCTCGGCCAGCGCCGCGATCCAGCGGTCCCGTGCGCTCTCCTCACGCGGCCAGTCCTTCAGCCCCAGCTCCTTCGCGGCGGCCTCCTGGGTCCGGGTGATGTCCCACGGCTCCAGCCCGAGCCGCCCGAGCACGACGCGGATCTCGTCCTGGCTCGGTACGTCTTCGAGGTAGCGGCGGACGGTGTAACCGGCGCCCTCCGCGTCCAGCAGGGTGAGCGCGCCGCGGCACTTCGAGCATGCCGGATTGATCCAGATCTCCATGCCGCACACGGTACCGCCTGACCGCCTTGGAATGCGGCCTGACCAGGGGCCTTTGTCAGTGCCCGGCCGTAGAATAGAGGGAGTTGAAGGGAAGGTTTCCCGACCATCTCAGGAGGCTGCCGATGGCCGTTGCCGTACCCCCTCTTCACGATCTGCCGAGCTTTCCGACCCTGCCGAAGAAGCGGATGCCCGCCGGGCGCCCGCGTGAGTGGTACGAGTCCCACAACCGCCGTCTGAAGGCCATGCGTCTGGCCATCGCGCTGCTCAACTCGGGTGTCTACCGCCCGGAGCAGGCGCCCAACCGCAAGATACGCTCCACGGCCGCCCGGATCGGAGTGCATCCGCCCTCCGACATCACCTGCCGCATGGTGCGCTCCCTCATCCGCAACGATTCCACCGACCGCACCGACCGACCCGTTCGCCGCTGACCGCCCGTCCCGCCGCGCCTCCTCGGGGCGCGGCGGGCCCGGCCCGGTGGTGCGCGGTATCGCCGCGTCCGGGGCGCCCATGGAGAGCGGGGCGCCGGCCCGCGACAGCCGCCCGTAAGGTCCGGCCCCGCGTCTCCTTTCCGCTCGTCCGCTCGGTGGAAAGAAACCGGCCGCTTGCGTGAATCGCGCGGTGTCGGGTCCGGGCGGGAAATGAAGGGCGGAGAGTTCCGGGGAAATGTTTCGCGGACGGCCGCGCGGGCGTTCCGGATATCCGGCGCTGCGGGCCATCCGTGGGTGTTCCCGCACTCCCTCGCGCCTCTCCCGTTGCGAGGGGGCGGACGCGGGCGCACGCTCTCCTTGACGGAGGGAGTCGGCGATGACCCAGCAACCGCCGTCGGAAGTGGTCGACCGTCCGGTCGTCGGCTCGTACCCGACCTATGCCGGTGCCCAGCGTGCGGTCGATTTCCTGGCCGACAGCAAGTTCCCGGTGGAGCACACGGCGATCATCGGCTCGGACCTCCGGATGGTCGAGACGGTGCTCGGGCGGATGACCAGGGGCCGTGCGGCGCTCGCGGGTGCCGGTACCGGAGCCTGGTTCGGGTTGCTGATCGGGCTGCTGCTGTCCGTGTTCGCCGCCGGGGCCCACAGTGTGATCCTGCTGCTGGTGAGCGGCCTCGTCTACGGCGCGGTGTTCGGCGCGATCTTCGGATTCGTCGGGCATGCCATGACCCGGGGACAGCGCGACTTCTCGTCCCGCAGCCAGATCGTGGCCGCGCGCTATGACGTGGTCGCGGACGCTCAGGTCGCCGACGAGGCGAAGAACATGCTGGCCAGGATCGCGATGGGGGAGGGCTGAGCGGCTTCGGTGAGTCTTCCGGGGGCCCATGCACGTACTAACGGCATTAGCAGTAGTGTGTGACTCCGAAAGAGATCACGCCGACCCCCGAGGAGCGATGGTGAACACCGGCAGGAGTATGCGCGCGGGCGGAGTCCTTCCGCGGCTCCTGCTCGTCGTCGTGCTCGCGCTCGGTGTCTTCGTCATGCACACCCTGGGCCATCCCGACGGCGGATCCGGTTCGGGCATGAGCCACTCGGCGCACCGTGCCTCCGCCGAGATGCGCCCCGCGCCGTACGGCGGCGACCACGGTGGCGGCACGGGCGGTATGGGCGGTGGCGGTACGGTCGCCACCGGCTCCAGGCCGCAGCGGGCCGCTCCCGCCCCGTCCGCGGAGCTCCCGTCCGCGGAGGCCCCATACGCGGCGGTCCCGCACGCGGAGGCCCGGCATGCGCCGGACGCGCCCGAGACGAAGCCACGCGACCCCATGACCGGTATGGACATGGCCTCGCTGTGTGTCGCGGTGCTCGGTGTCTGGGTCCTCGGAGCGCTGCTGCGTGTGGTGTCGGCCCGCCGGAGCGGCCCGCCGCCGGGGCTCCCCGTGACGGCGGCCGCCACCGCACGGCTCGACCCTCCCTCATGCGGACCCGACCTCACTGCCCTGTCTGTTCTGCGGATATAGGCCGAACCGCGCGTAACGCGCCGGTACGCCCCAAGAACAGTCAACACTTGGCAAAAAGAGGTAAATCGACATGACCGCATTCACGCATGTCCCGCGTCGGTCGCTCCATCATCGCCCGCTCCACCGCCATCGCCCGCTCCACCGCCGTCTCGCGCTCGTGGGCGCCGTCGCCGCCGGAGGGCTGCTGCTCGCCGGCTGTGGCGGGAACGATGACACGAAGGGCATGGACCACACGGGCGCGAAGGAGTCCACCGCCGCCTCCGAGGCGACCGCGAGCTCCACGGCGGGCACCTTCAACGACGCGGACGTCAGCTTCGCGCAGATGATGATCCCCCATCATGAGCAGGCCCTGGAGATGGCGCGACTGGCCGACGACCGGGCCTCGAACGCGCGGATCAAGAGCCTGGCGGGGCAGATCGAGAAGGCTCAGGATCCGGAGATCGTCACCCTGAAGTCCTGGCTCAAGGAGTGGGGCAAGCCGGAGAAGTCATCCGGTGCACCCTCGGACGGTATGCCCGGCATGGACCATGGCTCGGACGGTATGGACGGCATGAAGGGAATGGACCACGGTTCGGGCGGTAAGAGCGGTATGGGCGGAATGATGTCCGAGCAGGACATGCGGAAGCTCGAGGCAGCCAAGGGGGCCGCCTTCGACCGCGCCTTCGCGAGCATGATGATCGACCATCACAAGGGCGCGATCGACATGGCGAAGGACGAGAAGAAGGACGGCCGTAACGCCAAGGCCAAGAAGCTCGCCGATGACGTCGTGAAGAACCAGTCCACCGAGGTCACCACCCTGCGGACGCTTCTCGACCGGCTCTGATCCGCCGTACACCCCGCCGCCCCGGGCCCGGTCCCTCCGCGTGGCCCGGGGCGGCCTCTGGGGCTGTGAGGTGCGCGCTACCCCATCCCGGGTGCGCAGCCGAGCAGAGGGGGCAGCAGCGGTAAGCCCGCCGCAACCGTCACCACCACACCGCACAGCGCCGGATGCGGACGCCGCCGGGCGTCCAGCATCCGCCGCAGCCGGACCACGGCTCCAGGCCCGCTGGCGGTGAGCGCCCCGCCGGGGGCGTGGCCCGCGCCGCCACCGGGAGCGTGACCCGCCGCCATCGTGTAGAGGGCGGAGGCGAGCGCCTGGCGCGGATGGCGGCGCAGTGCCCGGTCGTCCGCCGCCATCTCCAGCAGAAGTGCCGTCTGCGCCCTGGCCTCGCGCGCCAGCGGCAGCCACCGGAACACCCGGGCGAACGCCTCGGTGGCCGCGAGCGCCAGATGGTGCCGGCCCGCGATATGCGCGCGCTCATGCTCCAGTACGGACTCCAGTTGCGCGGGGGAGAGCAGCCGCAGCGCACCCGCGCTCACGACGATCCGCGGCCTGCGGCCCGGCAGGCAGTACGCCGCGGGCGTGTCGTGGTCGAGCACGGTGGCGCGCAGCCGCGCCGAGCGCCGGCCGACCATGTCCAGAACGCCTCGGTGGCGGGCCCGGACGCGCCGGGCCCGCAGCAGTTCATGGCCGAATCGGGCGAGCGGAAGCAGCGCCACCGAGGCCGGTACGGCGATGGCCGGAACGCCGAGCGGGCCCGTACCCGGGATAGGGGCGTCGAACGTCAGCCCACAGAAGCGGAGCAAGCCGGACATTCCATTATGAAGATGCCAAGTTGGGGTGACGAGGTGATAAGTGGTCAGAGCCAGTGCGATGGTGAAGGAAAGGGCCAACCCCTGCCAAACGGCAACCGCCACGGCGGGAGCGCGATACGGCCAGGCGCTGCGCACCAGCGCCTTCGGGACGACCACGCCGACCATGGCGGCATAACAGCCCAGGGCGAGGGCCGCGGTCACGCCCGGGTCCGCCGCCCCGCGGCCCGCAGCGCCTTGCGCAGCGCGCTGACCTCCTCCGGGCCCATCTGCTCGACGAAGTGGGTGAGGGCGGCGGAGCGGTCCTCGCTGGTGCCGAGCGCGTCCTCCATCAGGGCGGCGGTGTACTCCTCGCGGCTGCGCACCGGCGAGTACACCCACGCCCGCCCCTCCTTGGCGCGCAGCAGCCAGCCCTTGTTGTAGAGGATGGAGGCGACGGTCATCACCGTGGTGTAGGCGACCGGACGGTGCTCGTTGATGTCGTCCACGATCTCGCGCACCGTCGTCGGACGCTGCCAAGCCCAGAGGCGGTCCATGATCTCCGCCTCGAGCTCCCCCAACCGTCGCATGGACGCTTCCTTCCGCCGTTAGTACGGAGGCCCATAGTAGGGACCCCTCGGCGGGGCACCGCACGCGGCTGTCGGATAATCCTCAACTCGCCCTGCCCGCGATAGGCTTGACGCCACGCGCATTCAACATCTGCACGGTTCCAGGGAAGGGAAGTCCGGGTGACTGGTCTGAACAAGGGGCTTCGGAAAATCGAGGTGGCGCTCAAGTGGGATCCGAGCCCCATCGGTGAGCCGGCCCATGATCTCGACATCGTGGCGGGGACGTACCGCGCCGCCGATCCGTACGGTGAGCCCGCGTACCTCGTCCACTTCGACAGCCGCTCACCGGACGGCACCATCAACCTCAACAGGGACAGCCGTACCGGTCAGGGCCTCGGCACCGACGAGTCCATGACGCTGGAGCTCGAACGGCTGTCGCCCGAATACGCGCGGGTGGTCGTCGGGATAACCATCCAGCAGGGTTCGGGGCGGAAGACGTTCGGGGATGTTCCGAACACCAGCGTCCGGATTCTCGAGGGATACACCGAACTCGTGAAGAGTGACTTCACCGGCGTCTCAGGAGCCACTTCCGCCACGGTTGCGGTATTCGCCCGGGACGAGTCCGGGGAATGGGGAATTCAGAGCGCTATTCGGGGATTCGACGCGGAGCCGGAAGACTTTGGGCGGCTCATGGGCAAGGACTATTCCTGAGCGTCCTCGCCGCGGCTTCCCGAGCGTCCGGGCGACCGGGGTCCGGCGTGGCGTGGGGCCCGCACCATCACGGTGCGGGCCCCACGCCGATTCCGGATATCGGGTCAGATGTCGGACCCGGTGCCGATCGGCGGGCGCCCCGGGTGGCGCGGCCCCCGGGTGAGGGTGTAGCCGCCCACCCCGGCGAGCGCCGCCAGCGCCGCGCCGATGACGGTCCACACCCACCGGTCGGACCACCAGCCGGAGCCCCAGCCGTCCTCCGGCTCGGCGACCGCGTGCGGGACGTCCCCGCCCTTGTCGTCGTCCGGGGAAGCCGAGGAGGTGTCGTCCGGCGGCTCGGAGTCCGTGCCGGGTGCCGTTCCGGCCCGCAGTACCGGGTTGAGCGGGGTCAGGTCCCCGCCGTCGGCGTGCGCCCCGCCCGCCTCGCCGGTGGACGCCTCGATCTCGGCGTCGATCGGCAGCCCGAGGTCCTGGGCGGGCAGATCGACGACGGTGAGCCGCACGTAGTACGCGCCCGGCAGCGGGTCGTTGGCCCAGCGCTCGGACCAGGACCGCACCTGGCGCAAGGTGCAGCTCACGGTGACCGACCGGTCCTGCTGGGCCGCCCTGCGCGTCGGCGTGCCCGAGGCGCACGGCTGGTGGCGGCGCAGACCGTCGTAGACATCCAGCTGCCAGGTGGCGCCGCCGTGTCGGCTCGCCGCGTCGGGCAGCTTCAGCTCCGCCTCGACCTTGGGGATCCGCCCGGCGGCGGCCGGGAACGCCCAGTACAGATAGTCGCCGGTGGAGGCTGCGGCGGTGGCCTTCTGGCCGGGCTCGATCTCGGTGGCGGTACGGAAGTTCGTCCCCGCCTCGGTGGGCGTGTCCTTGCCGTCCTTACCGTCCGTGCCATCCGCGGCGGCCGGGGCGGCGGCGGTCAGCCAGGCGGCGGCGCACAGGGTGAGCGCGGCGCCCACGGTACGCAGGGCTCGCATCAGTTGGACCTCCAGACGGTGACACGCCAGCGGGCCAGCCAGCCCCACAGCAACCCCACGAGCAGCCCGCCCACGGTGAGCACGCCCAGCAGCACCCAGCCGCGGCCCAGGCCGAAGGCGGCCAGATCGGCGGGCGGATCGTCGTTGCCGACCACATCGACGGCGAACTCCACCGGAAGGCCCGGAGCGCGCTTGACGGAGGCCGGCGCGGAGAACGACTGGCTCAGCTCCAGGCACACGGTCCGCGCGGTCCTGTCCTCGTCGTCGTCCACATCGGCGATCGGATAGCGCAGCCCGCTGGAGATGACATCCGTACGGCCGCTGCCCGCCTCGCTGCCGCGCACCAGCTCACGGCCGCCCGGGGTCACCGCCCGCAGCAGAACGCCGTAGTCCGGGTCGACGGTGCGGTCCATGGCCACGCTCGCCGAGGCCCGCAGCTCCTGACCGGGCGCCACCCGCATCCGGTACCAGCGGTGTTCCCCGAAGCTCTCCCGGTCGCTGTAGAGACCGGAGCCCAGGTACGGGGCCTTCGCGCACTCCGCGGCCCCCCGCACCGGCGTGGGCGTCTGCACGGGGGTGTCGGCGGAGCGCCGGACCAGCTGCTTGATACGGCTGGAGAGCTGGTCCCGGTGCTGGATCGCCGTATAGGTGCCACCGGTGGCCTCGGCGATACAGCTGAGCTGCTCACGGACCTTGCGGTCCAGCGTCAGCCCGAGCGTGTCGACCACCAGATGGGTCCCCTGGGCGGCCAGTTCACGGGCCACGTCACACGGGTCCGGCAGACCGCAGGAGTCCTCGCCGTCCGTGATCAATACGATCCGGCGGGTCCCGTCGCCGCCGGAGAGGTCCTTGGAGGCCCCGCGCAGCGCGAGCCCGATGGGCGTCCAGCCGGTGGGGCGCAGCGTGGCGACGGCCGCCTTGGCCTCGGTGCGGTCCACCTGGCCCACCGGGTAGAGCCGCTCGCTGTCCAGGCAGCCGGCCTTGCGGTCCTTGCCCGGGTAATTGGCGCCGAGGGTGCGGATGCCCAGCCGTACCTCTTCCGGCGTGGCGTCCAGCACCTCGTTGAACGCCTGCTTCGCGGCCGCCATCCGGGAGTCGCCGTCGACGTCACGGGCCCGCATGGAGCCGCTGACGTCGAGCACCAGCTCGACCTTGGGGGAATCGGGAGCCGGTTCGTCGGCCATGGCGGCGGGAGGGGATATCAGGCCGCAGGCGAGGGCAGCGAGCAGCCCCAACGCGCCTGTCGCCAGACGTTTCTTTATGATCACCGGCGCATCCTATGGAGCGTCGACCGACTGATCCAAAAGCCGGCCGTCAAGCCCTGGGGCATACCGCGCCGGGTGTACGGGGGGTGTCCGGGTACTCCCCCGGGAGGGGACGAGAATCCGTCTGGTGTCAGCGCCGCCGTTCGCATCCTCCTTCTAGGGTTCAGCTATGGATCTCCGAAAGACCCGGCCGCGGGGCCGGCGCCTGGCCGCCGCCGTGGCCGCCGCGGCCGTCCTCGCGGGCGCCGGCACCTGGGCGGTCGCCGCCCCCGGCGACCGGCCGGCCGTGCACCGTCAGGACCGCGTGCTGGACATGCCGGGCGCGCGCATCGACACCTCGTACTTCACGGCGGGCGGCGGCCGCAGGCCCGCGGTCCTGCTCGCCCACGGCTTCGGCGGCAGCAAGGACGACGTACGCGACCAGGCCGAAGCGCTGGCCCGCGACGGATACGCCGTGCTGACCTGGTCGGCGCGCGGCTTCGGCACATCCACCGGGAAGATCGGGCTCAATGACCCGGACCACGAGGTGGCCGATGTGCGGCGGCTGATCGACTGGCTGGCCGAGCGCCCCGAGGTGCGCCTGGACCGTCAGGGCGACCCCCGAGTGGGTGTCGCCGGCGCCTCCTACGGCGGGGCGATCTCCCTGCTCGCCGCCGGATACGACCGCCGGGTGGACGCCATCGCGCCCGAGATCACCTACTGGAACCTCGCCGACGCGCTCTTCCCGAACGGTGTCTACAAGAAGCTCTGGGCCGGGCTGTTCTTCACCACCGGCTCGGCCGACCTCACCGGGGCCCAGGGCGGCCAGGGGGACGCGAGCGGCGCCGGAGGCGCGAGCGGGGGAATGGGCCAGGGAGGTCCCGGCGGCCAGGGAGGAGCCAACGGCACCACGGGCCAGGGCGCCCAGGCGGGCCCGGGAGACACGAACGACGGAGGAGACACGAACGGGGGAACGGCCGAGGGCGGTCTGGGCTGCGGCCGCTTCGAGAAGCAGCTGTGCGAGATGTACGAGCGGGTCGCGGTCGCCGGGAAGCCCGACGCCGCCGCCCGCCGGCTGCTCGAGGCCCGCAGCCCCTCCGCCGTCTCCGACCGGATCAAGACCCCCACGCTGATCCTCCAGGGGCAGGCCGACTCCCTCTTCCCCCTCGGCCAGGCCGACGCCATGGCCAAGGCGATCCGGGCCAACGGGGCGCCGGTCGCCGTCGACTGGACCGCCGGGGGACATGACGGCGGCGACCGCGAGACCTCGCGGGTGGCGGCGCGCACCCGCGCCTGGTTCGACCGCTACCTCAAGGGCGACAAGGGCACCGACACCGGGCCCGCCTTCCGCATCAGCCGCACCGGCGGTGTGGACACCACCAACGGCGCGATCCAGCTGCGCGGCGCCACCGGCGACCACTACCCGGGCCTCGGCGACCGCACCCGGACGGTGGCGCTGCGCGGCCGCGAGCAGTCCTTCGCCAACCCGCCCGGGGCGGGGCCGCCGTCCATCTCCACCGTGCCGGGCATCGCCGCGCTGTCCCAGGCGTCCTCGCTCGGCGTCGGCCTCTCCCTCGACATCCCCGGCCAGTTCGCCCGGTTCGACTCGGCGCCGCTGGACCGGCCCCTGCGGATCACCGGCTCGCCCGAGGTGAAGGTGCGGGTCAAGGCCGACACCGAGGACGCCGTCCTCTTCGCCAAGGTCTACGACGTGGGGCCGGACGGACAGCAGGTGCTGCCCGAACAGCTGGTCGCGCCGCTCCGCGTCACCGGCGCCGAGCAGGGCCGCACCGTCACCGTCCGGCTGCCCGCCGTCGACCACGAGCTCATCGCGGGCCACCGGCTGCGGCTCGTCCTCTCCTCCACCGACCTCGGCTACGCCTCCCCGACCGAGCCCGCCACCTACACGGCCTCGCTGGTGGACGGCGGCCTGACGGTTCCCACCGCGGACGGGGTGCGGACCCAGCCCGCCCCGCTGCCCGCCTGGGTGTGGGGGCTGCCGCTCGGCGCGGCCGTGGTGGCGCTCGGGCTCCTGCTGACCGGCAGACGGCGTACGGCCACTCCCGCGCCCGACCCCGAACTGGCCGATGTGCCGCTCCAGATCACCGGTCTGAGCAAGCGCTACGCCAAGTCCACCGACCGCTACGCGGTGCGCGAGCTGTCCTTCCGCGTGGAGAAGGGGCAGGTGCTCGGGCTCCTCGGGCCCAACGGCGCGGGCAAGACCACCACCTTGCGCATGCTGATGGGGCTGATCGCCCCCGACGACGGCGAGATCCGCGTCTTCGGCCAGGCCATCAGGCCCGGCGCGCCCGTGCTCTCCCGCGTCGGCGCCTTCGTCGAGGGTGCGGGCTTCCTGCCGCATCTGACCGGCAGCGCCAACCTCGAGCTGTACTGGCAGGCCACCGGCCGCCCCGCCGCCGACGCCCATATCGAGGAGGCCCTGGAGATCGCGGGCCTGGGCAGCGCGCTGGAGCGCGCGGTGCGCACCTACTCCCAGGGCATGCGGCAGCGGCTCGCCATCGCCCAGGCCATGCTGGGCCTGCCCGATCTGCTGATCCTCGATGAACCGACCAACGGCCTGGACCCGCCACAGATCCGCGAGATGCGCGAGGTGATGATCCGGTACGCCGCCGCGGGCCGCACCGTGATCGTTTCCAGCCATCTCCTGGCGGAGGTCGAGCAGTCCTGCACCCATCTGGTCGTCATGGACCGGGGGCGGCTGATCCAGGCGGGCCCGGTCGGTGAGATCACCGGCAGCGGCGGCAGTGTGCTGGTGGGCCACGACGGCGAGCTGAGCGAGGGTCTCATCGGCAAGGTGAGCGTGCTGCCCGGTGTCATCTCCGCCAGCCGTACCGCCGACGGACTGCTCGTCCAGCTCGACGGGACCGGCCCGGCACGGCTGCTCGCCGAGCTGGTGCGGCTGGAGATCCCGGTGACCAGCTTCGGGCCCAACCGGCGCCTGGAAGACGCCTTCTTGACGCTGATCGAAGGAGGATCCGCGTGAGCTCCGTGACCCAGGTCGCGCCCGGCTACCGGGCCCATCACACCCTGCCGCTACGGGTCGAGGCGGTACGGCAGCTGCGCCGGCGCCGGACCCTGGTGATGGCGCTGGTGCTGGCGCTGCTGCCGTTCGTCCTCGTCGTCGCGTTCGCCATCGGCGGCACCCCCGAGGGGCGGGACGACCGGGTCACCCTGATGACCACGGCCACCGCCTCCGGCGCCAACCTCGCCGCCACCGCGCTGTTCGTCTCGGCCGCTTTTCTGCTGGTGGTGCCGGTGGCGCTGTTCTGCGGTGACACCGTGGCCTCCGAGGCCAGCTGGTCCTCGCTGCGCTATCTGCTGGCCGCGCCCGTGCCCCGGGCCCGGCTGCTGGTGAGCAAGCTGACGGTGGCGCTGGTGTTCAGCGCGGCCGCCATGGTGCTGCTGCCACTGGTCGCGCTCGCGGTGGGCACCGTGGCGTACGGCTGGGGGCCGCTGCGGCTGCCCACGGGCGGTGAACTGCCCATCGGGGACTCCCTCGCCCGGCTCGCCCTCGTGGTGCTGTACATCTTCCTGTCCCAACTGGTCACGGCCGCCCTGGCGTTCTGGCTCTCGACCGTCACCGACGCGCCGCTGGGCGCGGTGGGCGGTGCGGTGGGGCTCACCATCGTGGGCAATGTGCTGGACGCGGTCACGGCGCTCGGCTCCTGGCGCGACTTTCTGCCCGCGCACTGGCAGTTCGCGTGGGCGGACGCGCTCCAGCCCCACCTGGAGTGGGGCGGAATGGTGAAGGGCGTCTCGGTGTCCGTCGCCTACGCGCTGGTGCTCATCGCGTTCGCCTTCCGTGGCTTCGGCCGCAAGGACGTGGTGTCCTGACCCGGGCGTGATGTCCTGACCCGGGCGTGGTGTCCTGATCCGGGTGTGGTGTCCTGATCCGGCCCGGCCGTCCGGGCCGGGTCAGTAGTCCTTGAGGGTGTAGGAGTTGACCACCTCGTAGAAGCTGTCGCCGATATGGGTCGGGTTGGTGTCCGGCCCCTGCCCGGCCGAGGGCTCCTGGGTCTCCCGCCGGGCCTGGTTGTCCAGCGCGAGCTGCTGGTTGGCGGTCGCATAGCCACGCAGCTCGCGCTCGTAGGCCGCGAAGGCCGCGGTGTGGTCGCCGCCCGCGGCCTTGAGCTCGCCCGCCAGGACATACGCGCCGACCACGGCCATGCTGGTGCTCTGCCCCGACATCGGTGAGCCGCAGTACCCGGCGTCGCCGACCAGGGTCACCCGGCCCCTGGACCAGGAGTCCATATGGATCTGGGCGGTCGCGTCGAAGTGGAAGTCGGGCGCTCCCCACATGTACTCCAGCAGCCGTGGCATCTCCCAGCGCGCGTCCTTGTACCGCTCGGCCACCAGCCGCTTCTGGTCCGAGACGGACCGGGAGCCGAGGAAGGTGGCGGGCGGTTCGTCCGAGTGGACGCCGACGAAGACCCGGGCCTCGGTGTTGTCGCGGACACTCATCACCATGCCGCCCCAGACATCGCCGGGCATCTGGTAGATGACCTCCCAGCGGTCCAGGCCCAGATAGTTCGGCACCGTCCACACACCCAGATAACCCCCGAGATGGCGAAGGAAGTTCTCCTCCGGGCCGAAGACCAGCGCCCGGGTGGAGGAGTGCACCCCGTCGGCCGCCACCACGATGTCGAAGGCGCGGGAATCGCCCCGGTGGAACGTGACCGCCACCTCATCGGTGCCCTGGGCGAGTGAGGCGATTGAATCGTTGTAGAGATACTCGATCCCGTCGCCGCCCGCGGTCAGGAGAACCGAGGACAGATCGTCCCGGAGAATTTCGATGTCGGTGCTGCTGAGACTTCCACCACTCGCGGTGTGCTCGGTGGTGCTGAAGAGCTCCTTTCCGTTGTCGTCGACCATCGACATTCCGCGCAGCCCGGTACGGCGCGCCCGGATCTCCTCCAGCACACCCATGCGCTCGCACACCTCCAGCGCCGGACCTCGCACGTCGATCGCCTGTCCGCCCGGGCGCGGCCCCGGGGCGCGCTCCACGACCGTGACCCGGAAACCATAGAGATTCAGCCAGTAGGCGAGGGCGGGTCCGGCGATACTGGCCCCGGAAATCAGGACCCGTCGTGTATTCCGCATGGTGTTGTCCCTTCCGAATTCAACCACCGAATGTGGCGTCCCGGAAAAGCCTGGCCGGAGGCACCGACACCGCACCGACGCGACACCGACGCCGGATCCGGGCCCCGCCGACGCCCTGCCGACGCCACGCCGACAGAGCTCCGACACCCGGGTTCCGCAGGGGAGTTGGAGCCAGTTGAGCCCGGGGCCGGTCGGCCGGAGAGTGGCGGAACTCTCTCATTGGTTAATGAGAGTGTTACTTCCATGTGTTGTGTGGTTCTGTAGTGATCGATGAGACTGGGATTCCGACCGGTCAGCGCAAAAGATCGGTCGGCCCGCACTGGTTGACGTTCGGTCCGCCCCCCACGATCCGAACAGGATGGGACCTTATGCGCAATTCGCTGGAGCACCTTCGCGTGTGCCCCGCCGCCGTCGCCATCGTCTGCCCCAGACCGAGCCGGAGAGCTCACCTCTCCCCGCGCGGATCGGCCACGGTCGCGGCGTAGCCGCCTCTCTCCACTCACCGAACGGCGGATCGCCCCGGCCTTCCCGGCGACGCCGTCCTCCGGCCTGCCCGTAGGCGCATGCCCCCTGTGCGCATGCCCACGGGCCACGTGGTCTGCCTGGACCCGGGCCGGAACGTCGGCCTGCCCACGGCCCGTTCGGTGACGCACTTTTCCAGAAAGGAACCACGAAGGTGCTCACTTCGCACCACCCACGATCACGCGAATCCCAGCAACCCGTACCAGCCGCTCGCGGCGGCCTGGCGGGACCGAGCGGGCATGTGCTGGCGGTCGGCACACCGGGCCCCAGACTGGACCGGCTGACCCGGACACTCGTCTCGACCGGGCATGAGGTGAGCCATGCGGCGCCCGGCGACGTCAGCCGTCAGATGCGGCACTCCCCACCGGACGCGATCGTCGCCCTGGACGACGCCCACGAGGGCCTGGAGGTGATACAAGAGGTCCGTGCCGTGCCCGCGGGACGTGCGGTCCCCCTGCTCATGGTCACCTCCGACCCCGGCCCCAGCGGCGTCGCCGACATGCTGCGCGGCGGCGCCGACGACTGTGTGCTGGAGAGCTCCGACCCCGTCGAGCTCTCCGCCCGGATCGAGGCCAAACTGCGCCGGGTCCCGGTCCCGGTCGAGAACCTGCTGCTCGACCCGCGCACCGGCCTGTACTCCCAGCCCCACTTCCTGGGCGAACTCGACCGGGAACTCAAGCGGGTCGACGACAGCCGCAGCGGTGGCGTCGTCGCCATGGTCGGCGTCGCCGAGATAGCGGCCCTCGAAGCCCGGCTGGGGCCGCGGGTGCGCCGCGAGGTCGCCGAACGTCTCGCGGGAGTGGCGGAGAAGCTGGGCGGCGTCTGCGACCGGCTCGGCTGGGACGACGATGGCCATCTGCTGATGCTGATGCCCGGAGTGGACGAGGACATCGCGCGCCGCGACCTGGAGAAGTTCGCCAACGCCGTGGCCGGGACCCGCTTCGTCGTCGCCGATGAGAACGTACGGCTCACCCCGGCCATCGGCTGGACCCCGCTGGCCGACTGCGCGGACCGCGCCCAGGCCGTCGCCAACGCCCGGAACGCGGTCGACGAGTCGATCCGCCACCGGGATCTGCGGCCGGTGAAGTACGCGGCGTGGATGCGCGGCACCCACCGCCGGGGCCGTCGTACCCTCGCCGGCGCGCTCCGCGCCCTGCTGTCGGCGCTCTCGCCCGTCCTGGTGCTCCTCTTCGGGGTGGGCATCCCCTTCGTCTTCTATCAGCAGATGTACGAACTGGGCTGGGACGTCGGCTCGGCCGCGTACTGGGTCGTGGTGTCCGGCCTGGTGCTCTCCGCCGTGCTGATCGTGCTGGAGTGCCTCTTCTCGCTCGACGCCAAACCCCGGCCCGAGCGGCCCGCGCAGCCGTATCCACCGGCCAGCGCGGTCATCGCCGCCTATCTGCCCAATGAGGCCGCGACCATCGTCGACACCATCGAGTCCTTCCTGCGCCTGGACTACCCCAACGAGCTGGAGATCGTGCTCGCGTACAACACGCCGCACCCCATGCCCGTCGAGGAGACCCTGCGGGAGATGGCCCGCCGCGATCCGCGGCTGGTGCTGATGCCGGTGGCGGGCAGCACCTCCAAGGCACAGAACGTCAACGCCGCGGTCACCCGGGTGCGCGGTGAGTTCGTCGGCATCTTCGACGCCGACCACCACCCGGTGCCCGACGCCTTCCAGCACGCCTGGCACTGGCTCTCCAACGGCTATGACGTGGTCCAGGGCCACTGCGTGGTCCGCAACGGCGAGAGCTCATGGGTGTCCAAGCTGGTGGGCGTGGAGTTCGAGGCCATCTACGCCGTCAGCCACCCCGGCCGGACCCGGCTCTACACCTTCGGTGTCTTCGGCGGCTCCAACGGCTTCTGGCGCACCGATCTGCTCGCCAGGACCCGGATGCACGGCACCATGCTCACCGAGGACATCGACTCCTCGATGCGCGCCCTGCAAGAGGGCTCCCGGATCGCCACCGACCGCACGCTCATCTCGCGCGAACTGGCGCCCACCACCCTCACGGCGCTGTGGAACCAGCGCTCGCGCTGGGCACAGGGCTGGCTCCAGGTGTCGCTGAAGTACCTGTGGCGCGGGCTGCGCTCCCCGGCCTTCACCACCCGCCAGAAGGCGGGGCTGCTGGTGCTGCTGGGCTGGCGGGAGATCCAGCCGTGGCTGACCCTCCAGATCCTGCCCGTGCTGCTGTACTCGGCGTGGCGCGCGGGCGGAGTGGACCAGCTCGACTGGGCGGTGCCGGTCTGCCTGCTGGCCACCCTGCTGACCCTGTCCGCCGGGCTGGTCCAGGCGATGTTCGCCTGGCGGCTCGCGGTCCCCGAACTGCGCCGCCGCAGGGCGTGGTTCTGGCGGTATCTGCTGGTGTCCACCTTCTTCTACAGCCACTTCAAGAACATCGTGGCCCGTCAGTCGCTCCTCAAGGAGGTGCTGCGGGACCGCCAGTGGCGGGTCACCCCCCGGCCCGGTGAGAAGGCGGTGAAGCAGACATGAGCACCCTGTCCACGACCATCACCACCGCCTCCGCCTCCGCCTCCGCCTCCGCCTCCGCCTCCGCCTCCGCCTCCGCCTCCGCCTCCGCCTCCGCCTCCGCCTCCGCCTCCGCCACCGGACCCCGGCCGGCCGAGGCCACGCCCGCCAAGGGCGCGCCCGCACGGAACCGGATGAACGCGGAGATCCAGGGCTTCAGGGGAACGGCGGCGCTGCTCACGGTCGTCTTCCACGTCTGGCAGCAGTACTTCACCTACGACCGGGACGGCGCCCACTCACCGGTGCCCAACCGGTATGCGAACGCGCTGGTGTCGCTGGAGGTCATCGACTTCTTCTTCGTCCTGTCCGCGTATCTGCTGACGCTGTCCTACGCACGGGCGGCGATCGACGGGGGCTCCACTCGCCCCGGCCGGGTGTTCCTCTTCCGGCGGGCCATCCGGATCATCCCGCTGTACTTCCTGGCGGTCACGTTCGTCTGGGCCACCCGCAACCCCACTCTGCCCGGCGAGTGGTCCGATCTGGTGCGCCACCTCACCTTCACCCAGGTCTTCGACCAGGAGCAGATCTTCTACACGATCGGCCCCACCTGGTCGCTGTCGCTGGAAATCATGTTCTATGTGGTGCTGGTGGCGCTCGGCCCCCTGGCCGCCCGCGCCTGCCGTCCGCTGCGCCGGAGGGCCTCGCGGGTGGCGGTGTGCGCCGTGGGATGTGCCCTGCTGTACATCGGGCCGTTCATCTGGATCGCGGTCGCCCGCTACGGGCTGGACATCCCGCACACCGAATGGCCGGTGTTCTTCGGTCCGCAGGCCCGCTTCGGCGGGTTCGCGGCGGGTATGGGCCTCGCGGTGCTGATGATCGCCCTCGGCGACCGGGGACTGCTCCACGCGAAGGTGGCGATCCCGCTGCGGGTGGCCGCCGTCGTGGGGCTGTATCTGCTGTCCCTGTGCGGTACGGAGGCGGAGGACTTCCTCACCACCTTCTACCATCCGCTGTCCGCCCTGCTGTGGATGGTGCTGCTCTACAGCACCATCCATGTGCAACGGCGGGGGCGGTGGCACCGGTGTCTCACGGTGCGCTGGCTCACCGGTGTGGGCCTGGCCAGCTACAGCCTCTTCGTCTGGCATGAGCCGATCATGCTGGCGCTGTACAACGCCGGGCTGCTGCCCCCCGACGGCCAGGAGGGCTTCCCGCTCGCCGTGGTCATCGTGATGGTGGTGGCCGTGGCCGGCGCCGCGGTGAGCTACTGGGTCATCGAGTACCCGGCGAGCCTGCTCGGCAAGCTCAAGGACGGTCGCGGCCGTCCCCGCGACTTCTATCCGGAGGCCGCGGGCCAGGGATGAACGCACGTTCCCCGGTGTACGGGTGGCCGTACACCGGGGGGCCGTGGTTATCATCTGGCTCGTTCTTTACTGTGTAACACGTGTGCGTCGGACACCGGTTCCACCGGGAACCGGACCTTCCGGAGCACTGCACCCAACCCATGCCATTACGGGGAGACCAGCGAAATGGGTCGACACAGCCGACCGACCGCCGCACAGCAGGCGCGTGCCACGACGCTCAAGGCGGCCACCGCCCTCGGAGTGGCCGGAACCATAGCCATCGGCCTCAACTCGACGGTCGGCGGTGACAAGTCCGTGGAGGCCCGCTCCGATGTGAACGCGCAGCAGGCCCAGGCGCCCGACATCGAGCCCACCGCCGATCACACGCCCGCGCGGAGCCATGTCTCGCCCAGCGAGTCCGCGAAGCCCAAGCTCATCTCCGACCACACGGACGCCGCCACCCCCGGCGGCGGGGGTACGGACCGGAGCGCCCAGCGGCCCACCACCCATGCCACCCCGGACGCGGCCCCCTCCAAGGCCGCGCCCACCCAGGCGGCCCCCACCCCGGCGCAGCGGGACGACCAGGTCCCCTCGGAGCGGCCCTCCGCACCGAGCGAGAGCGAGACGACCCCGAGCCCGGATCCGACCACTCCGTCGCAGCGGCCCGGCGAGCCGTCGCAGCCCCCCGGCCAGGGCGGCCACCACGGCAAGGGCCTGGTGGGCGGCCTGGTGGACGGTGTCGGGGACACCCTCGACGGTGTGCTCGGCGGAGTCGGCGGTGTGCTCGGCGGCTGAGCGCCGCCGCCTCACCCCGAGGCCAGCTCCCTGAGGCCCGCCAGGCTTCCGTTGAACCTGTTGTGGTCGCCCACCAGCGGCCCGCTGGAGGTGTACTGCCACAGGGTGTGGGTCTTCCACCCGGCCGGCAGGGGCCCGGGAGTGGCGGCGTACCGCGCCAGCCACAGCGGGTTCCGCTCGGCGAAGGCGGAGCTGTTGCCGGTGCAGGTCTTCCACCAGCCGGTGGTCGTGTAGATCACCGGCTGACGTCCGGTGTGCTCCTTGACCCGCGCGGTGAAGTCGCCGATCCAGTTCACGATCTGCGAGGCGCTCAGGCCGTAGCAGGTTGCTCCGTACGGGTTGTACTCGAGGTCCAGGACGGGCGGCAGCGTCTTGCCGTCGTCCGACCAGTCGCCTCCGTTGGCGACGAAGAAGTCCGCCTGACGGGTGCCGCCGGAGCGGTCCGGCAGGGCGAAGTGGTAGGCGCCGCGGATCATGCCCTGCTCGAAGGAGCCGTTGTACTGCGAGGCGAACGAGGGGTTCTTGTACGTCGTGCTCTCGGTGGCCTTCACATAGGCGAATCGGACGTTGTCGTCCCAGAGGGCCGCCCAGTCGACCGAACCCTGATGGTCGCTGACGTCCACACCCTCCACCGAGGCGGCTCTGGTGGACCTGGGCAGGGCGTTGGGGTCGGTCCGCTCGTGGTGGGCGATGGTCGAGCCCATCCAGTCCCGCTCGGGGTGCGGGACGGACGATGCGGGGGCCGGGCCGGTGCCGGCGTCGTGGTCGGGGTCGGTCGTCGAGGCCGTGGCCGGTACGAGGGTGGCGAGGACGGCGGCGGTGACCGCCACTCCCAGTCCGCCGATGGCGTAGGGCGAGCGCAGACGCGAAGGGGCCCGATGGGCGTTACCGGATTTCAGGGACATGTGTTCCTCCGATCCGTTCCGCATCGACGGTATGCGCGCCGAACGAAGAACGTGAAGCGGAAGAAGAAATTCTGTCCCTCCGTCAGTGGTCCCCGCACCCCTCTCCGACGGGCCCCGAAGACACGCCGTAGCCCGCCACGAGCGCCCGTGCGGCCCGGGTCGCACGGGTGGCGACCTCCTCGACCACATCATCCGGATCGCCGAACTTCCCTTCGAGCAATTGGGCGACATAGCCCCGGGCGAGTGCGTGCAGAGCGTCGAGCAGGGCCACGGCGGTCACCGCGGCGTCGCCCGGGGCGACCACCTCGAAGGCGCTCGGCAACAGCAGATCGACGAACTCCCGGGTGCTGTCCCGTAGCTCCGGATGGGTGGCCCGCAGCCCCGGGGCGAAGAGGATGTCCAGCCCGCCGCGGTAGCGGGCGGCCGTCCGCACGAAGGTGCCCGCCACCGTCGCCAGCCGCTCCTGGGCGGACCCGACGTCGGCCGCGTTCTCCAGGTAGATGGCCCGCAGCCGCCGCGAGACCTCCAGCGCGGCGGCCGCGAGCAGCGCGTCACGGTCGGCGAAATGGCGGTACGGCGCACCGGGGCTCACACAGGTGCGGCGCGCGGCCTCCGCCACGGAGAAGCCGCGCACCCCGACCTCGTCGATGATTTCCAGGGTCGTCTGCACCAGCGCGGCGGCCAGGTCGCCGTGGTGGTAGGTGGCGCGTCCCTTCGGAGTGGGTGCCATTCGGGTGACCCTACCCGACCCGTGACTCCGGCTCACCCGCCCCTGGCCTGCGCTTTTCAGCGGACCGGGCCGCCTTCAGCGCCTCCCGCGAACGCTCGATGCGGATCGGCAGATCCCGTACCCGCTCGCCGGTCGCATGGTGGAAGGCGTTGCCGATGGCCGCCGCCGCGCCCACGAGGCCCAGTTCGCCGATGCCCTTGGCCCCCACCGGGTTGGAGGTGTTGTCGCTCTCCTCCAGACACACCACGTCCAGCCGCGGGACATCGGCGTGGGCGGCGATGTGATAGCCCGCGAAGTCATGGTTGGCGAAGTCGCCGAAGACCGGATCGACCTCGCCGATCTCCAGCAGCGCCATCGACAGACCCATCGTCATGGCCCCCAGGAACTGCGAGCGCGCGGTGTGCGGATTGACGATCCGCCCGGCAGCGAACACCCCCAGCATCCGGTCCACCCGGATCTCACCGGTGTCGGAGTCCACCCGCACCTGGGCGAACTGCGCCCCGAAGGTGTGCCGCGACAGATCCGCCCGCCGCCCGATGTCCTCGGTGGTGTCGGCCACCACCTCGAGACCGCCGTCCGGGACCACACCCGCGTAGCCGTCCAGCTCCTTCAGCAGCGCACGGCACGCCTTGTCCACCGCCCAGCCCCAGGAGGCGGTGCCGAGCGAACCGCCCGCGAACGGCGCCATGCCCAGCGACGCACGGCCGATCTCCAGCCGCAGCCGCGACAGCGGAATGCCGAGCGCGTCCGCCGCCACCTGGGTGAGCGCGGTGCGGGCGCCCGTGCCGAGGTCGGCCGCGCCGATGCGCACCCGGTAGGTGCCGTCCTCCTCGGCGCGCGCCACCGCGGAGGAGGGGAAGGTGTAGTCCGGGTGGTGCGAGGCGGCCACACCGGTGCCGACCAGCCAGCGCCCCTCGCGCCGGATCCCCGGTGTCGGATCGCGGTGCTCCCAGTCGAAGCGCGCCGCGCCCTCGCGCAGACAGGCCACCAGGTTGCGGCTGCTGAACGGCTTGCCGCTCTCCGGGTCGAGCTCCGGCTCATTGCGGATCCGCAACTCGATCGGGTCCATGCCCAGCGCCTCGGCCAGCTCGTCGACGGCCGACTCCAGCGCGAACATCCCCGGGGTGTGGCCGGGGGCGCGGAACCAGGCGGGTGTCATCACATCCAGCGGCGCCACCCTCACCGTCGTACGGGCGCTGGGCGCCGCGTACATCATCCGTGTCGAGGACACCGTCTGGTCGGCGAACGGCACCAGGGTCGAGCGCTGCTGCACCGATTCGTGCTGGATCACCGTCAGCCGGCCGTCGCGCTCGGCACCCAGCCGCACCCGCTGGATCGTGGGGGAGCGGTAGGGCACCAGCTGGAACATCTGCTGCCGGGTCAGGGCGATCTTCACCGGCCGTCCGACGTCCCGCGCGGCGAGTGCCGCGAGCACGGTCGGTGAGCGCGGAATGCCCTTGGACCCGAAGCCACCGCCGATGTACTCGGCGACGACCTCCACCGCGCTCAGCTCGATTCCGAACAGCGCGGACAGCAGCTGCGCGCTCATATAGGGACCCTGGTCGGAGTTGAACAGCGTCAGCCGGTCCTCGTCCCACACCGCGATGGTGGCATGCGGCTCCATCGGGCTCGGATGCTCCACCGGAGTGGTGTACGTCCCGTCCACCCGCACCGGGGCGGCGGCCCAGGCCGCGTCGGCGTCACCGCGCTCGACCAACCCCGGGCTGCCGTCGGTCACCGTCTCGGCGATCTCCAGCCGCTCGTCGTCGGCGCGCAGCACCACATCGTGCGGCTCCCGCTCATAGCGCACCCGGACCGCCGCCGCGCCCTCGCGCGCCGCCTCCAGCGAGGTGGCCACCACGGCGGCCACGATCTGGCCGTGGTACGCCACCCGAGGGGACTGGAGCACGAACAGGTCCGCGCTCACCTCCGCCTCGGCGTTCAGCCGCGGGGCGTTGGTGTGGTCGAGCACCGTCAGCACACCGGGCAGGGCCAGCGCCGGGGCGGGGTCGACCTCCGTCACCCGGCCACGGGCGACCGTTGCCTGCACCGGCCATACGTAGCCGACGTCCTGGGTGGGGAACTCATAGGCGTAGCGCGCCGCGCCGGTCACCTTGTCCAGGCCGTCGACCCGGGTCATCGGGGCGCCGATGCTCTGCTCGACGGTGGTCATGCGCGATCCTTCCTCGCGACGAGGTCGCGGACGCCCGCGACGATCAGATCAGTGGCCAGGTCGACCTTGAAGGCGTTGTCCGGCAGCGGCCGTGCCCCGGCCAGCTCGGCCCGCGCCGCTTCCCGCAGCGCCTTCTCATCGGGCCGGGCGCCGCGCAGCCGCTCCTCGGCGATCCGGGCGCGCCACGGCCGCGGCGCCACCCCGCCGAGCGCGATCCGTACATCATCGAGCGAGCCGTCCTCGGCCACCGACACCGCGGTGGCCACGCTCACCAGCGCGAAGGCGTACGACCAGCGGTCACGCACCTTGCGGTAGCGCATCCGGGCGGCCGGTGGCGGCGGGGGCAGCTCCACGGCGGTGATGAGGTCGCCGCGGTCCAGGACGGTCTCCCGGTGCGGGGTGTCGCCGGGCAGCACATACAGCTCGGCCACCGGGACGGTGCGGGTGCCGCCGTCCACCGAGCGCAGATGCGCCACCGCGTCGAGCGCCACCAGCGCCACCGCCATATCGGAGGGATGGGAGGCCACGCAGTGGTCGGAGGTGCCCAGCACGGCCAGATCGCGGTGCGCCCCCTCGATCGCCGGACACCCGCTGCCCGGCTCGCGCTTGTTGCACGGCTTGGTGACGTCCTGGAAGTACCCGCAGCGGGTGCGCTGGAGCAGATTGCCGCCCACCGTGGCGACCGTGCGCAACTGCCCGGAGGCCCCGGCCAGCAGCGCCTGGGACAGCAGCGGGAAGCGCTCGCGGATGCCCGGATCGCCCGCCAGAGCGCCGTTGCGCACGGTGGCGCCGATCAGCGCGGAGCCGTCGGCGCGGTGCTCGATCCGGTCGTACGGCAGCCGGGAGACGTCGATGAGCAGCCCGGGGCCGGTGACGCCGAGCTTCATCAGGTCCACCAGATTGGTGCCCCCGCCGATATAGGTGGCGTCGGGGCGCTCGGCCATCAGCGCGGCGGCCTCGGCGGCGTCGCCCGCGCGGGCGTAGGCGAACTCCTTCATCGGGCGCCTCCGGCACCGCTCGCGGCGGCCGTGGCCGGGTCCTGGGCGCCCGCGGCCTCCAGCACGGCCTCCACGATGCCGTTGTACGCGCCGCAGCGGCACAGATTGCCGCTCATGCGCTCACGCACCTCCCGCGCGTCCAGCGCCGAGGCATCGGCCACCCCCGCGGCGGTGTCCTCGGTGACATGGCTGGGCCAGCCGCGCCCGGCCTCGCCCAGCGCCCCGATGGCGGAGCAGATCTGGCCCGGGGTGCAGTAGCCGCACTGAAGCCCGTCGTGGTCGAGGAAGGCGCGCTGCACCGGGTGCGGTTCCCCGCCGTCCGACAGCGCCGATACGCCCTCGATGGAGACGATCTCGCGCCCCTCGGCGGTCACCGCGAACATCAGGCAGCTGTTCGCCCGCTCACCGTCGACCAGTACCGTGCAGGCCCCGCACTGACCGTGGTCACAGCCCTTCTTGGTGCCCGTGAGCCCGAGTCGTTCGCGCACCACATCGAGCAGGGTCGTCCGGTTGTCGATGGTCATGAAGTGGGACGTGCCGTTGATCCGCAAAGTGATGTCGCTACTCGGTGAGTGATGTGAGAGGCTCATACATTGAATGTATCAACCTCTTACATGGACGCGCGAGGAGATTTGGATTCCATGCGAGACGTCGTAGCGCAGATGCACCGATGGTGGGGCGAGGGCGAGCCGTTCGCCCGTGCCACGGTGGTGGCGACCTGGCATTCCTCGCCGCTGCCGCCCGGGACGAGCATGCTGGTCGGGCCCGATGGCGCCGCGATCGGCAGCGTCTCCGGCGGCTGTGTCGAAGGCGCCGTCTACGAACTGGCCCAGGAGGTGACCGACAGCGGCAGTCCCGTGCTGGAGCGCTATGGCGTCAGCGATGACGACGCCTTCGCGGTCGGGCTGACCTGCGGCGGCATCATCGATGTCTTCGTGGAGCGGATCGACCCCGAGGGCTTCCCCGAACTGGGCGAGGTGGCCACGGCGGTCGCCGCCGGGGAACCGGTGGCCGAGGTGATCTGCGTGGCCGTCGACGGATCCGACCCGGAGGGCCGGCTGGGCCGCCGGCTGGTCGTACGGCCCGAGGGCACCTCGGGGTCGCTCGGCTCCGGGCGGCTGGACGCGGCCGTCGTCCAGGACGCGCGCGCACTGCTGGCCGGCGGCCGCACCGAGACCCTGCGCTACGGCTACGACGGCACCCGCATGGACGAGGAACTCACCCTGTTCGTCTCGGTCCACGCCACCCCGCCCCGGATGCTGGTCTTCGGCGCCGTCGACTTCGCGGCGGCCATGGCCCGGATCGGCGGATACCTCGGCTACCACGTCACCGTGTGCGACGCCCGTCCGGTCTTCGCCACCGCGCGCCGTTTCCCCGAGGCCCATGAGGTGGTGACCGACTGGCCGCACCGCTATCTGCGCACCGAGGCGGAGGCGGGCCGGATCGACGAACGCACGGTGGTCTGTGTGCTCACCCACGACCCGAAGTTCGATGTGCCGCTGCTCGAGGTCGCCCTGCGCCTGCCGCTGGCCTACGTCGGCGCCATGGGCTCCCGCCGCACCCATGACGACCGGCTCCGGCGGCTGCGCGCCACCGGTCTCGGCGAGGAGTCGCTGGCCCGGCTCGCCTCGCCGATCGGCCTGGACCTCGGCGCCCGTACCCCCGAGGAGACCGCCGTCAGCATCGCGGCCGAGATCATCGCCGACCGCTGGGGCGCCAGCGGTACCCGGCTGACCTCCCTCAGCGGCAGCATCCACAGCCAGCAGTCGATGCGGCCCGCGGCCGGAGGCTGAGACGGGTCCACGGCCCGGGCCGGGGATCGTCACAATGGTTCCCGGCCCAAAGTGGATGTAGGAGGAATCGAACCAGCCGTGGAGACCGCTCGAAGCAGCGACGACGACATAGAACCCACCGCCCGCGAGAAGGACGCGGCCACCGGCGACGGGGACGGCGACCCCGCCCCGCCTCCCAGACCCGGCTGGCGCCGCTGGGTGATGGACACCCGGCCGCTGCGCCACCGCCCCTTCCGCCGGCTGTGGAGCTCCACGACCGTCACCGCCGTCGGCAGCCAGCTGACCGCCGTCGCCGTCCCCAAGCAGATCTACGACATCACCGGCTCATCGGCGTGGGTCGGCTACGCCAGCTTCGCGGGGCTCCTCCCGCTGGTGGTCTTCGCGCTGTGGGGCGGGGTGATCGCCGACCGGATCGACCGGCGCACCACGATGCTCGTCACCAACGTGGGCATCGCCGTCACCTCGCTGCTGTTCTGGGCCCAGTCCTTCGCCGGGCTGGACTCGGTGGCGGTCCTCATGGTGCTGCTCGCCGCCCAGCAGGGCTTCTTCGGCATGAACTCCCCGGCCCGCAGCGCCTCCGTCGCCCGTCTCGTCCCGGCCGCCGAACTCCCGGCCGCGACCGCCCTCCAGTCCACCGTCGCCCAGACGGGCATGATCATCGGCCCGCTGCTCGCGGGCGCCCTGATCCCCGTCCTCGGCCTGCCCACGCTCTATCTCATCGACGCCGTGGCGCTGTGCGTCACCCTGTGGGCCGTCTGGAAACTGCCCGCGCTGCCGCCCCTCACCGAGGGCGCCGCGGGCGGCGGGCGGCGGGCCGGATGGCGCGATGTGGCCGACGGCTTCCGGTACATCGCCACCCACCGCATCCTGCTGATGTCCTTCCTCGCGGACATCATCGCCATGGTCTTCGGCATGCCCCGTGCGCTCTTCCCCCAGCTCGCCGCGCACACCTACGCGCCCTGGGGCGAGGGGTTCGCGCTCGGCCTGCTCTTCGCGGCGATCCCGCTCGGCGCGGTGGCCGGCGGTCTGCTGTCCGGCACCTTCTCGCGCGCCCGCCGCCACGGACTGATGGTCATCGCCGCCGTGGTGTCCTGGGGCGTGGCCATCACCGGCTTCGGCCTCAGCCCGAACCTGTGGTGGGCGGTGGCCTTCCTCGCCTTCGCGGGCGTCGCCGACATGGTCTCGATGGTCTTCCGAGGGACGATCCTCCAGTCGGCCGCCACCGACGATATGCGTGGCCGGATGCAGGGCGTGTTCACCGTGGTGGTGGCGGGCGGCCCACGCATCGCCGATCTGCTGCACGGCACCGCGGGCTCCCTCCTCGGGGCCCGCGCGGCGGTCGTCGCGGGCGGGGTGCTGGTGGCCGTCAGCACCCTCGGGCTGGCCGCCGCGGTGCCCGCCTTCCGCCGCTACACACCCTGACGGGCTGCACGTCCTGACCTGCTACACGTGGCCGAAGGCACGAAGGCACGAAGGCACGAAGGCACGAAGGCACGAAGGCACGAAGGCGCCCGTGGCCGCCGAACGGCACGACGCCCGCCGCCGTCAAGCGGTACACACGGCACGACGGCCGTGCCCCCACCGGAACCCGGGGTAGAGGCACGGCCGTCGCGGCCCACGGCTCAGGTCGTACGCTCGCTCCGGTCGGCGCCCCACAGCGTGTGGAACGAACCCTCGCGGTCCACCCGCCGGTAGGTGTGCGCGCCGAAGAAGTCCCGCTGCCCCTGGACCAGCGCGGCGGGCAGCCGCTCCGAGCGCAGCGCGTCGTAGTACGCCAGCGCCGCCGAGAAGCCCGGCGCCGGCACCCCCAGCTCGGCCGAGGTGGCCACCACCCGCCGCCACGCGTCCTGGGCCGCGCCCAGCGCCTCGGCGAAGTGGTCGTCGGTCAGCAGTGTGACGGGCTTGCGGTCCTTGGCGTACGCCTCGGTGATCCGGTTCAGGAACCGCGCCCGGATGATGCAGCCGCCGCGCCAGATCCTCGCGACCGCCCCCGGGTCGATGTCCCAGCCGTACTCCTGGCTGCCCGCCTCGATCTGGTGGATGCCCTGTGCGTACGCCACGATCTTCGAGGCGTAGAGCGCCTGCTCGACATCGTCGGCGAACCGCTCCGCGGCGGCGCCCGTGAGTCCCTTGCCGGACGGCCCCGGCAGCCCCTGCGAGGCGTCCCGCAGATCCGCGTGGCCGGACAGCGAACGGGCGAACACCGCCTCGGCGATCCCGCTCACCGGCACGCCCAGGTCCAGCGCGGTCTGCACGGTCCAGCGGCCGGTGCCCTTCTGCTCGGCCTGGTCCTGCACCACGTCCACGAACGGCTTGCCGGTGGCGGCGTCGGTGTGTCCGAGCACCTCGGCGGTGATCTCGATCAGATACGACTCCAGCCGGCCGCCGTTCCAGGTGCGGAACACCTCCGCGATCTCACCCGGCGTCATGCCCAGCGCCCGCCGCAGCAGGTCGTACGACTCGGCGATGAGCTGCATGTCCGCGTACTCGATGCCGTTGTGCACCATCTTCACGAAGTGGCCGGCGCCGTCCGGGCCGATGTGGGTGCAGCACGGCGTGCCGTCCACCTTGGCGGAGATGCTCTCCAGCAGCGGTCCGAGCGACTTGTAGGATTCAATCGATCCGCCGGGCATGATGCTGGGCCCGTTGAGGGCGCCCTCCTCGCCGCCGGAGATGCCGGTGCCCACGAAGTGCAGCCCGCGCTCGCGCAGGGACTTCTCCCGGCGCCGGGTGTCCTCGAAGTGGGCGTTGCCCCCGTCGATGATCACGTCGCCCTCTTCGAGGAGGGGTGCGAACTCCTCGATGACGGCGTCGGTGGGCGCACCCGCCTTCACCATGATGATCAGCCGCCGGGGCCGCTGGAGCGCGGCGACGAACTCCTCGGCGCTCTCGGCCGGCACGAAGTTCCCCTCGTGGCCGTGCTCCTCCATCAGCGCCTTGGTCTTGGCGAACGTGCGGTTGTGGAGAGCGACGGTGTGCCCGTGCCGGGCGAAGTTGCGGGCGAGGTTGCTACCCATGACGGCCAGCCCGGTGACGCCGATCTGGGCGGTGGGCTGGGCGGTGGAAGGGCTGGGCATACGGTGTTCCACTCCTGTCACGCGCGTCGAATCCTTATGCGAGGCAGCAACGCCGAGGGGAGCGAGGATCTTCCCCGTCGATCAGCCGGATATCGCCCGGCCATAGTTGCACGATGTGCGCGACGGCGGACGAGTGTCCGGGGAAAGCGGCGGGGGGTGTGTCATTTTTCTCGCACCTGGGCGATGCGCGGGATTGTGGGATGTCCACAAGTGGAGTGGTGCCCCGTGTGACTGCGGGGCGCATGCCGAGCGCGGGTGCGGGGAGGGCGATACGCGGGTGCGTCGCCAGGGGCTCTGCGTGACCGCGGGGTGTGTCGGCGCCAGCGGCCCGCATCACTCCGCGATGGCGGTCCGGGCCGTCCAGCGGAAGACCGGGAGTTCTTCGCCGTCGACCGTCGCATAGTCGCCTTGGTGGACGAAGTGCTCGTAGCCGGAGCCGAATTGGTACTTGATCTTCTCCGTCAGCGAAGTGGCGAACTGTACTCGCTCGTCGAGCGGCAAATGGGGTAGTCCTCCTACCAGAAGGACTTTGATCTGCGACATGGTGGACACCTCCGTGGCTCACGGCACTGGTATGAACGTGTCACCTCGCGGTCACATGCGCCAACCCCTAATTCCCCCCACAATTCCCTGCGGGAGAACCGGAATCGAATGAGAGCCGAAAATCCATAGGGGTGCGATAGGGGTATTTCTGGACTGTGGGGCTGGGCTAGCATCCCGCTCAAGTGCCGATTCCGATCGGTTGCCTGAAGAAAAATTAGCGCGCTGTTGTCTTCGGGAGTTGAGTTTTCTATGACGACTTCGGTAATCGGCAAGGTGACCCGGGATGTGCTGGAAATCGGCCGGGCGATTCGCGTGGTGGCCGCCCCGCCGGCCAAACGCGTACAGCGGCTCTACGAGCTGCTGTACCACCAGAGCAATCTGATGGGCGATGAGACCTCCTACGTGAACATGGGCTACTGGCCCCGCGAATCCATGACGATCGACGAGGCCAGTCAGGCGCTGGCCGACCTGGTGGCCGACGCGGGCGAGTTCGGCTCCGGCGACCGCATACTTGACGTCGGATTCGGCTACGGTGATCAGGACTTCCGGTGGCTGGAGACGTGCAAGCCGGAGAAGATCGTCGGAGTGAACGTCACCCCGGGGCAGGTGCGCGCGGCGCGGGAACGCGCCCGCGCGGAGTCCGCGACGCGGCATCTCGAATTCCGGGAAGGGGTGGCGACCGCGCTCCCGTTCCCGGACGAGACTTTCGACAAGGTCGTCGCTCTGGAGTCGGCGTTCCACTTCTCCACTCGTGATCAGTTCTTCGCCCAGGCGTTCCGGGTGCTGCGTCCGGGCGGGTTGCTCGTGACTGCCGACGTCATTCCCTTCGAGGTCGAGGAGAAAGACTCCGCGGATCCGGAGAAGACCTCGGGAATCGTCCCCAAAGCCAATTGGTACACGCGCGACGTGTATGCGGAGCGGCTCAATACGACCGGGTTCCACGAGGTCGACGTCCGCTCGATCAGAGAGCATGTGTGGGAGCCCTGGCGGTTATATATGTCGCGGAAGGTGCAGTCCCCCGCGTTCCGGTCGCGCGCGGGAATCGTCTACCGCACCGTTCTCCGCCGCGGGCTGCGGGACGGTGACAAGCTGAAGAGCGAGCTGGCGAAAATCGACTATGTCGTCGCTGTGGCACGAAAGAAGGCGTGACAGAAAGGTGTGACCCGGTGAGATCGGGCAGGGCGCCCGAGGGCTGGGGGCAGTGGCGAGGGCGGACACCGGAATCCGGCGAGCCCGCCTTCACCCCCTCCCCGGCGTACCAGCGCACGACATACCAGCAGGGCGTGTACGGCCAGCCGCCGACCCGGGGCGGTGCCCCGCAC
>NZ_JBEZNG010000041.1:0-71286 GCF_040653035.1 Streptomyces malaysiensis subsp. malaysiensis
GGGAATGGCAAGGGGCAGATCTTCGTCAAGGGCGAGGTCATCAAGACCGTGCCGGAGTCGAAGATCGTGGAGACCCTGATCGACGAGGCCATGAAGATCGCCGAGCAGATGGAGAAGGACGGCATCACCTCCGGCGAGCCCGAGGTCTCGGTCAGCGGCGGCTGATCCTCACGGACCCGGTCCGCCTCCGGGTGGTCTTCCGGCGAGCGCCCCGGAGGCGAACCAAGCCTCCGGGGAAGCCCCTCTTGGCCTGCGCGGTAGAGTCTGGAGAATCGACGTCCCCGGCCCGCAGGCCCGCACCACGTGAGGCAGACCGACACGTGCTGACCACGTCCACCACCAGGGTCCTCGAGCCCCATGAGCTCGACTCGGCCCTCGCGGTGCTCGACCGCGACCCCGTCTCGAACGCCTTCGTGGCCGCCCGTGTTCAGGTCGCCGGCCTGGACCCGTGGCGGCTCGGCGGTGAGATGTGGGGCTGGTACTCCGGCGGACGGCTGGAGTCGCTCTGCTACGCCGGGGCCAATCTGGTGCCCATCTGCGCGACCCCCGAGGCGGTGCGCGGCTTCGCCGAGCGCGCCCGCCGAGCGGGCCGCCGCTGCTCCTCGATCGTCGGCCCGGCGGAGACCACCGCCGGGCTGTGGTCCCTGCTCGAGCCCAGCTGGGGCCCGGCTCGTGAGGTCCGCGCCCGTCAGCCGCTGATGGTCACCAGCTCGATGCCCGCCGACGTCCCGCCCGACCCGCTGGTGCGCCGCGTCTGTAAGGACGAGATGGACGTGATCATGCCGGCGTGCGTGGCGATGTTCACCGAGGAGGTCGGCGTCTCGCCGCTCGCGGGCGACGGCGGGCTGCTGTACCAGGCGCGGGTCGCCGAGCTCGTCACCGCCGGGCGCTCGTTCGCCCGGGTCGAGAACGGCCGGGTGGTGTTCAAGGCCGAGATCGGCGCGGCCACCCCGCACGCGTGTCAGATCCAGGGCGTATGGGTCGCCCCCGAGTACCGTGGCCGCGGCCTCTCCGAGACCGGGATGGCGGCCGTGCTGCGCTATGCGCTGGGCGAGGTCGCCCCGGTGGTGAGCCTGTACGTCAACGACTACAACACCGCAGCCCGCGCCGCGTACCGGCGGGTCGGCTTCCGGGAAGTCGGCGCGTTCATGAGTGTGCTGTTCTGATCGACGGGCCAGTAGGGTGCCGCCCATGCTGCATCTCCCCGGGGGGCGGACCCCGGAACCCGAAGACGTGGTCGTCGGGTCGCTCGACCTCGCCGCTCGCGTGGACGAAGCGCTCGCCGTCCAGGCCGTCGCCTTCGGGCTGACGGACGAGGAGGTGGGTGTACGCCGCCATATCGTGCTGCGCCACCTCAAGAGCCCCGGCGCCCGCGCGCTCGGCGCGACCACGCCCTCCGGCCGGCTCGTCGGCTTCGTCTACGGCATGCCCAACAACCGCACCCACTGGTGGTCCACGGTGGTCCAGCCGTATCTGCGCGCGGCCGGGCACGATGACTGGCTGGACGACTCGTTCGTCATCACCGAGCTGCATGTGCACCCCGGCTACCAGAACCGCGGCATCGGCCGGCGGCTGATCACGACCATCACGGACGGTGTCGGCCAGCCGCGCTCGATCCTGTCCGCCATCGACGTCGAGAGCCCGGCCCGTGCCCTCTACCGCTCGCTGGGCTACCGCGACCTCGCCCGTCCGGTGCTCTTCCCGAGCGCCCCGAGCCCGTACGCCGTGATGGGAGCGCCCCTGCCGCTGCGCCGCCGCTAAGCGCTCCGCTGGAAGTGCCGCGATGTGTCGTTGGTCGTCCGCGGCGCCGTCGTGGCTGGTCGCGCCCGCGCGGCGGAGCCGCAGATCGACACGGCCCCGCGCCCCTTCGGGGCGCTGCCGAACCGTAGCGGACTTCGCCCGACCCGCTCAGGCCCTGTCCGGCGGATCTTCACGGCCCCGCGGCGTCGGCCGCTGATGTCACAGGCGCGAAGATCCACCGGACAGGGCCTGGCGCCGTCGCGGAGCCTTGCGCATTTCCGGGAAACCAGCCCGTGCGGCTAACCTCCTGAACATCCCATCGCACGCAGGAGAGACCCCATGGCCCACGCCGTCAACGTCCAGCGCATGTCCACGATGATGCTGAAGACGCTGCGCGAAGACCCGGCGGACGCCGAGACCGCCAGCCATAAGCTGCTCGTCCGCGCCGGCTATGTCCGCCGCGCCGCCGCGGGCATCTGGACCTGGCTGCCGATCGGCAAGAAGGTCCTGGAGAACGTCTCGCGGATCGTCCGCGAGGAGATGGACGCCATCGGCGCCCAGGAGGTCCTCCTGCCCGCGCTGCTGCCGCGTGAGCCGTACGAGGTGAGCGGCCGCTGGGACGAGTACGGCGATCTGCTCTTCCGGATCAAGGACCGTAAGGGCGCCGACTACCTCCTCGGCCCGACCCACGAGGAGATCTTCACCCTCACGGTGAAGGACCAGTGCACGTCCTACAAGGACCTGCCGGTCATGCTCTACCAGATCCAGACCAAGTACCGGGACGAGGCCCGCCCCCGCTCGGGCGTGCTGCGCGGCCGCGAGTTCCTGATGAAGGACTCGTACTCCTTCGACACCACCGACGAGGGCCTCGCCGAGTCCTACCGGCTGCACCGCGAGGCGTACCAGCGGATCTTCCAGCGGCTGGGCCTGGACTACCGCATCGTCTCCGCGGTCTCCGGCGCGATGGGCGGCTCGGCCTCCGAGGAGTTCCTGGCCCCGGCGGCGGCCGGTGAGGACACCTTCGTCGACTGCCCGAACTGTGACTACGCCGCGAACACCGAGGCGGTCACGGTGGCCGTCCCGCCGGTCGAGGGCGCCGAGCACGGACCCATCGAGGAGCTGGACACCCCCGACACCCCCACCATCGAGACCCTCGCCGCGCACCTCGGCGTCCCGGCCTCCGCCACCCTGAAGAACCTCCTGGTCAAGATCGACGGCGAGATCACCGCGGTGGGCGTCCCCGGCGACCGCGAGGTGGACCTCGGCAAGCTGGGCGAGCACCTCGCCCCCGCCGTCGTCGAGCTCGTCACGGCCGAGGACTTCGAGGGCCGCCCCGAGCTGGTGCGCGGCTATGTCGGCCCGCAGGGTCTGGCGGGCAAGTCCTTCCGCTATATCGCCGACCCGCGCGTCGCCCCCGGCACCGCCTGGGTGACCGGTGCCAACAAGCCCGACACCCACGCGCGCAACGTGGTCTGCGGCCGGGACTTCGAGGTCGACGAGTACCTCGACGTCGTCGTGGTCGAGCCGGGCGACCCCTGCCCCCGCTGCGGTACGGGCATCGAGCTGGACCGGGCGATCGAGATCGGCCACATCTTCCAGCTCGGCCGCAAGTACGCCGACGCCTTCCAGCTCGATGTGCTCGGCCAGAACGGCAAGCCGGCGCGGGTCACGATGGGCTCGTACGGCGTCGGCGTCTCGCGCGCCGTCGCCGCCCTCGCCGAGCAGACCCATGACGAGTCCGGCCTCTGCTGGCCCCGCGAGGTCGCCCCGGCGGACGTCCACATCGTCGCGGCGGGCAAGGCCCTCCAGACCGAGATGGCCCTCGACATCGCCGAGAAGCTGGGCACGGCGGGCATCCGCGTCATGGTCGACGACCGTGCCGGGGTCTCCCCGGGCGTGAAGTTCACCGACGCGGAGCTGATCGGGGTGCCGACGATTCTGGTTGTGGGGCGTGGGGCGAAGGATGGCGTCGTGGAGCTGAAGGATCGGCGGACGGGGGAGCGGGAGGACGTCGCGATCGACGAGGCCATCGCTCGCCTGACGGCCACCGCCTGACGGCCACCTCCGTCATCTGCCGATCCGGCGCCTGCCGATCCCTGAACCCCCGGCTCCCGCGTTCCTGCGAGCCGGGGGTTCGTGGTTGGTTGGGGGTTTCTGGTGCGGGCGCGGGTGCTGGGGCTCCGGGTTGTGGCTGTGGTTGTGGTTGTGGCTGTGGCGCTGGGGGCTGGGGGCTGGGGGCTGGGGCGCTCGGCGGTGTGGGTGGGTGCGGGTTTCGCCTCGCGCCTTCGGCGCATTTGAGCAGCGGGGCAGGGGGTGCCGGGCCGGGCTCACATCGCCGGCCGCCGGGCTGGTGGGGCGTGGCGCCGGTGGCGGCTTCTGTGCTCGGTGGCCGGGGCCCCTCCGGAGTGCGGGTGGCGGGGGTTCGGTACCCCCTTCTCAAAAACGCTTGATCTGGCGCAACTAATACATCAAGCGATTTCCAGAAGACACCCCCATACCCGGCTGTCCGACGTCCGGAGTGGGTCCTCCGGCCACAGAGCCGCCACCGGCGCTCGTCCCATTGGCCTGCGGCTGGCGCGCAGACCACTGTCCTGCTGTCCGGCATGGGCCTAGGCCCCCGGTCACGCCGGTTCCGGCGCTTGCCCTCACCGGGCCTGGCGGTCGGCGGCATAGGCCAGGCCGTATCCCTGTTGGGCGGCGTGGGCTCTGGCTCTGAGGCGCGGGAGCAGCCACCGGCGCTCATCCCCACTGGCCCAGGCGACGCAGGCTACTGCCCTGTTGTCCGGCATGGGCCTCGGCCCCCGGTCAGAGAAGCCGCCACCGGCGTCACGCCCCACCAGCCCGTCACTCGGCAACGTGCCGTGCCTCGGCACCCCCTGCCCCGCTGCTCAAATGCGCCGAAGGCGCGAGACGAAACCCGCACCCACCCACGCTGCCAAGCACCACAGCACCCCACCAGCAGCAGCCCCCACCAGCCCGTCACTCGGCAATGTGCCGTGCCCCGGCACCTCCTGCCCCGCTGCTCAATTGCGCCGAAGGCGCGAGACGAAACCCGCACCCACCCACGCCGCCAAGCACCACAGCACCCCACCAGCAGCAACCCACCGCAACCCACCACACCCCCGCGAGCCGCCCCATCACAGCCAGCCCGCGAACTCCAGCAACAGCTCCGCCCGTCGGCGGTCCCCCGCGGCAGCGTGCCGCAGACCCGCTTCCACGGCGCGATAGAGAGACCAGCCCCGCAACCGGTCGCGGTCGACATCCAGGGAGTCCGCCAGCTTGGCGACCCGGCGGCGGGCGGCCGCAGCGGGGCCGGGGCCCGCGGCCAAGTCCTCGTAGCGGTCGAGCACCAGCCGCGCCAAGTCGTACGCGCGCTCGCCCACAATCGGTGCCGGACCCACCGCGAGCCATGGCGCCCGCTCCCCGGCCAGCACCTTCCCCTGCCGGAAGTCGCCGTGCAGCAGGACCTCCTCGGGCGGCTCGGCGGGCAGCGCCTCTCGTAGCTCCAGTGCCTCCTCGGTCAGCGGACGGGCCTCCGCCGTCCAGCCTCCGGCGCCGAGCATCCGCAAGACCTCGCGATCCTCCTCCGTACGGCCGTTGATCGATGCGAACGGATGCCCCTCGGGCGGTGCCACCCACAGCCGCCGCACCGTGCCCGCCGCCTCCAGCAGCGCCTTCGCCTCGGGCAGCGAGCGCAGCGACACCGTGCCGTGCAGCCGCTCGATCAGCAGCGCACCGGTGTCCGGGTCGGCACGCAGCAGTTGGGCCGCGCCCCAGCCGTCCCAGTGCGCGAGGGCCGCTCGCTCGCACTCGGCGTCCGGACCGGGGACCGGGAACTTCAGCGCCGCCGGGGTGCCGTCCGCCTGCCGTACGAGCGCGACGAGCCCGCGACGGCCCCCGGGCGTCGACACCCGCTCCAGGGTCAGCTCCCACGCCACAAGCTGCCGCTCGACCGTCTCGGGCAGGGCGTCCAGCCAGGTGCGTACGGCGCCCGGCGGATCGTCGCTCAGCGCGTCCAGAAGCCGCTTCGGCACGGGGACGCGGGCCATATCGCGGCCGCCGGGCCGTGGTGCCGATGCCATTCCTGAGCTGTCCCCTCCACCATCAGTGACTTCACGGACCTCACGCGTCCGACCGACCACACGCGCCTGACCGACCACACGCGCCTGACGGACCTCACAGGCCCGGCGGACCACATGGGCCCCGCAGACCTCATGCGCCTGGCTGACCGCATGGGTCCCGCAGACCCCATGGGCCCGGCAGACCCCATGGGCCCGGCAGACCCCATGGGCCCGGCAGACCCCATGGGCCCGGCAGACCGCATCGCCCGCACAGCACTCGTCGGACCCACCGGCCCCGCCGAACTCAACCGACGGCCCACGCGCCCGTTCACACCCCGTCCGCCTCACCGCTCGGCGACGCCGACGGCGTGGCCGGTGTGGCGCGTTCGGTGAGTCCAGGGAAGGCTACGCCGCCGCCCCGCCAGCGCACCGCCCGGACCGCGGCCTCCCGCAGCGCGCCCGCGGCCTGGCGGCGTAGGGAACCGGTCGAGGCCCGTACGAGGTCGGCGTAGACGGCGGCGACCCGGTTCTCCAGCTCGGCCGCGAGCCGTACCGCCGCGGGCGCGTCCGGCACCGCGAAGGGCAGGGTGTAGGCGGGCGCCGCGCTCTCGGGGCTGCCGCCGAGGTCGCGCACGGTACGGGCGAGGTCGTCCCGGCGGGCGCGGTGCGCGGCGTAGCCCTCGCGCGCCTCCGCGAGCCGGTCGTCGCCGATCCGCCCGCCGACGACGCCGTACCCGTACACCGCGGCGTGCTCGGCGGCCAGCGCCGCCTGCGCGGCCCTGAGTGCCGCGGCGCGTTCGCCGACGGCCGTACGGCCTGCTCGAACGGCCATGTCAGTACCCCTTCCCGGTCGTCCCGAGCGCCATCACGAGTCCGTGTCGCGCTGCGTGAGGAGATACACGTGGGCGGCGCCGCAGGCCGCGACGGAGGCCAGCAGCCGGGCCAGCTCGGGCGGCGCGGTGGCGAGCGCGGCGGTGCGGGTGTCGGCGATCTGGCGCTCGGCCTGGGCGAGTGCGGAGAGCGCCCGCTTCTCGTCCTTGGAGACCTCCGGCACCCGCCGCCCGCCCGCCGAGGGCGAGCGCGACGCGGTAGCGGAAGGAGAGGCGGACCGCCCCTTGGCGGTGAAGACCGCGGCGTGCCGGGCGGTCTCCTCCCGCAGCGGCGCAAGCCGCTTCTGAAGGGCGGGGTGCGTGTCCACGGTCGCGTCGTAGCGTGCGAGGAGTGCGGTGGAGTCCCGCGCGCCCCGCGCCCGCAGCAGCGCGACAGCCTCCTCGCCGCCCGCGTCGCGCCGGGGTTCGGAGTCGTCGGAGCAGCCGCTCAGCAGCGCGACGACGCCCAGCACTCCGCCGCCCAGCAGCAGACTCCGCCGCCGGGTCACCGGGGCGGCGCACCCTGAAGCCGCGGCAGACGCGGCGGACGCCGAGGACTCGACGCACGCCGAAGACTCGACGCGCGCCGAGGACGCGGCGGACGACGGCGAGACCGCGGACAGCGCATCGGACGTGTCGGACACATCCGACACGGACATGGGACGAGGTGGGGGAGTCGTGATCGACACGTTCCTCTTTCCGGGCTGCGGCCGCTCCCGGCCGCCGGTAGTGATCACAGCAGGCGAGCGTACCCGCGCGGAGGCCGTCTGCCCGGCAGCGCCCACCGAATCGTCAGCCCGCCGCCGGAACAGATAGGCTTTGACCTGACACGCGACCTTCCCACAACAGCACACGCGGCCGAGGAGTCACCCGGATGAGCACCACCCAGAGCGAGAGGCTGCGCGGACTGCTGGAACCGCTCGTCAGCGCGCGGGACCTGGATCTGGAAGAGGTCGAGGTGACTCCGGCCGGGCGGCGGCGTGTGCTGAGAGTGGTCGTGGATTCCGACGACGGTGTCCAGCTGGACACGTGCGCGGAGCTGAGCCGGGACATCTCCAAGACCCTCGACGACACGGACGCCATGGGTCAGACGGCGTACGTCCTCGAGGTCACCTCTCCCGGCGCCGAGCGCCCCCTGACCGAGCCGCGCCACTACCGCCGCGCCGCCGGCCGCCTCATGAGAGCGCGGCTCGCCGATGGCGGCGAGCTGGTCGCGCGGATCGTCGAGGTGGACGACGAGGGGCTCGATCTGGAGGTCCCCGGTGTGAAGGGGCGCAAGCCCACCGCCAGGCGGCTGGCCTTCGAGGAGATCTCCAAGGCCCGGGTGGAGATCGAGTTCAGCCGCAAGCCCGCGGAGAAGGCCGCGGGCGAGGACGACGAGAGCAAGGAGGAGGCGTAGCCGTGGACATCGACATGAGTGCCCTGCGGGGTCTGGTGCGAGAGAAGGAGATCTCCTTCGACCTGCTGGTCGAGGCGATCGAATCGGCCCTCCTCATCGCCTACCACCGCACCGAGGGAAGCCGTCGCCGGGCCCGGGTGGAGCTGAACCGCGACACCGGTCATGTGACCGTATGGGCCCGTGAGGACGCCGAGGACCTGACGGAGGGGCAGGAGCCCCGCGAGTTCGACGACACCCCCTCCGGGTTCGGCCGGATCGCCGCGATGACCGCGAAGCAGGTCATCCTCCAGCGGCTGCGGGACGCCGAGGAGGAGATCACCTTCGGCGAGTACGCGGGCCGGGAGGGCGATGTCGTAGCCGGCGTCGTCCAGCAGGGCAAGGACCCCAAGAACGTGCTGGTGGACATCGGCCGTCTCGAGGCGATCCTGCCGGTGCAGGAGCAGGTCCCGGGCGAGGACTACGCACACGGCACCCGGCTGCGTACGTACGTCGTACGAGTCGTCAAGGGTGTGCGCGGACCGTCGGTGACCCTTTCGCGTACGCATCCCAATCTGGTCAAGAAGTTGTTCGCGCTCGAGGTTCCGGAGATCGCGGACGGCTCGGTGGAGATCGCGGCGATCGCCCGTGAGGCGGGCCACCGCACCAAGATCGCGGTCCGGTCCACCCGCACGGGGCTGAACGCCAAGGGCGCGTGCATCGGCCCGATGGGCGGCCGGGTCCGCAGCGTGATGGCCGAGCTGCACGGCGAGAAGATCGACATCGTCGACTGGTCGGACGACCCCGCTGAGCTGGTGGCGAACGCGCTGTCACCCGCGCGGGTGAGCAAGGTCGACGTGGTCGACCTGGCGGCCCGTTCGGCCCGGGTCACCGTGCCGGACTACCAGCTGTCCCTGGCCATCGGCAAGGAGGGGCAGAACGCGCGGCTCGCGGCGCGGCTGACCGGCTGGCGGATCGACATCCGGCCGGACACCGAGCAGTCGGGTGATCAAGGCTGAATCAGGCCGGATCCCCCGGGATCCGGTCGAAATCGGGTGACGATTCGATCACTCCCCCCAAGGGGTGCGGTCGGCGCAGGGAGGTAGACTTAAGCAGTGTCTGGCCGCACGCGAGCTGGTGCCTGCCCTGAGAGAACCTGTGTGGGATGCCGGGATCGGGCGGCCAAGAACGATCTGCTGCGCATCGTGCTGGTCGAGGGTGTTTGTCTCCCCGACCGGCGCGGTACGCTCCCCGGTCGGGGTGCTTATGTCCACCCGACACGGGTCTGCCTTGACCTGGCGGTTCGCCGCCGGGCCTTTTCCCGGGCCTTCAGGGGGCCGGGAGCGCTCGACACCACGGCGCTCCGCCGGTTTGTCGAGCGGGGTGAGCAGGCGACACCCTGAGTAGTTGGAAGAACGGCACGGGCCACCGTGCGGTCAGGTACCTCGCGAGTCGGAAGTAGGTCGAGATTGCGATGAGCACTCGATGAGTACGCGATGAGTACGCCCATGAAGTAGCGACGGTCCGGCGACAACCCGGACCTAAAAGGAGCGAAGTGGCTAAGGTCCGGGTATACGAACTCGCCAAGGAGTTCGGAGTTGAGAGCAAGGTCGTCATGGCCAAGCTCCAAGAACTCGGTGAATTTGTACGTTCGGCGTCCTCCACGATCGAGGCGCCGGTTGTGCGCAAGTTGACTGACGCTTTCCAGGGTGGCAACGGCTCCGGCCGCGCCGCTGGTAAGCCCTCGGCGCCGCGTAAGGCGACGCCCAAACCGCCGACCCCTGGTCCGGCGGCGGCGGCCCGTCCGGCCGCCCCCAAGCCCCCGACGCCCGGCCCGAAGCCGGTGACGCCCGAGGGCCAGCGCGGCACTCCGCCCGCGGCACCCACGCCGGGCCCGCGCCCCACGCCGGGCGCTCGTCCGACCCCCGGCCCCAAGCCGGGCCCCGCCGCGCCGGCGGCTCCGGCGCAGCCCGAGTTCACCGCACCGCCGACCCCCAGCCCCAAGCCCGCTGCGGCCAAGCCGAACGCGCCCGCCAAGCCGGGCGCCACGCCCGGTCCGCGCCCCGGCGGCCGTTCGGGCGCACCGGGCCAGGGTCAGGGTGGTCAGGGCCAGGGCGGTCAGGGTGGCCGTGGTGGCCCGCGTCCGGGTCAGGAGCGTCCGCGTCCGGGCGGTCCCCGTCCGGCCGGTCCCCGTCCCGGTAACAACCCCTTCACCTCCGGCGGCTCCACCGGTATGGCGCGCCCGCAGGCGCCCCGTCCCGGCGGCGCCCCGCGTCCCGGCGGCCAGCCCGGTCCCGGTCCGCGCCCGCAGGGCGGCGGCCAGGGCGGTCCCGGCCGCGGCCAGGGCGGTGCCGGCGGTTCGCGTCCCACTCCGGGCCAGATGCCCCGTCCGCAGGGCGCCCAGGGTGGCGGCCCGCGTCCGGGTCCCGGCGGCGGTCCGCGCCCGAACCCGGGCATGATGCCGCAGCGTCCGGCTGCCGGCCCGCGTCCGGGTCCCGGCGGCGGTGGCGGTCGCGGTCCCGGCGGTGGCGGTCGTCCCGGTGGGGGCGGCGGCGGTCGTCCCGGTGGCGGCGGCGGTTTCGCCGGTCGTCCCGGTGGTGGCGGTGGCGGTCGTCCCGGTGGCGGCGGCGGTTTCGCCGGCCGTCCGGGGGGTCCCGGCGGCGGTGGCGGCTTCGGCGGCGGCGGTGGCCGTCCCGGTTTCGGTGGCCGTCCCGGCGGTCCCGGTGGCCGCGGTGGCACCCAGGGCGCCTTCGGCCGTCCCGGCGGTCCGGCGCGTCGTGGCCGTAAGTCGAAGCGGCAGAGGCGCCAGGAGTACGAGGCCATGCAGGCCCCGTCCATCGGCGGTGTGATGCTGCCGCGCGGCAACGGCCAGACGGTCCGGCTGTCGCGTGGTGCCTCGCTGACCGACTTCGCGGAGAAGATCAACGCCAACCCGGCGTCCCTGGTCCAGGTGATGTTCAACCTGGGCGAAATGGTCACCGCGACGCAGTCCGTCTCCGACGAGACGCTCCAGCTTCTCGCCGACGAGATGAACTACAACGTCGAGATCGTCAGCCCGGAGGAGGAGGACCGCGAGCTTCTCGAGTCCTTCGACATCGAGTTCGGCGAGGACGAGGGCGGCGAGGAGATGCTCGCCGCGCGTCCGCCGGTGGTGACCGTCATGGGTCACGTCGACCACGGTAAGACGCGACTGCTGGACGCGATCCGCAAGACCAACGTGGTCGCGGGCGAGGCCGGTGGCATCACCCAGCACATCGGTGCCTACCAGGTCTCGACCGAGGTCAACAGCGAAGAGCGCAGGATCACCTTCATCGACACCCCGGGTCACGAGGCGTTCACCGCCATGCGTGCCCGCGGTGCCAAGTCGACCGACATCGCGATCCTCGTGGTGGCGGCCAACGACGGTGTGATGCCCCAGACGATCGAGGCGCTGAACCACGCCAAGGCGGCCGATGTGCCGATCGTGGTCGCGGTCAACAAGATCGACGTCGAGGGCGCGGACCCGACCAAGGTGCGCGGTCAGCTGACCGAGTACGGCCTGGTGGCCGAGGAGTACGGCGGCGACACCATGTTCGTCGACATCTCCGCCAAGCAGGGTCTGCACATCGACAGCCTGCTCGAGGCCGTCGTCCTCACCGCCGACGCCTCGCTCGACCTGCGGGCCAACCCTGAGCAGGACGCACAGGGCATCGCGATCGAGGCCCACCTCGACCGCGGCCGCGGCGCCGTGGCCACCGTGCTGGTCCAGCGCGGCACCCTGCGGGTCGGCGACACGATGGTCGTCGGCGACGCGTACGGCCGCGTCCGGGCGATGCTCGACGACAACGGGAACGCGCTGGACGAGGCCGGCCCGGCGACCCCGGTCCTGGTGCTCGGTCTGACCAACGTGCCCGGCGCGGGCGACAACTTCCTCGTCGTCGACGAGGACCGCACCGCCCGCCAGATCGCCGAGAAGCGCGCCGCCCGCGAGCGGAACGCGGCGTTCGCCAAGCGCACCCGCCGGGTCTCCCTGGAGGACCTGGACAAGGTGCTCAAGGCCGGTCAGGTCCAGCAGCTCAACCTCATCATCAAGGGCGACGCGTCCGGTTCGGTGGAGGCTCTCGAGTCCTCGCTGCTCCAGCTCGACGTCGGCGAAGAGGTGGACCTGCGGGTGCTGCACCGCGGTGTGGGTGCGGTCACCGAGACCGACATCGACCTGGCGACCGGCTCCGACGCCATCGTCATCGGCTTCAACGTGCGCGCCGACGGGCGTGCCACGCAGATGGCCGAGCGCGAGGGCGTGGACGTCCGCTACTACTCGGTCATCTACCAGGTGATCGAGGAGATCGAGGCGGCCCTCAAGGGCATGCTCAAGCCGGAGTACGAAGAGGTCGAGCTCGGTACGGCGGAGATCCGCGAGATCTTCCGCTCGTCCAAGCTGGGCAACATCGCGGGTGTGCTCATCCGCTCCGGCGAGGTCCGGCGGAACACCAAGGCCCGCCTCGTCCGCGACGGCAAGGTCATCGCGGAGAACCTCAACATCGAGGGCCTGCGCCGCTTCAAGGACGATGTCACCGAGATTCGCGAGGGCTTCGAGGGCGGTATCAACCTCGGCAGCTACAACGACATCAAGGTCGACGACGTCATCGCGACGTACGAGATGCGCGAGAAGCCGCGCGGCTGACGAGCGGCTGTCCGGCCGGGGCCGATCGGCGGAGGAATTTCCGTCGATCGGCCCCGGCCCTTGCGTGTACGGTGCCAGAAGCCCGCATTCACATAGGCCCCACGGGTGGCTTGACCCGGATTGCATGTATGTAGGGACGCTGTCCTTTGACCTGCTTCTCGGCGACGTACGGTCGTTGAAGGAGAAGCGCTCCGTCGTCCGCCCGATCGTCGCCGAGCTGCACCGCAAATTCGCGGTGAGCGTGGCGGAGGTCGGGGACCAGGACCTCTACCGCAGGGCCCAGATCGCCCTCGCGATGGTCTCCGGGGACGCGGGCCACCTCGCCGAGGTGCTCGACCGCTGCGAGCGGCTGGTGGCGGCGCGGCCGGAGGTGGAGCTGCTGTCGGTGCGACGGCGGCTCCACGGTGGCGATGATGAATGAGGGCCGGACCGGCGGTCGCAGACCGTCCCCCCGGCCATCGATGACTGACGCGAAGAAGAGAGAAGAAGACGCATGAGCGACACCGCGCGGGCACGCAAGCTGGCGGACCGCATCCGGGTCGTGGTCGCGGAGACCCTCCAGCGGCGGATCAAGGACCCGCGGCTGGGCTATGTGACCATCACCGACACCCGGATCACCGGTGATCTGCGGGAGGCGACCGTCTTCTACACGGTCTTCGGCGACGACGAGGAGCGGGCGGCCTCCGCCGCGGCCCTGGAGAGCGCCAAGGGCGTGCTGCGGTCGGAGGTCGGACGCCAGACGGGGGTGCGCTTCACCCCGACCCTGACATTCGTCCCGGACGCGCTCCCGGAGAACGCCCGCACCATCGACGATCTGCTCGCCAAGGCCAGGGCGGCGGACGCCCAGGTGCGCGAGGCGTCCTCGGGCGCCAGCTACGCCGGGGAGGCCGATCCGTACCGCAAGCCCGACGAGGAGGACGACGAGGAGCCCGGCACGGACGGCAAGGGTTCAGCGGACGTATGACACGCAACGGCAGGGCTGGTTCCGGGGCACCGGACGGCCTGGTGATCGTCGACAAGCCGGCGGGCTTCACCTCGCACGACGTCGTCGCCAAGATGCGCCGCTTCGCTCGCACCCGGCGGGTCGGCCACGCCGGAACGCTGGATCCGATGGCCACCGGCGTGCTCGTGATCGGTGTGGAGAAGGCGACCCGGCTGCTGGGCCATCTGGCGCTGACCGAGAAGGAGTACCGGGCCACCATCCGGCTCGGCCAGACCACGGTCACCGATGACGCGGAGGGCGAGATCACCGCCTCGGACGGCGCCACCGGGATCGACCCGGCCGCCGTCCGGGCCGGGATCGAGGAGCTGACCGGGGACATCCAGCAGGTCCCCTCGAAGGTCAGCGCCATCAAGATCGACGGCAAGCGCTCCTACGCTCGGGCGCGGGAGGGCGAGGAGTTCACGATCCCGGCGCGGCCGGTGACCGTCTCCTCCTTCGTCCTCCACGATCGCCGCGAGGGCAAGGCGGAGGACGGCACCACCGTCCTCGACCTGGACGTCACGGTGGTGTGCTCCTCCGGCACCTACATCCGCGCCCTGGCGCGTGACCTGGGCGCGGGACTCGGTGTCGGCGGCCATCTCACGGCCCTGCGCAGGACCCGGGTCGGCCCGTACGGGCTGGACGCGGCCAGGACGCTGGAGCGGCTGGAGGAGTCGCTGGAGATCATGCCCATCGCCGAGGCGGCGGCCGCCGCCTTCCCGCGCTGGGACGTGGACGCCCACCAGGCCCGGCTGCTGGGCAACGGCGTGCGGATCGACATGCCGACGGGGGAGCGGGCGGGGGAGGGGACGCCGGGGCCGGGTGAGCAGCCTGGTCCGGGTCCGGTCGCGGGGCAGGGTCAGGGTCCGGTCGCGGTCTTCGGGCCGGAGGGGCGCTTCCTGGCGCTCGTGGAGGAGTCGAAGGGCAAGGCGAAGAGCCTGGCCGTCTTCGTATGACCGTATGTATCCAACCTCACACGGTGTGGCCGAGGCGCCGCGCCGCGGTGTGTCCTGGCTGACGCTTTGCCGCGTTGCAAGCGCCCCGACCGGCCGCCTACGGTGGCTTTCCGGCCGGTCCGGGCGCTCGTGGCGGCCACCGATGCGAGGCGGACACCCGGGACATGGCAGTCTTAGACCTGCGAAGTCGACAGATGAAGGTTCGGGCGAGGAGCGGGCAAAGTGCAGCGCTGGCGTGGCTTGGAGGACATCCCCGAGGACTGGGGGCGCAGCGTCGTCACCATCGGTTCCTACGACGGGGTGCACCGAGGGCACCAGCTGATCATCGGCCGTGCCGTGGCACGGGCGCGTGAGCTGGGTGTACCGGCGGTCGTGGTCACCTTCGACCCGCATCCGAGCGAGGTCGTGCGGCCCGGCAGCCATCCGCCGCTGCTCGCCACGCATCAGCGGCGTGCGGAGCTGATGGCCGGACTGGGCGTGGACGCGGTGCTGATCCTGCCGTTCACGGTGGAGTTCTCGCGGCTCACCCCCGCCGACTTCGTGGTGAAGGTGCTGGTCGACAAGTTGCATGCCCGGGTCGTGGTGGAGGGCCCCAACTTCCGCTTCGGCCACAAGGCCGCCGGGAACGTCGAGTTCCTGCGCGAGCTCGGCGCCACCTACGACTACGAGGTCCAGGTCATCGACCTGTACGAGCGCGGTGAGGCGGGCGGCGGTGAGCCGTTCTCCTCCACGCTGGTGCGCCGGCTGGTCGCGGAGGGCGATGTCGCGGGCGCGATGGAGGTCCTCGGGCGGCCGCACCGGGTCGAAGGCGTGGTGGTGCGCGGTGCGCAGCGCGGCCGTGAGTTGGGCTTCCCGACGGCCAACCTGGAGACCCTGCCGCACACCGCGATCCCGGCCGACGGCGTCTACGCGGGCTGGCTGACGGCGCAGGGCGAGGCGATGCCCGCGGCCATCTCGGTCGGCACCAATCCGCAGTTCGACGGGACCGAGCGCACGGTCGAGGCGTATGCGATCGACCGGGTCGGACTGGATCTGTACGGACTCCATGTCGAGGTCGACTTCCTCGCCTATCTGCGCGGCCAGGAGAAGTTCGACTCGATCGAGGCGCTCCTGGAGCGCATGGCGGCCGATGTGAAGCGTGCCCGCGAGCTCGTCGAGGAGCACGGCAGCCGCTGAGCCGCTGGGGCGCCGCGGCGCTGTGCGGTACGGGTGTGCGGTACGCCGTGAGACGCGGGCGTACGCAAGCCGTGGGCTGCACACGGATACACCGTCGCTGAACGTGGATGCGCCCCGTGGGCCCGGATCACCGGCCCCACGGGGCGCTTCGCTTCCGCTCGCCGCTGCCGCGGCTCAGGGGCTACTGCCCCTGCCAGGGCTGCCCCTGCCCTCCGGGCTGGCCGGGCTGACCCGGCTGGGACTGCTGCCACGGCTGGCCGGGCTGCGGCTGCTGCCCCTGCCCGTAGGACTGCTGCCAGCCCTGCTGGCCGCCCTGCTGCGGGTATCCGGGGTACTGCGGCTGCTGGCCCTGCTGGCCCTGCTGAGGCGCGTAGGCGCCCGGGTAGGGCTGCTGGGCCTGCCCGGGCAGCGGCGGGGCCACCTGCGGCGGCTGGGCCCCGCCGTCGCCCGTCCACAGGCCCTGCTCCTGCTGGGCGCGGGTGAAGTCCTCCGCGACCATGGCCGAGAGGTTGAAGTACGCCTCACGGGTCTTGGGCCGCATCATGTCCAGGTCCACCTCGGCGCCCGCCGACAGATGCTCGTCGAACGGCACGACGATCACCCCGCGGCAGCGGGTCTCGAAGTGGGACACGATGTCCTCGACCTTGATCATCTTTCCGGTCTCCCGGACCCCGGAGATCACCGTGATGCTCCGCGAGACCAGATCCGCGTAGCCGTGCGCGGACAGCCAGTCGAGGGTGGTGCTGGCGCTGCTCGCACCGTCCACGGAGGGCGTGGAGATGATGATCAGCTGGTCGGCGAGGTCGAGGACGCCGCGCATGGCGCTGTAGAGCAGACCCGTGCCCGAGTCGGTGAGGATGATCGGGTACTGCTTGCCCAGGACGTCGATGACACGGCGGTAGTCGTCGTCGTTGAACGTCGTCGAGACCGCCGGGTCCACGTCGTTGGCCAGGATCTCCAGCCCCGACGGCGCCTGTGAGGTGAACCGCCGGATGTCCATGTAGCTGTTGAGGTACGGGATCGCGGTGACCAGGTCGCGAATGGTCGCACCGGTCTCCCGCCGCACGCGCCGGCCGAGGGTGCCCGCGTCCGGGTTGGCGTCGATCGCGATGACCTTGTCCTGGCGCTCGATGGCCAGGGTCGCGCCGAGGGCGGTGGTCGTCGTGGTCTTGCCGACACCGCCCTTGAGGCTGATCACCGCGATGCGGTAGCAGGAGAGCACCGGCGTGCGGATCAGCTCCAGCTTGCGCTGCCGCTCCGCCTCCTCCTTCTTGCCGCCGATCTTGAAGCGGGAGGGGCCGGGGGTGTTCTTCTTCGGCTTCTGCTTGCCCTTGATCAGCCGGTCGGAGGAGAGCTCGACCGCGGCGGTGTACCCGAGCGGCGCCCCGGCGCTTCCGCCCTGGCGCCGCTGGTCGGGCGTGACGGTCGGCCAGCCGCCGGTACGGGGGTCGGCCGGGGCCGCGGGGGTGGTGGGGGCTGCCGGGGCGGCTTGCGCGTCGGGGCGCGGATAGCCGTAGCCGCCCTGCGCCTGCGGGCCGGGCCCGGGAACGCCGTCGCCGGGACGCGGGAAGCCGTAGCCGCCCTGCGCGCCCGGTACGCCAGGGCCCTGCTGGCCCGGGAACTGCTGGTCCTGGGGCTGCTGCCCCGGAGGCTGCTGGCCGTGGGCGGGGCCGGTCGGCGCGTACGGCGAGGGCTGGCCGGGCTGGCCCGGCTGGCCCGGGTACATCGGCTGGGCAGGCTGTCCGGGCTGTCCGGCCTGTCCGGGGTACTCGGCCTGCTGCCCAGGCTGGGGCGGCGCGGGGGTGCGCTGGGAGTAGGACTGCTGGTGGTACTGGCCCCAGCCCTGCTGGTCCGGAGCGGGCGGCTGCGGGAAGCCGTAACCGCCCTGCGTGGGCATCGGCCCCTGGCCCGGTGCCTGCCCCTGTCCCTGATCGGCCGGGCCGGGCGCGGGCTGGGCCCCGGGGGGCGGATAGCCGTAGTGGGGCCCCTGCGGAGCCGGGGGAGCCTGCGGACCGGGCTGCTGATAACCGCCCTGCGGGCCGGGCATGTTGGCCGCCGGGGGCTGCGCCCCCTGGCCCTGGTCCGGCAGCGGGGCCGGACCGGGCTGGCCGGGGACCATACCCGGAGCGCCCTCACCGGGCCGCGGATATCCGTATCCGCCCTGCGGCCCCAGGCCCTGCTCGGGCCCCGGCGCCGCGGCGGCGGGCTGACCGGGCGGCGTCTGGGGCGGGGGAGGCGCCCAGGAGGTGTCCTGGGGCGGGAGCGGCACACCGGCGCCAGGGGTGGCGGGCCCATCCGTACGCTGCTCCGGAACCGGAGCGGGACCGGGAGCCGGTGCGGCGCCCTCGGGCGCGGCGGGCTGGAAGTCCGGCGGCAGGGGCGGCAGCCCCGACTGCGGAACCGGCGGCGGGGCCCAGGTGGCGGCGGGCTGCTCGGGGGGCGGCGCGCTCGGCGGCACGGCGTCCTCGGGGATCGCGTCCTCGGGCACCGCGTCCTCAGGCTCGGCGGTCGCCCGCCTCAACTCCTCCATCTCGCGCCGCAGCGCGGCGGTGGAGAAGCGCAGCGTGCCCTCGCTGCCCACATCGTCGGTACGGTCGTCACGGCCGTCCGTATCCGCGTGCGCGGAGCCGGCACCCGCACCGGAACCGGAAGCAAATCCAGAACCGGAACCCGAAGAAGCACCAGAACCGGAGTCAGCCGGGGCGCCCTCGGGGTCCTCACTCCGCTTCTCGGTCATCTCGCGCCTCAGCGAGGCGGTGGAGAACCGTACGGTGGAGCTGCTGACCACATCGCCGTTGTCGCTCTCGTCGGAGTCGGAGTCGGGCTCGGCGGCGGGCTGGGAGACGTCGTCCCGCGCGCCTTCGGCGGGTGCCAGCGTGAAGTCGTCATCGACGGGACCGGAAGCGGAACCCGAAGTGGAGTCCTCCGCCTCGACGTCGGAAGCCCCGACGGAAGAGTCGCGGGACTCGGGCTCGCGCTCGGACTCGGGGACGGGCTCGGGCACGGGCGTACCAGTCGAATCCGGCTCGGAGTCGGGCAAGGGCGGCATGCGGACGCCCGCGTCGGACTCCTCGGCCTCCGGTTCCGACCGAGCCTCGCCCTCCTTCTGCGCGTGGACCTCCTCCACTTCGGAGGCGTCCGACGCGACATCGTCGGAGGGCGCCGCGGTCGGCGGCGGCCAAGCACCCGAGAAGCCACTCGGCTCCGGCGCCCCCGGCACGGCCACCGGAGCGCCCGTGGGCGGCGGAGGCGGCGCCCCCGCACCGGCGCCCGCCCCGATGCCCCCGGAACCGCCGGTCGACGCGGGCCCCGTGGAGGACGGCGAGGACGACGACGAAGCGTTCTGCGTGTACCAGGCCGGTGGGGTGTAGTCGATGGTGAACTCGCCCGTGTGCTCGGTCTCCGCGTCGGACCGATCATCGCCGGGTGTGTTTCCGCCCGCGCGGATCTCGTCCCGATCGCTGCTCACAATGCCTCCTGGTGTGGTCGAACACCCTTGTAATTCTTGGCGAGGCCGATCTGTTGCCGATCGCTACTGTCGTCCGACCGTTCGGCTTTCCCCTTTTGTGACGCCGGGGGACCCCTGAGCAGGTTCTCCACCGCGCACCCCAAGACTAATCACCATGAGCGCCACGAGGGCAGGCCTGTCCCGCCACTCGAAGCGGTCCACCCCATGATGTGGACCGCTTTTGAGGGGTGTCGATCAACGACGGGCCAACCCTGAAGGGTGTGACCCGGATTAGTCCACCCGACGCGGAGATCCCAGCAGCCCCGACTCGGCATCCGTTGCCTGCACGGTTACGAACTGCCGTCCGGTACGTGTACACCAGAGAGTGACCCAGTCGGGCAGGGTGGACAGCGCCGCGACATCGGACCGCGGAAGCCCCATGACGCGGCCTATCTCCTCGGCCTCGTCCGGTGAAACGCGCTGAATGCCGACCAGTCCGGCGTGCTCGAGCAGTCGGGGCGCGACCGGGCTCAGATACGGCAGCAGGGTCAGAACCGACTGCCAGGGCAGAGCGGAGACCCGGCCCCGCGGCGGGCGCATGCCGCAGTCCCGGACGACCAGAACCGGACTGCCCACCGATGGCCCTTGCGGTGGCACACGGCCCACGTCAAAGATGGTCATGCACTGCTGTCCGCCGCCCGCGACCTGCACCAAGTTGGTCCACAGATGCGGCCGCCCCGTCTCGACGGCGACACGGGCGCCGGTGGCCGCCGCCCGGAAGGCCAGCACCTGCGCGGTCCACAGACCGCCGACCAGGACCACGTCGAACGGCTCGGGGCGGTTGAAGCCGAGGACGGCGGGCTGGTTCTGTTCGTCCACGCCGATGATGACGCCGTCGTCGCCGATAGGGAGCGCCAGCGCCTCCAATTCCTCCTGGGGCAGTGTCTGCCGTCCGCGCCGGGGCCCGATGAGCCCGAAGCCGGGGCGCGTCCTGCGCGCCGGGCCCGGGCCACCGGCCATCCCGGGGGCGGTGGCACCGTAAACCGTGGCACCGGACCCCAGACCGGCTCCGGGAGCGGAATTCGGATCGGCTCCATGACCGGAGGGAGAAGCGGTGGGGGAGAAGGCGGGTGTGGTCATCAGCGGGTGCCTCCCAGCGGGAGCGTCGCGAGTACACCGGGCAGCTGCTCGCGGTCGAGACGTACCAGCCCCACCCGCACTCCCCGCGCGGCGCGCTCCAGAGCCTTGCGGGCGGTGATCAGGTCGGTGTCGCTGCGCCCGGTGACCCGGATGTGTCCGGTGACCGAAAAGGCGTTACGGCTGCCCTCGTCATGCGTCAGGGTCAGGCTGAAGGTGGACGCGAGGGCGGGCATCGACGTCAGCAGCGCCACGAGTTGCGGCAGCGGCACCGATTCCGGGCCCATCTGCGGCCAGCGGCCCACCCAGTAGGTGGTGTGCCAACGGTCGTCGCAGCGCCAGGCGCGAGAGGTTTCCACCGTCCGGCGCGTGGGCGTGCTCGCGCGCCCCGCCTGGGTCGCCGCATGCGGGTTGACACACGCCGAGGTGGCGATGGCCGTGGTCAGTTCACCCTCCGCCAGTGGTCGCGCCGAGAATCCGGCGCCGGTCAGCCGACTCGCCAGCTGGTCCACCGCGCGCAGCAGAGACCGCTGAGCGCCCTCCAGACCGCTGCCACGTGCCCGTACGGCCTCCGGACACAGCTCGGGGTTGAGCTTGAGTGCCACCCAGGTCAGCCGGACGGCAGGTGCTCCAGCTTGCTCCTGAAGGGGGGCGTAACTGCGCGCCGCCGCGGCCTGTTCGGGCAGATGCGGTGCGGGCGCGGTCTGGGAGTGCTGCACCACCTGCACCGACTCCAGCTGTATGCCGTCCACCTCCAGCGCGTCCCGCAGCAGCGAGAGGGGAAGTGGCCGCTGGGTGCGCATCGGCCGCAGTGGAGCGTCGGTCGACTGGACCTGGAGCACCGCCGTGAGGAAAGTGCCGTCGCCGATCATTCCGATCTCGCGGCGGTCCCGGGCCACATACGCGTAGGTGCGCAGCGCCGGATCGCATTCGACGGCGGGCGCGAGCGATGGGTCGATTCCGGCCGGAACCGGCCCCTTGGCCTGCTTCTGACGGGTGCGCAAGGCGCTGATGCCGACCAGCCAGTCGATGAAGGGCTGCTGCCTGCGCCGCAACACCGCGAGCAGCACAAGCGCGAGGGCGACGACCCCGGCGGGCATCAGCAGCAGCGAGTTGACGGTCCAGGCGACGACGAGGATCGCGGCGGCGACCTCGATGAGCACGAGCTGATACAGCCGCAGGGGGCCCAGGCTCGCCGTGCGTGAGGGCTGCCGCAGTACCGCGGCGCGCGCATGGGTGGCAGAGCTCATCCCGAAGACCCCCGCTTGTCCTGATGCTGTCCTGGTCGATTGTGTGTTTACGGTATCGGAAAGGAGCGTGGAGGGTGGCTGGGGTGTCAGGCGACCCGAGGGGATGAGTAATCTCCCTACGGCGACCAAGCGTACGTACTGCACGGGCACACACGGGGAGAAGCGGGCGAGACATGGCATCGCGGCGGGACGAGCTCAATGCCTACACCTTTGCGAAGAAACGGATGGTTGCCTCCTTCGTGCAGCCCTCGCCCACCGTCATGGACGACGGTGCGCCACGTCCGCTGCGTGCGTTTCTCCCCGGGGTCATAGTCGGGGCGCTGATCCTTGCCGGATTCGGCGCATGGGGCATGATCCGGCCGAGCGCGCCGAAGGGTTGGGACGACACCGCGTCCCACATCATCGTCGGCAGCGACTCGACGACCCGCTACGTGATTCTCAAGACCGGCGGCAAGAAACAGCTGCACCCGGTCCTCAACCTCGCCTCCGCGAAACTCCTGCTGGACCAGAACAAGTCCGACATCATCCGGGTGAAGGAGTCGCAGCTCGACAACGGCGACATTCCACGCGGACCGACCATCGGCATCCCGTATGCCCCGGACCGTATGCCCTCGGCGGACGAGGCCGTCAAGCAGAAGCGCTGGGTGGTCTGCGAGCAGCCGGGCGGCGGGGAGGACAAGACCGCGCAGAAGGCGGTCTTCATCCTCGCCGACCGTGAGGCGTCGAAGGTCGAGGGCCCGCAGCGGCTGCACGGCAGCCAGGCGCTGTACGTCCGGGGGAAGTCGGGTCGCTATCTCGTCGACCCGTCCGGTGCCAAGTACCTGCTCGGCGGCCCCAAGGGCGAGGAGAGCATGTCCGCCGGCCAGTACAACCTGTTGCTGCGGACGCTCTTCTCGGAGGGCGCCAAGCCCCAGCAGGTGACCGACGACTGGCTGGACACCCTGAAGGACGGCGCGCCCGTGGTGTTCCCACGGGTGCCGGGGCAGCCGAACACCTCGGCCGGGGTCGACTCGCTGCCGGACAGGGCCAACAAGGTGGGCATGGTGCTTCAGGCCCAGACGGGCGGCGGCGTCCAGCACTATGTCGTGGTGCCGGGAAAGGTGCAGCCGGTCTCCGAATTCACCGCCGAATTGCTGCTGAGCAGCGAACAGCTGGCAGGACTCAACCAGCTCGGCAAGCCGATGCAGGTCAACCCGCAGGACTTCGTCTCCGACTCCACGGTGTTCGCCGGTGACACCGCCTGGCCCTCCGAGTCCCCGAGCCAGGTGAACTCTGCCGAGGGCGGGGGCGAGGCCAGGGACACCGTGTGCAACATCCTCACGAAGGTGGCGGACAACGGCACGCCCACCCTCGAGACCTGGGCGGGCCGGGACTACCCCGCGACCATCGTGGACGGTGCCACCAGCGCGTATGTCACGCCGGGCACCGGCGTGTTCTACCGGCAGTTCCAGGGCAGGTCGACCAGCACCGGCCAGGTCTTCCTCGTCACCGACACGGGCCTGCGCTACCAGGTGCAGGCCAACAACGACGGCAGCGCGGGCAAGTCGAAGATCGGCGCTGACGGTTCCGGCTCCGCCGGGCAGCAGGACGCTCCGTCCGGCGGGCAGACCGCGGCGAACAAAGCGCAGGTCAGGCTGGGGTACGGGGACGCGAAGCCGGTGGCGGTGCCCCTCAACTGGTCCCAGTTCCTGCCGGTCGGGCCGCGTCTGGACACCAACAGCGCACGACAGCCGCAGGGTTCGTGAGCATGGAGCACCCACGCATGAGACGCATGGCCGCCCTGTCGTCGGCGGTGTCGCTGGCCTGTCTCACCGCCGCCACAGGTGCCGGCGCCGTACCGTCCGCCGCGGTGCTCTCGCTGGACGGCAACGGTGAGTGCACCTTCCCGATGAAGAAGCAGATCAAGGGAACGCCCTGGTCGCTGCAACGGTTGATGTTCGACCGCCTCTGGGAGGAGACCAAGGGCAAGGAGAAGGGCGGCAAGCCGGTACGGGTCGCCGTCATCGACACCGGTGTCGATGACACCAACGTCCAGCTCAAGAGCGCCGTCGACAAGTCGAGTGGGGCGAACTACCTGCCCCCGTCCAAGGACGCCTCCAAGGACGAACGGAAACTCGCCGAGGATCCGACGGTCGACGAGGTCGGGCACGGCACCAAGGTCGCCGGCATCATCGCGGCCCGCCCCCGCGAGGGCACCGGCTTCGTGGGTCTGGCGCCCGAGGCGACGATCATTCCCCTCAAGCAGAACAACGCCGAGGGCAAGGGCACACCGCAGAAAATGGCCCAGGCCATCGAGAAGGCGGTGCACGAGGGCGCCCGGGTCATCAACATCTCCCAGGACACCAAGGGGGCCCGCTCGCAGAGCGATCTGGAGCAGGCGACGGCATACGCCGTCCAGCACGACGTGGTCGTGGTCGCGGCCGCCGGCAACGACGGCGCGAACGGCCGGTCCAGGCGCACCTACCCCGCGTCCTATCCCGGTGTGCTCGCCGTCGCCGCCTCCGACCGCAACAACGAGCGCGCGTACTTCTCGCAGAGCGGCGATTTCATCGGCGTGGCGGCGCCCGGCGTCGACATGGTCTCCACCGTGCCCAAGGGCGGACAGTGCGTGGACAACGGCACCAGCTTCGCCGCCCCGTACGTGGCCGGGGTGGCGGCCCTGATCCGCGCCAAGCACCCCGACTGGACGCGGCAGGAGGTCATCGCCCAGATCGAGCAGACCGCGGAACGCGGCGTCAACGGCCGTGACCGGTTCATCGGTTGGGGTGTAGTCGATCCGGTCAAGGCCCTCACCGACGACGACAAGAAGATCGAGCGTCCTACGGCGGACACCGGCTCGGCGGCGAACGTCGCGAAGCCCGAGCCCGGCCGCCTCACGCTCGGCGAGACGCCTCAGGAGCGGCGTACGCGGCTGGCCACCTACGCGCTGACCACGGGCGCGGTGATCGTGGGCATCACCGCGGGCGGTGCGGTCGTGCTGCGTGACTGGCGTCGCCGACGCCACGCATGAGGGGACGTCAGCGCCTGATCGACGCTCCTCGTTACCCGGCCGTCCCCGGCGTCCCATCCATGTAACAACCGGATACTTATTGGTCATGCACACGGGGATGCTGACTAGAGTGATCCTTGACAGCTTTGGTCCGATGCACACGGGACGGTCACACAGCGCGGCCGTTCCACCGCATCCGATTCATGGGGGAAGGTGTGCCATGGCGGAGAAGCTCCGCGTAGAAGGTCATGATTTCAAGACCCTCGAAAGCGCCATCGACTGGATGGAGGGTCAGCTGACCGAGCGTATCGCGAAGCTCAATGGCGTGATCGATCACGTTGAGGGCCACTGGAAGGGAATCGCGGCGGGCGCGTACAACGGACTCCAGACGGAGGTCAACAACGATGTGCGCCGGGTGAACCAGTTGCTGAGCTTCACCCGCGAACTGGTGAAGGCGAGCCGGGATGGTTTCGACCAGGAGGAGCTCGACCAGCTGAGGAACATCAACAGCGTCGGAGGCGGCGAGAGCGGCATCCTCGGCTCCTTCCACGCCTCTTGATCCTCGTGACCCGTCCGCCTCGCATCAGGAGTTAGAGCTCAATGGAGATTACGTACGAAGGCGTTGTCGAAGCCTCGAACACCGTCAGGACCGAGGCCAACCAGCTCAAGACCGACCTCGACACCATCATGAGGCAGGTCAAGGGTGTGTCGGAGTCGTGGAGCGGTGAGGCACAGCGCGCGTTCAACGAGCGTCAGCACGAGTGGAACCAGCGTGTCGACCACCTGCACACCACCCTCCTCACCATCTCGAGGAAGCTGCTGGAGGCCACGGAAGGCTACAAGGCCAATGACCATCGTCAAGGCCAGCGGTTCGCGTCGTAGCGAGAGACGTAGCGCGCACAGCCTGCGGTCGTGTCGTGGGTGCGGGACACTCGGCACGGGCCGAGTGTCCCGCACCCACGAGTGCTGTCATTCAGGTAATGAAGGAGGTGCTTCATGGCCGAGTTGGCGCCGGACGGGGGTGGCTCCGCTAAGTCCCCTTCTTCGCCGGACCTCGACGCTCCCACCGAGTCTCTACAGGAATTCAAGAAGCGCGTTGACAGGCTGCTGACAGATCTCGACAAGTCGGACGCGGCGCACGGCAAGATCTCCCAGCAAAGGGTGAACACCGCCGCCTACGGATCGGATTTTCCCGAGGCGCTGTCCCTGGCCACCGCGTACGAGTTGGTGCACGGACGGCTGGAGTTGCTCTCCCAGACCCTGGGCGAGCAATTGGAGGCGATGGGCATCACGGTGGGCGCGGCCGACAGCGACTACCAGACGGTGGACCACGAGCACGCGCAGCGCCTGAAGGCAATTCAGGAGCGCACCCAGAACTACTACGAGCAGTACCAGAAACAGCACGAACCGAAGGGCCACGACAAGCCGGGCGCCCCGAAGACGGGTGACGGTAAGAGCAGTGGCCACGACGGCATGTGATGGGTGAACGGGGGAATGGATCATGGGCGATTCCAGCAAGCTGCCGCCGCTCAAGATGTGCTACAACGTCACCAGTTTCGAGCATGCCTCATTTGAGGACATGCTCGCCATGGTCGAAGGTACGGATGAGCAGGAGATCATTCGTCGTGGCAATGCCCTGACGAAGGCGCAGTCCGAGATCGAGAAGATCGGCGACGAGCTCAAGAAGCGCGTCGGCCGGGTCACCTGGAAGGGCGAGGGCGGTGACGCGTTCCGAAACTGGGGCGACGACTTCGCCAACCAGGCTCTGAAGCTGGCAGGCTTCGCCGGATCCGTCGGTACCGCGATGGAAACCGCGGGTCAGGCGCTGAGCGAGGTCAAGAAGTCGATGCCGGAGCGTCCGGCGGGTTCGCAGGTGTGCTACGCGGACCAGGAGAAGGAAAAGAAGCGCCTGGAAGGTCTGGACAAGGCCCGCGACGAGGCGCTTCCACAGATGTACAAGCTGGCCTCGTACTACAGGATGTCGCAGGAGACCATCGCGGCGTCCCAGGAGAATGAGCCGGTCTTCAAACCGCTGCCGGCCTCGGCTCTGCCGAGGACTCAGGACGGGAGCGGGCAGGAGAGCTATGGCTCGCCCAGCGTTTCGGGGGGCAGCGTCCACACGGCGCCCGCCACTGTCGGGGCGACGCATCCGGCGGTCGATCCGTCCACGGTGAGTCCGGGTTCCCCCGCGCATGTCTCGCCGGGGCATGTCACCCCTCCGTCGATTCCGGATAACCCGGGGCATGTCACCGTTCCGGACGCGACGCACACCAACATCGACACGGTGAAGCCGTCGCCGCCGCCCACCACCACACCGCAGCTTCCGACCAGCGGTGGGCCTCCGGTCACCGACGGGCCCGGGCCCATGGGTCTGCCCGCGTCACCTCCGCCGACGGTCGGGCCCACAACCGGTGTGGGCAAGGTCAATCCCACTGTGGGCAAGGTCAACCCCACCGTGGGGACGGGCGGCACCAAGGGCCCCATCACCACTTCCAGGCTGCCGAATGGACCGACCGAGCAGATCAACGGCCGGACCACCAACCCGGTGCGCGCCGACAAGAGCATCGTCGGTGGTATGCAAAACCACCAGGCGGGCACGAACCAGGGCTCCCGGCAGAGCCGGGGGACCGTCATCGGCAGGGAGCCGGCCGGTCCTGTGGGCCGTGTGGGTCCGGGCGCGGGCCCCGGCCTCCCCACGGCCGGGCGGCCCGGAGGTGTCATCGGCGCCGGTCCGAACCGGGGAGCTTCGGCGTCGGCCCGGGCCGAGGGTACTGCGCGTCGCGCAAGCGAGCTGCGGACCGGCGGCGAGTTCACCCCCGGGGGGAGCGGACTGGTCCGGGGGCAGGCCGAAGGACGGGTCCCCGGCACGCCGGGGACGGCGGTATCGGGGCGCGGTGAGGGCCAGAAGAGGCAGCGCGAGGAAGGCGGCCGGGAAGCGCCCGACCAGCTGACCGAGGACGAAGAGACCTGGAACGAGGGCCGGCGCGGCACCGTGCCTCCCGTGATTGGGTAAAACCCTTCCGCAGAGGCCGCGGATGATGGCGAGCACAGGACGAACAGGCGATATGGAAACAACGCTCAACCAGGTCCGGAGCCGGACAGTAGTGGTCATCCTACTACTCGCGTCCTTGCTCGCCATCATGGGGCTGACCGCCCCTCCCGCCTCGGCGGACACCATGCGGGAGCGCCAGTGGTATCTGGACCGCATGCAGGCGGAAAGCATGTGGAAGGTCAGCACCGGTAAGGGCATCACGATCGCGGTCCTCGACGGCGGGGTTGACGCGTCCGCTCCGGAACTGCGGAGGAAGGTCCTCAAGGGCGAGAACTTCAAGGAGCCGGGCAAGGACGCCCGTGAGGATCCGGACGGCCATGGAACGGCCATGGCGATGCTCATCGCGGGGAATGGCCGCGATGGTCAGGGCGTCAAGGGTGTTTCGCCGGATGCGCGCATTCTTCCGATTACCGTCTTCGGGTCCACGAAGGAATCCGGAACCAACAGCGTCCCGGCCCTCGCGAAGGCCATCCGCTATGCGGCCGACAGCGATGCGCAGATCATCAACATGTCGCTCGGCTTCCAGGAATACATGGTCAAAGGCAGTGCGGGCAGCCAGCTTCGGCAAGCGGTGGAATACGCGATCAAGCGCGGCAAGCTGCTGTTGGCCAGTACCGGGAACGACGGGGAATCGGGGAACTATGTCTCCTATCCGGCGGCCATCGACGGAGTGGCCGGCGTGGCAGCCGTGGATCAGAGCCTGAGCCGGACCAAGTTCTCGACTTCCGGGCCCGATGTGGCGCTGGCCGCCCCCGGGCAGGATATCCCGATCCGTTGCACCAACGGAAAACCGGGATATTGCCGCAGTTGGGGCACCAGCCAGGCCACGGCGATCGCCTCCGGCGCCGCCGCGCTCATCTGGGCCAAGCACCCCACATGGAACGGCAATCAGGTGCTCCGCGTCATGATGGACACCGCCGGAAAGCCCACCGAGGGCAAGATTCCCAGTCGCTACATCGGCTATGGCACGATCCGCCCCCGCTACAACGTCCTCGATGAGAAGGGCAAGCCGGGCCCGGCCGACATCAACCCCCTCGTGCCCGCGCAGGCCGGCGACTCCCCGTCCGACTCCTCGTCGCAGAGCCAATCCCCGTCAGCGCCCAAGGGCGGCTCCTCCGCGAGCGATACCGCCGCCGAGAGTGGCGACGGCGGCAGCGGCGCCCTCCCGTGGATCCTGGGCGCGGCCGGCGTCCTCGCCGTGGCCTGTCTCGCGCTGTTCGTGGTCCGCCGCCGGGCCGCCTCGCCCAGATGACGAGTCGCGCCATGAACCGGGTTTCCCCATGCGCGGTCGCCATGGATCCTGTGATGAAAGCGCGGTTTCGGATGTCCTGCTGGTGTTCCGAATTCGCCACAGCAGCGGTTCACCATGGCAATTGCCGTTACGGGAGGTATACCGGCCGGTTGGCCCGTGCTAGCGTGCGAAGCAAACGATAAGGAACACACCTGCGCTTCTGGTCATTTGTTCACAAAAGCGCGATGGCTCCGCGATTGGCCAGTAAGGGGGAAGCGTGAGCGAGGACATCTTTCGTGAACTGCAACAGTTCCAGCAGCACGCGGAGAATCTCCGGCAGTTGATGTCGGACATGCACGACCAAGTGCCCCAGAGTTCCGAAGGAACGGACGCACAGGGGGCCGTCTCCGTGGCCCTGGGTGCGGATGGGCTACCGGAGTGGATCAAGCTCGCCTCCGACTGGCAGCGGCGACGGCCCGACGGGGACCTCGGCGGCGCCGTTGTCGAAGCGTTCGAGTCCGCCATGAGCGACCGGTTGGAGCGCTGGTCGCGATCGCTGGAGCAGTCCGGCTGGGAAGATCGGGCCGACCACATCGACGAGGGCCTCGCCTCGTCCGCGTCGTCGGCGCCGTCCGGTCCACTCCCTGAAATCTCCGACCACGACGTGCGCCATGTTCTTCGCAGGCCCATGGACGAATCCATCGAGGATGTCCTCACGGCATTCGACGCCGTCGAGGAACTGGATGCTGATTCGTTTCTGCCGCCGAAGGTCACGGGAGAATCCGCCGCGCGCCGAGTCGCCATCACCCTTACCGCGCATGCCTTGGTCTCCTGCGAAGTGGACCCTCAGTGGGCTGTCGGGCAGTCAACCGTCCGGCTGAATCAGGCGCTCAACGAGGCTTTGAACAACGCTCGCGGCAAGGTCGGCAATGCCGAGAGCCCCGGCGCCGTCGGCGTCGCGAACCTGCATGTCGGCGGTCTGATGAACGAGTTTCTGGCCATGATCAAAGACCCTCAGCGCTTCAGGGACTCATACTGAAAAGAAGGGAGGGCCATGAGCAAGCTCAAGGTCATCACAGACGCGATACGCACTGACGCCAGAATGTGGGATGAGCAGGCGAAGGCGATCGGCGGTGTCGGGAGCAACATAAGCGGGCTGCAACGCGACCGGCTTGAGCTGGGCATGTACCAGATGTTCTTCGGCGCCTACTCGGATGCCATCGACCATCTTTCGGGCCGATGCACCGAAGGGCAGAAGCGGATGTCGGACATCGCTGACGCGCTCGTGAAGAACGCGAAGGCGTACGACGATCACGAAGTGGAAACCACGAAGTCTGTGGAAGACGCCTACTAGCAGCCGGCGGCGCACCGGGGAGACGGGGAAGGCGATGGCATTCAGCCAGACGCAGTTCGAAACACTCATCGAAAAGATCAACGACAAGCTGGAGAAGCTCTCCAAGGATCTCGTCACCTTCGGTGACAAGATCAACGGGGCGGTGGACCATTGGTACGTTCCCGGCCCAGTGGCGAAAGCGGTAGTCGCCGCGGCGAACAAGCTCATCGAGTTCGTGAACTGGATCCTCACCAAGATCGGCCATTTGCTCGAGGGTGTCGTTGCCCCGGTGATCTTGTTCATCGACGCCAACAGCTGGAAGGGAAAGGGCATCCACGGCGACGCGACCACCGCCTCCTCCAGCACTCAGAAATTCAACCTCCAAGCCCCCAAGGAGTGGAAGGGTGAGGGGGCCGACGCGTACACCAACGCCGTTTTCCCTCAGTCCGCCGCGGCCGCGCAGGTCGCGTCCCAAGCGAATTCGATCGCGGATATCCTGCTCACCGCCGCCATTGCGGGAGTGGCATTCTACGGAGCGATCGCCGCTTTCTTGATCCAGTTCATTCCCGCCATGGCCGCCGCGATAGCCGCGGGTGCGACCGTGGTCGGCGCCGTCCCGGCCGCGATCGCCGCCTTGGGTGAAGGGATGGCCGGTTGGCTCGTCATCGCCGGCGCCGTGACCACTCTGCTGGGCGTACTGGGCGACCAGGCCAAGGCCATGGCCGACCTGAAGAGCAACGCCAACGACAACAGTGCGTTTCCGAACGGCCAGTGGCCGGTGGGCACGGCCTGACGTGCCTGACGTGACGATTTGAGGTGAGCCTGTGTACGGACCTCGCGTCGCCCTTTGGGCCGTCGGGGTGGCTTCATTCGCGTGGCTGGTGCTCCCAGCGGTGACCGACTGGGCCATCGGCCTCCCCCCGCCCCCGCTGATCGCCGTCCTCTGTGCCCTTGCGATCCTCTGCCCAGGAACCGCCGAGATGCTGGCGAGGCGGCATAAGGAGCGGTCCTGGTACGCCGGGAACTTCGCCTCGTTCGAGGAGCTTCGTGGGTCCGTGGACCGTACGGCCCTCCTGCGAATCCGGGAGACGAAGGGTCCTGCGCAGGCTCTCCGGGAGGTCAGGCGCCAATACCCTTCCCTTCCGCTCAAGGTGGCCGCTCGGCTGGTCAGGGAGCTGTGAGCGAGGCGAACAACGCTCGTTGAGCGGCAAGAGGGCTCGTACGGCCGGGACCGCCGGTCCGTACGAGCCCTACCCCGTGGGGCCGTCGCCCCCGGCCCCGTCCTCGACCCACCCGGCCCCCTCAGTCCACCGACGGCACCCACGCCGTCTGGACCAGCGACGCCCCGCCGCGCCGTGAGACGAAGACGCCTCGCCCCGGCGGCAACGGACGCGCCTTGACCTGGCCCAGCAACTCGCCTTCACCCGGCGAACCCGACAGCACGACACCCTGCGCGCCCAGCTCCTTGAACCGCTGCATGAACGGCTCGTACGACGAGCGCCCCGCACCGGCCGTCGTCCGCGCCACGATGATGTTGACGCCGGCGTCCCGCGCGTACGGCAGGTTGTCCACCAGTTCGGACATCGGGTTGCCGGACGAGGTGGCGACCAGGTCGTAGTCGTCCACCACGATGAACGCCCGCGGCCCCGACCACCAACTGCGGTTGCGCAGCTGCTGTGGGGTGACGTCCGTCCCCGGGATGCGCTGGCTGATGAGGGTGTTCATATCGGCGATGTACTTCTCGAAGGCGTTCTGCGTCGTGCCGTAACCGACCAGATGAGGCTGCGGTACGACCTCCAGCAGACTGCGCCGGTAGTCGCCGACCACGAACAGCCCCTCCTCGGGGCTGTAGCGCTCGGTGATCTGCTTGATGAGCAGGCGCAGCAGAGCCGTCTTCCCGGACTCCGACTCACCGTAGACGGCGAAGAAGGGGTCGGTTTCGAAGTCGATGAAGACCGGTTCGAGGTTCATCTCGTCGATGCCGATCGCGATGCCCCGGTCCCGCTGCTCATGACCGGACGGGATCTCCCGCACCGACAGCATCCGCGGCAGCATCCTCACCTGCGGTGCGTGCGGGCCCGGCCAGTTGTCCACCGATGCCCTGACGAACGCGGCGGTGGCCTCGGCCAGGTCGTCGGGGTTGCCCGACGTACCGTCGATACGCGGCAGACCGCCCAGGAAGTGCAGCTTCTCCGGGGTGAGACCGCGGCCGGGAGTGCCCATGGGCACGTTCGCGGCGACCTTACGGTCGAGCTCGGAGTCCATCGGGTCACCGAGCCGCAGCTCCAGCCGCGAGAGGAACTGGTCCTTGAGCGCCGCTCGCATTTCCATATAGCGCGTGACCGTGACGATGAGATGCACCCCGAGTCCCAGACCGCGCGTCGCGATGTCGGCGACGATCGGCTCGAGCATCTCGTAGTCCGTCTTGAAGGACTGCCAGCCGTCGATCGCCAGGAAGATGTCGCCCCATGGCTCACCCGGGAGCTGCCCGGAGGCGCGGAGCTGCCGGTAGGTGCCGATGGAGTCGATGTTGTTGTCCCGGAAGAACTCCTCGCGCCGGTTCAGCACGCCGGTCACTTCGGCGATCGTGCGGCGGATCTTCTCCGGGTCCAGACGTGAGGCGACTCCGCCGACGTGGGGCAGCCCCTCGACGGCGATCATGCCGCCACCGCCGAAGTCCAGACCGTAGAACTGGACCTCGTGCGGGGTGTGGGTGAGTGCGAAGGATCCGATCAGGGTGCGCAAGGCGGTCGACTTGCCGGACCGCGGACCGCCGACGATCAACATATGGCCCTGTGCGCCGGAGAAGTCCCGGTAGAAGATTTCCCGCCGCTGTTCGAACGGCTTGTCCACCATGCCGATCGGAACGCACAGACCACCGCTGCGGGCATACCCGCCGGCGTGCAGACCGCGCTCGGGCGAGACCGAGAGCTGCGGCATCAGCTGGTCCATGGACGACGCCTCGGTGAGCGGCGGCAGCCACACCTGGTGCGCGGCCGGACCGCGTCCTTCCAGACCGTGCACGATGACGTCCAGCACCGTGTCCGCGAGCGCGTCGTCCACTCGGTCGTGGTCCGCGGTGTACGTGAAGGCGGGGTCGGGCTCGGCAAAGCGGACCGGTACCGGGGAGGCGCTGAACAGCACCGGACGGCGGTCGGTCGGGATGGGGCCGCTGCCCACGGCGGTCGACGTGGACGAGCGGTAGGGCCCGGACACATACGCCGCCTTGAAGCGGACCATCTCCTCCGTACCGAACTTCAGGTACCCCGAGCCGGGCACCGACGGCAGGTGATAGGCGTCCGGAACGCCGAGCGCCGTACGGGACTCGGCGGCGGAGAACGTCCGCAGACCGATCCGGTACGAGAGATAGGTGTCAAGCCCCCGCAGCCGGCCCTCTTCGAGCCGCTGAGAGGCCAGCAGCAGATGCACCCCGAGCGACCGCCCGATGCGGCCGATCTGGATGAACATCTCGATGAAGTCGGGCTTGGCCGTCAGCAGCTCACTGAACTCGTCGATGACCAGCACCAGGGAGGCAAGCGGCTCCAGCGGGGTGCCCGCGGCGCGCGCCTTCTCGTAGTCATGGATATTCGCGTAGTTGCCCGCGGAGCGCAGAAGCTCCTGACGCCGCTGGAGCTCACCGGTGATCGAGTCGCGCATGCGGTCGACCAGCGTCAGATCGTCCGCGAGGTTGGTGATGACCGCGGCGACATGCGGCAGTTCCATCATGCCCGAGAAGGTCGCGCCGCCCTTGAAGTCCGCTAGGACGAAGTTGAGCGTCTCGGAGGAGTGCGTAACCGCCAGGCCCAGCACCAGCGTCCGCAGCAGCTCCGACTTTCCTGAGCCCGTCGCGCCCACGCACAGGCCGTGCGGGCCCATGCCTTCCTGGGCCGCCTCCTTCAGGTCGAGCATGACCGGCGCGCCGCTCTCCCCGACCCCGATCGGAACGCGCAGCCGTTCCGCCGTCGAGCGTGGCCGCCAGGTGACCACGGGGTCGATGGACGCCGCATCGCCGAGGTTGAGCAGATCGGTGAACTCCAGGTTGGTCAGGAGCGGTTCGTCGTCCCCGCCGCCCGCCGAGACCCGCAGCGGGGCGAGCTGCCGCGCCAGCGCCTCGGCGCCGGGCAGCGACAGGGTGTCCGGTACGCCCTCGTACACGGCCGACGCCGACTCCACCCGCAGCAGACCCGGCCGCACGATCAGCGACAGGCCGCCACGCAGCTCGTCCAGGCCGCCACGGATGACCTCCAGCACCGTCACGCCCTGCAAACCCTCCTGGGCGGCCAGAAGCGAGTCGGGCGGTACCAGGCCGCCGTCGAGGATCACCACCACATGTGGCGCGTCCAGCAGCGGTTGCCCCTCCCGGTTGAACCGCGAACGGCCTTCCAGACGGGTCTTCAGCAGATCCTCGACCTCGGCCAGATTGTCGCTGAACAGCCGCTTGGTTCCAGCTCCGTCCACCGACCCCGGCGCCTGGGCGTGCGGCAGCCACTTGACCCAGTCCCACTCCTCCGTGGCGCCCGCCGCGGCCACCACCGCGATCACCAGGTCCTCGGGTGAGTGCAGCGCGGCAAGGCTCGCCACCAGTGCCCGGCTCGTCTCCAGGGTCGTCTCCGGCTCGCCGGAGACCGTCATGTGGTAGAAGGCCCTCAGACTGACGGCCATGGGCATGCCGTCCAACGACCGGTGGACCGCCAGGAACTGCTGCATGGCACCCGCCGAGAGCGGCTCCAACTCCTCCACCGGGGCGGTTTCCGGCGCCACCAGCGGGGTCCACAGCTCCTGCGGCCCGAGCCCGATCCGCACCTGGACGAAGTCGTCGTCGGTGATCCGCCGCTCCCACAGCCGGCTGCCCTCGGCCACCAGCGACCACAGCTGCTCGGGGGACGGGTGGAGAAAGAACTGCGCATCGCGCTGTACGCGCGCCGTACGCTGCACCCTCCGCCGGGTCTTCGCGAGGTACTTGAGATAGTCGCGGCGGCCCTCCGCCGCCTCGCCCTGCGCGCCTTTGCGATACCGGACCGCCTGTGCGACGGCCATCGATACGGTCGACAGCAACATCATCACGCCCATGATCTTCATGAACGGTGCCGAATTCGGCATGAAGAAGAAGACCACCGACGAGCCCATGCCGAGCATGGGCAGCAATTGCATCGCCATGCCTTCCCGGTCACCGCGAGGCAGCTCGGGAGGGGATTCGAGTCGGAGTTCATCCGCGGGCATCTCGGGAGGAGTCTCCCGAGGTGGACGTTTCACGATGATCTGGCTCATCGGCCTGTCTATCCCCCGATGCGGACTGAACAATTGAGGACCTGCTGAGGGCCCGCACGCACGCTTGCGGCGCGTCATTGCGGCGCCTACCCGGCAATGAGCCGATCCTACGTGTCGGGACGGTAATTGGGGCCCGGTAGGGTGACCTCTCGCACACTGTCAGACATGGACGCGTCCGGACGGAAGGCGCGGAGAGACTCTAATGAGAGGGCCCCGCAGGTGAGTTCGACCACATCGACCGGTTTCTGCCGAGTGACGGTCGTCGCACCCGACAGCCGCATCGACGTTGCCCTCCCCGACGACATAGCCCTCGCGGACCTGTATCCGGAAATGCTCAGGCTGACCGGTCAGACCCAGCCCACGGGGACCCCGGTCGGCTACCACTTCGTCCGCCGCGACGGCACCGTCCTGGACGGCTCCCGCTCCCTCGCGGCGCAGCGCGTGCTGGACGGGGATGTGCTGTCCATGCGCCCCTTCGCGCAGTCCCTCCCGCCCGTCGTGCGCGACGACGTCTCCGACGCGATCGCCTCGACGGTGGCCGGTGACCACGCCCTGTGGAACGCCCGCTACCTGCGAGCCTGCGGACTCTTCGGCGGCGCGCTGCTCCTGGTCTTCATGGGCTTCGTCCTGTGGTTCGCCGACCCGGTCGAGCACGACATGCACGGACTGCCCGGCGTCATCGCCGGCGGTGTCGGTCTGCTGCTCGCGGTCTTCGCCGGCGTACGGGCCCGGGTCTACGACGACCGGGCCTCCGCCGTCGCCCTCGGTCTCGCGGCCCTCCCACACGTGATGATCGGTGGGTCCGGGGTCCTGGCGCTGGAGTCGGGCGAGGGCATCGGGCGGCTTCAGTTCCTGCTCGGCTGTGTCGCCGTCCTGATCGTGTCGGTCGCTCTGGTCGCCGCCATGCCGTCCGGCGACGCCCCGTTCGTCGCTGCCGTCGTCCTCTCGGCCTTCGGCACGCTGGCCACCTTCTGCCAGATCCTGACCGACACCAGCGCGGCGGGCACCGCGGCCGTCTGCGCGGCGGTCGCCATCGCCGCCATCGCGTTCCTGCCTGGCCTCTCCGCGCGCGCCGCCCGACTGCCCATCGGGTACGTCGCGCCCCGTGACGCCTCGCGCAACGACTACGGCGCTTCCGGCGGCTTCGACTCCGACAATCCCTCGTCCGCCGCCCGACCGGTCGACGGCGAGCGGATCGCGGCCCAGGTCAAGCGCGGCCACGAGCTTCTCCTCGGTCTGATCGGCGGATGCGCGGCGGTCGTCGTGGGCTCGTCGGCGGTGCTGGGCTTCTCCAATGGCACCTGGGCCCAACTGCTCGCCCTGGCCGCCGGCCTGGCGATGCTGCTGCGCGCCCGGCTGTTCCGGTACACCTGGCAGGTCGCCGTCGTCCTGGCGTCCGGCGTCATCTCCCTCGCCCTGCTCATCCTGGGGCTCGCCCTCAACCCGCCGACGAGCGCCGTCATCGACCTGCTCAGCGGCGACAGTGGCCCGCTCAACATCCGCACCGTCTGGCTCGCCGCCTCCGTCGCCTTCGGGGCGCTGATCCTCATCGCGATCGCTTTGATCGTCCCCAAGAAGAGCGTGACGCCTTTCTGGGGCCGCTTCGGCGATCTGGTCGAGGGCGCGATGCTGCTGTCGATCACCCCGCTCGTGCTCGCCGTCCTGGACGTGTACGCGACGGCGCGCGGCCTGGTCAGCAAGTGACGCTTCCGGGACGGTGAGGTAGTGGCGGACTGCCACCGGCCACCTGCCACGACCAAAGGCGCCCCGGTCACGTACTCCGTGACCGGGGCGCCTTCGCTTTGGCCTTCACCCGTAGGGAGTACCCCGAGCCGCCCGGATCCGGACGACGCGTGGAACGCCTCCCCGATACGCCCTATGCCTGCGTTATGCCCTGGAATCGCCAAGGTCGCCTTGCCGGCAATGAAATTGGGCCGTACACCCTGCGCCACTAAGCTGGTGCCGACCGTCATCATGTACGCCGTAGGGGGAATCCGATGAGCGAGGGGAGCCGGGTCTCGGCGAACGACGCCAGCGCGAGCAGGGCGCGCGGAGGCGGGTCGGACCTCAAGGTAGAGGCCGAGACGCTGGCGAGCTTCAAGAGCAGGATCGACAAGATCCTCATCGATCTCGAAGAGTCTCCGGCAGCCAGGAGCAAGATCAGCGACCAGACCGTCGTACACGCCGCCTTCGGCGCTGAATTCTCTGCCGCGGCCGACCTCGCGGGCGCCTACGAGAAACTGCATGACCGCTTGGAGAAGTTCTCCAGGACGCTGGGTGATCAGCTCGAAGCCTTGGGCATGGCCGTCCAGATCTCGGACCGCGGCTACGAGAGCATCGACGCCGAGCAGGCCGATCGGCTCCGTGCCATCCAGGACCGCACGAGCAAGTACTACGGTCAGAACGCCGACTACCGGGGCGACGGGCAGGACAAGAACCAGGCACGGAAGACCGACACGGGCAAGTCCGGCACCGCCGATTCGAACTTCAAGTAGGGGGAGACATGGGGAACGGGGAGTTCGACGGTCTGTCGGTGGAGAACCTGCGAGCCATGCTGGCCAATGCGGACCCCGACAAACTGACCGCCGCCGGCACCGCCTTAGGCGACGCCGGCCCGAAGATCCTCGACGTCGGCTCCGACTTGCGCCGTCATGTGTCCCGCGTGGACTGGACCGGCGAAGGCGGGTCCGCCTTCCGCGAATGGGCCCACGACTTCGCCCTGGAAGTCATGCGCTTCGGTCAGTTCACCTCCACGGTCGGCCAACATGTGGCCCAAGCCGGCCAGGCCCTCTCCGAGACCAAGTCGGCCATGCCCGAGTCCAGGGCTCCGGGCCCCAGGGCGGCCCACGAGGACCCGGCAGCACAGGAAGCGGAGCAGCGCGAAACCGAAGAGGCCAGGCACCAGATGGAGCGCCTCTCCTCGGCCTACCGGGCGGCGCAGGAGACGATGGCGGCGGCGCCGGAGCCGCAGTTCAAGACGCTCCCCCTCAACGATGGCCAAGTCCGGGACGCCGGAAGGAGATACGACTCCGGCACTGCGACAAGGAGACATGACTCCGGCGCTGCGACAGGGACGGCACCTCATTCGGCAACAGGCGTGAGTCACTTGCCGCAGACGGAAGCCGACATTCCTGCGTCATCACAGCAGGTGGATTCGGAGCCGAGTCATCACCAAGCGGCGGGTACCCATATCGACTCGACTGCCACCCTCCCCGCTCCAGAGGTCAAGACGCCATCTCCTACCTCGACGCCGCCTGCGGACCAGCCTAGGCAACCAGGCCCCGTCGTGATGCCATCACCTCCGGTTGGGCCGTCCACAGCGCCCCCTCAACGCACTACACCCGTGACGGGGAAGGGCATGCCTCGTCTCCCCGTGCCCGAACGCGTAACAGGACCTGGAGGCACGCCTCCGCGTCGCCTGCTCACGCCACGGGGACCGGTCGAGAACGATGTGGTGGGAGGACAGCAGCGGCGCCTCGGCCCTTCCCCTCGCCTTCCGCGTGCGATGGTGGTGGGGGAGGAGAGCGGTCAGATGTCCCGCGGTCCCGGCGGCGGTGTCGGCCACTCCCTGGCACGGACAACCGGTGTGCCAGGGACCGAAGCTATGGCTTCAGGGCGTCGGTTGGCCTCGGAGCCGGGAGGACCGGTGAGCGGCCCGCGCACGCCGAACCTCGGTGTCACCGGCACACGCCAGCGTGGTGTCGCCATCGGCGAGGAGAACGGATCTCACACACGTGGGCCCGTGTCAGGGGCGGCGCCTTCTGACGGCTCAAATGCGGCAAGTGACCCTTCCAGGGATTCGGGCAGAGGACGCACGGTCGCCTCCGAGCCAGGGGGGGCGATCGCGGATCCTCGTTCGTCCTCTAGAAGAGGGGCCGCATTCACCCGTGGGGGTACCGGGCTCGTTCGGTCAGGTCAGGCCGAAGGGCAAGAGTCTCCCGCCTCTGAGGCCTCTGGCACCGGCCGTCGCGGTCCCGGGCCCGAGAATAGGCAAGGACATGCGGTCGTTGATCAGGGAGTCTGGGAGCTAGGGCGCCAGGACGCATTGCCTCCCGTCATTGAATAGTCGGCACTTGAAGTCTCAGGAGATTTCGCAGGGATGTCAGTCTTGTCCAGTGGAAACAAGAGGCGCTCAGAGCGTGGGTTGACGCTACTTGCGGTACTCATCACGTGCATGGGAAGTTCTACATCCCCAGCGATCGCTCAAGATGTACGTTCGCGTCAGTGGTACCTCGATGCAATGGGGGCCGACCAGATGTGGCGAACAAGCACAGGCAAAGGTGTCACCGTTGCCGTGCTGGACACCGGGGTTGATGGCTCGATTCCTGAGTTGCGTGGTCAAGTTCTGGAGGGCAAGAACTTTTCACACGAGCCGAAAGGAGCGAACATCGATATCAGTGGCCACGGCACGGACATGGCGGCTGTTATTGCGGGGACAGGGCGTTCCGGTGGGATCCAAGGACTGGCACCTGGTGCGAAGGTGCTTCCAGTGAAGACCAGTTCGGGGCATCTCGGGATCGGCGATGCAACGCCGGCCTATCTCAAGGCGATGCGCTATGCCGTGAAGCAGGGGGCGCGTGTCATCAACCTCTCGGAGACCATCACGAGTTCACTGACCGAGGATGCGAGAAAGCGCCTCCAGGATGGCTTGGACGAGATAAATTCCAGCGGTGCCATTATATTCGCAGGCGTGGGAAATGATGGTAAGTCTTCTAATGTTGCCGGCTATCCATCTAGCCTTCCTGGGGCTGTGGCAGTAGCTTCTGTGAATCAGAGCGGAACCGTTTCGAAGTTTTCGACTTATGGTCCGCAAGTGGCTCTCGCTGCCCCTGGTGAGGGTATTCCTGGGCGTTGCCAGGAGGGGGGAGGCTGGTGTGAGCAGTCGGGTACCAGTTATGCCACTGCCATCACCTCGGCGTCAGCCGCCCTCATCTGGTCCGCCCATCCGAAATGGACGGCCAACCAGGTTCTGCGCGTAATGATGCAAACGACAAGCAAGCCCAAGGGCAAGGTCCCCAGCGAGTACATCGGCTACGGCATCGTCCGCCCCGGGCAGGTCCTACTCGATGGTAAGGGAGACCCGGGGGCAGCGGACGTCAATCCGCTGTTCCCCAAGTACGAGCCGGGGAAGGCATCAGCTGCGTCGCCGTCTTCTCCGTCGAAGCCTGACAGCACCTCAACCACCCCGAATGCCCCGGGCGACACGCCCGCCGCTTCACGGGCAGAGGGCGATGACGGCGATGGAAACACGCTTATCTACGTTGGAGTCGGAGTCGCAGCGGTCCTGGCCCTAGGTGGTGGGGGGCTTGCCTGGGCGCGCCAGCGGAGGCGGATATAGAGAGCGAAAAATGCGACACCGGGCCAGACGTGAAGTGCCATACGGCGACAGAGTAAGCGCACCCAACTTGGAGGTCGCAGTATCATGAGCAACTGGGAACCTCCAGTTTATGAAACGTACCTCACCCGCACCCCCGTCCAACTTTTGTTCGGGGTGGGTTGGAAGCGCATACTCATGCTCCGAGTTGAGCGCGCGGGTGTCCTTCTCGGAGGTACTCCGAAGCAGACTGCGTTCGTGCCATGGCAAGACATCACTTCCGTGGTGATTTGGCGTAGGTACCTGCGGGATGTCACCACCCTCGGTCAGCTGCGGCTGTTCACGCCGTCAGACGAGTGGACCGATTTCGTTGGCGTGCGGCGACACCCTGGGGCGCCACCGCTACCGGGTCCGAATAGCAAGCTGCGGCCAGAACAGACAGCGAAGCTCGCTCGTCACATCGATCACGATCTCTTCCTTGCGAGTCGCGCGATCCGGCTTTGGCGCTTCGATCCCGAGCTTCTTCGAAGTGCTGTAGGAGCTTTTGCTCCCCACATCCCGGTGCACGATGAACGGCATTTGCGTTAGTCAGGCGGCGTTTTGAGTTGCGAAACGGATAGCGGGAGGCAGTCGATGTCTGCGGGCAACCGTCGCCTTCTGACGAGATGATGTAACAGCGTGGGCACGCCACGGGGGAAGGGACCCAGACGGTGGTCAATCAAGGCGAGCTGAAAATTACCAAGGAAGCTGAGGAGCGTATCACCAGAAGCCTCCGATCAGCGCTACAGGGTTTGGAGGGAGCTGAGAAGAGCAATGGTTCTGCTCGGCGTGGCAGCCTGAGCAATATGAGTCTGTCAGCGGCAGAGGCCAGTGGCAGCGGATTGGCCACTACTTTCGCTGATTTTTGCGAGTTCTGGCAGCTGGGCGTCAGCATGCTGGAGCGGACGGCTAACTCTCTCGGGTCCCAGCTGAGCCAAGCGGCAGGCGTCCTGTGGGAGGAAGACCGGAACCGGGCGGGGGCGCTCAGGGCCGCCCTGGGCGCCGCGAGAGGCGCAGCCGGGGTCGGGGCGGGCGGCATTCTCGGTAGCTTTGGTGGCCCTTCCGGCACGTCGGATTACACCACCCAGCCCTTTCCGCAGAGCGGCCCGGGGATCGATTCCGGGGATGACATCAAGACCGTGAAGTCGTCGATCTTGGATTACATTGCGACCGACGGCAAGGGGGCTGGCCGAAATGCGGGCCAGGGGAACGCTGATGGGGGCGGGAACTGATGCCGGGGAACGATCCTACGTCGACCGCTGTGGATCCGGCCGCGAGGAACGCCGGCCTGGCCAATGCCTGGGTTGAGAGGGCTCTGGGTTGGGGCACGGGCGAACTGGAGCTGGGGCAGACAGAGGAGCCGAAAGAGCTGATCCACGGCGATGCGGCCAAGCTCCGCGCGAACGCTGCGCAGTTGAGGGGTTTATCCAAAGGACTTGCTAGCGTCGGTGAGGGGCTGCGGAACCTGAACTCTCACGAGATCAAAGGCGAGACGGCTGATGCTTTCCGCAAGCGAGTCTCGGCCGAGCCGAAGAAGTGGTTTCAGGTCGCGCACGCGTGCGAGCGCGCGAGCGGAGCATTGACTGATGTTGCTCACACTGTGGAATGGGCGCAACACCAGGCTCAGGAAGCGATCGACGCCTATGGCCGGGGCAAGCGCGCCTCTGAGCGCGCCCGCGAGACTCACAATGCCAAAGTGGATGCCTACAACAAGGCAGTTGAGGCTTATAACAGTAATCCCTCCACCGACGGCGCCGAGTGCGCGGCGCCCCCCAAGGCTCCCGGTACTTTTCATGATCCTGGTGCCGCAGACATGGAGACGGCCCGGGAGATCTTGGTCGAGGCCCGCCGCCAGCGTGACGCAGCACACGACAGGGCTCAGACGGCGATTAAGGGCACGTACGACGAGCACCAAGCGAAGTCTTCCGAGGCCGGAACGACCGAGCTGAATTTCTTGGAAAGCATCAAGAATAATGAACAATATCAAAAATATCAAGAATATAGGGAGGGCTATCGAAAGCTAAAGAAGATTCCTAAGGTTTGGCAAACCGTCACTGCCGGTTTGGCCCTCTGGAAACAGTTCACTAAGGGTGGAAGTGCCGCCCAGGATTGGCTAAAAAAGCTAGAAGAACCAGGAAGAATGGCGTCCAGGCTGGGTGCCGGCGGAGCCAGAGCGGCCGGGCTCATGTACAAGCTAAACAAGGCTTTGGTGCCTTTTGCTATCGCGGGTGGGCTGAAGCAAGCTATTAGCCCCGACCATGAGGGCGGTCGTGGGTTGGCGGACCGCATTGCCGGTGGGGCCCAGGCGCTAGGTGGGGCAGCAGTGCTTACCGAAGGAGCACTTGGCGGCACCTTCCTGGCCTCAGAGGCCGCACTTGCTGCCGTACCGGTTGCCGGCTGGGCCGTCCTGGGGGCCACCGGGGCGTACTTTGCAGGTAGCTACATCTACGACAAGTGGGGCGACGATATCGCCGCTGGAGCCAAATCGGCCTGGAATACGACATCGCATGCTGTGACAAACACCGTAGATAAGACAGTGGACGCGACAGTGAATGCCGCACTTCACCCCTCTGGTGCTGTGAAAGCTGCCGAGCACGTCGTGGACGGCACAGTCAACTCCGTTAAGAAGCTGAAGTTCTGGTGAGGAAGAAAGAGGTCGGCTCCGTGCCACAGCCACAGCAGCACGAAGGCGGCGTGACGCTCGAGGATGTCCGCCAGGGGCTGGGCAAGACCCTGGCGGAAGAGGGTTCGCGGCCATTGCTGCGGCTGACCGATGAAGAGCTTGCAGCGCTGAATCCGGCGGACGCCGAGAAGCCGATCGTCGCCGCTCCTCACCTTGAGGGCATGTCAGCTCAAGAGCGGGAGTGGGTGCTTGCGACCGCGCTGCGGTCGTTGGTGTCGAGGGACCTCGTGGAGATCGCCAACGCCGCTGAACTCGATGTGGCCCTGGAGGAGAAGCATGACTCCGCCGAGGTGGAGTTGGATATGCGCCTCTCCCCGGACCTGGAGCTGGCGCTTGCCTTGCGTGGGACCGCTGAGCGGGTCCTGGCCGTGGAGCGGACCACGTCTGCGGGTACCGAGTACGCCTATATCTACCTGCACACCCCTGAACTGCTGTTGGTCGAGCAGGTTACCGGCGGCGGTATGCATTCATTGAGCCTTGTGGCCACGGTTCAGGAGGCAGTGGAGACCGTTCGCCGGTTGGTCGACCCGCAGGAGGTTGCCGGACACGATGGTCGTCCTCAGGAACTCGATCCGCGGGCCCTGGAGCGCGATGCGATCGATCCACCGCTGAAGCATGTCATCGACAACGCTCTCGTTGTCGGCCAGTTGGTTCTGCTCGCTGAAACCCCGGGACCGTTGCTCATGACGTACGCCACTGCCGAGGAGCTGTGGGTGGTGAATGTCGACGCACCCGACGCCCCCACAGGTGTTACCGCGCGGAGCGTCGGGCGGCAGACGCTCGTCGACCGCATCGCTCAAATGGTGGCTTTCCCGGTGTGGAACCCGTGAACCCGTGACCCTGCCGCTCACCAGGCGTGGCGTTCCAGTTGCCCTCCCTCGGGGGCGTGATCCGAGCTCGGCGTGGAGGGAGATTTTCCTACTCGGGCAGCCAGCCCAGTTGAACCAGTGGGGTACCGCTCTTGCGGGTGATCAGGGTGCCGCGTCCCGGGGGCAGGCGGCGGGGGCGGGTGTTGCCGAGGAGGTCGCCTTCCGCTGGGTCGCCGGAGAGGATGACGCCCTGGGCACCCAGTTCCTTGATGCGCTGCATGAAGGGCTCGTACGAGGAACGTGAGGCCCCTGCTGTGTTGCGGGCGATGATCAGGCGGACACCGACATCGCGGGCGTAGGGCAGCGCGGTCGTCAGGAAGTCGAGGGGGTTGCCGGCGCTCGTCGCGACCAGCTCGTAGTCGTCGATGATGACGAAGAACTGCGGACCGCTCCACCAACTGCGCTCGCGTAGCTGCCGCGGGGTGACCTCCGGGCCGGGGGCTCGGTGTTCCATGAGGGTGCTCAGGGCGTCCATGTGCATTTCGAGTGCCGGGGCGGCCGGGGCGTACTCCAAGAGGTGGGAGTCCGGTACGGCCTCCAGAAGCGTACGGCGGTAGTCGCCGACGATGATCCGCGCCTCGTCGGGGGTGTAGCGCCGACTGATCTGCCGGGCGAGCAGCCGCAGTAGCGCGGTCTTGCCCGATTCGCTTTCGCCGAAGATCACGAAGAAGGGATCGGTCTCGAAGTCGATGAAGACCGGTTCCATACGGTCCTCGTCAATGCCGATCGGCAGACCAAGGTGCGGGTTCTCAAAGCTCGTGGGGAGGTGATCGGAGGGGAGTACGCGGGGAAGGACGCGGACCTCGGGAGCGCGGGGGCCGGTCCAGTGGGTGTTCACGGCGCGCACCAGGGCCGCCGTCGCTTCAGCGGGCCCGGCCGACGCGGGCCCGGCCGCCCCCGGCCCGGTCGGCGTCGGCATCGGTGCCGACGCCGACGCCGACGCCGACGCGGTCGTGTCGGTCGTGGTCGGCTGCGCCCATGAAGGGTCGGTCGTCGGGCCGTCCGCCTCCTGCCGCAGGACGCCGTCGATCCGCGGTTGCGCGCTCAAGAAGTGCAGCCGCTCGGGGGTCTGGCCGCGACCCGGTGCGCCGACCGGGACGTTGGCCGCCACCTTACGGTCGAAGTCGGAGTCCAGGGGGTCGCCGAGACGAAGCTCCAGACGGTTCATGAACTGGTCCTTCAGCGCGGCCCGCACCTCCATGTAGCGCGTGGCCGACAGCACCACATGGACGCCGTAACCCAGTCCGCGCGTGGCGAGGTCCATGACGACGCCCTCGAACAGCTCGTACTCCTGCTTGAAGGTGCCCCAGCCGTCAATGACCAGGAAGACATCCCCCCAGACCTCCTCGGGGAACTCACCAGTCGCCCGCCGCTTGCGATAGGTGGCGATGGAGTCGATGCCGTGGGTACGGAAGAGCTCTTCGCGGTGGGCCAGCACCCCGGTGGCCTCGGCGACCGTACGGCGCACCCGGTCCGGATCGAGACGTGACGCCACTCCGCCGACATGCGGCAGTTCCGAGATCCCGCTCAGACCTCCGCTGCCGAAGTCCAAGCAGTAGAACTGCACTTCGTGCGGGGTGTGGGTGAGAGCGAAGGACGCGATGAGCGTACGCAGCAGAGTGGACTTACCGGACTGGGGGCCACCGACCACCAGCAGATGGCCCGCGGCGTCCGAGAAGTCGCGGTAGAGGATCTCGCGACGCTGCTCGAAGGGCTTGTCGGCCAGCCCGACCGGGACCACCAGCCCGCCCGACCCCGCGTAGTCCGGCGCGTGCAGACCACGCGCCGGCGAGACGGCCAGCGGGGGCAGCAGCTCGTCCAGTGCGGGAGAGGCGTCCAGGGGCGGGGGCCACACCTCGTGCGCGTCCGGCCCCTGATCCTCGAGACGCCGGACGATGACGTCCAGGACCGTGTCCGACAGCGCGTCGCTCGTGTGAGCCGTAGTGGCGGAGGGCGCGGGGGCCGCGTAGGAGACGGCCACCGGGGTGGCCGTGAACAGAGTCGGCCGACGGTCCAGCCGCCGTGAGCCGCCCGACCCGTCGTCCGCCAACGCCTCGGCGGTGCGGTACGGACCGGAGACGTAGGCGGCCTTGAAGCGCACCATCTCGTCCGTACCGAACTTCAGATAGCCGGAACCGGGCAGCGACGGCAAATGGTGCGCGTCCGGTACGCCCAGCACGGCGCGTGACTCCGTAGCCGAGAAGGTGCGCAGGCCGAGTCGGTACGACAGATAGGTGTCGAGTCCGCGCAGCCGTCCCTCCTCAAGCCGCTGGGTGGCCAGCAGCAGATGGACGCCGAGCGACCGGCCGATGCGGCCGATCTGAATGAACATCTCGATGAAGTCCGGTTTGAAGCTCAGTAGTTCGCTGAACTCATCGATGATCAGGACGAGCGATGGGAGCGGCTCCAGCGGTGCGCCCGCGGTCCGGGCGCGTTCGTAGTCGTGGACATTGGCGTAGTTGCCCGCGGCGCGCAGCAGTTCCTGGCGGCGCTGTAGCTCGCCCCGTATCGAGGACTCCATACGGTCCACGAGCGTCAGGTCGTCCGCGAGGTTGGTGATGACCGCCGAGACATGCGGCAGGTCGGCCATGCCGGTGAAGGTCGCACCGCCCTTGAAGTCCGCCAGCACGAAGTTGAGGTGTGCGGAGGAGTGGGTGACGGCGAGTGCCAGCACCAGTGTGCGCAGGAGTTCGGACTTTCCGGAGCCGGTCGCGCCCACGCACAGACCGTGCGGACCCATACCGCCCTGCGCCGCCTCCTTGAGGTCCAGCATCACAGGTTCACCGTCCTCGCCGACCCCGATGGGGACCCGCAGGCGTTCGCTCGCCATGCGGGGCCGCCAGGTACGGGCCACGTCCACGGAGGACGCGTCGCCGAGGTCCAGCAGATCGGTGAAGTCAAGCTCATCCAGGAGGGGCTCGTCGTTGCCCCCGGCGCCGACGCGCAGTGGCGCGAGCTGGCGGGCCAGGGCCTCGGCCGCCTCCAGGGAGAGCACGTCCGGCTCGCCCTCGTAAACCAGTCCGGCGGCAGACTCCAGGAACAGCTTTCCGGGGCGTACGTCGAGCGACAGGCCGCCGCGCGGCTCGTCCAGTTCCCCCGACACCACTTCGGCGACCGTGACGCCCTGGACACCATCCGCGCTCGCCAGCAGCGAGTCCGGCGGGACGGTGCCGCCGTCCAGCACGATGAGAAGGTGCGGGGCGTCCAGGACGGGTGGTCCGTCCGGGGCGAATCGGGGGCGCTCGGAGAGCGGGTTGCCCTGGCGGCCCGAACCGTACCCCGCCAGAAGCTCCTCCAGTTCGACAGCGTCCCGGCAGAACAGCCGCCGGGTACCGGCCCCGTCCAGCGTCCCGGGGATCTGGGAGTGCGGCAGCCACTTGATCCATTCCCAGCGTGCGACCGCCTCCTGCCCGTCGGCCAGGACCGCCACGGCCAGGTCCTCCGGTGAGTGGAGGGTGGCCAGCTGGCACACCAGAGCGCGTGCCGTGCCGTGCGCCGTGGCAGGGTCGCCGGAGACCGTGAAGTGGTAGAAGCGGCGTAACGACACCGCGACCGGCAGCCCGTCCACCGCGCCGTACAGCATCAGGAACCTCTGCATCGCGCCCGCTGTGAGCGGCTCCAGGTCCTCGATCAGCGCCGTGGTCGGGGCTACCAGCGGTGTCGACAGTTGCTGAGGGCCGACACCGATACGGGCCTGACCGAAGTCCTCGTCACCGGCCCTGCGTTCCCACACCCGGCTGCCCTCCGCGGCCACCGCCCAGAGCTGGTCGGGCGCGGGATGCAGATAGAGCAGCACCTCGAGCTGTGCGCGGGCCGTACGACGGACACCGCGGCGCATCTGCGCGAGGTACCTCAGGTAATCCCGGCGCACGCCCGCCACCCGGCCCTCCGTCCCACGACGGAAACGCACGATCTGGGCGGCGACGGTCGCGAGAGCCGATGCCAGCATCATCCAGCCCATGACGCGCATGAACGGACCGGCGCCCGAGTTGAAGAAGTAGACCATCGATCCGCCCATGCCGAGCAGGGGCACCAGCTGCGTCAACAGTCCTTGCTGCTCGCCGCGCGGCAGTTCGGGGGGTGAGCTGAGCTCGACTTCGTCCGTGGGCACGGTCGGCGGCAGCGCCCGGGGCGGACGCTTGACGACAATCTGGCTCACCGGGTGGTCAGTCCCCCTTCTTATGGTCTCCCGTGCAAGGAGCGAGATCCGTGAGGGCGTCGCACCGGCACTCCGGCGACGCGATTCCCCGGACCCGGTGAGCTTATCGACACGGGGTGTCACCATGCGGTGGCACCCCGGCGTGTCGTGCGTATGAACAGGAAATCCTGATTGGTCCGAGGGAGAGGAGACCATCGTGCGCGCCGTACGCGCTGGCTTCCGCGCCCTTCATCCATGGAACTGGGGGCCGGGAACCGGGCGTCCGGTGATACAAAGATTTCCTGCTCCCGAAATGTCATCGCAGAGCGGGATCTTCCAGTGGACTCGCCGAAGAGGTAAGCGCTGATGTCGCAGCCGCCCCAGCCCCCTGACCAGCCACCGGCCCGCGGTTTCGGCGCGCCGCAGGAACCCGGTCAGGGCGACGAGCCCGCCAAGGACGGCTTTGGCGCGCCACCGTGGCGTCCGACCCCGCCCGTCCCGCCCGCGCCTCCGGCCGTCCCTCCAGCGCCGCCAGGCGTCCCTCCGGCGCCTCCGGGGGTTCCGCCGGCGGGTCATACTCCGCCACAGATATGGGACACGGGCGCGTTGCCGGTGGGGCCTCCCGCGGTGCCCGGAGTCCCGGCCCCTCCCCGGGCCGACCCGGCCAACCCGTACGCCCAGAATCCGTACACCTCCGCGCAGGGAGGGCCCGCGTACGGCGGTCCGTACACCTCACCGCCCGGGCAGCCGTACGGCATGCTCCACTCCGGGGGCGGAGGCAGCGGCCGGAACACAAAACGCAAGGCCATCGTCATCGGCGCAGCCGTGGCGGTGCTGCTCGCGGCAGGCGGTGGGGTGTACGCGGCGGTCAGCGGCGGTGACGATGACAAGAAACCCACCGCCGCTTCGACGTCCACCCCCGCCGGTCGGAACCGGCAGGACCCCACCCCCGAGCCGACCGGGAGTGGTGAGAGCGCCGGCGGCCATGACCGTGGCGAAAGCGAGAGCGACCCCAACGACGTGCGCCGGGCCGGCGAGGCGAAGGTCCTTTACCAAACACCCGCGCCCGAAGTCTCCAAGAAGGGCGTCGATGTGCCCGGCTTCTGGGTGATGGACGGATATGTGGTCAAGGCGGTCGAAGACAAGATCGTCGCGTACAAGGACGACGGCACGAGGAAGTGGGCACTCTCCCTGCCCAAGGCCGTCTGCGCCGCGCCCAACTCCACGACCGACGGCAAGGTCGTGGTCGCCTATGAAGGGCATGGAAAGGACTCGTGCAGCCAACTCGCCCTGATCGACCTGGACAAGGGCGTCAAGCTCTGGGACCACGACGCGCCCGAGGCGGGTTCCTTCGGCGGCGGCTACACCAGCATGGGCATGGCGCAGAGCGGCGATCTCGTCGGCATGTCCTGGTTCGGTGGTTCGGCCGTCATCAAAGTCCACGACGGTAAGGAGGTCGCCATCGAAAAGCCGAGCCCGGGCTGCTCGGTCGACGGTTATGCGGGAGGGAAAGTGCTGCTGCGCGCCTACTCCTGCACCAATGGCACTGCCAAGCTGCAAAAGGTGGCGCCGAACGGCACGATCACGTGGGCCTACGTCGTCCGTAAGGGCTACAAGGTCGACAAGATCTTCTCCACCAGTCCCGTTGTGATCGCTCTGAGCGACCAGGACCGCAAGACCGGCGGCATTCTGGCCATATCGGATAGCGGCAAGGAGCGATCGGCCCTGGCCGTGGGGAATCAGTCCTACCAGCCGCTGTGCGGAACGGACCTCTTCGGCACCAATGCGGGGAGCTGTCAGGGCGTCGCCGCATCCAACGACACCTTCTATCTGCCGACCGAGATGACCCAGGACAGCGCCAAGGGCCCGACGAGTGAGATCCACGCCTTCGATCTGGACAGCGGCAAGAGAAAGTGGGCGGCCAAGGTGGCCGGCCGGATGCTGCTTCCCTTGAGCGTGGACGGTAAGAATCTGATCGCCTATGAGGAGCCCTCATATGGCCAGGCCGGTCTGGTCGTCAGCATCTCCCCGGAGGGCGGCAAGCCCAAAACCGTGCTACGGCTGCCCCAGGCCACCCGCGAGGCGGAGAGCGGTTTCTACTCCGCCACTCACACTTACCGGAACGGCAATTTCTATATCGCCTCGAACCGCATAACGGGAACCGAGGGCACCAGCGAGAAGCTCATCATGGCCTTCGGCTCCTGAAGGCGAGCCGAGCGCCGACAACGGGCCAAGAGGGCGGGCGCCTATCGGCGACCACCCTCTCGTTCACGCTCATCGAGCCCTCAGGCTCCTCAGCTCAAATCGAATTCGCCGTCCCTTGCGCCCAGCACAAAGGCACGCCACTCGGCCTCCGTGTAGCGCAGTACCGTCTCGGGGTCCGTGGAATTCCGCATAGCCACCGCCCCGTTCGGCAGATAGGCGATCTCCACCCGGTCTTCGGAGGTGCTGCCAGGTGCGCTGAGCCACTCGACACCGGAAATGTCGAGGGCGTACAGCTCTTCCTTCTCTTTGGCGTCGGCCACTGGTGGAGAACCCCTTCGGATACCGCGGATAACATCCCGCCCGGCCTTGGGCGGAAGGCGAGGGCGGGCCCTGCGCCCGGACTCCCGCCACATCTCACAGTGTTGTCCACAGCGCGTGAGGCGGCAATCGAACACGGCGACATGGGCCCGGTAGGGTAGCGCCGCGCGCGTGACGCGGGCGGGCGACGCGATGGATCAAGGGCGGGGGGCCTTCCATATGAGTACGGACTACGGCACGCGCAGAACCGGGGCCGTGGCTGAAGCGGTGTGCCGTCCCGGCCGCCCGGACCGTCCTCGCGGTCACAGGAGGCGTGTGTGGAGCCGCTGAGCCAGGGCGATCCGGGGCGGCTCGGCCCGTATCACGTCATCGCGCGGCTGGGGTCGGATACGGGAGAAGTTCCCGCTGCGGCACGCCACTTCATCGCGCGCAGTGCGGCGGGGGACCGTACGGTCGTCGTCACCGCGCCGTCGCAGGAGTTCGCGGACCACGTCGCATACGGGGAGCGCTTCCGGGTGGAGGCGGAGAACGCGCGCCTTCTGGGCGGCGGGCGGCCTCCGCTGTGGCTCGCTCCCGTTGTCGAGGTCTCAGGCCGGGGCACCGGACAACCCTGGAGCGTCACGCCGTTCCTGCCGATGCTGTCGCTGCCCGCCGCGCTGGAGGCGCACGGGGGACCGCTTCCGGTGCGCACCGTAAGGGCGTTGGGAGCCGCCCTGGCCGAGACGCTCGCGGAGGTGCACACCGCGGGCTTCGCTCATGCGGGTGTCGCACCGGGCGCCGTCTTCCTGGCGGGAGACGGCCCACGGCTGGTGGGCTACGGCGCGGCGCGGGCCGCCGCCCCGGACGGTGAGGCTCGGGTGGGGCTGCCGGGGCTGGCGGATGACGCCCTGCCTCCGGAACAGGCCGCGGGCGGGCGTCCGCAGCCGCTGGGTGACATCTTCGCGCTGGGCGCGGTGCTGGCGTACGCGGCGGCCGGGCGACGGCGGCCCGACGCCGACGATCTGCCGGAGGATCTGCGGGGCCCCGTGGCCCGGTGTCTGGCCCGGGACCCGGCCGACCGGCCGACGGCGCGGGCCCTGCTGGACGAGTTGATGCGCGGCGTACGCGTCCCCCTGCCCCCGAGCGCCGTGAGGGCTCCCGCGGGCGCGCCGCCGACGGTGGTCGACGCGGGATCCGTGGGTCCGGACGGCGGCCTGGCGCCGGGTGCGGGCCCGGGGTCGACCGCCCTGGACGGCGCCGGTGGCATCAGCCGGGCCGCGGGCGCGTTGGGGCCGGGGTGGTTGCCGGGGCGGGTGATCGCCGCGTTGTCCGAGCTGTCCTCGGCGGTGCTGGCCGCGGAGATCGAGCCGCCCGAGGCCCCGTCGCCGGTTGCGGTGGCGGAGGCGCCGGTCGGGCAGGGCGCTGCCGTGCACCGAGCGGGGACGGAGCGCGGCGCCGCGCCTTCGGCCGTGCCCGAGCGCGGGTCTGCGCAGGGGGCCGGAGCCGAGGCCGGGACTGGGGGCGCCTCGCCCCGGCAAACCCCCGGCCCGTCCCTCAGCCCCTCCCGGCGCCGCCTCCTGCTGGGTGTCGCCGGCGGTACGGCCGGGCTGGCCGTCGGCGGCGGTGCCACGTGGCTGGCGACGGCCCCGGACCCGCCCGCACCGCTCTCCCCGGCCCAGCGTCTCGCGGCTCATCGCCCCCGCCACCGGCTTGCGGGCGCCCCGCCCACGCCCCTGTGGCACCACGACGTCAAAGGGATGGCTTCGACGTACGCCCCGCTCGTCTGGCGCGACGCGGTCGCCGTCCTCACGGGGAGGCGGGCGGTCATCGGAATCGATCTCCGTACGGGCAGGCGGCTGTGGACGCGGGAGGGACTGCGCCCAGCGGGCCAGCCCTGGGTGGCCGGTGGAGACGCGCTGGTCGTCCCGGGGGACGGGCTGGTGGCGCTGGAGCCGCGGACCGGCCGTACCCACTGGCGTTCGAGCGACTTCCGGCAGGGCGGGCGGAGTTCCTTCACGGGGCTGCTCGCGGTGGACGGGAGCACGGTCTGGTTCACGGCGGCGGTAAGGGGCGAGGGTCCGAGCGGTGGCCGGGTCGTGGTCGCCTACGACGTCCATGAGCGCGCGGAGTTGTGGCGCGGCCCTCTCCCGGCGGGTTTGGACGAGGGACATCTGCTGAAGGACGCGCTGGTGGTGATGGCCGGTGGTGACCGGGAGGGGACGGGCGCCAAGAAGGCCGTCGCGTTCAGCCGCGACCACGGTAAGGAGCTGTGGCGACGGGCTTATCCGGGCATGAGCGCGAAGGGGTTTGTCACCACCGATGCCCGGCGCACGCTCATCGCGGCCCTGGGAACCACCTTGCGGGGCTTCGCGGCGGCCCAGGACGAGGCCGCCCTGTGGTCCGTCGGTTCCAAGGGAAAGGGGCCCGAGGGCCATCCCGCCGACTTCGGGCTTCCGCTTGTCCATGGGAAGACCGCCTATGTCGCCGACGGTGGTTTTGCCCTCCACGCGATCGAAGCCGCGTCCGGCGAGATCCGGTGGCAGCGCGCCTATGGCTTCGTGATGAAGGCGCTTGCGGCGCCCCGCACGCCCGACACGCTGGTCAGCCCGGCCGGGCGCAGGGTGCTGATGGTCAGTGATGCCGAGGTGGACGCGTTCGACGCCGAGGACGGCTCCTTGCTGTGGCGCTTCACCGACGCCGGTGCCGATCCGGACCCGCCTCCCCGATCGCCCCGCCGTAAGGTCGCGTTGACGGATGACAGGGTGGTCGTCGCCGGGAGCGGAAGCGTCTACGCGCTGCCGCTCGATTAGGAAGGACGCATGGAACCGTCGATTCCGGACCGTCGGACGGGACATACCGATCACGACACTCCACAGCGTGGCGACCACGCCGGGGGAGAGCGGATCGGCCCGTACCGGGTCCTCGCCACCCTGGATGTGCCCGAGCACGCCGATGACGCGCGCCGCTGTCTCGCCCGGGACGTGCGAACGGGCCGTGCCGTCGTCCTGACCCTGCCCCACGCGGCGTTCGCCGACGACGCCGGATACCGGGTGCGGTTCCGGGCCGAGGCGGAGAACTCCCGTCGCCTGCACGGCCCCTGGGTGGCTCCGGTCGTCGACGTCGCCCCGCCCGACGCGGGGCTTCCCTGGGTCGCCCACGGCTGCTTCCCGGCCCTGACGCTGCCCGCGGCGCTGGCCGCGCACGGCGGGCCGTTCCCCGAGGACACCGTGCGCGCGCTGGGCACGGCTCTCGCCGAAACCCTCGCGGTCGCACACGCCAACGGCCTCGTCCACGCCGGGATATCGCCACAGGCGTTACTCCTGACGCGGGACGGCCCCCGGCTGACCGGGTACGGGCTCATCCGGGCCGCCACCGGCAGCCGCCCCTCCACACCCCATGGAAGCCGCCCCGAGACCTCGCACACCGGCCGCCCGGTCATGGGCCACGGCGGCCAGGCCGGGACGCCGCCCGAGCAGCGGGCCGGTGAACCACCGCGCCCTTACGGTGACGTCTACGCACTGGGCGCCGTGCTGGCCTACGCCGTGACCGGCCGTAAGGACGCCGGGCCCGCCGCACTGCCGCCGGGGCTGCGCGAGCCCATCGCCGCCTGTCTCTCCCCGGACCCGGCACACCGCCCCCAACCCGCCGCCCTCGCCCGGGAGTTCCGCTCGACCACGGCGCCCCTCTCCCCGGGCCGGATGCCCCATGCCGTCGAGACCGCCCTCGCCGAGCAGGCCGCACACCACCCCGCCGATACCTTGCCGCCGCAGCTCACGGAACCCGCTGATCACCCGCTGTCCGCGGGTCCGGGACCGTCCCGGCGCTCCATGGCCGTCACCGCCCTCACCGGCGCCGCCGGGCTGGCCCTGGGGATCGGTGGAACCGCCCTGTGGCGGGCCGTTGCCGACGATGCGCCCGCCCCGCCCAAGCCCCTCGCTCTGCGCGGGGTCGCTCCCGCTCCGCTGTGGCGCCGCCGCATCGAGGCCGAGATCGACGGTCCGCCGCTGCTCTGGGGAAACAGCCGTCTGCTCGTGCCGGGCAAGGGCGAGGTGACCGCGGTGAGGCTCCGCGACGGAAAGAAGATGTGGACCCGTGACAACGTATGGGGCGTCGGCGACCTCAGCCCGCTCGGCGGTGACCTCGTGCTGAAAGGCGGCATCAGGGAATTCATGGCCCTGTCGGCGCGCACCGGGCAGGTCAAGTGGGTGGAGCGGGCCTACGACGGCGAGAAGCGCCCGCGGTTCCGCTATCCGCTGGCGGCCGACGGCAGGACTCTCTGGTTCCTGGCCCGGGACCAGAATCAGGAGAAGACCGCCACGGTCGTCGCCTATGACCTCAAGACCCGTAAGGAGCGCTGGCGCACCTCGGTTCCCGGTGGCTTCGGCGGCTACGACGAACACTCCGCGGTGCTCCGCGAGGACTCCCTCCTGCTGTCGAACCGCAGCGAGTCCGGCCCCAACGAGCCATGGACCTACCTGGCCCTCGGCCGGCGCGACGGTGCCAAGCTGTGGACGCGGACCTACAAGGGCATCCTTGCCGTCGCCGACGACCCGACGGAGATCGTCTCCGGGGATCTCCTGATCACCATCGCCTCGGACGTCGTCTCCGCCCATGAGATATCCAGCGGCAGAAGGCGATGGCGCTTCAGCTGCGAGGACTTCGTGTACACCGATGGCGCGCTGCACGGCCGGACGCTCTACGTGACCGACGGCGACGCCGTCACCTACGCCATCGACGTGGCCCGCGGCAGGCTTCGCTGGCGCCGCCGGGCGGCCGTCGACGCGGCGTCACCCATGTCGGAGAGCGAAACGGCGCTGAGCTACTCCGGCCGGACCGTGTTCCAGATCAATGCCTCCGAGGTGGAGGCGCTGGACGCGGCGGACGGTTCACTGCGCTGGCGCTTCGCCCCCGCGGCCGACGGGGCGTCGGCCGGGGCCCTCAGCGGTTCCGTCCTCAGCGTGCCCGGCGTGGCCCTCGTCAGGAACGACCAAGCCTTCTACGCACTGCCGGTGGACTGATGGCGATGGCTCACCCCCTCACCCACGACGACCCCCAGCGCCTCGGCCCGTACACCCTCCTCGCCCGGCTCGGCAGTGGCGGCATGGGCACGGTGTATCTGGGCCGCTCATCCGGCGGCCGCACGGCCGCGCTGAAGACCATGCACGCGCGGTTCGCGGCGGAGACGGAATTCCGCACCCGCTTCCGGCTGGAGACCGACGCCGCGCGGGTCATCGGTGGACGTCACGGAGCGCAGGTCATCGACGCGGACACGGTCGCCCCGACGCCCTGGCTCGCCACCGAGTACGTCCTAGGCCCACCGCTGGACGACGCGGTCGCGCTCTGCGGCGCCCTGCCCGAACGGGCCGTACGGGCGCTGGGAGCCGCCCTGTGTGACGCGCTCGCCCAGCTGCACCGGTCCGATGTGGTCCACCGCGACCTCAAACCCTCCAACATCCTGCTGACCGCACTCGGCCCCAAGGTCATCGACTTCGGTATCGCCCGGGCGGTGGGCGACGACCGGCTGACCCGTACGGGCGCGGCGGCCGGAACGCCCGCCTATATGTCGCCCGAGCAGGTGGCCGGTGGTGAACACACCGCCGCGGGCGATGTGTTCGCCCTCGCCGGAGTGCTCGTCTTCGCGGCCACCGGCTGCCCGCCCTTCGGCGGCGGACAGCCCGCCGATCTGCTGTACCGGGTGCGGTACGCCGACCCCGACCTGTCCGGGCTGCCGGGGGGACTGCGCACCGTAGTGGAGCCGTGCTTCGCCAAGGACCCCCGGCGGCGGCCCGGCACGGCCGAGCTCGGGCCGCTGCTGCACGGCGGGGGCGGCCACTTCGCCGACCATCTGCCGGACCCCGTCCTGGCGGAGATCGCCCGGCTCGGGACGGCCGTATGGGAGATCCAGCCGTCCAGGATGCCCGTGCCCGCGGACGAGGAGACCGCGGCCGGTGTGGACCGGCCGTCCAGGCCGGCCGGGGTCTCCCGCCGTAAGGCCGTCACGATCGCGGGAGGCGGAGCCGTGGCGGTCGCCGCGACCGCCGCCACATGGGCCTGGCTTCGTCCGGACGGAGGTGCGAGCGGCACCGCGACTCCCGCGTCCGCGCCCACTACACGCCCGCCCGGGACCCCGCCGCGTACGTCCTGGAAGTTCACCCCGCCCTCCAGCACCTCCATGGCCGAATGCGCGGTCCTCCTCGCCGGGGACCACACCGCGATCGTCGCCGACACCGGGCTGTACTGGATCGACGCCGGAACTGGAGCCAGGCGTGGCACCAACGACCTGGTGACGAAGACGCAGCACGCCGTCTCCGACGGTCGGCGGCTGCTCGCCTGCGACTCCACCGCCGATCAGGTCCGGATCGCCCCGGTGGATCCTGGAACCGGTAACTTCCGGACGCCGCTCGCCACGGTCAAGGACCTCGAGGTCGACGACGTACGGCTGCTCGCCGCCACCGCGGAGGCGGTTTTCGTGGAAGGGACGAGCCGTAAGGGCCTCGTGCGTGTCGCCATCGACGCGCGCACGGGGGAGGAGAGATGGCGCCGGGCCAGCGACACCCCCGAGTTCCAGGACCCCCTCGCGACCCCCGCCGGTTCCTCGCTCGTGCTGTCCTTCCGCGAGCGGGTCACCGTGGTCGGCGCCGCCGACGGCAGGCGCCGCTGGTCGAAGATGCTGGCCAAGGAGAGCTACCGCATCCTTCCGGGGACACAGCGCCACACCTTCTCGGACGGGCTCCTCTATGTCGGCGGGAAGGACCTTCTCGCCGTACGGCTCTCCGACGGCGAGGTCGCCTGGCGGTTCGGCGAGGGCCGGAAGGCCGGCGACAAGGACGAGCCGGACTCCGCGCGATACGGGCCGCCCCTGCTCAGGGACGGCGTGGTCCACAGCCTGGAGACGGGCACCGGCCTGGTCGCCGTGGACGCCAGGAGCGGAAAGCTGCTGTGGGAGCAGAAGAAGGGCACCGGCCCCGCGCTCAACTTCCAGCCTCCACCCGCCCTCGGCGAGAGGTACCTCTACGCCTTCCCCGACGTGGGAACCGAACAATGGGCGGCGGCGATCGGCCTGCGCGGCCGCAAGGCGGCCTGGACGTTCCAGGGTCCCGGCACCGCCATGGCCTCGCTCAACCCCACCATGACCGTGCATCGGGGCGCCGGCCGGCTGATCATCGCGGGCGGTTCCACCGTCTGCGCCATCCCCCTCGAATGACCGGGACCCCGGCCCGCCCCGTCGTGCCGCCCACCTCCTAGGAGCCTCCGTCCATGAACCCTCTCGGCACCGGCGATCCACTGCGCCTCGGCCCGTACCGCCTCACCGGCGTGCTCGGCGCGGGCGGCATGGGCCAGGTCTACCTCGGGAGGGATTCCGAGGGCCGGATCGCGGCGGTCAAGGTGCTGCGGCCCGAACTGGCCCATGACCCGCAGATGGCCCAGCGCTTCCTCCGCGAGGCGCACGCGGCCCAGGCCGTAACGGGTGACGGGGTGGCGCGGGTGCTGGCGGCGCGGACCGAGGGCGGGCGGCCGTGGATCGCCACGGAGTTCCTCGCCGGGCCCACGCTCGACCAGGCCGTCGAGCGGTACGGCGCCTTGACGGAGCCCGCCGTAAGGGCGTTGGGGGCCGCCCTCGTCCGCACCCTCCACGACATCCACGGTGCCGGGCTGGTCCACCGCGACCTCAAACCGTCCAACATCGTGCTGACCTCCCAGGGCCCGAGGATCATCGACTTCGGGATCGCCCGGCCCGAGCACGGGCTGACGCTGACCACCACGGGACAGACCGTCGCCACCCCCGGCTACGCCGCGCCCGAGCAGGTCCTGGGGCGGCGGACCGGACCCGCGGGCGATGTGTTCTCCCTGGGCGTGGTCCTCGCCTACGCGGCGGGCGGGCGGCCGGTGTACGAAGGTGGCCATGTGGCCGCCGTGCAGTACCAGGTGGTGCACGGCGAGCCGGAGTTGGGCTCGGTGCCCGGGGCGCTGCGCGCTCTGGTCGAGCCCTGTCTGGCCAAGGACCCCACGGGCCGCCCCGGTCTCGACTGGATCGGCCCGGCACTGGCGCCGCCCCGGGGCGCGGACCGGGCCTGGCGGAGCGGGCCGCTCGCACAGGACATCGCGCGGCGCGAGGCGGACGCCCGGCGTATGGCCGCCCTGCCCGGCGACCGGCCGGCCCCCTCCCGGCGGCGGCTCATCGGCACGCTCGCCGCGGGCGGCGCCGTGCTCGCGGCGGGTGGTGGAGGCGTCGCGTGGTGGCTGCTGCGGGGCGACGACGCGGAGGCCGGGAGGCGGCCCTGGGAGGCCGAGCCGCTGGCCCGCTACGACGAGGGGACGGCCCCGTCGCCCCTGTGGGGCCCCGTGGACGTCGGCTCCGTCGGCGCCGCCGAGGCGCGGATGCCGGCCCCGCTTCCCGTCCGTGACGTCGTAGTGGCCTCCGCCGAGGGCGGCCGGCTGCGGGCTTATGACGTCCGCACCGGCCGGCCCCGCTGGACCTCCCGGGCAGCCGGGCTGACCGGGCGCACCCTCGCCGTAGCCGATGACACCGTCCTTGCGGTCGACGGCAAGGGTGTGCTGCACGCGTTGAACGCCCAGGACGGCAAGGGGCGGTGGAAGGCGGCGGCAGCGGACGCGGCGACGCTCCTCGCGGTGGACGACAAGGCCGTCTACGCCGTCACCCGTGGCGGTGAACTGCGCGCCGTCGCGCTGACGTCGCACAAACCCCTGTGGACGGTGCCCTCGCCGGTAAGGACCTCGGAGAAGAGCCCGGCGGCGGCCGCGGCGGCCGATGGCCATCTGGTGATCTGCGGTGACGACGGCCGGGTCGTGGCGCTCGACACCGCCCGTGGGAAAGCCCTCTGGGGGCCCGCACGGCACGGGACCACGGCCCTCGCCCCCGCCGTCGCCGACGGCATCGTCTATCTCGGCGGTCGCTCCCTTACGGCGCTCACGCTGTCCACGGGCGAGAGGAAATGGGCCCAGCCCAGCGGTGGGGGCCGCGGCTGGGGCGCACCGGTCGTCGCAGAGGACGTCGTCTACGCCGTGGACGGCACCGATCTCTCAGCCCGCCGTACGGACGATGGAACCGACGCCTGGACGCTCACCTTCGCCTCCGAGGACAGCCCGCAGGACGCCCCGGTGATCGCGGGGAACAGCGTCTGGGCCGGCGCCGGGCAGGCCGGTTCACGAGGCGTCGCGGCGGTGGACACCCGCGGCGGAAGGCTCGCCTGGCCGTACAGTCAGGGCACCGAGGGTCGCTGGGCGCTCTCCGCGGCCGGGAACCGCGTTTTCATGCTCCACAACGGCACGCTGACCGCCCTCCCCGTCTTCTAGCCCCGCAATCCCTCACCTCGCAATCCCTCACCCCACCCCCCCACCACCTCCCCACCCCCGACGCTGGTACCCTGCTCCTGGCCGTTTGTGTACGCGTCCCCGGAGGCTTCGAGTCCTGGTCTCGGGAGACAGCGCCCAGCGGACCCCGCCTCCCGAGTCACGGAAGATCCCCTGAGACAACGACCAGGGGCACTCGGCGGCTGATGACGAAAACAAGGAGTACCGAGTGTCGCTCGACGCCGCTACCAAGAAGCAGATCATGACCGAGTTCGCCACCAAGGAGGGCGACACCGGCTCCCCCGAGGTCCAGGTCGCGCTGCTCACGCGCCGCATCTCCGACCTCACCGAGCACCTCAAGACCCACAAGCACGACCACCACTCCCGCCGTGGTCTGCTGCTGCTGGTCGGCCAGCGCCGCCGGCTGCTCCAGTACCTGGCGAAGAAGGACATCACGCGCTTCCGTGCGCTGGTCGAGCGCCTGGGCATCCGCCGCGGTGCGGCGGGCGCCAAGTAAGACGCCAAGGAGGGAGCGGTTCCCGCTACGGGGGCCGCTCCCTTTGCCGTACGCGGCGCCGTACGGTTTCAGCCAAAGGTGACCCGTACGGCCATCGTGCCGGTACGTAGCGTACTCGCTACGTACCGTAGGGGCCGGACAGTACAGCCGTCGTGATGACGGCCGAATCTTTGTAGTCTGGTCCCAACAACGCCATAACGAACAAGGAGGAGCGCCTCATTCCCGCCGCACCGGCGCCACAGGAGCCGGTCCTCGGTAGTGGCCCCCGGAACTGGCAATTCCGGTGGCTTCGATCGAAGACCGGCCCGGCTGCCGGCCCGTAAGGCCCGGGGCGCTGCTCCACCACCGTCCACCGTCACACGGACGAGGGACGCAGAAGAGGAGATTTCCCTGGTGGAGAACGAGACCCACTACGCCGAAGCAGTCATCGACAACGGCACCTTCGGCACCCGTACCATCCGTTTCGAGACGGGCCGCCTGGCCCGTCAGGCCGCCGGTTCGGCCGTGGCCTACCTGGACGACGACACCATGGTGCTGTCGGCCACCACCGTTTCCAAGAACCCCAAGGACCAGCTCGACTTCTTCCCGCTCACGGTCGATGTCGAGGAGCGGATGTACGCGGCGGGGCGGATCCCCGGCTCGTTCTTCCGCCGTGAGGGCCGTCCTTCCGAGGACGCGATCCTCACCTGCCGTCTGATCGACCGCCCGCTGCGCCCGTCCTTCAAGAAGGGCCTGCGCAACGAGATCCAGATCGTTGAGACGATCATGGCGCTCAACCCCGACCACCTCTACGACGTGGTCGCGATCAACGCCGCCTCCTGCTCCACGCAGCTGGCCGGGCTGCCGTTCTCCGGCCCCGTCGGCGGCACCCGTGTCGCCCTGATCGGCGGCCAGTGGGTGGCCTTCCCGACCCACTCCGAGCTGGCGGAGGCCGTCTTCGACATGGTCGTCGCCGGCCGGGTGCTGGACGACGGCGATGTCGCGATCATGATGGTCGAGGCCGAGGCCACCGACAAGACCATCCAGCTGGTCAAGGACGGCGCCGAGGCTCCCACCGAGGAGATCGTCGCCGCCGGTCTTGAGGCGGCGAAGCCCTTCATCAAGGTCCTGTGCAAGGCGCAGGCCGACCTCGCCGCCAAGGCCGCGAAGCCGACCGCCGAGTTCCCGATCTTCCTCGACTACCAGGACGACGTCCTGGAGGCGCTGACCGCCGCCGTCCGCGACGAGCTGGCCCAGGCGCTGACCATCGCGGGCAAGCAGGAGCGCGAGGCCGAGCTGGACCGTGTCAAGGGCGTGGCCGCCGAGAAGCTGCTGCCGCAGTTCGAGGGGCGCGAGAAGGAGATCTCGGCCGCGTACCGCTCGCTGACCAAGACCCTGGTGCGCGAGCGCGTCATCAAGGAGAAGAAGCGCATCGACGGCCGCGGCGTCACGGACATCCGTACGCTCGCCGCCGAGGTCGAGGCGATTCCGCGGGTCCACGGCTCGGCGCTGTTCGAGCGCGGCGAGACCCAGATCCTGGGCGTCACCACGCTGAACATGCTCCGCATGGAGCAGCAGCTGGACACGCTCGCGCCCGAGACGCGCAAGCGCTACATGCACAACTACAACTTCCCGCCGTACTCCACCGGTGAGACCGGCCGCGTGGGCTCCCCCAAGCGCCGCGAGATCGGCCACGGCGCCCTGGCCGAGCGGGCGCTGCTGCCGGTGCTGCCGACGCGCGAGGAGTTCCCGTACGCCATCCGCCAGGTCTCCGAGGCGCTCGGCTCCAACGGCTCGACCTCCATGGGGTCGGTCTGCGCCTCCACGATGTCGCTGCTCAACGCCGGTGTGCCGCTGAAGGCCCCGGTCGCTGGCATCGCCATGGGCCTGATCTCGCAGGAGATCGACGGCGAGACCCACTACGTCACCCTCACCGACATCCTCGGTGCGGAGGACGCGTTCGGCGACATGGACTTCAAGGTCGCCGGCACCAAGCAGTTCGTCACCGCGCTCCAGCTGGACACCAAGCTGGACGGCATTCCGGCGTCCGTGCTGGCCGCGGCCCTCAAGCAGGCCCGTGACGCCCGGCTGCACATCCTCGATGTGATGAACGAGGCCATCGACGTCCCGGACGAGATGTCCCCCAACGCGCCGCGGATCATCACCGTGAAGATCCCGGTCGACAAGATCGGTGAGGTCATCGGCCCCAAGGGCAAGATGATCAACCAGATCCAGGAGGACACCGGCGCCGACATCACCATCGAGGACGACGGCACCATCTACATCGGTGCCGCCGACGGCCCGGCCGCCGAGGCCGCCCGCGCGACCATCAACGGCATCGCCAACCCGACGATGCCGGAGGTCGGCGAGCGCTACCTGGGCACGGTCGTGAAGACCACCACCTTCGGTGCGTTCGTCTCCCTGCTCCCGGGCAAGGACGGCCTGCTGCACATCTCGCAGATCCGCAAGCTGGCCGGTGGCAAGCGCGTGGAGAACGTCGAGGACGTGCTGAAGGTCGGCGCCAAGGTCCAGGTCGAGATCGCCGAGATCGACCAGCGCGGCAAGCTCTCCCTCATCCCCGTCCTCGAGGACGGGGAGGGCGCCGAGGCGGACGAGGCGAAGGCCGAGGCCAAGCCCCAGACGAAGGACGAAGCTGCCAAGTGACGTCCCGCGACGACGTGGCGACGGCCCGCACCTCTTCGGAGGCGCGGGCCGTCGCCCGTACCCAAACGCTTCTCGAGGGCGAGAACGGCATCGGCACGGTCCGCAGGACGACCCTCCCCGGGGGCCTGCGCGTCGTCACCGAGACCCTCCCGTCCGTGCGCTCGGCGACCTTCGGCATCTGGGCGCACGTCGGCTCGCGCGACGAGACCCGTACGCTCGGCGGCGCCACCCACTATCTGGAGCACCTGCTCTTCAAGGGCACCCGGCGGCGCAGCGCGCTGGACATCTCCGCCGCCGTCGACGCGGTCGGCGGCGAGATGAACGCCTTCACCGCCAAGGAGTACACCTGCTACTACGCGCGGGTGCTCGACACCGATCTGCCGCTGGCCATCGACGTCGTCTGCGACATGCTGACCGGCTCGGTGATCGACGCGGCGGACGTGGACGCGGAGCGCGGTGTCGTCCTCGAAGAGATCGCGATGACCGAGGACGACCCGGGCGACTGTGTGCACGACCTGTTCGCCCACACCATGCTCGGCGACACCCCGCTCGGCCGCCCGGTCCTGGGCACCGTGGACACCGTGAACGCCCTGGGCCGCGACCAGATCGCCCGCTTCTACCGGAAGCACTACGACCCGACGCACCTGGTCGTCGCCGCCGCGGGCAATGTGGACCACGACGACGTCGTACGCCAGGTGCACGCCGCGTTCGACAGGGCGGGCGCCCTGTCCCGCACCGACGCGGTCCCGGTCGCCCCGCGCGACGGCATCCGCGCGATCCGTACGGCCGGCAAGGTCGGGCTGCTGAACCGCAAGACCGAGCAGGCCCATGTCGTCCTCGGCATGCCCGGCATCCCGCGCACCGACGACCGCCGCTGGGCGCTCGGGGTGCTCAACACCGCGCTCGGCGGCGGCATGAGCTCCCGGCTCTTCCAGGAGGTCAGGGAGAAGCGTGGGCTCGCCTACAGCGTCTACTCCTACACCTCCAGCTTCGCCGACTGCGGGCTCTTCGGCGTCTACGCCGGCTGCCGACCGAGTCAGGTGCACGATGTCCTCAAGATCTGCCGTGACGAGCTCACCCAGGTCGCGGAGAACGGCCTGAGCGAGGAGGAGCTGCGGCGCGCCGTCGGCCAGCTCTCCGGCTCCACCGTGCTGGGCCTGGAGGACACCGGCGCGCTGATGAACCGGATTGGCAAGAGCGAGCTGTGCTGGGGCGAGCAGATGTCGGTGGACGAGATGCTCGAGCGGATCGCGGCGGTCACCCCGGACGAGGTGCGCGAGGTGGCGCGCGATGTACTGGGACAGCGTCCCTCGCTGTCCGTCATCGGCCCGCTGAAGGACAAGCAGGCGGCCCGCCTCGACGAGGCCGTCGCCTGACCCGTCGGTGCGTCGGTCCCGGCCTCCGGGATCGAAAGAATCCCAGCCTCCCGGATCGAAAGAAATCGAAGGAAACAGTGTCGATGAGCAAGCTGCGTGTGGCCGTCCTCGGTGCCAAGGGCCGGATCGGCTCCGAGGCCGTACGAGCCGTGGAGGGCGCCGAGGACCTGGAGCTGGTCGCCGCGCTGGGGCGGGGCGACACACTGGAGACCCTGGTCGAGGCGGGCGCCGAGGTGGCGGTCGAGCTGACCGAACCGGCCTCGGTGATGGACAACCTCGAGTTCTGCGTCCGCCATGGCATCCATGGCGTCGTCGGCACCACCGGCTGGACGGACGAGCGCCTGGCGCGGCTGCGCGGCTGGCTCGACACCTCACCGCGCACCGGTGTGCTCATCGCGCCGAACTTCTCCATCGGCGCCGTGCTGACCATGCGATTCGCCCGCCAGGCCGCCCCGTTCTTCGAATCGGTCGAGGTCATCGAGTTGCACCACCCCAACAAGGTGGATGCGCCCTCCGGTACGGCCGCGCGCACCGCGCAGCTGATCGCCGAGGCCCGGCGGGAGGCCGGCCGCGCCCCGCAGCCGGACGCCACGACCACGGCGCTCGACGGTGCGCGGGGCGCGGACGTGGACGGGGTGCCGGTGCACTCGGTGCGGCTGCGCGGGCTCCTGGCGCATCAGGAGGTGCTGCTGGGCGGCGAGGGCGAGACCCTCACCATCCGCCATGACTCCACCCACCACAGCAGCTTCATGCCCGGCATCCTGCTCGGCGTCCGCCGCGTGGTGACCACCCCCGGCCTGACCTTCGGCCTGGAACACTTCCTCGATCTGGACTGAGGGCACAGCGGTGCGCGCAAAGATCACGTATTTCGTTCTCGCGGCCGTCCTGGTCGTCTACTTCGTCCTGGTCGGCGACCGCGGGGTGCTGCTGATCCGGGAGGGCACCCCGGTCACCGTCGCCTTCGGTGTGGCGGTGCTGGTGATGCCCCTCATCGGCGCCTGGTTCCTGTGGCAGACCACGCAGTTCGCGCGGAGCGCGGACCGGCTGGCCCGGGAGCTGGAGGCGGAGGGCGGCCTCCCGGTCGACGAACTGGTGCGGACGCCGGGCGGGCGGATCGACCGGGACTCGGCGGACGCGGTCTTCGCCAAGCGCCGGGCCGAGACGGAGCGGTCGCCGGAGGACTGGCGGTCCTGGTTCCGGCTCGCCGTGGCGTACCACGACGCCCGGGACACCGCACGCGCCCGTAAGGCGATGCAGCGCGCCATCGCCCTGCACGACGGCAAGGCGGTGCGGGCGGCCGGGGGCTGAGCCTTGGCGGCCCGGCCTCCGGGCCGCCCGGGGCACCGGCTCAGTGGTGAGTGGCGGCCCAGCCCTCGATCGCGTCGGCGGCCCTCTCGAAGCTCTCCGCCTGGCCCAGGAAGTCGGCGTCATGGCTGGTGAACAGCGTGTCCGAGGCACCGCCGGGCACCCGCTGGAGCAGCACCGCCTGCCCCTGGACGGTGCGCGGCAGGCCCAGCCAGCGGACCGGCTGCTGGGTCGTGCGTATCGCGGCGATGTCCCGCCACCGCACGGTGGTGCTGCGCAGCAGGCCGATCCGGCGCAGCCCCTGAGGGCTCACCTCGACGCCGCTGCGCACCAGCCTTACGGCTGTCACGATCATCAGCGCCCCGAAGGCGCCGCAGACACCCGCCGCGGGCAGCGACCCCGCCATCGCGATGATCATGGCGGAGAACAGGACGTACGACGCGAGCAGCAGCAGAAGAGCGGCGCCCCCGACCCTCCAGGGACCCGGTCGGTAGGGACGGCGCCAGCGGTCCTGGTCTTCGTAGCCGAGCGGGTCCGCTCCGGCCGCCGCGTCGTCGTCATGGGCGCGGTCGGCGGTCAGGAAGGGCAGGGGCACGGAAGGTCCTCACTCACACACATGTCCGGATGGGCCTGTGCTGGGTGAGGCTATCCCAGCGCCGATCAGCGTCCGTCGGACGCCTCGGGCTGCTGGATCTGCTGGGTGGGGTGCGACTGGCTGTCGAGTGCGGGCATCCCGAACAACAGTGAGCCGATGAACCCCGCGATGATCGTGAGCCCGATCAGGGTCCGCCCGGCGATCTGGGACGGTGTGGCGCGGGGGCGGGGCGGTGGGGTGACATTGCTGCGGAAACGGTCGGCTTCGGCGACGAAGGCGAACGGCACGGGCTCTCGCCGGCGGGACATGTGGCGGGCTCTCCTTGGAACCTCGAACGTGAGTACTTCAATGTGTAGGACGTGTGAACGAGCGATTGGGTGCCCGGATCCGACGACTTCGGTGAAAAATTTCGGCTGAGCGGGACTGTCGGTGGTGGCCCGTAAGCTGGGCGCCGCCCAGAGCGACGCACCATGGAAGGACCCCGCCGGTGACCGAGATCCCCGCCGAGACCGAGAAGGCCAGTTTCCGCAGCGATGTGACGGTCGAGTTGGTCAAGCACAGCGCTGCCGACTCCGATGTGCTGTGGGCCGCGCGGGTGTCCACCGCGGGCGAGCAGTCCCTCGAAGAGATCACCAAGGACCCCGAGCGCTCCAAGGGGCTGATCAACTTCCTGATGCGGGACCGCCACGGCAGCCCCTTCGAGCACAACTCGATGACTTTCTTCATCAGCGCCCCCATCTTCGTCTTCCGCGAGTTCATGCGGCACCGTGTGGGCTGGTCGTACAACGAGGAGTCCGGCCGCTACCGCCGCCTGGAGCCCGTGTTCTACGTGCCGGGGGAGGCGCGCAAGCTGATCCAGCAGGGCCGCCCGGGGAAGTACGAGTTCGTCGAGGGCACCGCGGCGCAGCACGAGCTGACCGGCCGGGTCATGGAGGACGCGTACCGCCATGCGTACGAGGCGTACCAGGAGATGCTGGCCGCCGGAGTGGCCCGCGAGGTGGCCCGCTCGGTGCTCCCGGTCGGCCTGTTCTCGTCGATGTACGCGACCTGCAACGCCCGCTCGCTGATGCACTTCCTGGGGCTGCGCACCCAGCATGAGCAGGCCGCGGTGCCCTCGTTCCCGCAGCGGGAGATCGAGATGGTCGGCGAGAAGATGGAGGCGCACTGGGCCGGGCTGATGCCGCTCACCCACGCCGCCTTCAACGCCAACGGCCGAGTGGCCCCGTAGCCCGGGCGAGGCCCGCTCCCCGGACGGATCACCGGGTGAAGTGTCCGTATTGCGGCGTTTCAAGAAGTTCATCTAGGCTGAACAAACGGGCCCGGCACTGCTTGAACCCCCGAGCAGGCAGTGCCGGGTCCCATCTCTTCGCTCCGTCCGCCGCCCCGAGCGAGCGCCGTAGGTCGCGCTACGAGTAGCGTGGAGCCCATGGCACCGACATCCACATCGCAGACCCCTTTCGGGCGGGTGCTGACCGCCATGGTCACGCCATTCACCACTGACGGCGCGCTCGACCTCGACGGCGCCCAGCGACTCGCCGCCCATCTGGTGGACGCCGGCAATGACGGCCTGATCGTCAACGGCACCACCGGCGAGTCCCCGACCACCAGCGATGCGGAAAAAGCCCAGCTCGTACGCGCCGTGGTGGAAGCGGTCGGGGACCGCGCCCACGTCGTGGCCGGAGCCGGTACCAATGACACCCGGCACAGCGTCGAGCTCGCCCGCGCGGCCGAGCAGGTCGGTGCCCACGGGCTGCTGGCGGTCACGCCGTACTACAGCAAGCCTCCGCAGGAAGGTCTCCTGCGCCACTTCACCGCGATCGCCGATGCCACCGAGCTGCCGGTCATGCTCTACGACATCCCGGGCCGCAGCGGTGTCCCGATCGGCACCGAGACCATCGTCCGGCTCGCCGAGCACCCGCGCATCGTGGCCAACAAGGACGCCAAGGGCGACCTCGGACGCGCCAGCTGGGCCATCGCCCGCTCCCGCCTCGCCTGGTACTCCGGCGACGACATGCTGAACCTGCCGCTGCTGTCGGTGGGCGCGGTCGGCTTCGTCTCCGTGGTCGGCCATCTGGTCAGCCCCGAGCTCCGGGCGATGCTCGAGGCCCATCTCGCGGGCGACGTCGCGAAGGCAACGGAGATCCACCAGAAGCTGCTGCCGGTCTTCACCGGTATGTTCCGCACCCAGGGAGTGATCACGACCAAGGCCGCGCTCGCCCTTCAGGGCCAGCCCGCGGGGCCACTGCGCCTGCCGTTGGTCGAGCTGACCGCCGAGGAAACGGAACAGCTCAAGCGCGATCTCGCCGCGGGCGGGGTACAGCTCTAAGCAAAGAGGCGATTGCTCGCACCTTCATACTTCACAACTGCATACAGACACATCAGCAAGTGCACGAATGTCATGCGCGCCATGTGCCCCAGGGGGCATGTGGCGTGCGTGGTGAGGAGAGTCTTTTGAGTCATCCGCATCCTGAGCTCGGCCCTCCGCCGAGGCTTCCCGAAGGCGGTCTGCGCGTCACCCCGCTCGGCGGCCTCGGTGAGATCGGCCGGAACATGACGGTCTTCGAATACGGTGGCCGGCTGCTGATCGTCGACTGCGGGGTGCTCTTCCCCGAGGAGGAGCAGCCCGGAGTCGACCTGATCCTGCCGGACTTCACATCCATCCGGGACCGTCTCGACGACATCGACGGCATCGTCCTCACCCACGGGCACGAGGACCATATCGGCGGCGTTCCCTTCCTGCTGCGAGAAAAGCCCGACATCCCGCTGATCGGCTCCAAGCTGACCCTCGCCCTGATCGAGGCGAAGCTCCAGGAGCACCGGATCCGGCCGTACACCCTCGAGGTCGAGGAGGGGCACCGCGAGCGGATCGGCCCCTTCGAGTGCGAGTTCGTGGCGGTCAACCACTCCATCCCGGACGCCCTCGCGGTCGCCATCCGCACCCCGGCCGGTATGGCCGTGCACACCGGCGACTTCAAGATGGACCAGCTGCCGCTGGACGGCCGGCTCACGGATCTGCCCGCCTTCGCCAAGCTGGGCGAGGAGGGCATCGATCTGCTGTTGGTGGACTCCACCAACGCCGAGGTCCCCGGGTTCGTACCGCCCGAGCGCGATATCTCCGGAGTGCTGCGCCAGGTCTTCGGTAACGCGCAGAAGCGCATCATCGTCGCCAGCTTCGCCAGCCATGTGCACCGCATCCAGCAGATCCTCGACGCGGCGCATGAGCACGGGCGCAAGGTGGCCTTCGTCGGCCGCTCGATGGTCCGCAACATGGGCATCGCACGTGACCTCGGCTATCTGCGGGTGCCGGCCGGTCTCGTGGTCGATGTGAAGACCCTCGACGACCTTCCGGACGACCAGGTGGTGCTGGTCTGCACGGGCTCCCAGGGCGAGCCGATGGCCGCGCTGTCCCGGATGGCCAACCGCGACCACCAGATCCGGATCGTCCAGGGCGACACGGTGATCCTGGCGTCGTCGCTGATCCCCGGCAATGAGAACGCGGTCTACCGGGTCATCAACGGACTGACGCGATGGGGCGCCACGGTCGTCCACAAGGGCAACGCCAAGGTCCATGTCTCCGGCCATGCCTCGGCCGGTGAGCTGCTGTACTTCTACAACATCTGCAAGCCGAAGAACCTGATGCCGGTGCACGGCGAATGGCGACATCTGCGCGCCAACGCGGAGCTGGGCGCGCTGACCGGGGTTCCGAAGAACCGTTGCGTCATCGCAGAGGACGGTGTCGTGGTCGACCTGGTCGACGGCATCGCCAAGATCGTCGGCAAGGTGCAGGCGGGATACGTGTACGTGGACGGCCTTTCGGTCGGCGATGTCACGGAGACCTCGCTCAAGGACCGCCGCATCCTCGGCGAGGAGGGCATCATCTCGATCTTCGTGGTCGTGGACAGCACGACCGGCAAGATCGTGGGCGGTCCACATATCCAGGCGAGGGGCTCCGGGATCGAGGACGCCGCCTTCTCCGCGGTCATCCCGAAGATCGAGGACGCCATGGCCAAGTCGGCCTCCGACGGGGTCGTGGACCCGCACCAGCTCCAGCAGCTGGCGCGCCGCGCGATCGGCAAGTGGGTCTCCGACAGCTACCGCCGGCGCCCGATGATCCTTCCCGTGGTCGTCGAGGTCTGACGTCGCTCCTGACGCTGCCTCAGCACCACACCGGCGCGGAACACCCGGCGGGGCTCCTCGATTTGCATCGAGGAGCCCCGCTCCAGTACGTTTACGGCTCCGCCAGAGGGGGAACCCGGAGCACTCAACGGTCTCCGGAGGAGCCCACCGGCGGGGGTGGAAATCGACTCAGGGAAATTCTGATAAAGTCGGTGAAGCCGAAAGGCAAGGCCCCTCCAACGGCCACCGGAAACGGAATTCGGATCGGAAACGGACCGGAAATCGGATCTGGTAAGGTTGGAAACACCGAAGGGAAGCGCCCGGAGAGACCGGTGAAACGGTTTCGA
>NZ_JBEZNG010000042.1:0-71153 GCF_040653035.1 Streptomyces malaysiensis subsp. malaysiensis
AGCGCCGCGGGCTACGCGGAGGGCCAGCCCCTCCACGCCAGTTGGGACTGAGGCCGCCGGTTGGGACTGAGGCGCGGCGGTCCGGCTCGCGTCCGCGGGAGCGGAGGACTGCTGCGCAGTCCGGTTGACGGCCCGTCCGCTGCGCTCCCGGGCCCCGGACTTCCGCTTCGCTCCAGTCCGGGCAAGGCGGATTCGCTGCGCTCCCCGCCCGGCGGTCCTTCCGGCTGCGCCTCCAGGACCGTCGGGGCCCGCTGACGCGGGCCGGGCGGGCTAGGAAGCGTGGGGGTCGCTCGTTCGGGTGGGCTCCGGTGCAGCGCGTGCATCAAGTTGATGCAGCATGTACCGTTGGCGAAAACACGAGACACCCCCAACCACCTCAAATTTCCGAGAGGAACGACCGCAGCTGACCAGTCACTACGAATCTGCCGGACCCGATCCCGCCCTGAGTAGCGATTCTGTGAGCCGGGTGACGCAGTACCAGACAGCGGGCGTGAACGCCCGGTTGAAGCTGTTCGCGCTCCTGGAGGCGCAGGACTTGCCCGCGAGTGAGGCGGACGACCTGGAGGCCGGTTCGGTCGCCGGGGCGCAGTGCGAGGTCGTGGAGCAGGACGTGTACACGGGCGCCAGGGGCGAAGGGTTCGGGGAGGGCTGGTACGCGGGCGTGACGGCGGTGAGCGATGCCTTGGTGGGCATCGCGGACCGGGACTGGGTGCGGCGCGGCGGTCGGTCGGCCGGGGCTGCTGAGCTGGCCGTACACATCACGGACGTGCGGCAGCGTGAACGGGCCGACCTGGTGCGGCTGGAGGCGTTCGTCCGGGAGACGGTGCTGCCACGCACGCATCCGAACACCACGGCGCGGCGCCGGGTGCTGGAGGCGCTGGGCGAGGCTGGCGGTCTGTGCACCGCGCGAACGGTGGACAGCGGCGAAGGCGTTATCGTCTGCACGCGCGATGCCGGGCACTACGACCCGGACGGCAAGCCGGCCTTCAAGGACGGAAAGCCCGGCGGCTGGCACAAGGCGGATGCGTCGATCTGGAACGACTTGGGTGCGGCCCGCACTCCGCACGCGGCTATCTGAAAGACCACGGGAATTTAGGCATTGGGGAGGCGCGGAAATGTCAGCGATTCAGCTCAAGGAACACCAGGTAGATCAGTGGTCGGCGTTTCGCAGGTGGGTGGGATTCCCTGCACGATCATCTGTGCCGCCGGAGGGGGCACGTGCCATGGGGGTGTCCGCGACCGGGTCCGGGAAGACGATCACGGCTGCCGCGTCCGCGCTGGAGTGCTTCCCGGACGGCCGGATCCTCGTCATGGTGCCCACCGTGGACCTGATCGTGCAGAGCGCCCAGTCCTGGCGCCGGGTCGGGCACCGTGCGCCTATGGTCGCGGTCTGCTCGGTGGGCAAGGACGAGGTCCTGGAGCAGCTTGGGGTGCGCAGCACCACCAACCCGATCCGGCTTGCCCTGTGGGCTGGTGAGGGGCCCGTGGTCGTGTTCGCGACGTACGCCTCGCTGGTAGACCGCGAGGATCCGGAGGATCCGTCGGGTCAGCGGACCGTTCGCGGGCCGCTGGAGGCCGCTCTGGCGGGCGGGGAGCGCCTGTACGGGCAGCAGATGGACAGGTTCGACCTCGCGGTCCTGGACGAGGCGCACATGACCGCTGGAGACATCGGGCGCCCCTGGGCCGTGATCCACGACAACGCTCGCGTCCCGATCGACTTCCGGCTCTATCTCACCGCCACCCCGCGGATCCTTGCCGCGCCGCGGCCCCAACGGGGCCGGGACGACCAGGAGCTGGTGATCGCCTCGATGGAGGCCGACTCGGTCACCTACGGCACCAGCATCTTTGACCTTGGGCTGGCGGAAGCGGTGGAACGCTCGATCCTCGCGGGGTTCGAGATCGACGTGCTGGAGATCCGCGACCCCGACCCCATCCTCGGACTCTCGGAGGACGCGCTGCGCGGCCGGCGCCTGGCGCTGCTCCAAGCCGCACTGCTGGAGCACTCGGCGCAGAAGAACCTGCACACGGTCATGACCTTCCATCAGCGGGTCGAGGAGGCGCAGGCTTTCGCCGAGCAGATGCCGGCGACCGCCGCCGAGCTGCATGCGGCCGAGGCGTCCGAGGCCGCTCTCGCCGACGCGGAGGAGCTGCCTGCCTCCTCCATCGACGCCGAGCTGTACGAGCTGGAGGACGGTCGTCATGTCCCGCCGGACCGGGTGTGGGCGGACTGGCTGTGCGGGGATCACCCCATCGCTCACCGGCGTGAGGTGATCCACCAGTTCGCCAATGGCATCAACGCCGAGAACCGGCGGGTGCACCGGGCGTTCCTCGCATCCGTGCGTGCGCTCGGAGTCGGGGTCGACATCACCGGGCTGCGCGGGGTAGAGGCGGTATGCATCGTCGGCTCCCGCAGCTCCCAGGTCGACGTCGTCCAAAATATCGGACGTGCCTTGCGGCCCAACCCTGACGGCAGCGTGAAGACCGCGCGGATCATCATCCCTGTCTTCCTCGCCCCTGGCGAGGATCCCAAGGACATGGTCGCTTCCGCCAGCTACCAGCCCCTGGTCGACATCCTCCAGGCCCTGCGCTCGCACTCGGAACGCATGGTCGAGCAGCTCGCCTCCCGCGCCCTGACCCGCGGCACAGAGCACCGACGCCTCCACATCCGTCCCGATCGCGGTGCCGCAGGGGCCGACAGCGGCGAGGGGGAGGAACCGGCTGATGAGACGCAGCAGGAGGTGGACCGCGTCACCTCGATCGTGGTCAACTTCGCCCAGCCCCGGAACGCCGCCGACATCGCCGCACTCGCCCGCTGCCGCGTCATCAAACCCGAGTCCCTGGTGTGGCTGGAGGGTTACCAGGCTCTGCTGCGCTGGCGCGAGGAGAACAAGATCACCGGCCTGCACGCCGTCCCCTACGACACCGAGGCGACCGTAGGCGCGACGACGGACTTCCCCCTGGGCAGGTGGGTGCACCAGCAGCGAAAAGCGCAGCGGGCCGGAGAACTCGACTCCCACCGCAAGGAGCTGCTGGACGAGGCCGGGATGGTGTGGGAACCGGGCGAGGAAGCGTGGGAGACCAAGCTCGCCGCGCTCCGGACCTACCGGCGGGCCACCGGGCACCTCGCGCCCCGGCAGGACGCGGTGTGGGGCGAGGGCGAGGCGATGGTGCCGATCGGCCAGCATCTGGCGAACCTGCGCCGGAAGGGCGGCCTCGGGAAGGACGCGGAGCGGGCCCGCCAGCGCGCGGCGCAGCTGACCGCGATCGACCCGGACTGGGACTGCCCGTGGCCGCTGGACTGGCAGAGGCACTACCGGGTGCTCGCTGACCTGGTCGACGCCGACGGCGTCCTGCCCTACATCGCGCCGGGCGTCGTCTTCGAGGGCGATGACGTAGGCAAGTGGCGGTGGCGACAGCAGGAGCCAGGCACCTGGGCACAGCTGTCGACCGAGCAGCGGGAGCGGCTGACCGCGCTGGGCATCAAGGGCGCTGAGGCCCCTTCTCCCGCCCCGGCAACCGCTCGTGCGACGAAGGGCCTGAGCAAGGCGCAGCAGGCGTTCCAGCGCGGCCTGGAGGCCCTCACGCAGTGGGTGGAGCGCGAGGGCGACCGGCCGGTGCCCCGCGGGGCCAGCGAACAGATCACGGTCGACGGCGAGACGGAACCGGTGATCGTGAAACTGGGCGTATGGGTCTCGAACACCAAATCGAGGCGGAACAAGCTCACCACCGAGCAGCTGGACGCGCTGCGGGAGCTGGGCGTGGAATGGGTGTGATGGAGCAGCTCGCCTTGTAGCCATTACCTGATGGGATGCGCGTCGGTTGATGGCGCGTGTGGCAGCAAGGCTCCTCAGCGCACCGGGCGGTTGCTGATCCCGGTCTGTACAGCGCCCGTTTCCTGGATCCCTACGGTGGAGAACAGCGGATGCCGTGGGGCGAAGCCGCTCGCGTCGTGTGCGTGGAGGACTGCGGCCCAGTACGTCCGTTTCCCCTGCGGCTTGGCCGTCGTTTCGCGCCGGGCTGGTGGTGGTCGGCTACCACCGGACGGCTGGTGCACTACGGGTCGGGTGTCATGCGCACCCAGGTGATGCTGCTGGACCATGATCCTTCGGTCATGGCGATGGCATGCCGCCCTGTGGAGCTGTCCTGGCGGGGATCTGATGGGACCGTGGTGTCGCATGCGCCGCATCTGATGGCACGGCTCAGCGACGGCACGGGCCTGCTGCTCGACTGCGCCGGGCGGGGGAGATCTCCCCCCGGCTCGCACACCGTGCTGACGTCATAGCAGCGGCTGCACGTACGGTGGGATGGCAGTACAGGGTCGCCTTGCCTCCCGAACCGGTTGTCGCTGCCAACCTGGGCTGGCTGTCGGGATACCGGCACCCTCGCTACCGGGACACCGCGCTCTTGGAAGAAGCGGTGCAGGTCTTTGCCCGTCCTCGGCCGCTGATCGAAGGAGCGAGTGACCTCGGGGACACCATCAGGGTCCTCCCGGCCCTCTTCCACGCCCTATGGACCGGGGCGCTGTCAGCCCCGCTGAACGAGCCCTTGCATGAACGGGTGACCGTGACAGCAGGCCCGGGCGAGTGGGCGTCTGCGTGACGGCGGCAGTACTTGAGGTGGGGAGCAAGGTGCGGTTCGAGGGCCACTCCTGGACTGTGGTGATACTCGAAGGGGCTCGTGTACGGCTGGTCGGCTCGGACAACTCCACGGCAACGGCGCTGGTGAACTATCTGTTCGCCGCTCCTGACTTCGAACTCGTAGGAGCACCCCGCCCCCGGGTGCCTCCGTTCGGGCTCCTGGAGGAACTGCCTGTTCAGGCACGCGAGCGGGCTGAGGCCTGGGAGCGGCACGTGCGCGAGGTGGAGACCGGCCTTCCGGTGCCGGGGCAGGGCGGTGTGCCGCGGGCGGAGTTCGATCCGGCGCAACGGACCCTGGCGGAGCGGCAGGAGGCCAAGGCAGCGGAGCTGACTGCGGACGGGCAGCCGACGAGTGCGGTGACCGTGCGGCGGATGCGGGCCCGTTACCGGGAGAAGGGGCTGTGGGGGCTGGTCGACCAGCGCACGGCCCGGCGGCGTTCTGTGGTGGGGCGGGCCGATGAGCGGGTGGTCGCTGCGATCGCTCAGGTGCTGGAGGCGCAGCGGGAGCGTTCCAGTGGCACGCTGAGCCGGCTGCGGCGCATGGTCGGGTGGGTTCTGGAGGAGGCCCATGGTCCGGGCGTGGTGGAGGTGCCGCCGGTGACGACGTTCAACCGGCTGGTGCACGCGCTCGCCGATGGCCATGGGCTGCTGGGGTCTGCGGCGCAGCAGCGGCGGCGCACCTCGCGGCCGGCTCCTCCGTTCACCCCGACTGTGGCGCTGCGGCCGGGTGAGCTGGTGATGCTGGACAGTACGCCGCTGGATGTGCTGGTGGTGCTCGCCGACGGGGTGAGGGGGCCGGTTGAGCTGTCGATCGCGTTGGATGTGGCAACGCGCAGTATCTGTGCTGCGGTGGTGCGTCCGGTGGGCACGAGATCGGTGGATGCGGCGGTGCTGCTGGCGCAGATGGTCACGCCCATGCGGATGCGCGCCGGGTGGGAGGCGGCGCTGGCGATGTCCCGGTCGGTCATCCCCTATGAGCGGCTGGTGTCGCTGGATGCGCGGCTGGAAGGGGCGGCGGCCCGGCCGGTGATCATGCCGGAGACGGTGGTGGTCGACCAGGGCAGGGTGTTCGTCTCCGGTTCCTTCATTGCCGCGTGCGAGAGCCTGGGGGTGTCGGTGCAGCCGGCGCCGCCTGCCAACGGCCCGGCCAAGGGCCATGTCGAGCGGACGTTCCGCACCATCGGGGACCGGTTCTCCCAGTACGTGGCCGGCTACACCGGCTCGGATGTCACCCGGCGCGGCACGCGGGTCGAGGACGAGGCGTGCTGGACGCTCGCGCAGGTGCAGGAGCTGTTGGATGAGTGGATCGTCGCCGACTGGCAGCACCGTCCGCACGCGTCGCTGCGCCATCCCCTGGCGCCGAAGCTCGCCCTGTCGCCGAACGAGATGTGGGGCGCGCTCGCGGGAGTCACCGGCTATGTTCCGGTGTCGCTGAGCGCGGACGACTACATCGAGCTCATGCCCGTCAAGCGGGTGGCCGTCAACGCGTACGGCATCCGCTTCGACTACCGCACCTACGACCACAAGGTGCTCAATCCGCACCGTGGGTACCGGTCGGCCGCGCCGGACGGCCGATGGGAGGTGCATCACAACCCTTACGACCCCAATCAGATCTGGGTGCGGCTGCCCAGCGGATGGGAAGAGGTGCCGTGGATCCACCGCGGCTGTGTCAGCCTGCCGTTCACCGACTTCACCTGGCGGCACATCCATGCCGTGGTCGAGCGCCGCGGCGACCGTGTCGAGCACGAGCGGCAGCTCGCCCAGTCCCTGGACTGCCTCCTGCGGCGCGCGAGCAGCGGTGCCGGAACTCGCCGCGAGCAGACGGTGGCGGCGCGCGCCAGTGCCGCAGCGTCGCTGGCCCAACCGGCCTCGCCGCAGGCAGCCCCGGACCCTGTGGCGGCTCCAACCCTCTCCTACGGCCTGGTGGGTGCCTTCGCCCCGCTGGAGGAAGAGGATCAGGAAGGGGAAACACGGTTCGAGGACAGCTGGGACGAGGACGACGACCTCTCCGGCGCCGCAAACCCCGGCGCGCCTTGCGGACACGGACGGCCGGACTCCCCCGCCCAGGCTCCGCGCCCGTCCCGGATCTATGACGCCCGCCAGGAGGCAGCACAGTGGTGACAGACACTCCTGTGCACAGCACACGTGACGAGGGAGCGAGGGTCGCGGCGTACGCGCCGCCGACCACGCGGGACGGCTGGCAGCAGTTCGTCGCCACTCCCCCGCTGCAGCCCCATCCGGCCGCGGACGAGGACTGCTCGCTGGAGGAACGGCTGGACTACCACTCCCGGTTCGTCGTGCTGACCACCCCGGCCATGGAACGCATCTCCCTGTCGCTGCGGCGCCTGATGCTCCTCAACCGCGCCAGCAGGGCACCGCACGCCGCGGCCTGATCGTCTCCGGACCACCCACCACCGGCAAGACCACCACTCTGCTGGAAATGGGGCGCACCTTCGAACTCGCCGAGCAGCGTCGGCACCCCGGCCGCACGGACCGCCTGCCCGTCGTCTTCCTGGCCGTCCCCCCGGCCTCCACACCCAAGATGCTGGTCAGCGAATTCGCCCGGTTCCTCGGCATCCCCATCGCAGCCCGCATGAACCAGGCACAGATCACCGACGCCGTCTGCCATCTGCTGTGCCTGCTGGAGACGAAGCTGGTCCTCGTGGACGACGTCCACCTGCTCGACACCCGCACCCGGTCCGGCGCGGAGACCTCCGACCAGATGAAACACCTCGGCGAGCGGATCCCCGCCACCTTCGTCTACGCAGGCGTCGACGTCGAGGCCTCTCCCCTGCTCACCGGGCCGCGTGGCGCCCAGCTCGCCGGCCGCTTCACCCTGGTCCGCAACACCGCGCTCCCCTGCGCCACCACACCCCGCACACCCTGGCGCGGCACGCCGAGTACCTCCACCAGCGCAGCGGCGGCGTCATGGGCAGCCTCTCCCACCTCATCCGCGAAGCCGCCCTGACCGCCCTGCTCGACGGGAGCGAGAAGATCACCAAGAAACTCCTGGCCGGCATCCAGCTCGATATCCGCGCCGAACAGCAAGCCCGCCTGCCCAGAAAACGCCTCCCGCGCCCACGCAGTCACAACGCGGGATCCTGACAGGTCGGAGCGGCGGTGACGGAGGCCATCAGCGCGCAGCAGGCGCAGCCACTACAGCGCGAGCAGCTCGAACTCTGCGGGCACAGAGGGGCTTGGGGCGCGGTGCGGGTAGCGCCGCTGCACGGCGAGACGACGCTGTCCTACATGAGCCGGGTCGCCTCCCGCTACCGGCTCACGGCCAAAGAACTCATCGGCGCGCTCGTGGACGTGGGACGACGCCCCAACCTCTTCACCGTGCGGCCCGACGGCGAAGTCGTCTTCAACACCGAGGCCAGGGCGGTGGTCACCGCCTTCTGCCGCATGTCCGAAGAACACCTGCGCCATGCCCTGCCAGCCTGGGACCGGGAAGTCCCCTCGAGGAGGCTGGGGAGCGGGCCGGCCGCCTGGGTCCGCACCGCCGCCACCATCCCGCCGACCGGCCCCGGGTGCCGGGCCTGCACCGCGAGGGCCACACAGGGCCGGGATACAGCACGCCGCTACCTCCTGCCGCACGCACGGGTATGCGTCAAACACCAGTGCTGGATGCTGGAAGCACCCGTCGTCGACGGAGCGACGGCCGGGCCCGGGCAGCTGGATCTGCGGCACGTGCCGCAGATCGCAGCGGCCCAGCGCCGTCACGCACGGCTGCTGCGGCGCTGCCCGCATGCGGCCGAAGCGTTCACTACGGCGCAAGCGATTCTCGCCTCATGGTGGGACGAGCCCTGGCCGGAAGAGATCATCTGGCCCGACCGGCTGCGGCTGATGGCCGCGGGCAACGGCCTCGCATGGCGTACGGCGGCGCGGGACGCGGTCACCTATCCCGAAGCCGTCACACTGGCCGCAGCCCTGGCGGATGCGGGTGTACAGCAGCGGCTGCTCGACGAGGCGGGCCGGCATCAGCCGCACTCGCTCGCCGATGTCCCCCACCTCGTCGACGAACTGGCCCAGCGTCTTGAGCGGCCGTGGATCGCCGGTCGCCTCAGTGTGGTCACAACCGGGCCGCTGAACGCCTGGGTGCGCGCCTGTGTCCGCACCCGTGCCGGGCACAAACCGAAGACGCGCAGCATGTGGCGCGTCCCCCCACCCCACCGGCCCGCCCCGGTCTCCCAGCTCCTGGCGGAAAGCAGTGACCGGGGCAGGACACCCGTGCAGCCCAAGCCTGCGCCGCTCCCAGACAGCACCGAAGACGCTGCCCAGGGGTTCGCGCGTGGACTGCGCCATGCCCGTGCCTATGCCGCCGAGCACGGCCACCTGTGCGCGCCCAACACGGTGCGGGTCGACGGATTCGCCGTCGGCCTGTGGCTCGCCAACCAGCGCACCGCAGGACCCGAGCTCGCTCCCGAACGCGCCGCCGCCCTCGACGCCCTCGACCCGTGGTGGAACCCGCCCTGGAACCTGTGGTGGCAGCGCATCTACCACCGCGCCAAAGCACTGGCACAGACCGGGCAGCCGCTCACCCCCGAACGCGGATTCCCCGGCACCACCGAAAATCTCGGCACCTGGCTCTACGAGCAGTGCACCAGCTACAGCAGCCTCCACCCCGGACAGCAACGCCTCCTCGCCGACCTCGACATCACGCAGGAACGAGCGCGTGGCGCAGCGCCCAGGCGCCGGAATCTCAAAGCAGCCCGGCGCACCGCCCTGGACCACGTCCGCGCCTACGGAAACGAACATGGCCACCTGTGCGCCCCCACCTCCGCGCGCCAGGACGGCTTCCCCATCGGCAAATGGCTGCACAGCCAGCGAGTACGCGCACGGCGCGGCCAACTCGACCCCGCACTCAACCAGGCACTGACCGACATCGACTCCCGGTGGAACCCGCCCTGGCCCACCGACTGGCAACGCGAACACCACATCGCCCACGCCGCCGTCGCCGCGGGCAGCCGCCTGGATCCCGAAGCCGGATTCCGCAACTTCGACGACCTCACCGGGCAGTGGCTGTATACCCAGTGCGTCAACTACACCGCCCTCCAGCCCGGACAGCAGCACCTCCTCGCCCGCCTCGGCCTCACCAAACCCCTCGCCGCCACCGCCGTGCCCAACCCGGCCACCCGACACCCGGCCATGGAGACCGGCCTGCACTACGCCCGCACCTGGGCAGCCGAACACGGCACCCTCGACCTCCCCCGCACCACCCACCACGCCGGATTCCCCCTCGGCCGCTGGCTGGTCCGACAACGGCACCAGGCCAACCTCCACCGCGAACTCTTCGACACCCCCTGGCCACACGAAGAAGCCCTCGCCCGCATCGACCCGTACTGGAACCCGCCCTGGGGCATGAAATGGCAGCGCCGCTACCAGGCCGCCCGCGCACAGCTCACCCCCGGCCCCGCCCTCGCCCCGAACCAGGGCTTCCCCGGCACACCGGACTGGACCGGACAGTGGCTCTACAACCAGTGCACCGTCTACGACAACCTCCACCCCCACCAGCAACAGCTACTGGCCGACCTCGGTCTCACCGCCGAAGACGCCCGTGCCGCCCAGCCCCGCCGCATCCCCCAAGCCGCAGCCTTCACAGCCGGTCTCGCCCACGCCCGCGCCTGGGCCAGGCAGCACGGCAACCTCGCCGTCCCCGAGCCCGCCCGCCACGACGGTTACCGCCTCGGCGCCTGGCTGCGCGCCCAACGCCGCCGCGCCAACCGAGGAAAACTACCCACCGACCGCACCAAAGCCCTGGAAGCCATCGATCCTCACTGGAACCCGGCGGGAGGACTGCGCTGGCACCAGGCCTACCTCACCGCCCGCACGCACACCACCGGCCGCACCCTGGCCACCACGGCCGACTTCAACGCGCTCCCCGCCGGCACAGCGAAATGGCTGTTCACCCAGTGCTCCAGCTACGACAGCCTGGTTATGAGCGTGACTGCGGGAGCCGTTTCGATGTGACTATGGGAGTCACCATCTGACCGAGTTTGCGATGTCAGTTTGTTTTGACGTCGCTTGGGGGCTTGCGGTGGGACTGTGAGGTGTGCTTCTCCCGCTGGGGGCCTCATGGGTAACTCGTAGTCGAAGGTCGAGTTGTACGCGGCGATCCGCCGGGATCACCGGATGGGCATGTCGCTGCGGGCGCTTCAGCGCACGCACAACGTGACCTGGAGGACGGTCCGGCGGGCCCTGGACGGGCAATGGCCCGAGCCACGGAAGAAACAACGGCGCAAGGAGTCCCGACTCGATCCCTACAAACCGCTGATCGACGGGATGCTGCTGGCTGACCTGGACGCTCCGCCCAAACAGCGGCACACCGCCCAGCGCATCTACGACCGCCTGGTCGAGGACCATGCGGCCGACGACATCTCGTATTCCATGGTCCGCGTCTACGTGAAGGACCGCCGCAAGGAGGTCCGCCGGCAGGCCGGGGTGGGCCCGGATGCGATGTTCGTGCCGCAGACCCATCTGCCTGGGGCGGAGGCCGAGGTCGACTTCGGTGACGTGCACGTCGTGCTCGCGGGCAAGATGACCAAGGTCTATCTGTTCTCGATGCGGCTGTCCTACTCCCGCAAGGCGGTGCACCGGGTGTTCACCTCCTGCGGGCAGGAGGCATTCTTCGAAGGGCACGTGCACGCGTTTCGGGTGCTGGGCGGTACACCCCGCGGCCGGATCCGCTACGACAACCTGCGGGCCGCGGTCGAGCGGGTCCTGGGCCTGTCCAGAGCGAGGGTGGAGAACGACCGCTGGACGGCCTTTCGCTCGCACTGGGGCGTCGATGCCTTCTACTGCCGTCCCGGCATCGAAGGCGCCCATGAGAAGGGCGGCGTCGAAGGCCAGATCGGCTACTACCGGCGCAACCACTTCGTCCCCGTCCCCGAGGTCGCCTCGCTGACCGAGCTGAACGCCATGGTCGACCAGTGGGACCTGGACGATGAAGGCCGCCGCCTTCGGTCGAAGACTCGCACCGTCGGCGAGTACTTCGCCCAGGAACAGCCGCTGCTGCGGCCGCTGCCCCGCGAGGTGTTCGAGACCGGCCGCTGGTTCACTCCGCGGGTCAACCGCTTCGGCCAGGTCACCGTACGCTGCAACTCTTACTCGGTCCCGGTCCGCTTCATCGGCCGCCAGCTGCGGGTGCTGCTGCACGCCAACGACCTGGTCGTCTATGACGGCCGCACCGTGGTCGCCCACCACGAACGCCTCAGCGGCCGGGGCGAATCCCGCCTGGTCCTGGACCACTACCTGGAGGCACTCCTGCGCAAGCCGGGCGCCTTCCCCGGATCAACCGCCCCCGAACAGGCCAAAGCTGCAGGGAAGTTCACCCCCGTCCACGAAGCCTGGTGGACCGCGGCCCGCGCCGCCCACGGCGAGGCGACCGGCACCAGAGCCCTGATCGAGGTGCTGCTGCTGGGACGCCACATGGAACACGAACACGTCGTCGCCGGACTCGCCGCGGCCCACCGAGCCGGCGCCCTGACCGCGGACGCCGTCGCGCTGGAAGCCCGCAAGGCCGCCGAAGGCGAGACCTTCGCCGAGCCCCCGAAGCCCACCTTGGCCCATCCCGTCCAGCCACAGGAGGAGACCGGCGGCACGGTCACCTTCCTGGCCGACCGGAAGCTGTCCCACCTCCCGCCCGACACCCGGCCGCTGCCGTCGGTGGCCCACTACGACCAGCTCCTGAAACGACACGGCCGCACGGCCGGCGAGAAAGAGGGATCATGACACGCAAGCGCGGACTGACCGAAGAAGCCGCCACCGCCTCGATCGACCAGGCATGCCGCATGCTCAGGCTGCCGACCATCCGCCAGCAGTTCCCCGACCTCGCCGAAGGCGCCGCACGCGATCAGATGTCATATCGGGCGTTCCTCGCCGAGCTGCTGCTGGCGGAGTGCGACGACCGGGCCCGCCGACGGTCCGAGCGCCGGATCAAGGCCGCCTCCTTCCCCCGGGACAAGAGCCTGCGGGCGTTCGACTTCGAAGCCAATCCCAACATCGACCCGGCCACCGTCAACACCCTCGCCACCTGTGAATGGGTCAAGAAAGGGGAGCCGCTCTGCCTGATCGGCGACTCCGGCACCGGCAAGTCCCACCTGCTGATCGCCCTGGGCACCGAGGCCGCGATGCACGGCTACCGCGTCCGCTACGTGCTGGCCACCAAACTCGTCAACGAACTGGTCGAAGCCGCCGACGAGAAGCAACTGTCCAAGACGATCGCCCGCTACGGCCGCGTCGATCTTTTATGCATTGATGAACTCGGCTACATGGAGCTTGACCGCAGGGGCGCTGAACTGCTGTTTCAGGTTCTGACCGAGCGCGAGGAGAAGAACAGCGTCGTCATCGCTTCGAACGAAAGTTTCAGCGGGTGGACGAAGACCTTCACCGATCCGCGGCTCTGCGCGGCCATCGTCGACCGCCTGACCTTCAACGGCGCCATCATTCAGACCGGCACCGAGTCCTACCGCCTCGCCCACACCAAAGCCCTGGCCGAACAGACCCAGGCCAGCTGACCGGGCGCCACACAGGGGGGGCCACCGGGTGGCCGATCGGTAAATGAGTAGCGTGTTGTCATGGGTGTCGCGACACTGCCTCGGTGACCCATCCCGCACTGCCTCAACTGCTGCGCCCTCGCGCCCTGGAGCCCGGAGACCTCGTCGTCGTCGCGGCGCTGTCCGGGCCGCTCGATGCCAGATACGCGCCCGATCTCGAACGGGCGGTGGCCGAGATCGAACGGATGGGATTCCGTGTGCGTCTCGCGCCGCTCCTCGAAGCCGGACGGCACCGCTGGTGGAGCGCGGCTCGGCCGGACGAGACCGCCAAGGAGCTCAACGGTCTACTGCGTGATACCGGGGTGCGCGCGATCGTCGCGCACGACGGTGGCCAGACGGTGTTCGGATACCTCGACCTGATCGACTTCGACGCGATCAGGGCCGACCCCAAGCCGATCCTCGGCTACAGCGACATCTCACTGCTGCACCTGGTGCTCTACGCGCGCACGGGTCTGGTCGGGTTCCATGCCGACCTGGCCACGCCCGGTCTCGGAGGGCACTGGCAAAGAGCGTCCGCGGCCCGCCGGGAGGAACTGGGGAAGCTGTACTCGACGCTGCTGACCGGCACGGAGCCGATCGGTGCGCTGCCCGCCGGCCCGTCGTGGGAGTGCTGGCGTGCCGGGCGTGCCGAAGGTCCGCTTATCGGCGGGGTCATCAATCGCATCGTGCTGGCGCAGGCGACGCCTTTCGCGCTGCCGCTCGAATGCTTCGACGGCGCGGTGCTGTTCTGGGAGGAGCTGGGCGGCCAGGCATCGTACGTGTGGAGCTATCTGCAGATACTGCGGCACAGCGGGATTCTCGATCGGATCTCCGGCATGGTCGTGGGCGTTCCGGAGGCGATCGACGGGCTCGATTCGCCCGACGGCTCTCCGAGCCTGGCCGAGATCGTCCTCGACGTCCTCGGTGACCGCGACATACCGGTCCTGGGCAACGTAGAGGTCGGGCACGCAGGCGCGAATCTGCCGATGCCGGTCGGTATCCGTGCCGCCCTCGATGCAGAGCAGCGGACGTTGTCGCTGCTCGAACCGGCGGTACGGCCGCACGCGATGACGGGACCGCTCGGCTGAGCAACGCGGAACAGCGATTCGACGGTCTCGGTAGCCCAGGGGCCGACTCACGCTTTGGTGATCGCGGCCTTGAGTCGTTGTCCGGCCTGTAGAAGGGGTCGTTCATGAATACCTGGTGGCTCGTGTTGATCAGCTTGTCCAGGAGCGATTCGGCGACGACCGGGTTCGGGAACAGCGAATACCAGCCCTGGGCGCCCGGTTGGCGGTGATCGCGTTCGAGCGGCTCGCGGCGATGCGCCGGGAGATCAGCTGTAGAGGTCGCCGACTTGAGTGGGAGTGGACGGCAGGCCAGACGCGGTGGAGCGGAGAGCGAGAGGACCAGCTTCTGACATCAAAAGTCACTGAGATTGATCTTGATGCTCACCGCAAAACGACTCCCGAAGTCACGTCGAAACGACTCCCTCAGAAACCGACACAGCCAACAGCCTCCACCAGGTCAAGGATGTCCATTTCGCCGTCTGCGAATACACATCGGGCAAGGGCAACTACAACTGCAATTACGTGAAGTGACGGTCTCCCCCGGCCGCTTCGAGGGCACCACCCCGTTCCCGAACGAAGGACCTCGGCTACCGGGGCCCTGACCGACTGACCAGCCACCTCCTGGCGGGAAGGGCCGTCCGCCCGCCCGGGCTCACTCCGGCGCGTCGACCGGGCTGACGAAACCGGGACTTCAGCGAAGGCCCCAGCCGCTGCTGAGCGCGGCTGGGGCCAATCGCCTGACCAGGGCATTCAGGCGGCTCTCACGTGCTGATGGTGGCTCTCTCGTGCGCCAGGAGCGCCGCGGTGGTCCGAGCGGCTGTTGCCTGTGGCCCACTGGCGGTAGGCGTCAGCCCGGTCCCACGCGTCCTCCCAGGCGCCGGTGGGCGCGCGGGAGACGCCGCACGCCTCCACAAAGTGGATCAGCAGCCTCTTCGCGGGCATCCGCTCCCCGCGGAGTACCGCCCCCACGGTGCTGTGCGGCAGGAGTGTCACTCCGTGGGAGGTCGCCCTGTCCTCCAGTTCCCGCAAGGACAGGCCGCCGGCCTCGACCTGCATGGCGCGCATCGCCTGGAGCAGCTGCGCCGGGGTGTGGATGAATTCGGGACGCAGGACCGGCTCGCCGCGGATACCCGGCGAGGCTGAGCGGAGGGAGCGGCGCTGCTCTGTGGCAGCGACCCACATCCGGCGAGCCTGCCCCAGGTCGCCACCGCAGGCGGTGGCGAAGGCCTCGACGACGGGCCAGCGCGGCACGGTGGTACCGCGGGCAGCCCGCCAGAGCGTGGCCGGTGCGAAGCCGGCCTGTGTCGTGTGCGCCATCTGCTGGTAGGTCAGTCCCGCCTGCCGGCGCAGTGACCGCAGCCACTGCGCCAGCTCGATGGCGAGATCAGCCTCCCCATGGGCGCTCGGGGTGCGCCCCATTCCGGGTTCTCCTTCTACAGGGTCCGGGAACGGGGGGCGAGGGCCGCGATCGTGCAGCGGAGGAGCTCCACCGCGAGGAGACCACCGGCGGTGATGGTGGTGATGACCGTCTCCAGCGGCATCCGGCAGGTCACCATCGCAGCGGTCAGGAGGACGACCACGATCACGACAGCCACAGCAGGGGCCGGTAGCAAAGTGCTGCCGGTCCGGCCGGGGCCTTCCACACACAGCGCGTGAACCTGAATCTTGTTGTTCAAATTCTTCTCCCTCGGCTCGTTGCCACTCGACTCGGCCCCGGCACGGGATCCGCTGCGTTGCAGCGCAGCGAATACGGGACCTCAGCGAAATGGTCGGCTGTCAAGGGATGAGGCGACAAGGCGCTTATGCGCTTCCATTTCACCTTGTCCCAGCCGGAGTTGAAACCATCATCAGGTAGCCCCGCAGGTCACCCGATGCCTCGGTACCCCCGACGCGGGGTTCGTCACCTGCATCTGTCCGACGTAGCGGCCTTGATCAGCATTGCGTGCCCCCCACCTTCATCTGCTTCTCTGTACTGGTAACTCGCCACGGCACCGAGCAACTATCCGGAAGGGAGGCGGAGATGACCCCAGCCGTCCACGGGGGAGATCCAGCAGGCCCTCTTTCGCGCCGCCCTGGCCGTGCGCATACGGAGCCCCGCACACGCATGGGCGTGTGACGCCCGGGCCCGAACATTTCACACCAGGCTTCCCCGGCCGTTGCCACTCGACGCAACAGGGGATTCGGTCGTCAGCTGTTGCAGCGGCGGCGACCTTTGGTGTGGCCGTCCACCACTCGCGGACGGCCACACCGATAAGACCCACCGTCATTGGCCAGGCACTGGAACAGGCGCCGGTATCCACCGACTCGAGGATGAACAGCCGACCCGCCACGACCTGCTCACCAGCCAGTAACTGATCGTTTCAGAATGAGTTGAGTCGTAAGTTTTGTGCCCGGTTACCTTCGTGGGCAGGGTGTCCGGGTGGGTGCTGATCTTGTTCCGGATGACTTGTGGGAGCGCGTGGCTCCGCTGCTGCCGCCCGCTCCTGAGCAGCGCCACCGCTACCCCGGGCGGCTGCGCGTTCCCGACCGGGCGGCACTCGCCGGGGTCATGTACGTGCTGCGCACCGGTGTCGCCTGGCGCGATGTCCCGGCCGAAATGGTCGGCTGCTCCGGGGTGACGGCCTGGCGTCGGCTTCGGGACTGGGCCGAGGCCGGCGTCTGGCCGCGCCTGCACGCAGCCTTGCTGACCGAGCTGCGCCACGCCGACCTGCTGGATCTTGACCACTGCGCTGTTGACGGCTCGCATGTCCGGGCCCTCAAAGGGGGGGATCACGTCGGCCCCTCGCCGGTCGACCGCGCCCGCCCCGGTTCCAAGCACCACCTGATAGTCGACCGGCGCGGAACCCCGCTTGCCGTCAGGCTCACCGGCGGCAATCGCCACGACGTCACCCAGCTCCTGCCGCTGCTCGACGCGGTCCCGCCAATCCGGGGGCTGCGAGGACGGCCTCGCCGCAAGCCGCGGCACCTGTATGCCGACCGGGGCTATGACTTCGACAAGTACCGCCGCATGCTGTGGAAGCGCGGCATCAAACCGATGATCGCCCGACGTGGCGTGGCCCACGGCTCGGGGCTCGGCAAGGTCCGTTGGGTGGTTGAGCGGGCCTTTGTTTGGCTGCACCAGTTCAAACGGCTCCGGATCCGCTACGAACGACGCGCCGACCTCCATCAGAGCCTGCTTGAGCTAGCCTGCAGCCTCATCTGCCTCCGTCGCCTACGCACCGTACGGTGAAACGAGCGGTCAGGCGAGGATAATCGGATTGGTCAGTGCGGCGACGTGCCCGTTGGGGTGGCGGACCTCGATACGGACGAACGCTGAGTCCTCCGCCGTTGTATCCCACTGCACGACACCTGCCCCATCACCGGGGAGAGACGCCCGGTGAACCTTCCCTCGATCGGTGTGGAAGCTGACGGTCCCCACCGGGGCACCTCGCACTGTTGCCTGTACTTCGACCTGCCCACCATGAGTTGCGAGCTGTTCTCCCACCCCGGCAACGCGACCATCGGCATTGGCAGTGAACGATACGTCCACGTCCGCCGACTCGGCGATCCAGCTGCGGCCGGCACGGATTCCGGTCAGGATTGCCTCCGTACTCAGCTCCTCGGCGAAGACCACCGTGTGAGGGATGCCGATCTGCCCCTCCAAGTGGGTGTCGCTGTTGCCCATCGCCGGCCGCCACGACCCCGTGTGGATGTCCGCTGCGAGGCTCATCCCCCACTCTGCCAGGGCAGCCTCGTTGTCAGCGTTCCAGGGCCGGTCCGAAGTCCACAGCCCGTTCCAGACCTCCACCACGTCGAAGCCCCGCAATGGGAACATGAAGTCGCCTGACGGATAGGGCGCATGCGGGTGCGCGGCCACGCACAGGCCCCCTACTCGATGGACCTGGTCCAGGCACTGATCGATCAGCCCGTCCCTGACCCGGTGGTTCCAGTCGACGACCTCGCCGGGGTTGATGCCGAGCGCGAGCCAGTGCCCGGTCCTCGTGGTCACTTCCTCACCGAGAACGATCAAGAAGTCATCGGCAGCCAGATGCCCCCATACACCGGGCTCCGCAGCTGAGTTGTGCTCCGTCGTCGCCATAAAGTCGAGCCCGGCAGAGCGCGCCCGAGCGGCCAAATCTTCAGGAGTGAGTTCCCCGTCCGAGTGGACGGAGTGGACGTGGCAGTCCCCGCGGTACCAGGCCGCCCCGCGTCCGACCGCCCGCGCCGGCGGGAAGCTCAAGCTCGACAAGGTTCTCCTCCCAAAGTCCTGTCGAGCCAACGCGCAACCAGAGTTACCGGTTCCGTTGCACCACTGAGCGCCGTCTCAGCCGAGAGGTCAGATCAGATCGCATTCTGAAACGACCAGTAAGCCTTGACGGAGGGGACTTCAACGGCAACGAGCTATCTGCCGGGAGAGCGTGCCCCTCGCCGCGCGAGCCTGAACCGACCCTCTCCCCACCCGGACCAGTCCAGTATCCCGCGGCCCGCACTCCGGTGCTCGAAGCCACGAACAAAGAAGAGCACGACACCCTGGCCGACATGCTCGATCACCTGCATCACCTCACCGCCCCCATCCTGACCACCTGCTCGCACCGCACCTCACCGGGTCGAGGGAGCCCGCTCATGCTTGGAGGCACCTACCAGCAGCACGCCGACCACACCTGCTCGGCAACCACAATGCGGGCTCGACGGGACGAGTGGATCGCTGTGAGCCTCTTCGAGGGGCTGCACCAGCCGGCGCTGGATGCCTACCACGAGGCCATCGGCCTGGACCTCGAGAATCACCTGGTAGACGGTTGCCTCGTGAAAGCCCCTGGCAGCGGCCAGAATACCGGGCGCAGCCCGGTAGACCGGGGCAAGAGCGGACTGGTGCGCTCGGTACTGGTCGACGGTGGAGGTTGCCACTGGGGCGGGGGTACTGGCCGGCGCGAACCGCAACGACTCGCCGCCAGTGCGCCCCACCCTGGAAACCGTTCACATCTGGTACCTGCCAAGAGAAACGCTTGTCTTATTTGACTCTCTTGCTCGGTGATCCAGAGCCCACGTAGACAGGGCGGCGGCACGACAAAACAGACCTACGAGGCCGCGCCCCGGGGGGCCGCAACCGCATCGGGGCACCGGCATGAGAGGAACCACGTGCACTTATCCCGTTACCGCGCAAGAAGACCCTCCGCGGTCTTCCGCCGCATCGCCGTAGGCATCGTCACAGCCGCTCTGCTGCTGGGCTCGGGGGTAGCAACTGCGGCAGACAGCGAATTCACCCCCAACCCGGACCCTCACGCGCCTCCGTCGTCGAGGCCCGCCGCCGGGCCCGAGTCGTTAACCCAGGCCGGCAACCGGCCAGTCTCGGGCAAGAATCCGTCCGCGGGCCCGACCTTCAAGCAGGACGCGAACAAGGTGTGGCAGGTCGACCGGACCATGGCCGTGCTGCGTAACACCGTCACCGACGCGGACGGCACAAGGCAAACCTGACCTTCGAGGTCTACTCGGTCGGCGCCGACGGCAAGCCGGACAAGCAAGTCAAGATCGAAAACAACCAATACGGTGTCAAAGTCTCACCCATGGTTGCCTCCGGGAAGCCTGCTGAGGTCACCGTGGATGCCAAGTGGCTCGCGCCTGGCAAGACCTACGCCTTCCACACCTCCGCTTACGACGGCACCCTGTATGAGACCGACTGGTCGCCGTGGGCGACGTTCCATATCCGCGACCGCGTGGTGGATATCAAGCTGCCGGAGCCAGACAAGGACGCTGCCGCGGTCGGCTTGGACGCCTATCAGGAGCCGCAGAAAGCGCAGCGGGAATACGACGATCCGAACGCCAGGAGCGGTCGGCCCGCCCCGGGTGAGAACTGCTCGGACGCCGGCGACAACGAGGTCCTCTGCGCGGAGGTCGGCGAGGTCGGCGATCTGACCAAGAAGCAGCAGGCGTCCGTGGAGAATCGTCTCCGCAGCACGCGGGATGCGGCTGATCTCGTCAAGTGGTGCAGCGATGTCTCCTCGGGCACGGACTGGTTCAAGCGCACAGAAGCCTGCATGAAGAAGGCGACGCCCCTTTACGGTCGCATGTACAGCAAGTTGCCGGATGGGCAGACCATCCTGGTCGGCACGGCCACGTTCGCGTCCGTCATCCAGATCAAGCTGGACCCGCAGTCGACCACGTTCCAGCAGGAATGGACGCTCCTCCCGGTCGAGTTCGTTGACTTCGAGGGCAAGTCATCCGAGTGGGGCCCGCTGACGGTTACTCCGAAATTCTCGTGTGAGCCGCAGTGCTCCACGAGCGGACCCATCTGGCGAGGGTTCCCGACATGGACCACGACGGGGACAGACCTCCACCCTGCTGTTGCCACCTTCACCCACACCGCTTCGGGCACGGATACCAGTGACACGTCCACGGTGAAGATGGTGTGGAACTGGTCGATCAGGACCCCCGACACGACAGCGGAGTTGAACCAGGGTGAGATGGGGACCTCCACGCCGGACCTGGACGTCCGCTGCGACAAGGTGGCCGATCCGGCCAGGCCTGGCTGCGTGTTCCACAAGTACAAGCCGACATGGGTGATGAACTCAAGAAGACCCCGGCTGCGGTCGCGCACGCGTGGCTGATCCAGTCGAAGCTGCCCAACCACCCCGGCAGCATGACCGCAGGCAAGCCGATGAAGTACCTGCCCAAGGCGGACAAGAACCAGCACAACCGGGACCCGCAGAAGAACCGGGACGTGATCTGCCCCTCGGGCTGGGCAGCCAAGAACGGGCATCCAGACACCACCGTTGTGACGGACATCGCCCCGAACGACACAGCGTCGTGTGACGAGTTCGCGTACGCCGCCTCCTACAACAGCGGCGGCATGCCCAAGTCCATGGACGGACTGAACGAGGTCGCCAGCGGAGACGCGTGCGTGCAGAGCTATGCCACGCGTGTAAAGCAAGGCGAGTGGCACCTATACGACGACGAGCGCATAGCCGGTCCCACGTGGAAGGAGGTCTGCGGGCGCTCCAGCATGTCGAGCTGGATCAACACCACTTCCATGGCCAGCTTCTCCGGCGCCTTCGCCGCCGGGGGCAAGTACCACCTATTGGACGCGGACGAGTACTGGGTCAAGTTCCCCGAGTTCGCGCACTGCGACGCCGGCAAGGCAACCGTGAAGTGCACCGTCCCTGAGCCGTAAACGACCAGCTGGTGGTCCAGGGGGTCCGCGCGCTCCCGGGCCACCAGCCCTAACGGGGACCGTCGAGTTTGATCATCCCGTCGGGGAACAGCCGTGGATCCCTGGGATCAACCCAGGTCAGCCCCTGGCTGCCGGTCAGGACCGGCCAGCTGTGCCTGTCGTCCATTCCATCCGGCCGGTGCAGACACCGGCCCTCCTCCAGCGCCGCAGCAAGCTCCTCCAGCCAGTCCACCAGCGGCCAACCCCCACGCCCCAACGGGTACAGATCGTCTCCACCGTCGACCGACCAGTGCCCCAGGTCGCCGTAAGAGGGCTCACCCCTCCGCGCGTCCACATACCATCCGGACCAGGTATCCCCGGCCGTCCGCGCGAACGGCAGAATGCCCGCCTCCCGCTCCCAGTCCCGCGTACGCATCCGGTACTCATCCACCAGGTCAGTCAGCGGCAACATCGTCATGCCGGACGGCAAAATCCCACAACCATGGCCCTCGTCGAAACCATCATGAACCCGATACCACGCCGCGAGCGCCGCCGGGAACTCCACTCCTATCCCCGCCTCCGCCGCCGCGATGTCGGCTTCACCAGCCGGAGGACGCAGCACATCGGCCGAAGCAGCAGCGTGCTCACGCAGCCACGCCTCGATCCGCCCCCAGGCCGCGGCCACTCGTTGCGTATCGTCACTCATGGGTGAACACCCTATCGGCCGCAGTCGGCACGACCACGACCATCGCCGACGGCAGCTATCCAGGCACGGCCTCGCCACGCCTCCGTCTCCGCAAAGGCGAAGTGAGCTGTGCTGAGGATTCGCAGAATCCCTGATGCTACGAGTGAGAGAGGGCGGCCACGCTCAGAAAACCGAAGGCCGCGGCCGCGCTGAGTGGCTTCTGCTAGGCCATGGAAATTTTCGTTCGCGTGGTGCTCCCTTCCGATGTCACCATCACCTGCTCCGGCGGGACCGCGACCTCGGCAAGACCGGCCTCGTGGTCTGCTGTGCGGGCATCTGAAGGCCAGTCTCTTGCTGCCTGCGCGAGCCGACGCAAGAGTCGCTGTCCCCTCGGGCTGCGCCTCTGGCTCGAGTGCCGTCTCGTGAGGGCTGGCGAGCTGCGCCTCCTCTTCTGGCCAAGGGGCCCTTCCCTCTGGACGACCACATCCTCGGATACGGCCTGCTACGACACGAGCCGCAGAAGAAGGAAGAGCACCAGCAGGGCTCCCAGGGCCGCTGCGGTGATCTGCCAGGTTCTCTGCCGCGAGGGCAGTACCAGTACCTGAGGTGAGGTGTTGGTGGGGAAAACGTAGTAGACCCGGTGCGGGTGCTGGTGCGCCTCGACGCGGGCCAGCCGCAGGTATGTGAAGGTGGCCTGCCGGGCGATCTCGCCTTCGCGTGGCGCGAGGTGGGGCTGCACGAGATTCCGAAACGCGTCGGTCAGATCTGCGGGGAGCGTGTCTTTGTGCGTCAGGTGGGCCCGGTGCCAGTCGCCGCTCTTGCGTGCCTCCTCCCAGGCCAGGTAGGGCACGCCTGTTTTGGGATGCTTGATCTTCTCGGTCAGGGGCTTGCGGCTGATCGTGCCCTGGATCCATGTGACGGTTCTGCCGGTGCCTTTGCATCTTTGGTGAGGGACGGTCCCGGCCCGGTCGCAGTCGGGGCAGTCCCGTACGCCGTGCCCGTCGCATGTCGGGCAGGGGACGCGGGCCCGGCCGTGGCAGGTGGAGCAGGCGGAATCCGGTGCTCCGCACTGGCGACAGGTGGCCCGATCGTCCCCCGGCTGCTGGCCGTCGGGGGTGTTGCGGTTCCTGGTGCCGGTGCCGTCGCAGCGTAAGCAGGAGTCGATGCCGCGGCAGGCAGCGCAGGCCGTGAACGGATCACACGCCAGATCTCCCCGGCCTTGGCAGCGCGGGCAGGCGGTCTTTCCGTTGCTGCAGTCGCAAGACCGCTCGGTTACCGACCCACGCCGCACCAGTGTCACCGTCTGCGTCGTGGTGAGGTCCTTCGGCAAGGCGACGCGGTGGCGGGCGAGGGTGTCGTACTCCGGCCGGTCCGACAGGTCGATGGGGCCGTAGTGTTCTCGCTCCTCCTGCCTGCGGGTCTCGATGGACCGCACGATCTCGCCCTCCAGGAGGGAATGCCAGGTGATCTTCGCCGTGTCCGGCAGTCCCAGCTTCGAGGCTTCACCGCGCTCTTCGATGCGTCGCCGTACCGCTTCCAGGACATTCTTTTCGTCAAGCACGCAGCTCTCCCCTGCCGTCGGGCTCCGGCCTCCCCATGCTTCCCACGGCGGCCAGCACCGCGGGCGGAACCCACCTCGGGACAGTAGCGAACCCTTGGTCGTCCCGAAGGGCAACCGTCACTCTTTTTGACCAGCACCCAGGAACAGGGTTGCGATCCTCTGTCTGTGCCCGTGAAGAAGGGCACGCTACGCGCATCGTTGGCGGCCGAGGAGGCCGAGCGGCGGACGCGCGGGGGCGGCTGCAGTGTGGTGGCGTCACCGTGTCGTGTTCTGAACGCCGAGGACCTCGTAGAGGTGCTGACCGTGGGCCCATCTCTTCAGTTCCGGGCGGCCCATGAGGATGAGCTGGTGGTGCTGGGCGAAGTCGACTGCCGGCTGGGTGAAGCTGTTCAGTGCGATCATGATGGGGAGGTCGGCTCCGTGGTGCAGGCGGGCCGTCCCGTTGAACTTCTGCACGTGCCCTGATCCCACTGGGTTCTGGTACTGCTTGCACTGCAGTATCAGGAGACGGTCTTCGCCATCACGGGCAGTGACATCCACGCCGAGGTCCCCGGCGCCGCCGACCCGCCGCGGGCCCCGGAATCCGTCACGGACCAGAAGATCGGCGCACGCCTGCTCAAAGCCCGTCGCACTCATCGCGGAGAGCTGCTTCATCTTGAACGTCAGCACATCAGGGTCGGCCGAATCGTCAGACGGATCGACGAACGTCTCCTCAGGGCCGACATAGATGCCAGCGTCGAGCAGGAACGACAGGAGCCTGCCGAGCAGGAGAAGCACGAACAGCCCGCTGGCGACGATGAGCCCGGTCCACCACGGGTGATCGGCTATCAGGCCCCACAGGTCAACGGTGATCCACCGACTGACGTCCTCGGTGAGCCACTCCCAAAGCATCTTGGCCGCGGTCAGCGTGAGGACTGTGTACAGCAGGAACTTCAGCAGCGGGTCGAGCGACCCGTCTTCTTCGAACACCACACCCCCAGATGTGATGGATGATGAGCAGGGACTCCGCCGGTCAGGCCGCGCGCCTGAACCGGTTCGGACGGGAGCGCGCGGAGACTTTGAGAAGTTCGTGTAGGGCGGCGCCCCTCCCGGCCCAGCGCTGCAGCTTCTCCCGGTCAACCCAGTGGACGCCGTGCCGGTCACCCCACGCCATGGCGTCCCGAGTGAAGGCCCCGTTGGTGACGACGACAGCGTGATCGGCCTTATGGACCGGCCCGGCCGTCCCCTTCACCGCGTACATCACCGATGACCCCACCTTCCCGCCCACGCGGGTGTGCTTGGCTTGCACGACGATCCGACCGCGCTGTGGGTGATCGCCGATGACGTCGGCGGCCTGGTCGCCACCGCCGCCTACCCTTCGGGCCGACCAGCCGTCGCGAATGAGCAGGTCCCGCAGTGCGATCTCGAACTCCCTGTCGTTCATGGCGTCGATATCGGCCAGCATGATCCGCAAACGTGCCAGCAGGTCGGACCGGGCCCGCCGTGCCCGGGCTGAGCGGAGCAGCCGCCAGAGCCCGTAGATGAGACCACCGGCAGCCAGAACGAGGAGGAACGGCCACCCCCGGACCACTGCGCTCTGTGCCGCGAGGACCATCTGGAACAGCAAGGTCACCGCGGCCAGAGCGACGACTGTGGCCGCGATGTGCTCGCCGGTGCCGCGGGGCTTGCGCAGCCGTAGCCGGCGCCGGGCCATCAGGGTGCCGCCGGGGCGGACACCGAGGGCTTGGGCGACGGCGGCTCATCGGACTTGGCCTCGCCGAAGCCGAAGACCTGGCCCCACAGCCAGACGCCCGCAACCAGTGCGGCGATCATCCAACCGCTCATCTTCTTCCCGCCAGGGCGCGGGTTGCGCCGTATATGGCTGCGGACTACGTGGTATCCCTGCGGTGGCATGCTGCTTTCCCCTCCCCTTGGCGGCCGCCGAGTGCGGCACAGCCCGTTGGGAATTGGTGTAGCAACGGGCACTGACAAAGGCCGCTGGATGATCAAGGAATGCGCCGCAGATAAGGCACGAACAGGCCATCGCTGGCTGGACAAGCAGTATCCCGTTCGATTCTTCCCGGCTAGGCGCCCTGACCGTTGGTCGAGAAACTCGTGGTCGGCGCCTCGACCTCACATGAAGATCGGAAAACACACGCCATTATGTCCCCGTCGTTTGCTCTTAGCTGCAAGAACAGCTTCACCAGCCGTCATCGAGCATGAGTCGCAAATGGCGAAAACAGGGCCGTGTTCGATTCGCGTGTATGGGCCATCGCTGCTCTACATGTGGCCAGCCGCCACTGCCTGGTCTCGCAGGGTGCGCAGGCTGAGTCGCGCGCCCGTCTCGTCCTCGATGTGCCATTCCTTCATGCCCTGGCAGGTTTTGGTGCCCCGGACGACGGCGCCGGCTTCGTCCACTCGTCCGTAGGGGGTTCCTCCGGTGGCGTTGAGCACAACGCCACCGTCTTCGATGATCGTCGCCCAGTGGTCGATGGAGCGGTGGGTGGGGACGATGCGGGTTCCGGCCGTGAGGATGCGGGCGTCGAGCATCTTCGCCACGTCTGTGCGGCGGCGTGCCGTCTTGCGCCGAGCTGGGGTGGCACGCGGTTGTGGGGCAGGGTTCTGGTCGGGTTGCGGGGCGTCTTGCGGTGTCGGTGTGGGGAAGCCGAGTTGTTCGGGGTTCCAGATGAGGTCGAAGAAGTGGAGGTAGAGCTTCTGTCGGGTCTGGATGACGGGTGTCATTGCCTCTTTCGGCCCGAACGACCTGAGAAGTTTGTCCAGCTGGTGTGTCTTGATGAAGTCGCGCAGGAGTGGGTTACGGCGGTTGTATCCCGGCGAGATGATGCCGAGCAGGATGTTGCTCCGCGCGTATAAGGGGGCTTTGTCGTGCAGCGGCATGTCGTTAATGCTCGAGTTCTCCCGCCCCTCGAGCAATCCCAGGCCGCCGATTTGGTTGCGGAGGCTGCGGAAGACGACCGGGTCCGGGATTTCCTCCTCGACGCGGCTCGGATGGTTGGCCCACAAGTGTTCGATGTGGAATTGCGTCCTGTCGAGGTAGGCGAGGACATCGTGTGGCCGCTCGCAGCTTTCCTCCACGTAGGCGGTGGCGCGGGCCAGCAGGTACCTGATCTGGTGCGAGTTGTTGCCCCGCAATCCGAGAGTTGATGCCTCGGGGGTCGCGTTGCCATCGCGCAGGGCGAGTTGGCCCAGTGCGGCGGCTACGTCTGCGGGGGTGCGGCATGCTCGCAAGATCGGGACGAGTCTGCTGTGGACGAGCTCGGTGATTTCCGGTGCCTGCACGGGCAGGTCCTGTAGTACCTGCAGGGCGTACCAGCGGTCGATGTAGGCGGCCACCAGGCGGCCTTTGTCCTTCGCTTGGGATGGGGGGTCGGTGGGGCGGATGGCGGCGAGGATCGCGACCGACTGTTCGCCGAGCCCGTTGCGCTCGTTGAACAGCACCGCCTCCAGCCTGTCGCCGTCCTTCTTCAGTGCGCGGCTCGCGGCGAGGTGAGGTCTGAAGAGCCGTGCCGTCTCCAGCAGGCTCTGCACGAAGTCCAGGAAGTTCTCGGGGCGATCGGGAACCAGTCCCAGGTACTTTGCGTTCTGCCGCACCCACACGTTGAGGTTGGCGTCGATCTGCCGGCGGTCCTCGGCATGGTCGGGGCGGGCATAGCGGGCCAGCAGCGTTGCTTTGATGAACCGTGCGGCCGCGCCCGGATCTTCACGGTCGGTGGCCAGCTCTCGCAGCATCTCCTGCCAGCGGGTGTTCAGCTGGTCCTCACCCGTCCCGACGTTGGCCAGCAGATGGCTTTTGAGCAGATCGACGGCGGTGAGCCGCGCACCGCGGTCGTTCATCGTCTCGAACATGCGGTAGCCGTGGTCCTGATTGGCCGCCCGGATCCCGACCATCACCACCCGGTCCAGGATCCAGTCGGTGAACCTGTCGAGCTTGTCGGCGTCGAGCTCCTCCGCCAGCTGGGCCTCGATCTGCTGACTGCGGGCCCACAGGTTCCGGCGGGACAGGGAGTCCCCGAGCCCGGTCTCGTACACCCGGCCCTCATCGACGGCGCGCAGCACCGGCTCGTGATCACTGATCCCGATGGAGAAGTGGGCGCCGTCGGTGGTGATCGCCCTGTTCAGGCGGTCGACACGCCGCGCGTCTCCGTGATCCCTGACGCGAGCTCGTAGCTGGAGAAAGAGCAGGTGGAGCGTCACGAACCGTTGCTGGCCGTCTACCAGGCAGCGCCGGTTCTTGGACTGCTCGTAGTAGACGAACGGGCCGAGGAAGTACTGCGGCGCGTTGCCCGGCCGGCGGATGAGCGCCGGGTCGTTCGACCAGTGCGAGAAGGACGTGCATAAGTCCCGCAGCAGGGTGCGTACTTCTTCCTCGCCCCAGGTGTAGTCACGCTGGTAGTAGTCGACCTGGTAAGCGACGTCGCGGAACAGTTCCTTCAGGCTGAAGCCCTGGGACTTGATCTCGTCGACGCCCATACCGACGCTCCCCTCCACCACATGTCCGCTCGCGCCCCGTGCATGTCCATGCTGCCAACCCGTTACAGCCAGGTACAGACAGCGCCCATAACGCGCACAAGCCAGGTGCTGGCAGGCCGCCGGTGCTGGGGAGCGGCGAAGAGCAGGTCGGACAAGCCCTGGAGCTGTACCGCACCCTCAGCGACCCCCTCGGCGAAGCACACGCCCTTGGGCGCCACAGCGGCGGCAATTCCTTGTTGCGCTGCACGGTGGCACGAGAGACGTCACCTCCGACAGGGGGATACATGGCTGTGACGGGCCGCGCCCGCTCCGACCTGCGCGATGTCACACTTTCCATTCTCCTGACCACTGTTGAGGCAGACGCACCCTCCATCAGGAGAGGTTGACGGGGCGTGAAAGGGGAAATCGCAGTGGATCCGGTGTTGGTGGGAGCGGTCATGACCGTTCTCGTCAGCTTGGTCAGTGGTGTGGTAAAGCTCACTCACCGGTGGCTGGAGCAGCAGGTGGAGTTGGCGCGTATCGCCGAGGCGGGGCTGACCGAGCGTGTCCGTTCGGCTGTCTCCCGAGGGGCGATACAGGAGTCCGCACAGGGGCACGAGGTGTGGGCTGTCGTGTCGTCTGCTCGGGGTGGGGGTGGCTGTGATGGAGGATGCCGTCAGCGCTGAGCTGGGTTTGGCTGAACCGCTGGAGACGGTTGCGGTTTCTCTGCCCGGTCGGGAGCTCGCGGAGGGGCTGCACCAGGACCAGTTTCCGGCCCTGGTGCGCTTCCTGCTGCTGCAGGGGGCCTCATGGGCGGAGGCACAGGATGCCGCTCAGGACGCCTTCACCCAGATGTGCACTCCCGGCCTGTCGATCGCCTACCCGAAGGCATGGCTGCGCACAGTGGCGACGCGATCGTGGCTGCGTCAGCAGGTCAAACCTGAGGATGCGTGTGCGGATCCGCCGGAGCTGTCCGGGGTGTTGCATTGGGAAAGCCCTGCTCATGCAGCGGAAATGGGTGAGGAGGAGCGTCGGGTCATTACGTTACTGCTGCAGTTACCGGCTAAGCAGCGGACCGCCATGGCCTGGCACCTGGACGGATTCACCACCCAGGAGAGCGCCCGCGCGATGGGTACCACGCAGGCCGCAGTCCGCCAGAACCTGGCCAGGGCACGGGCCGCATTGAAAACAGGGCAAGCCCTCGAGGGCAGCAACAGCCACGCAGAGTCGAGGAGGGAGCGATGACCGAGGACTGGACCGGGCACGCGGTGAAGGAGAACATCCGCGACCCGCTCGATACGCTGCTGGGTTCGATGCACGAGCAGCTCGGCATCGCTGTACACGACCGGCTCATGGCACGCGGTGGCGTACCAGAGCTGCGCGACCCCGACTTGGCGCTGGACCGGTTGCTGGCCTCTGCCCACCGTGCAGCCGGGCACGCGGTCACCGCCCGGCTGACTCATGGATCGCGCGTGGAGCCCGCTGGGAAGGCTGGTGAGGCGGTTCCGCCCGTCGTGAGCGAGGCCTTGGCCAGCCGGCCAGCAGCGGTGCGCCTGAAGTACCGCCGCCATGCTTTGCGCCTCGCCCGCGAGTACTGGCCCCGGGATCTGGTGGAGGCTATGCAGACAGCGGTGTGCCTCCTGGAAGAGCTGAGCCGAGTGCTGGAGATGCCACAGCAGCCGGTGGTTCAGAGCCGTAAGGCAGTCGAGCAGCTCGATGCCCTGTTCGAGGAGGTCCTGTTGCTGCCAGCGCCTCGGCGGCATCCGGCACCGCTGATCGCAGCGGATTATGTTGCGGCAGTCGAAATACGTCTGGCCGGTCCTGCCGAGCAGCTCTATCGCGACGTGGCGCGTGCCCGGCATGTACTGGAAGAGGAGTTTGAACCCCTCTTGGCGACTGACAATGATGCTGCCGCTGCATGCCTGCCGGGGGCGGAAGTCGCCGCCGAAGACCTTCACCATGACGTCGAGCACGCCAGCCTGCGGGCGGCCGCTCTGTCCCGGGCCGTTGCCGAGGTAGAAAGGATCAGCAGTGACTTTATCGGGGCCGATCTGCACGACGCCAACTTGGACGAAGTTCTGCTGGAAGGGATCCGCTGGGATGCCTCTACCGTCTGGCCCGACGGATGGGAAGCACTGATCCGGCAGGTCTCGGTGCCGGTCGGTGAAGGCTCTGGAGTCCTGGTTGTCGCAGCAGAACCGGACGACAGCGCCGTCTCCGCTGAGGTGTGAGCCGCCCCGTCCCCGTCCCGGTGTGCCCCGGCCGCCCCGCAGAAGTACATCCGTGCCGACCACCGCTTCGTCCCTGTGAGGGGATCGGGGCGCGCCCAGCGCGGCGCCCCTGTGGAAGGAAGTCAACGCGGGCTGTGTCTTTGCGGGGTGGGGCGGTCCGACAGCCGCGGTGCCCCTGCGAACAGTTCGCGGACGACGGGCGACAGTCGGCACCCTTCAGCAGCTTTCCCTGCGGCCATGCGCGTCAGCCCGACCAGCACGATGTCGTCCAGGCTGATAAGCGTGCTGCCATGCTTCAAGTGGTTCTACGAGGCTGCGGCGTCGTTCGCTCTCGCCTATGAAGACGACGGGATGCTGCGGCTCCTAACCCTCCTGGACGTTTTCGCCGCCTCGTTGCTCTAACCGTTCGACAGCAAGGGACATGGGCGGAGAGGCACGGAGTTGAACGGGATGTGGCTATCGCTGGCCATCGCGTTGGCCGGCGCAATGGGGACCATGACCGCGGCGCTGGCGTACATGGTCCGCGAGCGGGCTCGTCTTCGGACGATGACGGAGTCGGCACGCGCCTTGCCGCACGGGGGAACGGTTCGCTACCGGTCGGTGGACCGGCGCATGAAGGCCACGGCAGAGTGGGAGTTGGCTGTCCCCCGCCCTGATGCCGACCCCTCGCGCGGTGGGACAGCCACGAGGGAGGACCATGGTGAGTCCGGCCGGTGACGAGTGGGAAGCGCTGTACCGCAGGTACGGACGGACTGTGCTGCACGCCGCGACACTCGCCGCCGGCGGATCAGCATATGACGGGTGGGACGGCGTGCAGCACGCGTTCTCCCAGGCGTGGCTCTACCTGACCGAGCCGTCCCGACCACCGGTCCACAACTGGGTCGGCTGGCTGCGTAAATCGGCCGTCCGCTACGTGGTCCAAGCGGCCAAGTCCGAGGCACGCGCCCTTCCCCTGCTCGACCGTGATCAACAACAGGACGGTCCGTTACTGGAGAACTGGGTTGCCGTGAAAGCTGATCATGGATGTCGAGGACGGGACCGTACGCAGCCTGATCAGCCAGGCACGCCAAGCTCCGCCCCCGCGCCGCGGAGAGGAGACCGGCGATGAGCAGTGACCAGAACTCCCCAGAACCCGAGATCTCGGCGTTGCGTGACCTCTTCGCCGATGCCGAGGACGCGATCGCGCAAGCCGTTGACCCGCTCTTCGACGAAGAGGCCGGGATGCGGCAGATCCGCCACCACATCACCGCACAGCACCGCGCCGCCGACTCCACCGACTCCACACCGCACCCCCTCCTCCGTGCAGGGGGCCAGCGACAGGCTCCGATGCCTCATCCAGACCTCCGGACCGGGAGCGGCACCCCTCGCGCCACCGCCCCGGGCACCCAGCACACGCGGGGAAACCTCGCCCGCGCTGCCGCGGCGCCAGAGGACGTACAGCCGCTGGCGCGGCCGTACGCCATGAGCGGGAGCAGTACCCGACCGCGCTACCAACTCGCCATCGAGGCGCTGGTCAGCACGACCATCGCCCCGAGCGCTCTCCAAGGATTGCTCCCTGAGCATCAGCGCATCTGTGCTCTGTGCCGCGAGATCAAGTCGGTGGCCGAGGTTTCCGCACTCCTGCGGATGCCACTCGGTGTGGCCCGGCTCCTGGTGGCCGACCTGGCAGAAGCAGGCATGGTCATCGTCCACGACCCGAGTGCCATGAGGCCCGGTACGCAGCCAGACACGGCGCTCCTGGAAAGGGTCCTCAACGGACTTCGGAAACTCTGACGTACCGGCCTGTATACGCAACGGACGCCTGCGACTGACGGGTCGGCGGCCGGTTCGGCTCAGCCGGTGGCCGGATCCGCGTGGCGGGCCGTACCGCCCGGGGCGAGGTCCGTCCAGGTGCGCTCGATGTGGTCCAGGCACACGTCCCGGGGTGCGGCCGGGTGCGCCTCGTGCCATCCGTCGGGCACCGGGGCGAAGGCGGGCCACAGGGCGTGCTGGTTCTGGTCGTTGACCACGACGAGGAAGGTGCCGTCCGGGTCGTCGAAGGGGTTCACGTCTTCCTGCCGATCTCTGCGCGGTCGGGGCGGAGAAGCCGGTCCGGCGGCCGTGGGGCTTGGCCTGTATGGCTCAGCGTGGCGGGTTCGTCTCCGGTGTGCCGGTGTCGGCGCAGGTGGCGGCGGGGCTCCTGTCCTTGGCGAGGAAGATGGTCTGCGCCATCATCCGGTAGCCCGACATCCCCTCCCGCAGGGTCTCGATGGACTCCTCCGGGTGCACCGAGTCGATGACCGCGTGCGGACCGACCGCGTTGAACTGGTGCGAGACTCCGCGGGGTATCTGCATGTCCACCCAGGAGTTGGGCGGCACGATCACGTTGTGCCGCTCGCGGCGCGCCCCGTCGGGCGTGCCGGGCAGGTGGTCGGCGAAGGACGCCAGCGGTGCGAAGGGTCCCGTCGCAGGGCGGATGGTGATCGGCGACAGGCTGGAGACGCGGATGGTGGTGTCCGGGCCGGTCATCATCCGCACGAACCGCAGCCCGGTGTGCAGGTGCATGCGCGAACAGATATCTCGCGCGGCGGTGTCGTAGAAGTCCATGAGGTAGCGGTCGGCGAAGAAGCCCGGGAAGGGCGGCTCCAGCATGAAGACGTCGCCCTCCTCGAAGACCTGCGCCCGCTTCGGCTCACCGGGCGGTGCGGGACGCTCCCCCTCCTCCCGGTGGGCCGCCCGGACCAGGCCGGCCAGAGCGTCGACAACGGTCAGGGCGGTCTTGGGGGGCAGTTGCACCACCGGGGTGAGCCGGTTGCGGTCGGGGTCCCGGTGGCCCCGGACGTCGAGGACCTCGTCCTCGTGGTCGGGCGACCGCTTCATCCGGCCGGTGGTCTCGGTGGGCTGCGTCATCCTGTGGCTCCCGTGTGCTTGTTCGGACCGGAACCGGGGTGGCGCGCCCAGAGCACACCGCCCGCGTCATGTCGCCCGGCGCGGAGCATCGAGAAGCCGGTCAGGGCCGTTCCGCCGTTCCGCTGCCGGGACAGCCACTCCCAGCGGTCCGTCCCCCCGCTGCCGGGGACGTCGAGGAAGGACAGCAGCGGGCCCAGCGGCCGGGCGGGGCCGCCCGGCGCCGGCCCGTGCGGGAGGAGGACCAGTGCGCCGCCGTCGAGGCGGGTCTCGACGCCCCACGGCACCGGCCCCTCCTCGACGCCGTGCCGGGCGGCCAGCTCCGCGGCCAGTTCCCCGTGCACCGAGAGCGGCCACGCGGCGAGCAGTTGCCCGCGCCACCACGCCTTGGCGCGGGCGAGTTCCGCGTCGTGGGGGGCGTGCCAGTGCCCGCGCAGGAAGTCGTAGGCGGCCAGGACGGTGTCGTCCCCGGTCCCGGTGTGCCGGGCGGCGGTGTGTTCGGCGAGGGAGTGCAGGGCCGGGTCGTCGGTCCCGGAGTCCAGGAGGTGGCGTGCGGTGGCCGCGGCGTGGCGCAGCAGCCGGTCGTAGCGTGCGGGCGCCAGGCGGCGGGCGGCCAGCGGCCGGCTCATCGCCCGGCGTCGCGGCTTTCCGGTGGCGGTCGCCCGGTACCCGCCGAACTGGACGACCGCGGGCCGCAGCGGCGATCGCTCGTACAGGGCGCGGACCTCGGGCACCGGCTGTTCCGTCGCGACGAGGGCGATGTCGTCGCCGAGCGTGGGCTCCTCCACCGCGACCGCCGTGAACCGGCCGGTGAGGCCCGCCCGGCGCCAGCCGTGCTCGATGTCGAGGGGGTGGTGCTTCTCCCCGCCCCGGTTGATGCGCTCGCCCGCGCGGCCCCGCAGAACGAGGAGCCCGTCCCGGAGCTCGCCCAGGTCGCCGGTGCGCAGCCAGCCGTCGTCGGTGACGGTGGCGGCGGTGGCGCGCGGGTCCTGCCAGTAGCCGGTCATCAGATCGGGTGTTGTGATCCAGACCTCGCCGGATTCCAGGTGGAGTTCGGTACCGGGCAGGGGGACGCCCACCGGGGGTGTGCGTTCCAGGTAGTGGGTGCGGAAGTCGGCGTCGTCGAGCAGCGGCATGGTGAAGCTGAAGTTGACCGCCTCCGTCAGGCCGTAGCCCTGGCGCAGTCTCGGGCCGTAGCGGGCGTGGAAGCGGCGGGCCAGGTCGGCGGTGAGCGGGGCCGCGGCGGTGATCAGGTATTCCAGGCCGTCGGGCCAGGCGGGAGCGGCCTCGACCAGGTCAGCGAGGAGGGCCGGGACGATGGAGGCCGTCCTGGCGCCGGAGGCGTCCAGCGCGGCGAAGTAGCCGGCCGGGTCGAAGGCGGGGTGCAGCGTGAGCGGCGTGCCGGTGAGGTGGGTGCCCAGCAGTGACATGACCAGGGCGTTGCAGTGGTGCAGCGGCAGGCAGGTGCCGTGCGGGCGGTCCGGGGTGAGTCCGTGCAGGACCGCTGTGCGGTGTGCGTTGCCGAGAACCGCACGGCGGCTGAGCACGACCCCTTTGGGCGCACCGGTGGAGCCGGAGGTGAACATGATGAGCGCGAGGGCTTCGGGTGCCGGGTGAGTATCGGGCAGTGCGGTGCGGCGGGCCCCGTGGACGTCCACGACGGCCGCGGCGGCGACCCGGGCGGCGCCGGCGGCGAGGTCCGCGTCCCCGGCCCGCGGGTGCAGCGGGACGGCGACGAGTTCCCGGTCGAAGCAGCCGAGGAGGGTATCCGCGAGGCGGCGGCCGCCCGGCAGCCTGATCACCACCCGTGCTCCTGCGGGCAGTTCGTCGAGTGCGGCGCTGTCCGCCTCGTACGTCGCGTCCTCGGTGGCGGTCAACGGGTCCTCCCGAGGGCTTCGGTGAGCTGGACGCCGACGGCGTCCACATGCGGGGGCCGCATCATGTGGTGGTGCGGTGCGTCGACGTGTCCGACGGTCAGCTCGCCGCCGGCGTACGGCCGCCACAGCTCGTGCGCGGGCACCGTGCGCCCCGGCTCGCCGGCGGCCTCGATGTAGGTGGTGGCGCCCGCGTAGCGTGGGGGGCGGTAGGCGCTCAGCAGGGCGTCGTTGTGCCGGGAGACGGCGACGACGCGGGCGATGTCGTCCTGGGTGAGGCGGGCGAAGAGGCTGCCGTCGCGGCGCAGCAGTGACGAGGCGGTGGCGACGTCGAGGGTCTGCGGGGCGAGGCGGTCGTCGTCGCATCCGGCGGCCGTCAGCAGCATCCGGTGCACCTGGTGCTCGTCGATGGGCTCGGCGGGCCCGGCCCCGGTGGCGACGACGGCGTCGACCAGGAACAGCGTCCCTTCGGGCTCGCCGAGTTCCCGCAGCCGGACGGCCATGGCGTGGGCCACCAGTCCGCCGAAGGACCAGCCGACCAGGTGGTACGGGCCGGACGGGCGGACCGTGCGCAGCAGCCGCAGGTAGCGCTCGGCCATCTCCTCGATCGTGCCGGGCAGGTCCGCCACTCCCCCGGCGCCCTCGGCCTGGATGCCGTGGACCGGGTGGCGGCGGCCGATGTGCCGCAGCAGGCCGGCGTAACTCCAGCTCATGCCGGTCAGCGGGTGGACGCAGAACACCGGAGCGGCCTCTCCGGTGGCCCGGAAGGGTACGAGGTGGGCGGGGGTGGAGGCGGTCGGCGGTCCGTCGAGCAATCGGCTCAGGGCGGCCGGGGTGGGGGCCTCGAAGATGTTCCGGAGGGTGGGGGTGAGGCCGAGGACGGCGTGTACCCGCTCGGTCAGCCGGGCGGCGAGCAGCGAGTGGCCGCCCAGTTCGAAGAAGTTGTCCTCGGGGCCGGCCCTCGGTACGCCGAGGACCTCGGCGAACTGGCGGCACATCAGGTCCTCACGGAGGTCGCGCGGCGGCTCGGCGCCGGTGGCGGCCGCCCAGTCGGGCTCGGGCAGCCGGTCGCGCAGCAGTTTTCCGTTGACGCCGAGGGGCAGCCGGTCCAGGGCGAGCAGCCGGGCGGGCAGCATGGAATCCGGCAGGTGCCGGGTCAGGTGCGCCCCGACGGCGTCCAGATCCGCGTCGTGGGGGGTGACGTAGCCGACGAGCCGGCGGTCGTCGGCGCCGCGGTCGTGCACGGCCACCGCGGCGGCCGTGACCTCCGGGTGCCCGCCGAGCACGGCTTCGACCTCGCCGAGTTCGACCCGGTGCCCGCGGATCTTCACCTGGTCGTCGGTCCGGCCGTGGAAGCGGAGCACCCCGTCGCGGCTCCACGACGTGAGGTCGCCGGTGCGGTACATCCGATGGCCGGCCGGTCCGAAGGGGTCCGGCAGGAAGCGGGCGGCCGTCAGTGCGGGGCGGCCGAGGTAGCCGGTCGCCAGGCCCGCGCCGGCCAGGTACAGCTCGCCTGTCGTGCCCGGGGGGACGGGGCGCAGCCGGTCGTCGAGGACGTAGGCGCGGGTGTTGCGCAGCGGCCGGCCGAGCGGCACGGTGCCGTCGGCCCGCGCGCCGGCCGGGTGGGCGGTGGACCAGACGGTGGTCTCGGTCGGGCCGTAGCAGGCGAGCAGCGACGCGGTGGCGGCGGCCAGTTCCCCGGCGAGTTCCGCGGGGACCGTCTCGCCGCCGACGACGGCGCGTACCTGGCGCAGTTGCCGTGGTCGTCGGGGAAGGAGCGTCCGCCAGAGCGAGGGGGTCGCCTGCATCACGGTGACGCGGTGCCGGTCGAGCAGCGCGCCCAGGCGTTCGGGGTCGCGCAGCGCGTCCTGGTCGGCGAGGACCATGGCGCCGCCGGTGATCAGCGGCAGGTACAGCTCGGGTTTGCACATGTCGAAGCCGACGGGTGCGCAGGCCAGCATCCGGTCGTCGGGGCCGACCGCGAGCCGCTCGCGCAGGGCGAGCAGCAGGTTCACCAGCGCGGCCCGTGGCACGACGACGCCCTTGGGCCGGCCGGTGGAGCCCGAGGTGTAGGTGACGTACGCGGTGTCCGGTGGCACCGGCAGCGGGTCGGCCGCCCCGGTGGTGACAACGGGTCCGGTGGCGGGTCCGGCAGCGTCGCGCACCACGAGGAGGGGCCGGGCGTCGGCCAGGAGCGCCGTGACGCGCTCGGCCGGGAGGGTGGGGTCGACGGGCAGGTAGGCGGCGCCGGTCGCCTGGACGGCGAGGAGGGTGGCGGGCAGGTCGGGGCTTCGGCGCACTACCACGGCGACCAGGGCGCCGGGGCCCGCGCCGTGCGCGCGGAGTTTCCCGGCGAGGTGTTCGGTCCGCCGGAACAGGTCCCGGTGGCTGAGCACGGTGGCGCCGTACAGGACGGCGGGTGCCTCGGGGGTGCGGTGCGCCTGGGCCGCGGCGAGCGCCGCCACGGTGGTGCCAGGGGTCTCACGGCCGGTGCCGCTCCCCTGCCGGATCAGCCGTTCGTGCTCGCCGTCGACGAGCACGGGCAGGTCGGCGACGGGGAGCTGGGGATCGGCCACGGCCGCGCGGAGCAGCCGCTCCAGGCGGGCGAGGATCAGGCGCGCGGACGCGGGGGTGAACAGTTCGGTGTCGTATTCCAGCAGCCCCTCGATTCCGGCCTCACCGCCGTGGTCCGTGGCGGTCTGCCGCATGCTCCACAGCAGGTCCATCCGGGAGGCGCCGCCGTGCACGGCGACCGGTTCCGTCCGCAGGCCCGGCAGGTCGAACTCGGCCGCCGGGGTGTCCTGGAAGGCCAGCATCACCTGGAAGAGGGGGTGGGCGGCGAGGGAGCGCGGCGGATTGACGGCCTCGACCACCCGCTCGAAGGGGACCTCCTGGTGCGCGAAGGCGTCGAGGTCGGTGGCGCGTACCCGCTGGAGGAGTTCGGCGAACGTCGGCGCGCCGCTCACGTCGGTGCGCAGCACCACGGTGTTGACGAAGCAGCCCACGGTGTCGTGCAGCGCGGCATCGTGCCGTCCTGCGACGGGTGTGCCGATGGGGATGTCATCGCCCGCCCCGAGCCGGTGCAGCAGTGCCGCGACCGCGGTGTGCACCACCATGAACAGGCTGGTCCGGGTGGTCGCGGCGAGCCGGTTCAGGCCGGCGTGCAGCGCGGCGTCAAGGGTGAAGGGGACGGTCTCCCCGCGGTGTGCGGAGACCGGCGGGCGCGGGTGGTCCAGCGGCAGCCGCAGCACTTCCGGGACGCCGTGCAGGATCCGCGTCCAGTGGTCGACGCCGGTGTCCGGGTCACGGTCGAGCAGGCGGAGGGTGTGGTCCGCGTAACTCACGGGTGTACTCGTCCACCGCGGGGCGTCGCCCGCGGCGCGGGCCCGGTAGGCGATGGACAGGTCACGGGCCAGCGGACCGAGCGACCAGCCGTCGGCGGCGATGTGGTGCAGCAGGAGCAGGAGCACGTGGCGCTCGGGGGCCGTCTCGTGGAGCACGGCGCGGACCGGGAGTTCGGTCTCCAGGTCGAACACGTGCGCGGACTCGGCGGCGAGCAGTCCGGGCAGTTCCGCTTCCGAGGTGTCCACCGTCTCGAACGCCAGGCCGTCGGCGTCGCGGATCCGCTGGTACGGCTCGCCGTGGTGGTCCACCACGGTGGTGCGCAGGCTCTCGTGCCGGTCCAGCAGGTCGCCGAGGGCCGCCCGCAGGGGTTCCACCCGCAGTGGCCCGGTGAACCGGACGGCGAAGGACATGTTGTACACGGAGTTGGGGCCGGCGAACCGGTCGAAGAACCACAGCCGCCGCTGCGCGGGCGAGAGCGGTACGCGCTGCGGTCGCGGGGTGGCGGCCGCCCGAACGGGAGCCACGGCGGCGCCCTCCGGGAGGTGGCGTGCCAGGTCGGCGACGACCGGGGCGTCGAACAGGGTGCGGATACTCAGTTCGCGGCCGGTCTCCGCGCGCAGCCGGTTGATCAGCCGGGTGGCGAGCAGCGAGTGCCCGCCGAGGTCGAAGAAGTTGTCCTCGGCGCCGGCCTCGGCCAGTCCCAGGGTCTGGGCGAACAGGTCGCACAGCAGCCGTTCACGCGGGTTCCGCGGCCCGCGGCTCACCGGCAGTGCGGTCTGCGGGCGCGGCAGGGCGGCGCGGTCCAGCTTGCCGTTCCCGGTCAGCGGGATCTCGTCGACGGGGACGACGAAGGCGGGCACCATGTGCGCGGGCAGCACCGTGCGGGCGTGGGCACGCAGTTCGGCGGCCCACAGCGCCTGGGCCGGCCCGGTCCCGGCCGGTCGCCTGGCCGGGACGGCGTAGCACAGCAGGCGGCCGCCGTCGGTGCCGGTCTCGGTGATCACCACGGCCCGGTCCACGTCCGGGCGCTGTTCGAGGACGCGCTCGATCTCGCCGGGCTCGATCCGGTAACCGCGGATCTTCACCTGCTGGTCGATCCGGCCGAGGTACTCCAGCGTGCCGTCCGGCCGCTGCCGTGCGAGGTCCCCGGAGCGGTACATCCGGGTGCCGGGCGCGCCGGACGGGTCGGGCACGAACCGGCTCGCGGTGAGCGCCGGCCGGTCCAGATAGCCGCGGGTCACACCGGGGCCGGACACGTGGATCTCCCCGGGGCAGCCCGGCGGCACCGGTCGCAGCGCGTGGTCCAGCAGCCTCAGGCGGAGGTCGGGCAGCGCGGTGCCGATGACGCTCGCGGTCTCGTCGGGGTCGGTCAGTTCGGTGTACGTCGTGTGGACGGTGGTCTCGGTGATCCCGTACATGTTGACCAGCACGGGCCGGCGCGGACCGTGCCAGGAGCGGACGCGGGACGGTTCCAGCGCCTCCCCGGCGCATACGATCATCCGCAGGTCGGGCAGGGCCTGCGTACCGGCCTCCGCCTCGGCCCGCAGGAACTGGTAGAAGGCCGAGGGGGTCTGGTTCAAGACGGTGACCCGCTCCCGGCGCAGCAGCGCCAGGAGGTCTCCGGGCGAGCGGGCCACGTCGTCCGGTACCACCACCAGCCGCCCGCCGCGGCCGAGAGCCGTCCACATCTCCCAGACGGAGACGTCGAAGGCGTAGGAGTGGAAGAGGGCGTGGACGTCGGCGCCGAACCGGAACCGCTCGTCGGTCACGGCCAGCAGCCGTACGACATTGCGGTGGCTGACCAGGACGCCCTTGGGCCGGCCGGTGGAACCGGAGGTGTAGATGACGTAGGCGACCGCCTCGGGGTCCACGGTCACGGCGGGCGGGTGCGCCGGGTGGGTGGCGGCCGCGTCGGGGCCGTCGAGGAGGATCTGCGGGTGCGGTACCGGCAGCGGGACGCCCGTCACGACGAGCACGGGGCGGGCTTCCGCGAGCACCCTCCGGACGCGCTCCTGCGGGTACGCCGGGTCCAGGGGCAGATAGCCCGCGCCCGACTTCAGCACTGCCAGGATCGCGACGACGAGGTCCGCCGAACGCTCCAGTACCAGGCCGACCAGGCGCTCCGGTCCCGCGCCGCGCTCGATCAGGAGGTGGGCGAGGCGGTTGGCGCGCGCGTCGAGTTCCGCGTAGGACAGGGTCGTGCCGCCGTGGGTGAGGGCCGGGGCCGCGGGCCGGCGGCGCACCTGCGCGGCGAACAGGGCGGTCAGGGTGGCCGGCCCGGTGTCCCGGCCGGGGGCGGGGGGTCCGGGGTCGGGGCGCTCGTCGGGCAGCAGCAGGTCGACGCGCCCCAGCGGTGCCGCCGGGTCGTCGGCCATCCGGTCGAGGACGGCGCGCAGGCGGTCGAGGAGCCGGGCGGCCGCGTCGCCGTCGAACAGGTCGGTGCTGTGGTCGAGTTGGAGCCGCAGTCGGTCGCCGGGCACGGCGATCAGGGTCAGCGGGTAGTGGGTGCCGTCGCGGCCCTGGACCTCCCGCAGCTTCAGGCCGGGTACCAGGGTGGCCAGTTCCTCGTCGTCGACCGGATAGTTCTCGAAGACGACGACGGTGTCGAAGAGTTCGGCGTGGCCGGTGACGGTCTGGATGGTCGTCAGGTCGGCGTGCTGGTGGTCGAGCATGGACAGTTGCTGGGCCCGCAGGTTAGCCAGGCAGTCGGCGACCGTCCGGTGGGGGTCGAGGCGGACGCGGACCGGGACGGTGTTGATCAACAAGCCGACGATCCGTTCCGCGCCGGGCAGTTCGGCCGGCCGGCCGGAGACCGTGGCGCCGAACACCACGTCGTCCCGTCCGGTCAGGGCGCCGAGCAGGACCGCCCAGGCCAGTCGCACCACGGTGCTGGTCGTCAGGCCGCCTTCCCGCGCCAGGGCCTCGACGCGGGCGGTGGACCCGGGGTCCAGCTCGGCACTCACACGGCCCCGTGCTCCGGTGGCGCCGCGCCGGCCGGGGCCGCCGACCAGGGTCGGGCCGTCCACGGACGCCAGCAGCGCGCGCCAGGCCGTTTCGTCCGCGCGGGCGTCCCTGGTGGCCAGCCAGTCGAGGAAGTCGCGGTACGGCGTTGCGGGTGGCAGTGGGCGGCCGGCGTAGAGCGAGAACAGTTCGTGGACGAGGATCGGCATGGACCAGCCGTCGACCAGGAGGTGGTGGGTGGTCAGGACGAAGGTGTGGCGGTCGGCGGACCTGCGCAGCAGCGCGGCGCGCATCAGTGGGGGGTCGGCGAGGTCGAAGCGGCGCCGGCGGTCGGCGGCGAGGAAGTCCTCCAGGTCCTCCGGTGCGGGCGCCTCGTGCCATTCCACGGCGGAGTCCGGCACCACCACCTGGACGGGCCGGCCCGACGCGCCGGACCGGACACCGGCGGAGAGCTGCGGGTGGCGGCGCAGCAGGCGGTGCAGCGCGTCCCGCAACGCGTCGGCGTCCAGTGTTCCGTCGAGGTCGAAGACGAACTGGACGAGGTAGGGGTCCACCCCGTCGTGGTCGTAGAGCGAGTGGAAGAGCAGGCCCTGGGCCAGCGGCGGCAGCGGCAGTTCACCGGTGGCGCGGGAGCGGGCCCGGCCGGCCAGCGCGCCCAGGACGTCGAACCACCGCTCGGCCAGGCCGGCGACGCGCGTCGCGTCGAGGAGGCCGCCGGGCCATGACCAGTGGGCGACCAGCTCGGGCCCGTCCGGGCGGTCGGTGATCACCGTGTCCAGCTCGACGGCGTGGCTCATGGCCGGCCCGGCCGCGGTCGTCAGGCCGTCATCCGAGTCGGTCCCGGCGGCCGTCACGTCGGCCAGCACCGGCCAGGGGCCTTCGCCGCCGACGCCGAAGCGGCCCAGGTAGTTGAAGGCGAACTGCGGCGTGGGGCGGGCGGCGAGAGCGGGAGCGCTCTGCGGGTTGAGATAGCGCAGCAGAGCGTGGGTCAGTCCCGCGCGGCCGGAATCACGGGTGCGGGAGCGCACGTGAGCGACCGCGCCGTCCAGGGCGATCGGGTCGGTCCGCGCCTCGGCCCAGGAGCAGCCGGGGTCGAGTACCACGGGATACAGGGTGGTGAACCAGCCGACCGTACGGGACAGGTCGAGGTTGTCCGCGAACTCCTCACGTCCGTGGCCCTCCAGGTCCACCAGGAGCGCGTCCGGGCCGCCCCGCCAGTCGGCGGCGGCCAGGGCGAACGCGGTGAGCAGCAGGTCCTGCACCGAGCAGTCGAAAGCCGCGGTCGCGTCGCTCAGCAGGCGCGCGGTGAGCGCGCCGGGCAGGGTGGCGGTGTGGCGGCGCCGGGTGTCCTCGGTGTCCGACGCGGGATCCAGGGGGCGCGCGGCGACCGGCGGTTCCACGGGCTCCGCCGGCTGGTGGGCGAACGCGCGGAGCACGGCCGGGTGATGGGCGTACCCCACCAGCGCCTTCGCCCACTGCGCGAAGGACGTCCCGGTCGGTTGCAGCGTCGGGGTCCGGCCGCGGCGTACCGCGTCCCAGGCGGTGTCGAGGTCGTCCCGGAGGATGCGCCAGGAGACGCCGTCGACCCCGAGGTGGTGCACCGTGAGGGTCAGCACGCCCGCCGCCCCGGGCCCGGGGGCGCACCAGCGCGCGTGCACCATCCGGCCGCGCTCCGGGTCGGTCGGCGGGCCCGGCCGGTTCAGCTCGACCGGCACCGCGGGCAGCACCTCCAGCGACCAGATCGGGCCCGTGACGGTCAGCGAGAGCCGCAGCATGGCGTGGTGGTCGACGAGAGCCTGCACCACCGCGCGGACCTGCTCCCCGGTGATGCCCACCGGGGTGCGCACGGTCAGGGACTGGACGAACCCGTGGAGTGTGCCGCCGCGTTCGCGCAGCCAGTACATGACGGGCGTCAGCGGCACCGCGGAGTCGTCCGCGTCCTCCAGCGCGATCCGGTGCGTCGGAGGCTTGGGCCTGTCGTCCGCGAGGACGGCGGCGAGTCCGGCGACGGTGGGGGTGCGGAAGACCTCCGGGGTGGTGATCGCCAGACCGGCGCGCTGCGCCGCCGCCGCGAGTTGGATCGCGCGGATGCTGTCCCCGCCGAGCCGGAAGAAGTCCTGGTCGAGGGGGACGTCCGGTACGCCGAGCAGCTCGCTCACCAGCCCGGCGAGCAGCTTCTGGGCGGGCGTGCGCGGGGCCGGGCCCCCTCCGGCGCTGCGAACAGCGACCGCGGACTCGAGCGCGGGCAGCGCGGCCCGGTCCAGCTTGCCGTTGCGGGTCAGGGGCAGCCGGTCCACGGCCACCACCGTGGCCGGCAGCATGTAAGCGGGCAGCCGGCCCCGCGCCCGCTCGAGCAGTGCCACCGTGTCGAGGCCGTCCGCCGCACCGCCGGACGGCCTCACGTAGGAGACGAGCCGTCGCCCTCCCGGGTGCTCCTGTGCGACGGTCGCGGCCTGCCGGACCCGCGGGTCGGCGCGTAGCACCGCGTCGATCTCGCCCGTCTCGATCCGGTGGCCGCGCAGCTTGACCTGTCCGTCGGCGCGACCGGCGAACTCCAGCCGGCCGTCCGCGCTCCACCGGGCCAGGTCGCCCGTGCGGTAGACGCGCGCCCCCGGCGGCCCCGACGGGGCGGGGACGAAGCGCTCCGCGGTCGCGCCCGCGCGCCCGACGTAGCCGCGTGCCACCCCCGCTCCCCCGAGATACAGCTCCCCCACGGACCCCGGCGGCACGGGCCGCAACGCGTCGTCGAGAAGCAGCACCCGCTTGCCGTCCAGCGGGCCGCCGATGGGGACGGACACGGCGTCAGCGGGCAGTTCCGGGACCGCGTACCGGGTGGCGAAGACGGTGGTCTCGGTGGGCCCGTAGCCGTTGACGACGGTGAGGTGCGGCAGTGCCTGGGACACCGCGCGGACGGCGTCCGGGGACACCGCCTCTCCTCCGGTCCACACCTGGCGCAGACCGGCCAGGCAGGCCGGGTCCTCGGCGGCGATGGCGTGGAAGAGCCCGGCGGTCAGCCACAGGCCGGTCACCCCGGTCTCCGCCACGATCCGGGCCAGTTCGGCCGGGCCGAGGTGTCCCGGCGCGGCGACGACCACCTCCCCGCCGGTCAGGAGCGGCACCCACAGCTCCAGGTTGAACGCGTCGAAGGCGTGCGGCGAGTGCAGCAGGACCTTTCCCGCGCCGCCCTCGGACCACCAGCGGTCGGCGGCGAGCGAGGCCAGGGCGCCCTGGCTGATGCCGACCCCTTTGGGCCGGCCGGTGGAACCGGAGGTGAACATCACGCAGGCGAGGGAGTCCGGTGACACCCCGGCCCCGGGCGGCGCGCCACCGGCGGCCGCGTCGGAGCCGGCACGCACGTCCAGCAGGCGCAGACCGCGGTCGCGGGCGTACCTCACGACGGCGTCGTCCCGGGTGTGCCGGTCGGTGACCAGCAGCCGCGTGTCCGCGTCGGACAGGATGGTCTGCTGCCGGGGCGGGGCGTCGTCCCGGTGCAGGGGCAGGTACGCCGCGCCCGCCCGCACCACAGCCACGGCGGCGACGACCAGGTCCACCGAACGCTCCAGCAGCAGGGCGACGGTGTGTTCCGGTCCCGCGCCGGCGGCGGCCAGCGCACCGGCCAACGCGGCGGTACGCCGGTCCAGTTCGCGGTAGGTCAGTCGCTCACCCGTTCCGGCGCAGCGCACCGCGAAGGCGTCCGGGGCACGGCGTACCCGGTCCGCGAACCGGTCGACGGCGGTTTCGGCGGGCGCGGCCGGGGTGGGCGCGCCCGTGCCCCAGGCGGCGAGACGGCGGCGCTCCCCCGTGGTGGTGGTCGCGATTCGTGCCAGGGGTGTGTCGCGTTCGGCCCGCGCCACCTGCCTCAGCACGTGCGGGAGGCGGTCGGCGACGCCTCGCAGGAGGTCCTCGCCGTGGTTGGCGGGGTTGGCGTCGAAGTCGAGGCGCAGTTCGCCGTCACCGCGGTCGTGCGCGAAGAAGGAGAGGTCCTCGGACGGCGGCGCCTGGAGGTTGCGGACGGTCGCGGTGAGCGAACCGAAGCGCAGCGGCCCATCGAACCGCTGGATGTTGAGGACCGGTCCGAAGAACCTGCGGCCGTCGTCGGGACAGTCCATCTCCCGGCGCAGGCGCTCGCCCCGGTAGCGCTGGTGCCGGCGTACCGCCCGCAGTTCTTCGGCCACTTCGTCGAGCAGGCGGCCGACGGACGCGGCCGGGTCGACGCGGAGCCGCAGCGGGAGGACGTTGGCCGTCATCGCCGGGACACTTCGGACGAGTTCGGCGGACCGGCCGGCGACCGGCAGGCTCAGGACGACGTCCCGGTCACCGGTCATCGCGTGCGACAGGATCGCGGTGGCCGCGGTGAACAGCCGGGTCCAGCGGTGTCCGAGCCGCCGCGCGCCGTCCCTCAGCTCGGTGAACTCCGCCACCGGCACGCCCCTGCTGGTGCGCAGTGACCGGTCCGACGCCGCCGCCGGCCCCGCTCCGAGCGTCGGGAAGTGCGACCGGCCCGCCAACCGCCCCCTCCACCGGTCGCCGTCCGCGTCGTGCTCGGCGGAACCGCGGTATGCCTTCTCGGCGTCGACCAGCGTCCGAAGCCCGCTCCAGCCGCTTGGCGGCACCTGGCTGCCCTCGGACAGGTGGCTGTAGACCTCGGCAACCCGTCCGGCGAACAGGGCCATGCCCGCCCCGTCGAGGGCGATGTGATGGACTCGGTGGAACAGCAGAGTACGGTCATCGCTCACGCGCAGCACCGCGCCGAGGAACAGCGGCCCCGCCTCGCAGCCTCCCGCCCCGGCCATGGCCGCCCGCATCCACTCCAGCGCCGCGGCATCCGGGTCGCGCGCCCTGCGCAGGTCGACCGTTTCGACGACGTGCTCGACGCCGGTGACCAGCCGCTGCACGGGGGCCTTTGAACCAGCCGCGGTGATCCGGACGTTCACCGCCTCGCAGTCGGCGGCCGTCCCGGCGACCGCCCTCGCCAGCAGGCCGACTGCGACCGGGCCGTCCAGCTCGAGATACTCCGCCCACTGGTACGCGCCCGGCTCGCCGAATCCTCCGCGTTCGGCGAGCCACACCCCCAGCTGCGCGTCGGTGAGCGGCAGGTCAGCACGGTTGCCGGGCATAGAAGTGAGCGTCCCCGTTCATCCTGTCGGTGGTATACCGACGACCGCCGTCCGATGTGTCCGTGCCGATCAGGAAACGATGCACACCATCGAAACACGGAAGGCAATAAACAAGTAAAGCAATGGTAATGTGAGAGATCTCACGATTAATCAGAGAACCACAAAGACGCAGGTGAAGAGAGTTACAGGAGACGTAGGAAGGAATTTCAGCCACACCCGCGGCCGCTTTACCTTCCCCGCCGGCAACTCGGCCAAAAAGTCACTCATCCGGCCGGTCCGCCCCTCCCGCGACAAGAGACACCCGGCTTGACTCCGCCGGGGATCTCGGTGTTTCACGGTGCGGCAGGCAGCATGGTCAACAGGCAAGCTCGGGTAGTTCCGATGACCGATGCGCCGAGGTGCCCGTTGCCCCTCCACCCCCGTTCCGGTGAGCACGCCCCGCCTCTGACGCACGGGCCGCGCGGGCGAGCAACCCGGCCGGTACGACAGCGATATGGACAAGAGACCGGCCGGACGGGCCGTGACATGACGAGGACTTCGCCCACCGGTATCCGCGCAACGGGCATCCGGGCCTCTCGCCTGCCCAGCCGGCCACCGTCCGTGTACTGCGGAAACCTGACCCTTCCCCCCGGACGGCATCAGGCAGCACACCCACCCACACGACCTTCGTCTCGATCGGTGCACTAGACCGGAACACAGAATCCGGGCAGCCGGCGAACGCGGACATCCCGTTCCCCGGCCAGCACCTCCAGCCCCGCCAGCGCCTCGGGGGCGCCGGCGACGACCGACGAGGGACCGATGACCGCGGCGACCGAGAACCCCGGCCCGATCAGCGCCCCGGCCCCCCGGGCCGACAGCACCAGCGACGTCATACCACCGCACCCGGCCAGGACACCCACCGTCCAGGCACACAGGGCCACCACACACGCACCCTCCTCCAGCAACAGGGCACCCGCCACCACGACGGCCGCGACCTCACCCCGGGAATGGCCCAACACCGCGCCGGGAACGACGCCCAACGACCGCCACACCGCGGCGAACCACACCACGACCGCCCACACAACGGACTGGACGACCCCCGTGCGCTCCAGCACGTCCACGTCCCCCAACACATCGGCGAGACACCAGTCGGTGAACCGTTCCAGTACCTGCACGCACTCATCCATGCGGGCGGCGAAAACCGGTGACCCGCCCATGAGTTCACGCGCCATACCGACCCACTGCGAACCCCGGCCGGGAAAGACGAACACCATCCTGCCCACCACCACCGCGACACATCCGATGACCACATTGCCGCCGACCCCACCCACCGCCAGCACCCGCAGACCGTCGACACCCAGAGACACCACACGGCGATCGAAGAAAGTACAGGACGACAGCAGGCATCCACCCAGATCGACGAGGCCGCTGCCGGGATGGCCGTCGGGAGCGCCCGCAGGAAGCCCGCCATCCCGGCCAGCCTCAACTTCGACACGCCGTCGTCCGACATCCCGCTCGACGAGCTGAACCTCCAGGTGGTCACCGGACGCGGTTCCTGGCGCGGCGATCGCCGGGTCGCCGGCGTCAGCTCGTTCGGGCTGGGCGGTGCCGACTGCCATGTGGTGGTGGCCGCCCGCCTTCCGGACGTGTCCGCGGCACCGGCCTCTCCCGAGCGGACCGCGGTACCCGGCGCCGTGCCTCTGGCGGTGTCCGGGCCGAACCCCGGCCGCGCTGCGCGCGCAGGCCGCGCGGCTGGCCGACTGGGTACGTGGAGCGCCCCCCGAGCCGCCGATCACCACGGACCGCAGTGCCCACCCCAGGAACTGCGCGGACGGCTTCAAGCACTTCTTCCAGGCCGTTGTCCCCCGCGAGATCGCTGCCGACGTCCGGGCCGTCCGGGACGACGCCGTCACAGCCCCCGAGTGGGAGGGCCCGCCGGTGTGGGTGCATGGCGACCTCCATCCCGCGAACGTCGTCGTCTCGGACGGAACGCTCTCGGGCGTCGTCGACTTCGGTGACCTGTTCGCCGGCGATCCGGCCTGGGACCTCGCCGCCGCATGGGTACTGCTCCCCGCGGGCACGGCCTCACGGTTCTTCGACAGGTACGCGCATGCCGACGAAGCGGCGATCCGGCGCGCCCGCGGGCCGGCCGCGATGAAGAGTCTCTTCCTGATGCTCATGGGGCAGAACGGAGATCGGGGCCTTCCCGGCGGGAAACCGCACTGGGGACCCGCAGGCGGGGCGGCACTCGATCGTGTACTGAAGCGCGTTTGACGCGCGCTTCCTCGCGCCTCTTCCCCAGCCTGGCCGAGGGCCATGCGGCAGACCACCGCCCTGGATCCATCGATCGCCACCCGCGGTGGGGATACCAGGGTCCACGGTCGTATGCTGCCCATGGCCCGATCGGGCCGACGGCGGTGCTCCTCGGCGAACAACCGGGCTGATCTGGAGAATCGACCTCGCCGACCCGGCCTTCCGTCTCGGCTTCGGCGATTCGGGCGATCGGGTGGTCGCCCGGATCGGTGCGAGGATCGATGGCCCAGTATCTGAGTTGCTCCGTTCACTTTGGAAGGTGACCTCATGGCCGGCGGCGGCCGGCTTCGGCCGCGTATGCGGCCCGGTCTCCGGCGGCGGCCCGCCGCCACCTGACGGCGGCTGATGTCGATGCCGAGGGTGCGGGCGCCGCGCCCGGGGCCGCGTGGACGGCCCTGTGAACCTGCCGCGCGTGCACCTATACGTCCGGGTGCTCGGACTCGTTTGCCGCGCCGAGCAGTTGGGTCAGGTGCCGGTGCAGGACGGCCCGGATGGTGTCCGGACTCAGGCGGTCGGGGTGGAGCGTCGCGCCAAGGGTGAGTCCATCGAGTACCGCGGCGAGATGCTCCGCCGCCACCGGATCGTCCACGCCCAGACGGTGCAGCAGACGCCCGGCGACGTCCCGCAGCCCGTCGTGGAGTTCGACGGCGATCTCGCCCAGGGCGGGGTCGGTGCGGGCAGCCGCGACGAAGTCCAGCCAGACCGCGGTCTCGTCGGCGCGCGCCGCGTCGAGCGGCAGGAACTGACCCGCCACCTCCTGCGCCACCAGGTACGGGTCGCCCCCGGGGTGCCGCCGCTCCCGCTGGGCCGCCACTCGGACGTCCACCCGGCGCACCATCTCGCGGGCCGCGGCCATCAGGAGCTCGCGGTGGCTGGCGAAGTAGTGCCGTACGGACCCGACGGCGAGGCCGGCCTCGGCGGCGACGTTCCGGAGTGTGGCCTGCTGGATGCCGCCGCGGGCCACGACCCGGAAGACGGCGTCCACGACGTCGCGGCGGCGCTGCTCAGGATCCACAATCTTCGGCATCCGGCTTTTATAGCACGACCGTGCTACGGTTTATTTAGCATGATGCTGCTAAAAAATTGACCGACGCCGCAGCCCGCCGACCCGGTGACCAGGATCAGGAGAAACCATGGACCCGTCGGAGCCGACCTCTTCGCCTTCAGTACCGCAGTCGGCCCGGCCGTCGGCGCCCGCGCGCACCCGCCGCCTCGGCCGCCTGGCCCGCCTGGCCCTCGACCTGGGCATCTCGCCCCTTGCGTACTACGGCTGCCTCCTCGCGGGTGTGGCCACACTCCCCGCGCTCCTGACCGCGACCGCAGTGGCGGCCCTCTGGCTCGCCGCCACCGTCCTGTATGACCGGCGCGCCGACGGCCTGGCCCTTGCCATGCTCCTCATGTACGGATTGTCGGCCGCCTTCGCCGCCGTGACCTCCGAACCCCAGCCGCTGCTCCTGCGTGACCCACTGGTCAGCGCCCTCGCCGGATTCGTGTTCCTCACAAGCTGCCTCACCGCCACGCCCGCCACCGCCTATCTGGCCGGCAGGCTGCACGGTCAACCGTCGCACGACCCGATCCTGCTCCGCGCGCACCGCACGGAGACGCTGGTATGCGGTGCCGGGCTCATGGCAGAGGCCGTGGTGCGCGTTCTGCTCGTGCTGACCCTGCCGGTGTCCACAGCCGCCTCGCTCACGCCACCGCTGGAATTCGCCGTCCTCATCCCGCTCGTCGTGTGGATGGTCCGCCACCGCAGGAAGGCGCGCACCCGCATCACCGCCCAGCCGCCGTCGATCACCTCCGTCCTCGAACGCCATCAAGGGAGTGCGCGATGAGGACCGTGGAGAGCACACCCGCAGCGGACGGCTTCCGCATGCCGGCGGAATGGGAGCCGCACGACGGATGCTGGATGGCGTGGCCGCAGAACGGTTACGTCTGGCGCGAAGGAGCCCGCCCCGCGCAGCGCGCCCTCGCGGCCCTCGCCAACGCCGTCGCGGACACCGGGGAGGCCGTCACCGTCACGGTCACCGGCGACCAGTACGCACACGCCCGCTCCCGCCTCGACTCCCGCGTCCGCGTGGTGGAGACGACCAGTTGGCTGGGCTGGGCCCGGGACATCGCCCCCACCTTCGTGGTCGACGGCACCGGGCGGCGCCGCGGCGTGGACTTCGCCTTCAACGGCTACGGCAACCGCTACCCGTACTGGGCCACCGACGACCAGTACGCCCAACGGGTGCTCGACCTCACCGCCACCGACCGCTACCGCGCCCCGCTCGTGCTGGAGGGCGGCTCCTTCCACGTCGACGGGCAGGGAACCGCCCTCGTCACGGCCGAGACCCTGCTCGACCCCGCCCGCAACGACTCCCCCTCACGCGCCGCCATGCATCACCTCATGGCGGCCTACCTCGGGGTGACCCGCACCGTGTGGATCGAGTGGGGCCTCGCCTGCGACGGGACGCGTGGCCACGTGGACAACATGGCGTGCTTCGCCGCCCCCGGGGTGGTCTGTCTGACCTGGACCGACGACACGAGCGACCCCCAGTACGAGCGCAGCGCACGCGCCCTGGAAGACCTGAGAAACGTCCAGGACGCCAGAGGCCGTACCCTCCGGGTGGAGAAACTGCCGCTGCCCGGCCCGCTGTACGCCACCGAGGTCGAGCTTCGAGGCACCGACCGTCACGGAGTCCCGACCACCGGCACCGCGCCACGCCCCCGGCTCGCCGCCTCCTACGCCAACTTCTACGCCACGCAGGACCACCTCTTCGTCCCCCTGCTCGACCCCGAACACGACGACGAAGCCCTCGCCCGCCTCGCCAGGATCCACCCGCACCACACGGTCGTCGGCCTCCCTACCCGCGAACTCCTCCTCGGCGGCGGCAACATCCACTGCGCCACCCAGCAGATACCGAGCAGCAGTGCGGTGGCGACGGGTCCTGTCAGTGGAGCCGGGCGGCGCCTACGATCGAACCATTCGTACGCCAGGAATCCCGTCGGACATCCTGTCCGGTGACCGAGTCGGCGTGGGGTGCGCGTCGCCTCGCACGCCGGACCGGACGGCTTCGGACGCGATCAGGGGTCGGCACACCAGAACGCCGACACTCCAGGTGAAGCGTCCCGCCACCACTGCCCGATCCTGAACCGGGTACAGCGCCCGGACGGCTCCCGGTACGCGCCGGGTGCCGTCTGCCTCCACCAGCACGTCGTCGCCGTTACTGACTTCGGCTCGTCAAGGTGACGCTGGTTCGTCGAGGGTCGGGCCGGTGCCCGCTATGAAGCCGTCGCGGGCGCCGGACCGGTGCTGGAGGCACTTGAGCCGGCCGCGTACAAGGGCCTCAAGCCGGTCGAAGGCGACCACGGCGGGGTTGGCCAGTGAACACCATGAAGAAGATGGGACCTTGCCAGGTCGGACGCTCGCCCTGCCGGACCGCTCCGCCCGCAAACCGACGAGACCGAACGGACCACCCATGACGAAAGCGCCCAGCTCGCCAGACGAACCGCGCGACCTCGGGGCGGAGGCGTTCGCCGCCGTCGTCGCGGCCGCCGAGTGCGGCAAGTTGCTCGACGCTGACCGCTTTGCCGAGCTGCTCCTCCAGGCCGGGCGGCTCGACGGACCAGCTTTGCTGTTCGACGCCTGGTTCGGCCAGGCGCTCGACGCCGGACCCTCGCTCTCAACCCACAGGCACAGGAACCGCGTTGGTTCCGTATTCTGCCGCACTCGACCTGCCCCACGCCCTGGTCGAGTGGGTAACCATGCTCATCGTCAACCGCGAGGGTGACCGCCGCTGCAAGCTCCCACCACACCAGCGTGCCCTGGTCGGCCTGGTGCACCTGCGCCGGCACGACACCCTCGCCCAGCTCGCTGCCGGGTTCGGTATCTCCGTGGGCACCGCCCACGCCCACACGACAGCCGTCGTCGACCTGCTCACCGACCCCGCACCCGGTCCGCTGCGCGCCCTGCGCGAGGCGGAACCGGACTACGTCCTGCTCGACGGCACCGTGGCGGAGTGTGACCGGGTCGGCGACAGCCGGGCCGACTTCCCCCACAAACACCGACGCCACGGGGTGAACGTGCAGGTGGTGACCGGCCCGGTCGGGCGGCTGCTGTGGATCTCGCCGACGATGCCCGGCCGCGCCCACATCTCACTGCGGCCCGCGCCCACCGGATCATCCGGATCTGCGAACGCCAGGGCGTCCCCATCCTCGCCGACCGCGCCCACATGGGATCCGGCCCGTGGGTGACGACACCCCTCAGACACCCGCCGGGTCGCGACCTCACGCCGACCCAGCAAACCGTCAACCGCGCACTGTCCGCGGCACGGGCGCCGGTCGAGCGCGACATTGCACGCTTGAAGTCCTGGCGCATCTTCCGCCGATCCCGGTGCAGCCCGAATTGAGCTGACCCCGGATTCGTGAAGTCGCTGAAGCCAGGCTTATGATCCTGGCCCGAAGGAGAACCACGAGCAGTGCCAGCACCACGTAAACACCCGAACGAACTCCGCGAGCGGGCCGTCCGCGAGGTCCGCACCACCGGCCGTCCGATCACACACGTCGCAAAAAACCTGGGCATCCACAAGGAGGCCCTGCGCGGGTGGGTCCGCCAGGCTGAGGCGGACGCCGGCGAACGCGACGACCGGCTGACCACCGCAGAGCGGGAAGAGCTGAGACAACTTCGCAGAAAAAACACGGAGTTGAGGCGGGCGAACGAGATTCCGAAGGCCGCGAGCGCATTTTTTTGCGGCGGAACTGTGCGCCACGAGGCGCGATGTTGATCGAGAGGTGGTGGAAGACCACTTCCGTCGGGCCGTCGTAGCGGCCTGATCGAAGCTCTTGGGGACAGCCTGATCCGGGGCGGCCGGGTGAGGGTGGCAAGCGGCCCCGACCAAGGCGGGACGTGCCGGAACTGCCACTTGCCGGCTCAGGGCCGTGGGATGGGGCGGAGGCTCCGTAGTAGTCGCGGGCGTGACGACCCGCCGTGGAGACCGTGAGAGATGGCCGCAGGGCGAAGGGGGCCAGCAAGTCAGCAGTCGAGGCTGCTGAAACATCGGAAGGTTTTCGCTGGTGAATACTGACGAACTGGAGCACGCCCTATATGTGGCGGAGTGACGGGTACTGAATATCCAGACCAAGCTGCACCGTTGGGCTCGTGATGATTCTCATCGCAGGTTCGACGACCTCTACAATCTCGTCGCCGATCCCGGTTTTCTTCTGGTGGCCTGGGATCGGGTGAGGGGTAACAAGGGGTCCCGCACGGCTGGAGTGGACGGGCGCACGGCCCGTTCGGTCGAGGCCGGGCAGGGCGTCGAGGATTTTCTCGGCGGACTGCGGTCGCAATTGAAGGACCGTAGTTTCCGCCCGCTACCGGTGCGCGAGCGCATGATCCCGAAGGCGGGCGGGAAGCTCCGCCGTTTGGGGATCGCGACCGTTACCGACCGGGTGGTCCAGGCATCCTTGAAACTGGTGCTGGAGCCAATTTTCGAGGCGGACTCGAGGCCCACTGACGGCCCGTGGGCCGTCGTAGCTCCATGCCTCGCCGTGACTGGACCTGAACAGTGGCTCCGCGGTAATTGAGCGGCAACACACCGCTCGCTGCTCGGTGTATTGCACGGGGCCGAAACTCGGCACGGCGGCGGAAGCCTTGCTCAGCCAGCTGCAGCACCACGATCGTCCGCAAGCCCCCTGCCGATCTACCCCTACGGCTGCCCTGCGAGACCTGCAACCGTCGCACCCGCCCTGGTTGCATGGCTAATTCACCGTAGGTCTGCGTCATTGGAGGTGTGGTGCGTGTACGAACGTGTGGAGATGCCTGAAGGCAGGGCCCAGACGTCGCGCCCGGCGCCCCGGGTCGCGTCCATCGCGCCGTGGCGAGGGTTGTCCGGGCGACCTGCAGACGGACCTGTCACCGCTGCCGAGACGCAGGCGTTCCAGAAGTCGGCTGGTAACCGGGCGGTGGGGCACCTGGTCGCACAACGAAGGATCGCGCAGAGCGCCACGGAAAGCGCGGACCCGGTCGAGTTGCTCGATGCCGCCAAGTCCTCACAGCCAGACACTGCAGGGGGCCGAGCCACAGCGGGCGCAGTCCTTCTATCAGAACCCTCATATGTCGGCCGCCCGTATTCACACCGGGCCCATCGCGCAACGCGCCGTCGAGGCGTTCGGGGCTGAGGCCGTCACGCTCGGGACAGATGTGATGCTCAGTTCCCGCGCCAAGGACAACGCCGAGGTCCTCGGCCACGAGCTCAGCCACGTCGACACCAACTTGAGAGGCATCATCGAGACAGGCAAGGAACAGGGGCACGGAACGCTCGTGACCGACCCTGGGCAGCTGAGCGAGCGCGCTGCGGGCGTGGACGGGGCGGCCTGGAAGGCAGGAGAGGAGGTTGCGCCATTTGTCCTCTCGTAGAGGGCTTTCAAGGGCGTCTGCCGATCTCGCGGTCGGGGCCCGTCACACACCTCGGGCAGTAGTTCAGCTTCCGAGATGTGCCCCGGGCACTTTAGGACTGCGGCATGGCCGATCGGACATCCAGCCAGGCATCGGCCGGTCGCCGGTTTTGCGCGACCTCGCGGCCGATCCGGCCGTCGGGTACACAAAGGCGTCCTTTGTGTACCCGACGCCAACCCACCGACCCGGCCTGAAAGTTGACGTGTAGGGTCAATTCGACGCTGGATTGGATGAGAAGGCCCCTGTCATGGTGGCTGCAAGTTGCGAGATCGCTGCCCCTGTCGAGCGTGTCTGGGGAATACACGCCGATGTCGCCTCCTGGGGGGCAGTGGAACAAGAACATCAGCTCGGAGCAGATCGGCGGCGAGTTTGTTCCGGGGTCGGTGATCCACTGCGGTGTGCGCGGAGGCGACGCCTGTTTCCCGGCGGTCATCGAGCTGGTCAAGCCCCAGCAGCTGACAGTGTGGAGCGGCGTCAACGCAGGTAGTCACGGAATTCACGGCTTCATGTTCACGCCGCGGGGAGACAGGACTGCTATGACAACGGCCGAAAGCTGGCTCGCCGGCACTGGGCCGCACGCGGTTGCGCCCCTCCAAGATTTCCTGAAGTCATGGCTTCGTCACATGAAGGCCGCTGCCGAAAAAGCACTTTGAGCGCGTCCTGACAGTCGCGGCCGCGCTGCACGTGAACACAGCGGTCAGCCTGATCGCGGCGGTCGGTGCAGGCATCGCCTGTGCGTCGGGTATTCCGACGGTGCTACGTGTAATGGCGCGCGTGGGCGGACGTGCCCGGGATGGTTGGCCACGAGTGTCCGGGACACAGGTTCGGTGCCCCCCTCGGACAGTGCCGTCAAGGCCAACGGCTTGCCCACCGCCGTATACGGGCACGGCAGCGACGCACGCAGCTGCTAACACCCACGTGCGTGGCTGAGCACTCGACCAAGGGCCCGTCGAACCAGTCATCGCCTAGGACGCGAACCGCCACTGTCGAGGAGGGCCCCAGCCCGCAGGCCTCCGAACACCGACTACGAGGGTGGGACCGGCCAGGCGTCAAAGTCGCCGGCGTCATCCTCCGCCCGGAAGCGATCAGACAGGGTCGACGCCCGACACCATTTGGGGAGTCTCGACGGTGGGGAAGGTCTGGAAGAAGAGGTGCTCCACACGTCGGAAGGAGATCCGCCAGCCTGCGGGCGTGCGAATCCAGTCGTCGTGCCAGTAGCCGACGGCAAACGTGTTGCTGGCCCCGTCCCGGCTGGCGTGCATGTGCAGGTGCGGGGTCACCGAGTGAGCGGTGTCGCCGTTGATGCTGACCGTGGCGTGTCCTTCGATGTGCTGCCAGGCATTGAAGGACAGGCCCAGGCCCGCAGTGCCGCCGCTCAGGTCCTTTCCGCGCATCAACTCTGCGTACTCGCGCAGCTCGAAGACCTTCGCACCGGCGGCGGTGGCGTCGATCTTGACATCGGGGGTGAACAGCTGGTCCCACTGTGCGAGGACGTTGCCGTCTCCGCTGTCGGCCTGGTGCAGGTCCTGCCCCAGCCCATAGAGGGCGACCTTGTCCTGTATCTCGATCCGATCGAGCAGGTACTGGATTCGGTCCTCACACATCTTCAGCGCCTCCCAGGCAGATTTAGTAGTTCCATCATATTGGAAATACTAAATCTAAGCTAGCATGTCTCCATGGCGCGTACCCCTCGAACATCGCCCCCGATGCCGCTGCCCAGCCTGGCCAAGGTGTTCGCCGTGCTCGGCGACGATAGCCGCGTGGCCATCGTGCGACTGTTGCTCGACGGGCAGCTTCGGACCGCCGGCGAGATCGCCGAACAGGTGTCGCTACCAGCCTCGACCTGCTCCTACCACCTCACCAAGCTGCTCAACGCGGGCATCACCGTGTGCAAGGCCGATGGCACACTGCGCCTACCGGTCCTGCGCCGCGAAGACCTCGACAACAGCTTCCCCGGACTCCTGGACCTCATCCGTCAAGACGCACTCTCGCCCACGGAGAACTGCTCTTGATTCGTTTTCAGGGCGCACGGAAGCCAAGCGACATATCCGGCTATGGCTCGACGTAGATTGCACACCGACGAGACGGCACGATGCCGCCTGACATTAGGCCTTCCCCACTCCATCGGAGGTAGTCGTCCATCTCTCGTCTCTCCCGTTCCTCAGGCACGGGCCCACCTCACCGCGAGCGGGGAAATCTACCCGAGTGATACCCCGACTGCGGTTTACGAGTTGGTGTGTGATAGCGGGTGAGGCGTCGTGCCTGGCTGGTGGCATGATCCGGCTGTGGCGATCATGGTCAATCGGGCAGTGCCGGCGCATCGGCTGTTCACGGGGATCTCTCGGCGTCATCTCGCGTACCTGGTTGAGGAGTTGGTGGCGCCGTGGCAGGCCGGGGTCGAGGGTCGTCGCCATGCTGCACGAGGTGGGGCCAGGAAGCGGGCCGCGGGTGCCGGCGCTCGCCACCAGCTGGTCTTCGTCGACCGGCTGGTGGCCACGCTGATCCATCTGCGGCACGACCTGCCGCACGCGGTGTTGGGCCTGCTGTTCGGCGTCGACCGCTCCACCGTCACCCGCGCGATCGCAGAAGTACGCACGCTCCTGGCCGCGCGGGGGTGCGCGGTCCCCGACCGTCCCGGCCTGCGATTACGGACTCTGGCCGACGTGTTCGCCTACGCCCGGGCCGAAGGCACCGAGCTGCGGCTGGACGCCACCGAGATCCAGGTCCGCCGACCAGTGGCCGGACGCGGTGGACGGCGCGCATTCGTTTCCGGGAAGAAGAAGCAGAACACCATGAAGGCCACCGTCATCGCCGACCACCGTGGCCGCACGTTATGGACCGATGCCCTGCGGCCTGGTCGTATGCACGACGCCACGGCCGCCCGCAACGAGGGCATCGCCACCTGCTTCCAGCACTTCCCCGACGTCGAAGTCCTGCTGGACGACGGCTATCTCGGCCTGAGCCGCGACCACCGCGGACAAGCCATCACACCGCCCAGAAAACCGCGGCCGGGAGCACTGCCCGGCAGAATCGAACAGTGGGAACGCGACCGCCACTGGCACTCATCCGACCGCATCACGGTCGAACACGCCCTTGCCGATCACAAACGCTGGAAGCAACTGACGCGCTGGACCCACCGCCGCGACCGCCTGCCCGACACCTACCGCGCCATCGCTAGCCTCGTATCCGACCGCACCATCAACGTCTGAAAACAGGCCACGACCAGACCAAACACGCCTCACCCGCTATCACACACCAACTCGTTAGCTTGTTTTTTATGGTCTGAGGTCGAAATGGGTCTCGAACTAGGCCGCTCACCTGGGCGTTCGCCGGACAGCGGGGCGGCCTTCGTCTGATCATGTGCTCCGACCAAGGTGCACCGATCGAGACGAAGGCCGTGAACGTGAGTCTGCCGCCTGATCCCGGTTCCGGGGAAGCGTTCGCGACAGCGTCCCGCTTCCGGGAGGATCTGTTCGACTCCCTGACCGCGCGCGGGGACGAGCTGTTCGAGCTCGCGGACGCGTTGCTGTGTGCGGACGGCCCGGTGAGGGCGCCGGTGGACCTGACGCTGGTGGCCGAGCACCGGCGGGGGCACGGCGCCATGTACGACGCGCTGAACAGCGGGAACGTGGACGTGCCCCGGCTGCGGCAGGTGCTGGCCGGGCTGCCGATGCCGCGGGCCGCCGACGGGCGTCTGGTCCTCGCGGTCGACATCAGCCACTGGCTGCGCCCCGACGCCGCCACCAGCCCGGAGCGCCTGTTCTGTCACATCTACGGCCGCAACGGGAGGTCGTCGGACCAGTTCGTCCCGGGCTGGCGGTACTCGTTCGTCGCCGCCCTGGAATCGGGCCGGACCTCCTGGTGCCAGCTCCTGGACGCCGTCCGACTGGGCCCTGCCGACGACGTCGCCGAGACCACCGCCGCCCAGGTCCGCCGGGTGGTCACCGACCTCATCGAGATGGGCCGCTGGCACGTGGGCGACCGCGACATCCTCGTCGTCTTCGACGCCGGCTACGACGCCCCGCGCATGGCCCACCTCCTGGCCGGGCTGCCGGTGGAGGTCCTGGGGCGGATGCGCGCGGACCGGGTCATGCGCCGTCCGGCACCCTCTCGCAAGGAGTACTACCTGGCTCACCCCCGCGGCGGCCACCCACCCCGGCACGGCAAGGAGTTCCGCTTCGCCAGGCCCGACACCTGGGGTGAGCCCGACGCCGCGACCGCGCAGGTCACCGACCGGTACGGCACCGCCCGGGCCATGGCCTGGGACCGCATCCACCCCCGGCTCACGACCCGCTCCGCCTGGATCGACCACACCGGCGAACTCCCCGTCATCGAAGGTACGTTGATCCGTCTGGAGGTCGACCGCCTGCCCGGCGGCAACGACCCGCTGCCGCTATGGCTGTGGTCCTCGAAGACCGGGATGAGGACTGTCGACGTTGATGTCCGATGGCAGGCGTTCCTGCGAAGGTTCGACCTGGAACACACCTTCCGCATGATCAAACAGACCCTCGGCTGGACCCGCCCAAAGCTCCGCAGCCCGAGGGCCGGCGATCACTGGACCTGGCTGATCATCGCCGCACACACGCAGCTCCGCCTCCTCCGCCAGGCCGTCGCCGACCTCCGGCGGCCCTGGGAGAAACCAGCCGGGCCCCGCCGGCTCACCCCGGCACGGGTCCGCCGGGGGTTCCGAAACCTCCGCCCGCACCTCGCCTGCCCGGCCCGTGCGCCCAAACCCTCAAACCCGGCCCGGGACGGCCACTCGGCTCGAAGAACCGGCGCCCCGCCACCCGCTACGACGTGGGCAAGACCATGAAACGACCAGAAAGCATCACCGAACGAAACCTACTCAGACCATAAAAAACAAGCTGAAGGCGTGGTGCACGGGCTATTTGTCAATGCGGACGGCCAGGCAACACGCCTACGCCGCCGCCAGCGCGGACTGCGCAGCCGAACTCCTACAGCACCACTCCCATCCCGAGGTGGTGCTCACCAAGCCCACCGATGTGCTGGAGTCGGCCTCCTGGTCGCTGCGTTTCCAGCAGGACCACAACGAGATCATCGCGACCATGCAGCACGCGCTGGAAAGAATGCCCGATCAGGCGAAGCCAGTCTGGAGCAAGATCATCGCAGGGCCTGAAGCGTGCCACCCCGACGGAATCCGATGACCAGCACTGAGCGATGGACAACCACGAAGTTTCAACTGGGAGGGACCAGTCGTCGCAGAAGAAGGGGACGGCGGGACGGCCTGCTCACGCGAGAACGGGAGTAGAGGGCAGCGGCCGCGCGGGGAGCGCCGGACAGCCGACAGCGTCACAATGCCGCGGGCGGCGGCACCCGGCCCCGCCAGGCGGAAGAGGCGTCACGTCTCGCACACCGCATCCCCCACCCGCAGACACACCACAAACTGATCAACGCAGGCCAGACCACACATTACTGATCAGAAAAACCGTTCCTGGACAGCCGCTCTGACCGAACTGGGCGTGGAGTGGGCCTGAGCCGGGGCAGTTCAGACAAGGAGCAGGGCGCATGACCGAGCGCACTATTTATCTCGACCGCGATCCGAACAACTGGCGCTCCCGGAAGATCCACGTCCAGGCTTCCCGCTGGTACGCCACGATCGTGCTCGACCGCGACAACTACGTCGACGCCGCGACCTCGCTAGGTCCGTCTCGCGGACCAGGCCAGGGGCGGTGACAGGGACCGGAGGCGCGGCAGGGCCCGCGTCGAAGATCCCGTCTTCAATCTGCCGCCCAAGACCTCGAAGGGCATCAACGGCTTCTCGCGGATCACTCAGCCGCAGAGCAGACAGGTCCGTTCCGGTGAAAGTCGCCGCCCCCGCCGCGCGCAGCCCGGATGGCCACCACGGCAGCCAGGAGCTGCGCATCGGGTCCGGCAGTGACAATGAGACCACGCAACTCAGCAGGGTGCCAGTCGCTTCGCCTCGCCGGCGCGGTCAGGAGGAAGGGCAGTTGCTGAGACTTGCCTACCGGGGCCGCAGTGGTCCTGCTGGGCTGGATGCGGGTTGTGGCACAACTCATCCAACGTATTGTGCAGGCCGGAGTTACCGCCTACGCCCCGTCTGGAGCAGCAGAGGAGGAGCGGTCCCGGCCGCTTTCAGGTGCGCCGTCGCCCCTTGCGAACAGCCGCGAGCCCGGGCCAGCTTGATCCGGTGTGGCTGAGCGTTCCAGTCGGCGGATGAGCGCTTGAAAGCTGATGGCCCCACGTGGATCTGAAGCGGGGATGGCCGGGCTTCGCCGCCCTGCGCAGCAACCCGCCGCTGCTCGCGCCGACGCTCGCGCCGCTGCGTCGGCCGCTGGGCATCATCCCTGCCGATCGAGGAGGGCGGGCGGTGGTGCGGGGCCGCCATGGCCGTGGCTGTGCAGCATCAGGGCAGGAGCCGCGCGAGCTCGGCCATTTCCGCCTCAGGGTCCGCCACGGGATGGATCACGAGCTCGTTGACCCCTGACTTCTCCAGCGCGTTGATCTGCCGTCCGATCTCGTCCCTGGTACCGATCAGACCGAACTTGTCCACCAGTGACGGCACGAGGAGATCGCGGTCCTCGGTGGACAGCCGGCCGAGATAATTGTGGTAGAGCCTGTGGTGGCGGTTGGGGTCGGTGGCGGTGGTACCGCGCAGGTGGAGCAGGCGGTCGACGGCCGCGGACTCCTCCTGGGGCAGGGCCGCGCGGAAGGCCGGGTTCTCCACTGCGAGGATCAGTGCGCTCACCGCGATGTGCCCCATCGCGTCCTTGACGGCATCGCCGTACCGGTCCTCGCCGTCGGCGAGAACGTACAGGGAGGAGATGAGGTACGAATACGTCTCCCCGCTGTTGCCCGCGGCCTGTGCCGCTGCCCGGCGGGCCTGGCCGAGCGCGGACCAGGCCGCGGGGTCGTGCAGCGCAAAGGAGATCATTCCTGTACCCAGGCGGCCGGCGATGGCGCCAACCCTCGGGCCGAATGCAGCCACGGCGAACTCCACCGGGTCCTCGGTGTTGACATAGCCGCCGACATGCAGGAAACGCACCCTGCTGGCCCGGGTTCCCTCGCGGTAGTCCGTCTCGCAGCCCGCGGTGAGATCCCGCAGGGCGGCCGTGAACGACTCCAGCTCCACCATCTTCGTAGGCCGCATGCCCAGCGTGCGGCGCGCGGTGTTGCCGGTGCCGACCCCGCAGATGATGCGGCCCGGAGCGAGGGCGTTGAGACTGCTGAGCGCCGCCGCCGCGGCGGGCGCGGAACGCAGCGCCGGCGAGGTGACCCCGATACCGAGTTTGATCCGGCTGGTGGACTTGGCGCAGAGCGCGAGGCCGACGAACGGATCACCATGGACCATCGGCGTGTCGTATACCCAGAAACTACTGAAACCGAGTTCCTCCGCACGTACGGCCAGGTGCTCCACACCCGGGCGTGCAGCCATGACGATACCGGTCCGCATACTGATCCCTCTCGCCCTCGGGTCCCATGGCTGGACGACTCACGTTGCGCTCTTCCCCGCTTGGTGACTGTGGTCGTGCCCCATTGAACGGTAACTACACCCCGGCCCCGGCCCACCGGCCCGCCAGCCCAAACACCCAGCCCCACCAACCACAACACTCACCCACCAACCCAAGCCGCTCAGTCACATCCATGGCTCGCGGACCGTTCAGGGCACGGCTGCCACAGGGCGAACTCCAGATGCTCGATGTCCGTGAAGCCGACCCCCTCCAACTGGCCGACGCGGCGGGGCCAAGGCCGCCCACGACGCCGGCACCGCCACAGCCGCCGACAGGGAACTCCTGCGCTCCCCCTTCACCGCTGTCTTCAGCGAACCCCACCTGCGCCGCCGCGGGCTGCGGCTGCTGGTACTGACCGTGGTATCGGTCATCGGCCTGTACGCCGTATCGGCCTGAATCCCCCAATACACCATCCAACTCGCCAGGGAAGCAGGCCAGACGGGCACCCGCTGGGGCGCCCACGCCGGCCTGGTGTTCAACGCAGCGTCCGTGCCCGGATACCTCCTGCTCGGCCACCTGGCCGACCACCGGGGCCGAAAACCCACCATGCTCCTCTACTACACCGGCTCCGCCGCAATCGTCCCGGTCTTCTTCATCGCCGTCCACACCCCACAGACGGCACTGATCACGGCCGCAGCCGCAGGATTCTTCATCCTGGGCCAGCTCGCCTGGATGCCCATCTACCTGCCGGAGCCCTTCCCCACCCCAGGACGGGCCACAGCGATCTCATCGGTGTTCAACTCCGCCCGACGCGCCGGCGCACCGGTCGTCCTCGGCACCGGAACGCTCATCAACCTGCTCGGCGGAATCACCACCGCAGCCACCATCATCGGAGTCGTGCCATACCTCACCGCCATCAGCACCACCCGATCCGCCGGACCGGAAACCAAAGGACAACCACTCCCCCACTGAACCAACCACCCAGGACCCCACCGGCCACGACCACACCACGGCAGCCGGCGGGGCCGGCCGAACATCTCCCACCGACCAACCCCACCCAACTCGCCCAGGTGCCGGGCCGCATCAGGCCCACAGCCGCCCCGACTCGCATGCCCCAGCAAGGCCCCCCGGTGAGCAGCGAGGACCGCGCGGACCACACCCCGGCCATCGCCGCGGACCGCGACCCCGATGCGCCGCACAGCCCACACGGACCTCCGCATTCTCCCCGCCCACCCTCACCAGACCCCCAGCACACCCGGCCCACCCGGCACAGGCGAGCGGCATCAACAACCACGCCCTCCCTCGCACAGGCCGAAATCACCGTTCACCAAAACTGCCGGTTGGCTTCGTGGAGTGCTTCGGACAGCGTATATTGGTGGGCTTGAGTGGCATTTCTTGATCTTGACGCGGTGAGATGTCGATGAGATTTGACGGCGCCTGGATCCGGCAGACGGTGGTTGTGTCGGCAATCCCGCGGTTCACCTCTGGTTTCAGCCGGTAGCGATCGGTGCGCCGGAAGCCTGTCCCCGGTGCCCGCGCTTGGGCAAGGTGATGCCATGACTGTGGGGTTCAGCGGTGACGTTGCCAAGTACTACGCGAAGTTCCGGCGTGGTTATCCGCCTCAGGCTCTCGACGCGCTGCAAACGGCATTCGCACTGAACACGGACGACATCGTGCTCGACCTAGGGTGCGGCACTGGTCAGCTGGCCGTCCCGCTTGCCTCCCGGGTCCGCTCGGTCATCGGCATGGATCCTGAGCCGGACATGCTTCGGCTCGCGAGGGAAGCAGCCGTGAGACAGGACGTCCAAAACGCGACGTGGATCCTCGGCGCGGACACCGACGTTCCTGCGCTCGGCGAGCTGATGGGACAGCGGTCGTTGGCGATGGCGGTCATCGGGCAGGCGCTCCACTGGATGCAACACGAGGCACTCTTCCGTGCGCTGTCGCCGCTGTTCCGCTCCGGGGGAGGTGTCGCCGTGCTCTCTAACGGGACGCCGCTGTGGTTGCAGGACAGCGATTGGTCACGCTCACTGCGGGGCTTCCTGGAACACCATTTCGACACCAAGCTGGAGGCGTCCTGCGGCACCGCCGCGCGAGACCGGCTTCGCTATGCGCAGGCGCTGAAGTCCGCCGGCTTCGAAGGTGTTCGGGAGGTCGTGATCGAATACAGCGATGAGCTGAGCTTCGACCAGCTCATCGGCGGGATTTACTCTGCTGTCCCCGCAGATGAGCTGCCCGGAGCGGACGACCGGCCAGCATTCGCTGAGGGCATCCGGCAGTCACTTCCGCTGGACCAGCAGTTCATCGAAGACGTCAGAGTCTCCATGCTCGTGGCCCAGATCAGGTAGTCAGCCGGCCGATGCCTCGACTCGTGCCCGGGTAGTGGCAAGGCGATAGGAGTCGGTGCCGGTCTCGATGATGGTGCCGTTGAAGGTGAGGCGGCCGACGATGACCGCGCAGAGGCGGGGGTCAGTGAACGTCTTGGTCCAACCATCTGGGGCTGGCACTTGTTCCCTCACAAGGGTTGCCGCTGCCACCTGGCCGTATCCCGCTCCCGGGGTCCTCGTTGGTTCTCGCGGTAGCACCCTGGTTTTCAAGGTGCTGCCTTGACTGTTCAGGTGCGAGGAAGGTGTGCCGGTGGCCGAAGCGAGACTGCAGGTCATCGCGGGCGGGTCCGTCCCGCAGGAACCGCTGGCCACAGACCCGTGGCAGTTCCAAACCGCATGCGTCGACGCGTTCGTCGCCTCCTGGCAGGCCCGCGGATTCAGCCCTGTGACCATCGACAACGACATCGGCCTGCTGGAGCGGATCCTCGCCGCCCTGGGCCGACCCGCGTGGGAGGTGACCCCGGAGGACATCGACCGGGTGGTCGGCGACCTCGCGGTGAAGGGCCGGGCGACGTCGACCCGGCGCGAGTACGTCCAGATCTTCAAGGGCTTCCACCGGTTCCTGCAGGCCCGCAAGGCGGCCGATATCGAGGCCGCGTTCGGCGTCCGGCTGGTCTGCCCGGTCGACGAGTTCAACGCCTCCCGGCATGTCGGCGACGACTCCCCGGCCCTCGTGCCGCCGCCGACACCGGAGCGGGTGGCGGAGTTCTTCGACTTCATGAAGCAGCGGATCGCGACCGCGAGGAAGTACGGGCCAGCCGCCCGGGACTATGCGATGTTCCGGACCCTGTATCACGCCGGCCTCCGCTCGGAGGAGGCATCGCTGCTGGACAAGCCGGATGTGCACTTCAGCCGCGGCCCGTTCGGCAAACCCCACGTCCGCTTCGGCAAAGGGGCTCACACCTCCGGGCCCCGGCCGCGGTGGGTGCCCATGCTCGACGGACTGGACCTGGTGCTGCGATGGTTCCTGGACGACGTGCGCCCCAAGTTCCCTGATTCGCCAGTGCTGTTCGCCGACGAGTCAGGCGGAGCCCTGCATCGCGGAACGATCCGCAACCGGCTGCGCTATCTCATGGAACTCGAAGGGCAGCCGGCCTCGGAGCGGTTCAGCCCGCATGCCCTGCGGAGGGCCTGCGCGACCCACAACTACGAACGCGGCGTCGACCTGGTGGCGATCCAGCAGATGCTCGGCCACTGGACGGTCAGTTCAACGATGCGTTATGTCCGGCCCTCCGCGACGTTCATCGAGGACGCTTATCAGCGGGCGGTCGCCGGCACTCTGGCCGAGCTGACCGGGAAGGACACCACAGCATGAAGATCCGATGGCGGCTGCGGATGGCCGCTGCCCAGCGCGAGGTGTGGACCGGGACCGAGTTGCGGCGGCTGCTGGCCGAGAAGGCCGGCCTGGAGCTCTCCTCGGCGTCGGTGTCCGCGCTGTTCACCAAGGAACCCTCGCAGGTGAAGATGACCACCCTGGCCGCCTTGTGCACCGCGCTGGAGTGCACCCCCAACGACCTGATCGAGATCGACACCACTCCCGTCGAGCGGCCTGTGGTTCCGCCCCGGCTCGTCGCCGACGTCCCGAAGGCCGCCGGCTCCTCCCGCGGCCGGTCGATGCCGCCTCTGTGACCTGCGGACATCTCCATGAGCAAGAAACAACGGGACTGCGTCACCTGTGGCGGGCCAGTCGGCTATCGCGACCGCCAACACTGCTGCCGGTGCCGACGCCGGATGAAAGAACAGGCAGCGAAGGCGGCGTGTCCGTCCTGCGGCAAGGACCGGGTCCTCCAGGAGGACACCGGCCGGTGCATCACCTGCTCGCGCGTCTGCGACCAGTGCGGCCAACCCGTTCGTGCGGCCGACAACCGGCTCTGCGGAGTCTGCCGGCGAAAGGCCGATCGGCTCGCCGACCAGCGGCCCTGCCCTCGCTGCGGCAGGCGGGGATATGTCCGTGAGGAGACGGGCTGGTGCGGACATTGCTCCCGGCCCCGACAAGGTAAGCAGCCCCCGCGGACCTGCCGCGAGTGCGGGCGACTGCGACGGCATGCCGGCCTGGGCTTGTGCTCCGCCTGCTGGCAGAAACATCCGGGCCGACCCTTCATCCGCGGCGAACACCTCCGCGAACAACTCGCCGACCCGCCGACGTGGCTGGACGACTTCGTCGGGCATGTTGCGTCCCGTTTCTGCGTCTCCCGGGCCTGCGGCCTGATCACCGGCCTCGGCCGCCTCCTGCAGGACGAGCACTCCAACTCGCCCCAGGCACCGCATGCGGGCCCAGGACCGGGCCCGCCGGGCCGGCACTCGCCCTCGCATCAACCACACCCTGGAAACCGCCCTGTCCATCCTGCGGGACTTGGCCCGCTTCCTCACCGAGCACCGCGGCAAGGACGACTGGGCCCTGGTCGACGTGGACGACATCGAAGTCTTCCTGGCCACCTCGCCCAAGGCCCGCAAGCGCCGGCTGGTGGTGCTGCGGCAGTTCTTCCGCTTCGCTCGCTCCCAGCGCATCGTGCTGATCGACCCGACCCGAACTCCGATCGTGAAGGAACGCAACGGCTTCCGCGGCCGCACCCTCACCCTCGGCCAGCAGCGCGAGCTCTTCCGTCGATGGACGACCGACGATCACGTTCACCCCCGCGAGGCTCTGCTCGGCATGCTCGCTCCGCTGCATGGAGCGTCCAGCACCGAGGTCCGGACCTTGCCGATCACCGACGTCGACGCGGCGGCCCAGACTGTCCGGCTCGGCAAGCGACCCCATCCCGTCCCGCTGGATCCCGCCTCCTGGACCGTGCTGGAACGCTGCCTGGACCACCGCGCGAAGTGGCCGACGACCAACCCGCATGTGATGGTCACCAAAGGAACCAAGGCCGGGCGGAGCCCGGCCTCAACTGCCTATGTTTCCCACGTTCTTGACGACTGCGGATACCCGCCCCGAATGATCCGCAGCACCCGCCTCGTCGACCTGGTGAACACCATGGACCCCAAGCTCGTCGCCGCCGCCTTCGGCATGGACCCGCAGGCCACCCTGATCTATCTCGCCGAGCACGTCGATCGGGAAGTGGAACTGGCCTCCCGCGCGACGGCAAATCCACTCGCCCACCCCGGTGATCAACGCTAGCCTGCGCGGGTGATGATGGCCGACGACGTACTGTCCATCCTTGCCGTGCTGCGGAATGCGGGCGTCGACATCTGGATCGGCGGTGGCTGGGGCATCGATGCCCTGGTCGGTCAGCAAACCCGCCAGCACCGCGACCTGGACCTGATGCACCGCAAGAGCCAGGAACAGGCTGTCGTGGCGGCTCTCGCGGATGCCGGATTCACCGAGACCCTCGACTGGCGCCCCGTGCGTTTCGTCCTCACCGATCCCCATCGCCGGGAGATCGATCTACATCCTCTGATCTTTGCTAAGGACGGATCCGCCCTGCAGGCGTCCACAGAGCCTGAGCACCCGTTCTTCTATCCCGCCTCGTGCTTCGTCACCGGCACGATCCTGACGACCGCCGTCCCATGCCTGTCGCCGGAACAGCAGGTCTACTTCCACCAAGGCTACGAACCGGCTGATCGCGACCGTCACGACATGGCCCAACTTCGGCAGGCATTCGGCATCGCCACCCACTTCTGACCAGATCTCCAAGGGCACCCTCCCGTCGCATTGAACCCGTCCAGCTTCGGCAGCACCTCGCACGAGTTCGCCGGAACATGTGCGCTTTGCCGAAGGACTCGTTGGAGGCAATGGCGACGCTGTTCTTCTCCTCGCGTTCGGTCAGGACCTGGGCCGTGGTCGCAGGAGAGCGCTACCCGCCGGACATGCCCACCTCACCGGTTGTCGGGATCGCCCATGAGACCGCACTGACCGAACTGCTCGAGCACGCGTACTGCTCCGGCGTCCGCCATCCGGTCCTGTTCGCACCGGACGAGAAGAGCGGCTGGGGCGTCGTGCTGCGCGACACCTTCCTACGGTGGTGCCGACAACATCAACTGACCGGGATCCGCCGAACCACAGCCTTCAAGGGACGCCGGTTCCGTGAGGACGAGGGTGACCTCATGGCCGCGATGCTGACTGGCGCGGATCCAGTGGACCTGATCGTCGTACCCGACGAACACGCGGCCCTGGCAACCATCGAGGTGATCCGGGACATGGGCCTTCGAGTCGGTCGCCACGTCCTCCTGGCAGCGTTCGGCATAGAGCGCGGCCAGTTGCCGGGCCGGATACCGTCGGGCATCCAGCTGGGTGGTGACCAGGCGATAGCCGCCGACTCCACCCTTGGCCCGGCCGGTGAGCTGGTAGGCCAGGACCCGGACCACGACCGGCTGATCCCGGGCCGGACCGCTGCTCGCCCGAATCTGGGAGAGCCATGACCCGTCACGGAACTGCTTGGTCACCGGCAGGACGCGGTTGGCGGGCACCCGCCACAGCAGATCGGCGCCGGTGGCGGTGAATGCCCGCCACAAGGGCACCCCGAGGAACTCGCGATCGGCCAGGACGAGTTGCCCCGGGTCGAGTGAACGCGGCAAGCGGCCGACCAGAGTGACTTCCCCGGTGCGGCACCCGGCGAGCTCCGCATCCAGTACTGCATGGCTGCCCACCTCCGCCAACGCCGCCATCCGCACCTGCGGAAACGCGCTCCTACCCGCCCCACGGCCACTGCCCGGACGCCCGAAGGCCATCTCGTTGGTCTCACTGTCCGCGACGTCCCCACACGTTCCATCAACCGCAAGCAGCCGCAAGCCCCGCCAAAACGCCCCGGGCGTCGCCTCGTTGGCCATCGGCTTCGCGGTTGCGGCGAACAGCACCCGCAGCGGTTCAGAGCCCAGCCGCTCCCGAGCCCTGAACAGCGAGGATTTCGCCGGAACACGCCAGTTGCCCAGCAACCCAAGACCCCGCAGCCCTTCGACCAGGTGCCGCATCACTTCCAGATACGGAGCAGGCGAGAACAACGCCAGCCCCAGCACGAAGTACACCACCAGCCGCGCGGGCAGCAGCCGCTGACGCTGCTCAGAACACCCGCACGCTGCCACCCACCCGATCCACCAAGCCCGGCGGATACACCCAGGTCAACAGACCGAGGCCCGATAAGTCAGACACACTCGCAACCACCCGAGCCACCCCCGGGATCCACTGCCAAGCAGACTACGCCCACAGCAAAGGCAACGGCATTGGGTCTAAGGGGTTCCGTCTTCTCCCGCTGTTCGCACCCGTGTATCCCAGGGAACAAGGTACTCATGACACGAGATGGGAGAGGCTCAAGCAATGCTACGTCGGATGGCGCGTCTGAGCAGTCATTCCTTCAGCGCCCACAGGTGATCTTGGGGATCGTCGTAGGGGTGTTAACGGTGGTCGGCACCGCTATCGGCACCTTCTTTCTGCTATTTCCCGATGCACAGCCGGAACCGGACCAGCCCGGCCTGGAGGTCACAGCTGTTGATCTCGACCACGAACAGGCCATCGCTGCAGACGCCCTGTCCGCAGCGGATGGCTCGAAAACTGCCATGAAGGACTGGAAGTCTTCGCTCGTCTCGGTCGTGCTGCGCAACCCGAGCGACGACCCCGTGCTGGTCAGGCGCGCCGAGGTGCACTTCGGCTCCGTTTCCGGAGTCGGATGCCCTTACGGAGCAGGGGATTTGGAGGTGCAGGCGCGCTACCACTTCAAAGTCCCACCTGAGAGAAAAGCCCCATTCACTCTCAAGCGTGCGATGGCATACTCCGTACCACCGCACGGCCAGGAGCGGCTCGCCTTCACGATTGGCCCGGAATCCGTGTTCACCGGAGCCTTTCCAACCGTTTATCAGTTCCGACTCACCCTGCACCTGGATGACGGGTCCACTCTCAAGGTGCCGCACGCCATGACCTACATGGACCCAAGCTACGCCGAGACCGTCCTCGCGGCCGCGGAAAGGGCGGTGGAGGATGGCGAACGCTCAGCATTCACCACCGTTGACTGCGTGCGAGAGCAAGAAGCAGTGGCGCGGCGGCTGGCAGGAGCAAGCGGGTTGGTCTCCCCGGAGCTGAAGGAGTACAGCGCTGGCCTCACGAGGCTGGTCGACCGTGTGGCCGACTAGTACTCCAGTGCGGTTTCGTGATCTACCCAGTGGGTTCGCTGGGGGACACCGCCGAACTGCTGGACATCGAACCGGGCG
>NZ_JBEZNG010000043.1:0-70968 GCF_040653035.1 Streptomyces malaysiensis subsp. malaysiensis
GGGGACTGCGTTGGTGACGGGTGGTACGGGTGGTTTGGGGGTGTGTGTTGCGCGGTGGTTGGTGGGTTGTGGTGCTGAGCATGTGGTGTTGGTGAGTCGTCGTGGTGCGGGGGCGGTTGGTGTGGAGGGGGTGCGGGCGGAGCTTGAGGGGTTGGGTGCGCGGGTGAGTGTGGTGGCGTGTGATGTGGCTGATCGGGATGGTTTGGCGGGGGTGATCGCGGGGATCGGGGAGGAGGTGCCGCTGCGCACCGTCGTCCACGCCGCCGGTGTGAACACCGGGACCGTCGCCCTGGAATCCCTGACACGGGAGAGGCTGCACGAGGAACTCGCGGTGAAGGTGGACGGTGCCTGGCATCTGGACGCGTTGACGGCGGGTATGGAGCTGGACGCGTTCGTGTTGTTCTCGTCGGGTGCGGCGGCTTGGGGCAGTGGTGGTCAGGCGGGTTACGCGGCCGCCAATGCCTGTTTGGACTCCCTTGCCGCGCATCGCCGTGCCCGGGGCCGCACGGCCACCTCCATCGCCTGGGGCGCTTGGAGCGGGGCCGGCATGGTCGGGGCCACTCCCGGACAGGACGCCCTTCTCAGGCGGCTCGGGGTCGTGCCCATGCGGCCGGACCTCGCCGTCTCCGCGCTTCAACAGGCCCTGGACGACGACGAGACCGCGATCGTCGTGGCGGACCTGGACTGGCCCCGCTTCCTCCCGACGTTCACCGCGACGCGTCCGAGCCCGCTGCTGTCGGCCCTCCCCGAAGCCGCCCGCCCGGCCGCGCCCGCCGAGGAGGAGAGCCCGGCCGGGGACCCCGGGCTCTCCGCACGCCTCGTGGACCTGTCGGCGCGGGAACGCTCGGTGTTCCTGGTGGAACTCGTCCTCCGGGAGGCCGCCGAGGTCCTGGGCCACACCTCGGGGCAGGCGATCGTCGCCGATCAGACCTTCCGGGACATCGGCTTCGACTCCTTCACCGCCGTCGAACTCCGCGACCGGATCGCCCGGACGACCGGCCTGACCCTGCCCGCCACGACCGTCTTCGACCACCCCTCGGCGCTGCGGCTGGCCGCGCACCTCGGCTCCCTGCTCGACGGCACCGGAACGAACGAGGACACCGCCGCCCCCGGGGCGCCGGTGGGGCCGGCGGCCGACGACCCCGTCGTGATCGTGGGAATGGCCTGCCGGTACCCGGGCGGGGTGATGGGTCCCGAGGACCTGTGGCGGCTCATCGCCGAGGGCACGGACGCGATCACACCGTTCCCGGCCGACCGCGGCTGGGACCTGGCGGCGCTCTCCGCCCCCGGCGGGTCCGGGTTCTCCACCACCCGCAGCGGCGGATTCCTCCACGACGCGGGCGGGTTCGACGCCGACTTCTTCGGCATCTCCCCGCGTGAGGCGCTGACCATGGACCCGCAGCAGCGGCTGCTGCTGGAGACGAGCTGGGAGGCACTGGAGCGGGCGGGCATCGACCCGCGCGCCACGCGCGGCAGCCGTACCGGTGTCTTCGCCGGCGTGACCGACCAGGGCTACGGACCCCCGCTGCACCAGCCGGCCGAGGACGGCGATCCGTACGCGCTCACCGGCACGGCGGCCAGCGTGGCCTCCGGACGGGTCTCCTACGTCCTGGGACTGGAGGGTCCGGCCCTGTCGGTGGACACGGCGTGCTCGTCGTCGCTGGTCGCCATGCACCTGGCGGCGCAGTCCCTCCGGCGCGATGAGTGCTCCCTGGCGCTCGCCGGCGGCGTGACCGTGATGGCGACCCCCGGACCCTTCGTGGCGTTCACCCGCCAGGGCGGCCTGTCACCGGACGGCAGGTGCAAGTCCTTCTCCCAGGAGGCCGATGGAACGGGCTGGTCGGAGGGCGTGGGCATGCTCGTCCTCGAGCGGCAGTCCGACGCGCGGCGCAACGGCCACCGGATCCTGGCGGTCCTGCGCGGCTCCGCGGTGAACCAGGACGGCGCGTCCAACGGACTGACCGCGCCGAACGGCCTCGCCCAGGAGCGGGTCATCCGGCAGGCGCTGGCCGACGCCGGACTGCGGCCGGCCGAGGTGGCCACGGTGGAGGCCCACGGCACCGGGACCCGGCTCGGCGACCCGATCGAGGGGCGCGCACTGCTGGCGACCTACGGTCAGGACCGGCCCGGTGAAGAGCCGCTGTGGCTCGGTTCGCTGAAGTCCAATATCGGCCACGCCCAGGCCGCCGCGGGCGTGGGGGGTGTGATCAAGATGGTCAAGGCCATGGAACACGGGGTGCTGCCGAGGACACTGCACGCGGACCGGCCCAGCTCCGAGGTGGACTGGGCGGCGGGCGCGGTACGCCTGCTGGCCGAGGCGCGCCCATGGGACGGGCCGCGGCGCGCGGGCGTGTCGTCGTTCGGGATCAGCGGCACCAACGCGCATCTGATCCTGGAGGCCGGACCCGACACATCGGTGTCCGCGGAACGCCGCCCCGGTGCCGACGGCCCCCGCGGGCCCGTCCCCTGGATGGTGTCGGGACACACGGAGGGCGCGCTGCGCGACCAGGCGCGCGCCCTGCTGGACCGGACGGGGGAAGCCGACGTCCACGACATCGGGCTCTCCCTGGCCACCACGCGCGCCCTGCTGCACCACCGTGCGGTCGTGGTCGCTCGCGACGCGGAGGGCTTCCGGGCGGGCCTGGCGGCGCTCGCGGCAGGCGATCCGGCGCAGCCCGTCGTGACGACTCCCCCGGCGCCGGGCGGGCTGGGTTTCCTCTTCTCGGGGCAGGGCGCGCAGCTGCCCGGAATGGGGCAGGAACTGGCCGCCGCCTTCCCGGCGTTCGCCTCGGCCTTCGCCGAAGCGAGCGCGGGCGTCGGCGGCGTCTGCGTGGACGACGCGGACGTGCTGCGCGGCACCGCCATGGCGCAACGGGCCCTGTTCGCCTTCCAGGTGGCCCTGTACCGCCTGTGGGAGTCATGGGGCGTGGTGCCCGACGCCGTGATCGGGCACTCCGTCGGCGAGGTGGCGGCCGCACATGTGGCCGGTGTTCTGTCGCTGGAGGACGCGTGCCGTCTGGTCGCCGCGCGGGCCGACCTGATGGAACGGCTGGCCGAGGGCGGCGGCGTGATGATGTCGGTGCGCGCGTCGGAGGACGAGGTGACCGGCACGCTCGCGGACGGCGTGTCCCTGGCCGCGGTCAACGGCCCCCGGTCGGTGGTCCTGTCGGGTGACGCGGAAGCCGTGGAGGCGTACGCCGCCCGCTGGCCCGGCGCCCGTGGACTCCGGGTGAGCCACGCCTTCCACTCCCACCACATGGACGGCATGCTCGACGCGTTCGCCGCCGTCGTCCGCGAGCTGACGTTCCACCCGCCGTCCCTTCCGATGCCCGCCGCGGGTGATGTGTCGGACCCCGATCACTGGGTCCGACAGGTCAGGGAGCCGGTGCGGTTCCTCGACGGTGTGCGTCAGCTGCTGGCACGCGGAGTGCGCACGTTCTGCGAGATCGGGCCGGACGCGGTGCTGACGGGCCTGGGCGAGGAGTGCGCCGACGACGTCCCCGGCGTCCGCTTCGTGCCCAGCGCCCGGCGCGGCAGTCCGGAGGAGATCCGGACGGTGCGGGCACTGGGGGAGCTGGCCGCACACGGAGTGACCCCCCGGTGGGACAGGGTGTTCCCCGGTGCGCGCCCGACCGATCTGCCGACCTACGCCTTCCAGCGCCGCCGCTACTGGCTCGGACCCCGGCAACCGGACGGCGACTTCTGGGCTCTGGTACGACAGCAGGATCTGAGCGCCCTGACCGAGAGCCTGCGTGTCGACGGCGACCCCCGGCTGAGCGAGGTGCTGCCCGCACTGGCGCGCTGGCACCGCAGGGGCGAGGACAGTGCGGCGCTGGGCCGCTGGCGCTACGAACTCACGTGGCACCCCGTAGCCGCCGATCCGCCCGCGGAGGTGACCGGCACCTGGCTCGTCGCACCGGCCACCGCCGGCGACCCGCTCGCGGACGCCGTGGTGCTGGCACTGGCCGAGCGGGGCGCCGATCCGGCGGTGGTACGGCCCGAGGACGTGCCCGCCCGGGTCGCGCGGCGGCCGGTCGCCGGCGTCGTCGTCCTGCTGCCGGCCGCCGACGGACCCGGCGAGGCGGACGGGGGATCCCCCGCGGTGCCCGGTCTCGACGAGGCGGCCGCCACCGTGGAACTGGTGCGGCGGATCGCCGCCGAAGAGACCGGCGCCCCCCTGTGGCTCGTCACCCGGGGCGCCGTCGCCGTCGACGGCGAGGTACCGCTGAGCGGTCCGGGGCACTCGCTGCTGTGGGGCCTCGGCCCGGTTCTCCGAGACGAGCGCCCGGAGCTGTGGGGCGGTGTCGTGGACGTGCCCGCCGAACCGTCCGCCACCGCGGCCGAACTGCTCGTCACCGCGCTCACGTCCGGCTGGGATCAGCTCGCCGTGACCGACGGCGGACTGCGCACCCGCCGCCTCGTCCGTGCCCCCTACGACCGCACGGTCTGGCGCCCGTCCGGGACCGTGCTGGTCACCGGGGGCACGGGGGCCCTGGGCCGGCACGTGGCGCGGTGGCTCGCGGCCGAGGGAGCCGGACACGTGGTACTGGCCGGACGCCGCGGCGGCGACGCCCCCGGTGTCGCGGAGCTGTGCGCGGAACTGACGGCAGGCGGCGTCACGGCGACCGCCGTCAGCTGCGACATACGGGACCGCGCCGCGCTGGCCGAGCTGCTGGACCGCTGTTCGCCGGACGCCGTCGTACACGCGGCGGCCGTCGTCGACGACACCACCCTGGACGGGCTGACCCCGCACCGCGTGGACCAGGTGCTGCGCACCAAGGCCCTCCCGGCCTGGCACCTCCACCAGCTCACCCGGGACCGCCCGCTCTCGGCGTTCGTGCTGTTCTCCTCGGTCGCGGGCACACTCGGTACCGCGGGCCAGGGCAACTACGCGCCGGGCAACGCCTTCCTCGACGCGCTCGCCGCCCACCGGCATGCCCTCGGGCTGCCCGCCACCTCGATCGCCTGGGGCCCCTGGGCAGGGGACGGGCTCGCCGCGGCGGACGCCGTCGCCGGAGCGGCCGGCCGGCACGGCTTCACTCCGATGGACCCGGCGCTCGCCGTCCGGGCGCTCGCGGCCACCGAAGTCCCGTTCGCCCTCGTCATGGACGCCGACTGGGAACGCTTCCCGGCCGAGCGGGCCCCGTCCGTGGTCGCCGGGCTCGTTCCCGACCGCGCGGCGGAGCCGGCACCGGGCCTCCTCGACCGGCTGTCCGGGCTGTCCGAAGCGGAGCAGGCGCGCCTGGTACGGCAGACGGTGCGATCGGCCCTGGCCGCCGTACTGGGCCACCGCGACCCGGGCACCCTCGGCGAGGACCGTACCCTCACCGAACTCGGACTGGACTCCATGACGGCCGTGGAACTGCGCAACCGGCTGCGCGCCCAGACCGGTCTTCACCTGTCCGCGACCCTCGCCTACAACCACCCGACCGCCGAGGAGCTGGCCCGCCACCTGCACGACCGGCTCCGCGAACGGACGGCTCCGGCCGCGTCGTCGGTCACCGCGGAACTGGACCGGCTCGAGGCGGCCGTGGCCGCTCTCCCGCCCGGCGGCGACGAGCGCGGCGCGGTGGCGGAGCGCCTCCGGGCGCTGCTGGGCGAGATCGCGCCGGACCCGGCACACGAGCGTGACCTGGACGACGTCACGCAGGACGAACTGCTGGCCCTCATCGATGACGAATTCGGAAGGTAGCAACCCGCCCATGGCGAACGAAGAACGGCTCGTGGAGTACCTCAAGCGGGTCACCTCCGACCTGCGCGAGGCACGCCGGCAACTGTCCGCACGAAGCGAGCCCGTCGCGATCGTGGGCATGGCCTGCCGCTTCCCCGGCGCGGTGGCGTCCCCAGGACAGCTGTGGGACCTGGTGGCGGGGGAGGTCGACGCGCTGTCCGACGTACCCGCGGGCCGGGCCTGGGACCTGGAGTCGCTGTACGACGCCGACCCGGACGCGCCGGGCCGCTCCTATGTCCGCGCCGGCGGCTTCGTCACGGAGGCGGCCGGATTCGACGCGGACTTCTTCGGCATCTCGCCCCGCGAGGCGACGGCGATGGACCCGCAGCAGCGGCTGCTCCTGGAGACCTCCTGGGAGGCCCTGGAACGCGCCACCGTCGTGCCCGGCTCGCTGCGCGGCGCCCAGGTGGGCGTGTTCGTGGGCACCAACGGACAGGACTACGGCCGTCTGCCGCTCCCCGACGGTCTGGAGGGCTACGTCGGCACGGGCAGCTCCGCGAGCGTGATGTCCGGGCGGATCGCCTACACACTCGGTCTGACGGGCCCCGCCGTCACCGTGGACACGGCCTGTTCGTCCTCGCTGGTCGCACTCCACCTCGCCGCCCATGCGCTGCGCCAGGACGAATGCGAGCTGGCACTGGTCGGCGGCGTGACCGTGATGTCCACCCCGCACGCATTCGTCGGACTCAGCAGACAGCGTGCGCTCTCCGCGGACGGCCGGTGCAAGGCGTTCGCCGAGGCGGCCGACGGCACCGGCTGGGGAGAGGGCGCGGCGACGCTGGTGGTGGAGCGGCTGTCGGACGCCCGGCGGCTGGGCCACCCGGTCCTGGCCGTGGTCCGCGGCTCCGCGGTCAACCAGGACGGCGCCTCGAACGGTCTGACCGCCCCCAACGGGCCCGCCCAGGAACGTGTGATCCGCGCGGCCCTCGCCCAGGCCGGCCTGCGGGCGTCCGATGTCGACGCGGTGGAGGCGCACGGCACCGGCACCCGCCTCGGCGACCCCATCGAGGCCGAGGCGCTCCTGGCCACCTACGGCCAGGAGCGCGACCGGCCGCTGTGGCTCGGGTCGGTGAAGTCGAACATCGGCCACACCCAGGCGGCGGCGGGGCTCGCCGGTGTGATCAAGACGGTGCTGGCCATGCGTCACGGCCTGCTGCCCAGAACCCTGCACGTGGACGCCCCGACCTCGCACGTCGACTGGACCACGGGGCGGGTCGAGCTGCTGACCAAGGCGCGGCCGTGGCCCAAGGCCGACGTCCCGCGGCGGGCCGGGGTGTCCTCCTTCGGCATCAGCGGCACCAACGCCCACGTCATCATCGAGGAACCGACCGAGCCCCCGGCCGAGGAGGCCCCCGTCGGCCGACCGGCTCACGGACCCGTTCCCTGGGTACTGACGGCCCGGGGGAACACCGCCCTGCGGGAACAGGCACGCAACATCTCCGCCCTGGCCGACCGCCACGCCCCCGGCGACATCGGCCACGCACTGGCGACGACCCGGGCGGCCCTCACCGACCGCGCGGTGGTGGTCGCGGAGACCGCCGAGGAGTTCAGGACCGCCCTGTCCGCGCTGGCCGAAGGCAGTGTGCCGCAGAACGTGGTGTGCGGCACCGTCGGCCAGGTGAGCCGGACGGTGTTCGTGTTTCCCGGTCAGGGTGCGCAGTGGGTGGGTATGGCGGTGGAGTTGCTGGAGTCGTCGCCGGTGTTCGCGGCGCGGTTCGCGGAGTGTGAGCGTGCGCTGTCCCCGTTCGTGGACTGGTCGTTGGTGGATGTGGTGCGGGCTGGTGATTTCGGTCGGGTGGATGTGGTGCAGCCGGTGTTGTGGGCGGTGATGGTGTCGTTGGCGGCGTTGTGGGAGTCGGTGGGTGTGCGGCCGGATGCGGTGGTGGGTCATTCGCAGGGTGAGATCGCTGCCGCTGTGGTGGCGGGTGTGTTGTCGTTGGAGGACGGTGCGCGGGTGGTGGCGTTGCGGTCGAAGGCGATCGCTGGGTTGGTGGGTCGTGGTGGGATGGTGTCGGTGCCGTTGCCGGTGGGGGAGGTGCGGGGGCTGTTGCCGGAGGGTGTGTCGGTGGCCGCGGTGAACGGTCCGTCCTCGGTGGTGGTGTCGGGTGATGTGGCGGGGCTGGAGCAGGTGCTGGGGGTCGTGGAGCGTGCTCGGCGGATTCCGGTGGACTACGCCTCGCACTCGGTGCGGGTGGAGGAGATCCGCGAGGATGTTCTGCGGGCCTGTGAGGGGATATCCCCCCGGCGGGCCACTGTTCCGTTCTATTCCACGGTGGACGGTGAGTGGGTCACCGGGGATGAGTTGGACGCGGGGTATTGGTACCGCAACCTGCGGCAGACCGTGGAGTTCGAAGCCGGCGTACGGGCCCTGGCGGATGCGGAGTTCACGACCTTCGTGGAGGTCAGCACCCACCCCGTGCTGACCGTCGGTATCGAGGACTCGGCACCCGGCGCCGTGGTGGTGGGCACCCTGCGGCGGGACCAGGGAGGCCGGGACCGGCTGCTGCGCTCGGCCGCTGAACTTTTCGTACAGGGCGTGCCGGTGGAATGGTCGTCGTTGTTCCCCGACGCGCGGCCGGTGGAGCTGCCGACCTACCCCTTCCAGCACGCGTCGTACTGGCTGGACGGCGTGCCGGGACGTGACGGTGATGTCGGTGCCCTCGGCCTCGCGGCCGGCGGCCACCCGCTGCTGGGCGCGCTCGTCGACCTGGGCGACGAGGGCTGTGTCTGGACCGGGCGGCCGGCGTCCGGGGCACATCCGTGGCTGGCCGACCATGCGGTCGCCGGGTCCGTGTTTCTGCCGGGGACGGCCGTCGTCGAGCTGGCGGTGAGCGCGGGGCGCCGGACCGGGTATCCCCGGCTCGCCGAACTCACCCAGTACGCGCCCTGCGTTCTGCCGGACCGGGGCGGTGTGACGCTTCAGGTCCGCCTGGGCCCGGAGACGGAAGGCGCCCGGCCGGTCGCGGTCCTGTCCCGGCGCGGCGAGGACGACGACTGGACACGGCATGCGGACGGCCTCCTGACCGCGGGTGGCCCGCTGCCCGACGACGGGGAACTCGCCGCGTGGCCGCCGCCCGGCGCGGCGCCCGTCGACACCACGGACCTGTACCGGCGACTGGACGAGGCGGGCTACGGCTACGGGCCCGCCTTCCAAGGGCTGCGCGCCGCCTGGCGACTGGGCGACACGCTGTACGCCGAGGTGGCCGCGCCCGGCGGCGCGGACTCCGGCGGATTCCTGGTGCACCCGGCGGCCCTGGACGCCGCCCTGCACGCCCTCTTCCTCGACCGTGACCTCGACGGGATCCAGGTCCCCTTCTCCTGGAGCGGTGTGGAGCTGAGCCCCGCCGGCCCCGGCGCGCTGCGGGTGCGGCTCTCCGTGCCGGGACCGGACGAGGCGTCCGTGCTCATCGCCGACGACACCGGCCGGCCGGTCTGCTCGGTCGGCCGGTTCGTCGGCCGGCCGCTGTCGGCCGGTCAGCTCGCTGCCGGCCGGACGGGCGCCGCCGACCGGCTCTTCCGGCCGGAGTGGACACCCGTACCGGCCCGGGCGTCCGCGACCCCCGCTCCGGTTCTCCTCGGCCCCGACCTCGACCTGTCCGTGGTGGCCGGCGCACCCGACGCGGTGGTGGCGGCCGTCGGCGTCGCACCGGGGCACGAGGAGGACCCGGTGGGGGCCGCGCACGAGACCGTGCGGCGATTCCTCACCCTGCTCCAGGACTGGTTGGCGGACGACCGGTTCGCCTCCTCCTGCCTCGTCGTCCTGACCCGCCCCGGAGACCTCGTCGCCGGTGCCGTCCAGGGACTCGTCCGCTCCGCGCAGTCGGAGCACCCCGGCCGGTTCGTCCTCCTCGAAGCGGACGGCCCGGACGCGGTGCCCGCCGCTCTGGCCTCCGGCGAGCCGCATGTCGCCGTACGCGGTGACCAGGTGCTGGCGCCCCGTCTGACCCGCGTGACGCACGGCGTCGAGAAGTCCTGCCTCGCCCCGGGCGGCACGGTGCTGATCACCGGGGCCACCGGACTGCTGGGCGGCCTGGTGGCCCGCCACCTGGTCCGCGAACACGGCGTCCGGCATCTGCTCCTGCTGGGCCGCCGGGGCCGGGTGGCGGCCCTGGACGACCTCGATGCCGAGGTGACATGGGCCGCGTGCGACGTGTCGGACCGTACGGCTCTGGCCGACGTGCTGGCCGCCGTACCCGCCGAGCACCCGCTCACCGCGGTCGTCCACATGGCCGGGGTGCTCGACGACGCCACCGTGCTGTCCCTGACCCCCGAGCGGATCGGGCCGGTGCTCGCGCCGAAGGCCGACGGGGCCTGGCACCTGCACGAACTGACCAAGGACCTCGGGCTGGCCGCGTTCGTCCTGTTCTCCTCCACTGCCGGGCTGCTCGGCTCCCCGGGCCAGGGCAACTACGCGGCCGCCAACGGCTTCCTGGACGCCCTGGCCCGGCACCGCCGTGCCGCCGGGTTGCCCGCACAGTCGATCGCCTGGGGACTCTGGCAGGATCCCAGTGCGATGACCGGCCACCTCACGGCGGCCGACATCGCCGGCCGGATGGGACGCAGCGGCGTGCTGCCCCTGACCGCCGAGGCGGGGCTGGCGCTGTTCGACGCCGCACTCACCGTGGACGCCCCGGTGCTCGCCGCCGTCCGCATCGACCCCGCCCGCCTGCCCGACGCGGCGCCGCCGCTGCTCCGCACGCTGGCCGAGGGCGGCGCGGCCGGTACGTCGCGACCTCGTCCGCCCGTCGGCGCGGGCGACTGGGCCGAGGGCTTCCTGCGGCTGCCCGAGGACGAGCGCGAACGCGGCGTCCTCGCCCTGGTGCTCGCCGAGGTCGCCACCGTCCTCGGTCACGACGCCCGGCGCGTGGACCCCCAGCGGGCGTTCAAGGACTTCGGATTCGACTCGCTCACGGCGGTGGATCTGCGCAACCGCCTCAGCGCCGTCACCGGCATCCGCCTGCCCGTCACCCTCGTCTTCGACCACCCCTCCCCGCGCATGCTGTCGAAGTGGCTCGGGGAACAGCTGGAGCGCAACGCGCCGGCCGACCCGCCCGAGGCCGCGCGGACCGTACCCCGCACGCCCGCCGACGAGCCCGTCGCGATCATCGGCATGGCCTGCCGGTTCCCCGGCGGAGTGACGTCGGCGGAGCAGCTGTGGGACCTGGTCCTCGCGGGCGGCGAAGCCATCACACCCTTCCCGCAGGACCGGGGCTGGGACCTGGACGCGCTCTTCGGCACCGGCCCCGACCGGCCCGGACGCAGCCACACGCGGCACGGCGGGTTCCTGGACGACGTGTCCGGCTTCGACCCCGAGTTCTTCGGCATCTCCGCCCGTGAGGCACTGGCCATGGACCCGCAGCAGCGACTTCTGCTGGAGGCCGCCTGGGAGGCTCTGGAGGACGCCGGCATCGACCCGGCCGGACTCCGGGGCAGCCCGACGGGCGTCTTCGCGGGCGTGATGCACCACGACTACGCCGAGCGCCTGCGCGACGCGCCACCGGAGATCGAGCCGTACGTCGGCAACGGCAGCGCCGGCAGCATCGCGTCCGGACGCGTCGCCTACACCTTCGGCTTCGAGGGGCCCGCGCTGTCGGTGGACACGGCCTGTTCCTCCTCCCTCGTGGCACTGCATCTCGCCGCGCGGGCCCTGCGCGCGGGGGAGTGCTCGCTCGCACTGGCCGGCGGCGTCTCGGTGATGGCGACCCCCGAACTGTTCGTGCAGTACAGCCGGCAGCGCGGCCTGTCCGAGGACGGGCGCTGCCGGGCCTTCGCCGACTCCGCCGACGGCACGGGCTTCGCCGAAGGCGTCGGGATGCTCCTGGTGGAGCGGCTGTCCGACGCGCGGCGCAACGGCCACCGGGTACTGGCCGTGGTGCGCGGCAGCGCCGTCAACCAGGACGGCGCGTCCAACGGGCTGACCGCGCCGAACGGCCCGTCCCAGGAGCGGGTGATCCGCGCCGCGCTGGCCGACGCCGGGTTGCGCACCGGCGACGTGGACGTGGTCGAGGCACACGGCACCGGAACCCGCCTCGGCGACCCGATCGAGGCGCGGGCCCTGCTGGCCACCTACGGCCGGGACCGTCCCGCGGACCGGCCGTTGTGGCTGGGCTCGGTGAAGTCCAACATCGGCCACACACAGGCCGCGGCCGGGGCCGCGGGCATCATCAAGATGGTCATGGCGATGCGGCACAACACCATTCCGCGGACCCTGCACGCGGACACCCCGACGAGCCGGGTCGACTGGGACGCGGGTGCCGTGCGACTGCTGTCCGAGACCCGGCCCTGGCAGGGACCGCGCCGCGTGGGGGTGTCCTCGTTCGGGGCGAGCGGCACCAACGCGCACATCATCCTGGAGGGCGCCACTTCCGACGCCGCCGCCGGGGAGAGCGCACAGCGCCCGCGCTGGCCCGCCCCCGACGGGGCGGCCGGCCCGCCCTTGGCTCTGCCGCTGTCCGCGCACGGCCCGGCGGCCCTGCGCGGCCAGGCCGGCAACCTGCTGCCCGCACTGGCCCGGCACGACCCCCGCGATGTCGCGCACTCGCTGGCCACCACCCGCACCACCTTCCCGCACCGTGCCGTCGTCCTCGGCGGCGACCCGCGGGAGCTGCGGCGCGCCCTGGACGCCCTGCACCAGGGAGAGCCGGACGGCAGCCTGGTGACCGGGGAGGCGGTCGCCGACCCCCGGCCGGTCTTCGTCTTCCCCGGCCAGGGCGGCCAGTGGACGGGCATGGCGCTGGAACTCCTCGACCACTCACCGGAGTTCGCCGACCGCATGGCCCAGTGCGCCCGCGCGCTGGCGCCCTACCTGGAGTGCGGCCTCGACGACGTGCTGCGCCGCGCGGAGTACGACCGCGTGGACCTCGTACAGCCCGCGCTGTGGGCGGTGATGGTCTCGCTGGCCGAAGTGTGGCGCGCGCACGGCGTGGAACCCGTCGCCGTGCTCGGCCACAGCCAGGGCGAGATCGCCGCCGCGGTGGTCGCCGGGGCGCTGTCCCTGGAGGACGGTGCCCGCGTGGTGGCCCTGCGCTCGCGCGAACTGGCCGCCCTCGCCGGGCACGGCGGCATGGTCTCGCTCCCCCTTCCGGTGGCCGATGTCCGCGACCTGCTGAAACACTGGCCGGGCCGACTCGACGTCGCCGCAGTCAACGGCCCCCGCTCCACGGTGGTCTCCGGCGACGCGGACGCGCTCATGGAACTCCTCGCCCACGACGAACGGGCGCGCGCGATCCCGGTGGACTACGCCTCCCACTCCCGGCATGTGGAACCGCTGCGCGCCCGCATCCTCGACGCCCTGTCCGCCATCGCGCCGTGCACCGCCGGGATCCCTCTGCTGTCCACCGTCGACGGCGACTGGCCGGACACCGCCGGCCTCGGCCCGGAGTACTGGTACCGCAACCTGCGGCAACCCGTGGAGTTCGAGGCCGCGACGCGCACCCTGCTGGACCGGCCGGGCACCGTCTTCATCGAGATCAGCCCGCATCCGACGCTCGTCGTACCGATCCGGGAGACCGCCGAGCAGGCCGGGACACCGGTGCCGGTGCTCAGCACACTGCGGCGCGACGACGGCGGCCCGCGACGCCTGGCCCTGGCCCTCGCGGACGCCCATGTGCACGGGCTGCCCGCACGGCTGCCCGTGCCGCGGGGGCACCGGGTCGACCTGCCTCGCTACGCCTTCCAGCGCGAGCGCTACTGGCCCGAGCCGCCCAGGGAGCGCGCCGATGTGGCCGGGGCGGGCCTGGCCCCCGCGAACCACCCGCTCCTCGGCGCCGCGGTCGACCTGGACGAGGACGGCTGCGTGCTGACCGGCCGGATTTCTCTGGCCACCCACCCCTGGCTGGCCGATCACACCGCCCTCGGCGTGGTGCTGCTGCCCGGTACCGCCCTGCTGGACCTCGCCGTCAGCGCGGGCCGTCGCGTCGGCCACGGGCGGATCGCCGAACTCACCCTCACCGCCCCGCTGACCCTGCCGGCCACGGGCGCGGTGCGGCTGCGGGTACGTGTGGGATCCGCCGGGCCCGATGGGCGGCCGGTGACGGTCTCCTCCTGCCCGGAGGAGTCGGCCGACTGGACCCGCAACGCGGAGGGCACCCTCGCGCCCGAGCAGCCGCTCACCGGCGCCCTCGCCGCATGGCCTCCGGCCGGGGCCGAGTCCGTCGACGTCGCGGCGCTGTACGACACCTACGCCCGTGCCGGGCTCGACTACGGACCCGCCTTCCGCGGGCTGCGCGCGGCCTGGCGACGTGGGGACGAGGTCTACGCCGAGGTCGCGCACGACGGACTTCCCCGCGAGGAGTTCGGTGTCCACCCCGCCCTGCTGGACGCCGCCGTACAGGCCATGGCCGTCCACGACCGCCGCGAAGCACTGTGCCTCCCCTTCACCTGGCGTGATGTCACCCTCTCCGGAGAGGCACCGACGGCGTTGCGGGTCCGCATCGCACCGGCGGGTGAGAACGCCGTCTCCCTGGAGGCCGCCGACAGCGCGGGCAACGCCGTGGCCTCCGTCGGCTCACTGACCGTCCGGGAGGTCCCCGCGGCGGCATTGCCCGGAGCCGCCCCCGTCGCCGACTCCCTGCTCCGCCGTACCTGGACCGACCTCACCACGCCGTCCGTGTCGCCGCGGCGCTGGGTCGCCGTCGGCGAGGGAGCCTCCGCACTGGCCGCCGCCCTGCCCGGCGCACGTACCGCGGACACGCTGGAGGCGCTGCTCGGCCAGGACGACCTGCCCGACACGATCGTCGTGACGCCGCGGTGCGACGGACCCGATCCCGCCCGGGCCGCGCACCGGGCCACGGCCCGTGCCCTGGCCCTGCTCGGCGCCCATCTGGCGGCACCGGGCCTGACGGACACCAGGATGGTCCTCCTGCTGCCCCGGGACGACCTGGCGGCGGCCGCCGTCGCCGGGCTCGTGAGGTCCGCGCAGACGGAACACCCGGACCGCCTGGTGCTGGTGCACTGTGACCCGGCCGACCCCGTCGACCTGGCGCTGGTGCCCGCGGCGGTGGCGAGTGGCGAACCCGAACTGGCCGTCGAGTCGGGCCGGCTGCGCGCCCCCCGCCTCGTGCCGGCCGTTCCGGCCCCTGAACGGCCCGCTCTCGATTCCTCCGGCACCGTTCTGGTCACCGGAGCGGGCGGTGCGCTGGGCACCCTCGTGACCCGTCATCTGGTGCAGGCGTACGGAGCGCGGCATCTGCTGCTGGTGGGCCGCACGGCTCCCGTGGTTCCCGAGGGGCTGGACGCCGACATCCGGGCCGTCGCCTGCGACGTGGCCGACCGCACCGCCACGGCCGCCCTCCTCCGTACGATCGACACGGCCCACCCGCTGACCGCTGTGTTCCACACGGCCGGTGTGCTGGACGACGCCACCATGACCACCCTCACCGAGGACCGGCTGCACCCGGTTCTCGCACCGAAGGTCGACGGCGCGTGGAATCTGCACGAACTGTGCGGCGATGTCGGTCTGTTCGTGCTGTACTCCTCCGTGGCGGGCCTTCTCGGCGCCCCTGGGCAGGGCAACTACGCGGCCGCCAACGCCTTCCTGGACGCGCTGGCCCTCCACCGGAGGAACCTCGGCCTGGCCGCCCAGTCCCTCGCCTGGGGCTGGTGGGCGGAGACCAGTGGCCTGACCGCCGCCCTCGGCGACGACGGCCGGGCACGGCTGACCGGAGCGGGCGTCGTTCCGATGAGCAGCGAGGGGGGTCTCGCTCTGCTCGACGCCGCGCTCGCCTGCGGCGACGCGCTCCTGGCGCCTCTGCGGCTGGACCGCGCCGTGGCGCGCGGCCTCGACCGGCCGCTGCTCCGTGACCTCCTCGGCGGCCGGCGCCGCACCCACACCCCCGGGACCGGAGCCGCCGGTCCGGAGGAACGGCTGGCGCGGGCCACCGGCCGCGAGCGCGGCCGTCTGCTGCTCGACCTGGTCCGCCGCCGCGCCGCCGCACTGCTGGGACGTTCCGAGGTGCACCCCGCGCGCGGATTCCTCGAGCTCGGTTTCGACTCGCTGACCGCCGTCGAGCTGCGCAACCAGCTCAGCACGGCGACGGGACTGAGCCTGCCCACCACGCTCACCTTCGACCACCCATCACCGGTGGAGCTGGCCGAGCATCTGGACGCCCTCCTGGAGGCCCGTGACCCCACCCGCCCGGACGGTCTGCTGACGACCCTGAGCGAACTGGAGCACCTCGCCGGCTCGCTGCCGCCGGACGACGCGGACCATGGCGAACTGCGGTCCCGGCTGGCCGCCCTGCTCGCCTCCCTGCCGGATGCCGCCCGTGACGAGCCGCCGCGGGAAACCGGCTCCGAGACGTCCGACCTCGACAGGGCGGGTCTGGCGGAGATGCTCGCGATCATCGACAACGAACTGGAGTAGCCGTGCCGCCGCTGAAACTGTCGCCGCCCGGCAGGGTGGGCCGCGTGGGCGGGGCCGTTCGGGTGGCGGGGGTCGTGTCCAGGACGCGTGGCCGCTCGCGGCTGCCCGGGGGATGAGCGAGGAGGCCGCCGAGCGGAGGGAAAGGTGTCAGTCCTGGCGGCTGGGGAGCATGGCCAGGGCCTGGGAGCGCTGTGCGACGAGGTCGTCGTAGGCGCCGTCGCGCTCGGCCCAGCGGTGCACGAGGACGCCCTTCACGAGAATCTCGTGGGGGGTGGGGTCCTGCGAGAGCAGCTGCATGACCTCGGTGGCGAAGTCGTCGAGCGGCAGCGCGTGCGGGTTCACCTTTTCCTGTCCTGCCGTGGCGACGGCCGGGGGGACGAGCTCGACGACACCGACACCGGTGCCGTCGAGCTGCGCGCGCAGTGCCTCGGAGTAGGCGTGCACCGCGGCCTTCGACGCGGCGTAGCTGGGCATGGGCGGGAACGGCAGGAAGGCGATGCCGGAGGTGACGGTGATCAAGGTGCCGGCACCCCGCCGGACCAGGTGCGGGGTGAAGGCGTCGATGACCCGGATGGTGCCGAGCAGGTTGGTGTCGATCGTCGTTGCCGCCGCCTCGAAGTGCGCGGGGTCGCGCAGGTCCTCCAGGAGCATGACGCCCGACATCGTCACCACGGTGTCCAGCTCGGGGTACCGGGCGAGCGCGGTGTCACGGGCAGACGCGACGGAGACACTGTCGGTGACGTCGATGCTGATGGTGCCGAAGCCTTCTTCGGCCAGTTCCGAGAGCGCCTCCGGGCTGCGGCCGCCAACGGCCACGGTGCTGCCCGCCGCGGCGAACCGCCGGGCCAGCTCTCGCCCGATACCCGAGGTTCCACCGACGATGAGAACGGTGCGGTTGGAGAGATCCATGAGGTCTTCCCTTCAGTCCGGGGCGCCGCCGGCGTTCAGGCCCGCGGCGCAGACAAAGACGCTCTTTGCCTTTTTCGAAACAGTGCTTTTCAAAACAGTGCTATCGCAGTCTTGACGGCATCCGCCGGGTGTGGCAGGGCCCCCGTCTTCCCTGGTCCTGCCAGGGCCCCCGCTGAGACACGCGCACCGCATTACGGTGGCGGTATGAAGGATGAGGAATCCGGCAACCGGCTCGGCAGCTACCTTCGCGCCCGGCGTGAGCTGGTCTCCCCGGCGCAGGCAGGACTCCCGGCCGGCGGCAACCGCCGCGTGCCCGGTCTGCGCCGCGAGGAAGTCGCCCTGCTCGCCGGAATCAGTCCCGACTACTACCTGCGCCTGGAACGCGGCCGTGACAAGAACCCCTCACCGCAGGTCCTCGAATCACTCGCGCGCGTCCTGCAACTCGACGACATCGAACGGGCGTATCTGCTCGGCCTCGCGGCGGCACGCCCCAGGGCGCCGCGCCGCAAGCGGCCCGAGCACGTACCGGCGCGGGTGCACGAGCTGCTCGCCCACCTTCAGATCCCCGCGTTCGTCGAAGGGCGCGCGTTCGATGTCCTGGCCTCCAACCCCATGGCGGTCGCGCTCTCCCCTCGCCTGCGGCCCGGCCAGAACCGGCTTCGTTCCCTCCTCCTCGATCCTGAGGAACAAGCCTTCCACCAGGACTGGACGAAAGCCACCGCCGACTTCATCGCCGCCCTTCGCACCACCATCGGGGACGACACCGACAACCCCCGGTTCGTCGAACTCGTCGGAGAACTCGCGCTGTCCAGTCAGCGGTTCCGCACCCTGTGGGCCCGCCACGACGTCCGCAGTCTCGACGGAGGCACCACCACCGTCCACCACCCCGTCGTCGGTGAACTACGCCTCCACCGCGACAAACTCCCCATCGACGACGTCATCCTCGTCGTTTACTACCCCGACAAGGACAGCGACAGCGACGAGAAGCTGCGGCTCCTCGCCGCACTCTCACACACCGGGTCCGCCGGCACAGAGCACGGCAGAAGGGCGGACGACTCGCGCCCAAAGACACCCTGACGAACACATGCCACCCCGGGGTGCCGGTAAGAACGCTGCCACCAGCCGCGGACGACGGGTGTCCGGGTGTCACGCGCGGCGGGGTCGCACTGCGCGACGTGTCGGGGCCGGGGCCGTGTGCCAAAACTGCCGCCCGCGGCCCGATCGCATCTGCACCCACGACAACCCGCACCGCCCCACCGGCGAAGTGGAACCCGGCGCCCACCCGACACGAGAGCCGGGCCCTCACCCTGCCCCAACCCTGGAAAGACGGCACCTCGCAACCGCAAAGTCCCCGTCACCACACCGACGAGGACTCATGAACGATCGAGGCTAGGATGCTGAACAGAGTTGATCGAGGCTGTGCGATGTGGGAGGAAAGCCATGGGCGAGACAAGGGACGGAATCAGTCAGCAGTGGGACCCACAAAGCAGCGGTATCGCGGCCCGCCTGCAAACCCATAGGGCTCACGGAGCACGGGTTTACGACTACATCCTCGGCGGCAAGGACAACTACATCGTCGACCGCGAAGTCGGCGATGCCTCCCTTCAGATCTGGCCCGCCCTGCGTGTTCACATGCAGGAAGGGCGTGCTTTCATGCACCGATCCGCACGGTACCTGGCTACCGAAAAGGGCATACGACAGTTTCTCGACATCGGTACCGGCCTCCCCACCTCCCCCAACCTCCACGAAACGGTCCAGGCGGTCGCCCCCACCTCACGCATCGTCTACGTCGACAACGACCCCATCGTTCTCGCCCACGCGCGCGCCCTCATGCAGGGGAGCTCGGAAGGTAAAATCAGCTACCTCGACGCGGACATGCGGGATCCCGAACGCATCATCAACTCTCCGGAACTGGCCGCTACGCTCAACCTCACCCAGCCCGTCGCGCTGACCATTATCTCCGTAGTTCACTTCATCCTCGATGCTGACGAGGCATATCGCGTCGTCAGGCAACTCATCGACATCCTTCCCTCTGGCAGTTGGGTCGCCCTGACTGTGGCCACCGACGAGTTCGCACCCGAGGTGCTTACCGGGGTCGCGAAGCAGTACGCCGATCACGGTGAGCCACTGGTATGGCGGACAAAGGCCGAAGCCGAACGCTTCTTCGATGGGCTCGAACTCGAAGAACCCGGCGTGGTCCAGATGCACAAGTGGCGCCGCGACCCGGCCGAGATCGCCAACATCGCCGACCAGGACATTGCCATGTACGGAGGTGTTGCCTACAAACCCTGAAGTCGCTCCAGACAAGTACATAGTGCACCGCGACACCAGGTCCAGAAAATCGTGGACGAGGGTCCTCCGCACGGCTGGCTCTTCCGCCCTGAACCGTGGGGCCCCGTACGGTCGCTCGGGCGGTGCTCACCCTCCGCTTCAACTGGCCGTCAAGGCAAGTTGCTTCGTCATCAGGCGCACTCGATCGAGCGGTGGTCCAGTAATCCGGCATTTACCGCGGCACCACCCTGGCGAGCCGTCAGGCGCGCCGGAAGTCCGATCAGCGGAATCGCCGCTACCGCTGATCGCTGTACCGTCGACCCTCGCGCCCGGTCCAGCCCCCAGTGTCACCCTGCGCTCGCAGCCGGTCGTAGGAATCGCGGTGTGCCACCGGGCCGGGCGCGGAGCCACGCGCCCGGCCCGGTGCGCTTACGCGCGGCCGCGCAGCAGCAGCGCGGCCGCCGTGGCCGCGGGAGCCACCATCGCCGCGACGGGCGGCGCCCACACGAGGAGCAGTCCGCCCGCCACGCCGCCCGCGAGCAGGGCGGCGAGGACGGCGGTGCGCAGGCCCGCGTGGGTGCGGTCGCCGCCGGCCAGGCCGGAGACGAGCGACGTGAGGGTGCCGGTCACGAACGTGGTGGTGATCCCGGCCCGGTCCATCCGGCGGGCGGCGGCGGTTTGCAGGCCCATGGCCGCGGCCGACACCAGGATGAGGCCGGCGCCCACGGCGGTGCCGGGGTCGGTGCCCGTCGCAGCCCAGCCGGTCAGGAAGAGCAGGTGCAGGACGAGGGTGCCGTACAGCGCGGCCGAGCCGGTGCGGGCGGGGAGGCGGAAGCCTGCCAGCATGCCCGCCGTGAAGCCGGCGAAGGACGCGGTGCAGCGCAGCACGTCGCCGTGCAGGATCTCCGTCCAGGACTCGCCCCGGCCGGCGGCCATGCCGACCATGACCAGGTTGCCGGTCATGTTGGCCGTGAAGACGCTGCCGAGGCCGAGGAAGGACACCGCGTCGGTGACCCCGGCGGCGAGGGTGAGGAGCAGGAGTGCGAGGTCGGTACGGCGGTGAGCGGCCCGCGCCGGAGAGGGGGGATGATCTCTCCGGCGCGGGCCGGGTCGCGCCGGGGGCCCCGTCGGGGCCGTGGTGGAGGCGGCGGTCATGCGGACTGTATGGCGACCTTCCGCTCGAAGGCCGCGAGCGCCGCGGCACCGACCGCCTTGTCCTGCTCGCCGTTGCCGCCGCTGACGCCGACGGCACCGATCACCTGGCCCTCGTACACCACCGGGAAGCCGCCGACGAACGCGGCGAAGCGGCCGGGGTGCATGTGCTGGATGCCGAACGCCTCGTTGCCGGGCAGGGCCGGGCCCTTCGGCTCCTCGTTGAACAGGTGGGTGGCGCGCTGGTGGCCCGCGGCTGTGAACGCCTTCGCTATGGCGATCTCGACACCCGTCAGCCGGGCGCCGGTCATCCGGTGCAGGGCGATCGGGTGGGCGCCGTCGTCGGCGATGCAGATGGTCTGCCTGACGCCGATCCGGGCGGCCTCGGCCTCGGCGGCCTCCAGCATGATCAGGGCGTCCTCGAGGGTCAGGCGCTGGACGGTGTGCATGGTTCTCCCGTCGGGTGAGGGTGGTTCAGGCGCTTTCGTACGGGCCGTCGTCAGGCCAGGACGTTGCAGTACACGGTCTTGGTGTCGGTGAGGAAGTCGAGCGCGGTGCGGCCCCCCTCGGGGAAGGCGCCGGAGCTGGAGGCGCCCCAGCCACCGAAGGGGGGTGCCACGCCGTTGCCGGTGGTGCGCTCGTTCACCTTGACAAGCCCGCAGCGGGCCTCGCGGACGAAGCGGCCCGCGGTGGCCAGGTCGCGGGTGTGGATGGCGGTGACGAGGCGGTGGTCGTCGGCGTTGATCTCGGCCAGGGCCTGGTCCGGGCCATCGATGGGGACGACGGACAGCAGCGGGCCGAAGATCTCGCCGGTGATCGCCGGATGGTCGGCCGGTACGTCCGTGAGCACCGTCGGAAGCAGCCAGTGGCCGGCCGGGTCGGTGCCGGGGGCGAGGGTGCCCTGGCCGGCGATCTTGGCCCCGGCGGCCGTCGCGGAGTCCAGGAGGGCGGTGATGCGGTCCCGCTGCGCCGCCGTGGCCGCGGGGCCCATCGCCGCGGCCGAGTCGTCGCCACGGCCCGCGGTCAGCTTCGCGGCCAGCTCGGCCAGCAGCTCCGTGAACTCCGCCGCCACCGCGCGGTCCACCAGCACCCGGTCCGTCGCCGTGCACACCTGGCCGGTGAGCCCGAAGGCGCCCGCGGCGACCTCGGCGGCGGCGCGCGGCAGATCCGCGTCCGCGCAGACCAGAGCGGCGTTGTGGCCACCCAGCTCGAACTGGACGCGCACCCCGGGCCGCACCGCGCGGTGCAGCGCGGCGCCGGTGCGGTCCGAGCCGGTGAACGTGACCGCGCGTACCTCCGGGGCGCCGGCCAGCGCCGCCATGGCCTCCGGGTCGTCGCCCTGGACGACGCGCAGCGCCTCCTCGGGCACACCGCCGCGGTGGCAGGCGGCGGCCAGCCGCTCGCCCGCGCCCGGCGTGACCGGCGACGGCTTGAAGACGACGGTGTTGCCAGCCGCCAGCGCCGGAGCGATCTTGCGGGCGGCGAGGGACAACGGGAAGTTCCACGGGGTGATGGCCACGACGACGCCGAGCGGCACCCGCAGCGTCCACGCGGACACCCCGGCCGACTCCGCGGGGTAGGTGCTGCCCTCGGCGAGGAAGGCGAGCTGCGCGGCCAGCCGGAACTGCTCGACGGTTTTGGCGACCTCGGTGCGGGCGGCACCGAGCAGCTTGCCCTCCTCCCGGGAGATCAGCTCGGCCAGCTCCGCCGACTCGGCGGCCAGCTGGGCCGCGGCGCCGTGCAGCGCCTCGGCCCGCTTGCCCGCGGGGGCGGCGGACCAGCCGTCGAAGGCGCTTTGGGCACTACGCACTGCCTCCGCGGCGTCCGCGGGGCCGGCGGCCGGCACCTCGGTGACCAGTTCGGACGGATTTGCCGGGTTATAGGACCTGAGTGCCGTCATGGAGTGGTCCTGGGGGCGGTCTGGTGCGCAAGTAGGTTTCCCGTCAAGATGACCTCCACGTCCTCGTCGGCCGTGACCCGGCGTCGCTGGCTCGTATCGCTGTCTTCGTACGACCCAGCATTCGCCGCGCACGACCGGGCCGCTTCGTACAAACCGCATTTTCGCCGCAGGAGGATGTAGGCAGATGGCACAAGACGTACTGCACAAGAGGGGCTACGAACAGGGGCTTACGGTCGAGTCGCTGCTGGCCGAGCCAGTGCTGCGCGGGCGGCTGCTCGGCGGCAAGGCGGGGCTGAGGCGTCCGGTCACCTGGTGCCTGCCGCTGGCCGAGCTGCCGCCGGGACCCGGCCCGCAGCGGCTGGCGGCCGGGGCGGACCTGGCCGGGATAGCCGTATACGCGACGGCCGCCGAGCTGGTCGCCGCGCCCGACTGCCGGCGGCTGCTGGCCGGGCTCGCGGCGCGCGGGGCGGCCGTGGTGCTGGCCCGGCTGCGGCCCGGGACCGAGCCGGACTTCGGCCCGCTGATGCGGGGGGCGGACAGCGCCGGGCTGCCGCTCGTCCGGCTGGCGCCGGAGGCCGACTACCACCGCGTCAGCCGGCTGGTGGCGGTCAAGGCGATCGCCGACACGGCGCATGTGCTGGAGTACAGCGTGCGCGTGCACCGCACCCTCGGCGAGGTCTTCGCCGCCGGCTCCGGGCTGCCCGCGCTGGCCCGGGCCATGGCCACGCTCTCCGGCGGCTCGGTGATGATCACGGACCAGCACGGCGAGCTGCTGGCCCGGGCCGAGCGAGACCGGGCGGCCTCCGACGCGGAGTGGCAGGAGCTGTCAAAGGCGGTGCACGAGCAACAGGGATACGCCGCCGGGCCGGTGGACGTCCCGCCGGCCGACTATACGTCCGACCACGCGTCCGGGCACGGCCATCCGGGTGCCCACGACCTCGTCGCCGCCGCGCCCTGGGGCGAGCGGCTGCACGTCGTCACCGCACCGGTGCGGGTGGCCGGCGAGCCGTACGGCACCGTCGCCGTCGTCGAGCCCGTGCTGCCGCCCGGGGAGCACGCGCTGGCCCAGCACCGGGTGATCGTCGAGCAGGGCGCGCCGCTGGTGGCGTCCGAGATCCTGCGGCAGCGCTCGGTCACCGAGGCGGAGGAGCGCTCCCGGGACGACTTCCTGGACACGCTGGTGCACGGGCGGTTCACCGACGCGCATGAGCTCCAGGCCCGCTCCCGGCACTACCGGTTCGACACCGAGGCGGCGCACGCGGTTTTCGTCATCCCGATGCAGGCGGTGGGCCCGGCCGCATGGGCGCAGTCGCTGCCGCGCGCGGTGGGCGCGCTGCGCGGGATGTCGGGCTTCACGATGGCGGCGCTGATGGGTCAGCTGCTGGTGGTCGTCGCGGAGTTCGGCGATCTGGGCGAGAAGGCGGAGCTGCGGCGCTTCGGACGGCAGCTGCACCGGCTGGTGGCGGATCGTACGGACGGCGCGGCGCAGGTGGCGTACGGACGGGCGGCGCAGGGCGCGGCGGGGGTGGCCGCGGGCTACCGCGAGGCGCGGATCGCGCTGGAGCTGTCGGGGCGGGTGCCGGTGCCGGAGGTGTGCGGGTACGAGGAGCTGCGGGTGTTCGCGGCGGTCGAGGCGGCCGCGAACTCCGCGCAGGGGCGGGAGTTCGCGGCCGAGGTGCTGGAGCCGCTGCGGCGGGCTGATGGGCAGACCGGGAATCTGGAGGAGGTCGTGCTGGCGTATATCGCGGAGTCCGGGAATTTGAATGCCGCCGCGCGGCGGCTGCAATTGCATCGGAACACGATGCTGTACAAGTTGGAGCGGGCGTCGCGGGCTTTGCAGATGGATGTGCGGTCGGCGGAGACCCAGTTCACGGTGTGGCTGGCCCACCGCATCGAAACCCTCAACGATTCCCTGCGAGTTCTACAGGCCGAGTTGTCGCCGCCGGCGTAGGTGTTGCGGTCAGCCTCTTCGCACGGCTGCGCCGCCCGGTGGCTCGGGCCACCCCTCTTTGGGCGGCTGGGCCGCCCGGAGGGCGGGGGCCGGCTCGTGGGCCTCTTTGCCCGCCCGCCGGTTGTGTGCGCCACGGTCAGTCCCGGTGCCGGGAATGTTGGCGGCCGCCGGAGGCCATGCCCACCCGTTCCGGCCCCCCGGGCGGACCCGTTTGCCCACCGCCCTGGGCGCCGCTGCGCCCAAAGCCTGGGCGACCCCTGCCGTACCCACAGCCTTGGGCGCTACCCGCTCCTCAAGTGGACCGGTTGCCCACAGCCTTGATGTCCATCGCCCCTCCGGCGGGCCGATTGCCCGCGGACGGGGTGGTGCCGCCTGTCTTCGGGGTGGCGAAGAGTGCTGCCGCTGCCGTCAGAGCGGCGCAGGTGAGGTAGACACGGACCAGCGCTGGTGGCGATGTGCCCAGCAGGGCCACGCACGCCGCGCCCAAAGCGCTCGCGCCGAAGCGGGTTGTGCTGAACAGGCCCAGGCCCGCGCCCGTGCGGCCGGATCTGGAGCGGGAGGCGCCCGTGGCCGCGGGGGTCTGGACGAACGCGACGCCCGCGCCGGCCAGGAACAGTGAGGCCACCACCGGTACGGGGCCCGCACGCAGCCCGGTCGCGACGGCGAGCAGCACCAGCGCGGTGACCAGCGCCAGCAGGCCGCAGCACATCACCGGCCGCCCACCGAAGCGCTCGGTGGCCCGTCCGGCAGGCGTAGCCAGGCCCACCATGGCGAGCGGCAGCGCCAGCACGGCCACCCCCGTGGTGGACTCCGCCATCCCCAGGGTGCCGACAAGGTACGCGGGCGTAGCCAGCAGCATCGCCCCCAGCGCGAACATCTGCGTCCCGGCGGCAGCCGACGACCGCAGATAACGCAGCTCCAACAGCTGACGAGGACGCAGGAACGCCGCGGGCCGCCCGCGCTCGACAAGGACGAACGCGACCAGTGCGAGCAGCCCGGCCAAGGCCGTCCCCCACACCACGGGCGCGCCCACCCCCTGCGAGGGCACGGCCGACATCGACACCAGGAACAGCGCGGCGGCACCGGTGATCGTCAGCGCACCCGACCAGTCCAGCCGCAGACGGGGCACCGTCCGGTCGTCGGCGGGGAGCAGCAGCCGTCCACCCAGCACCACCAGCGCGGCCAGCGGCACGATCTGCCAGAACACCGCCCGCCAGCCGAAGAGCTCCGACAGCAGTCCGCCCGTCGTCGGGCCGAGCGCCTGCCCGGCGCCGTTCGCGGCGGCCCACAGCGACATCGCCCGGCCGCGCCGCTCCTCGCCGAGGACCTGCACCACCAGCACCATCACCCCCGGCAGCACGGGCGCCGCGGCCAGCCCCTGCACCATCCGGAAGGCCACCAGCACCGGCAGATTCGGCGCCAGCGCCGCGCCCGCCGCGCCGACGACCATGCACAGCATGGCCGCGGACAGCACCCGCCGGTGCCCGAACCGGTCGCCGAGCCAGCCGGAGAGCGGCATCAGCGCGGCCAGCGTCACCGGGAAGGCGGTGGCGACGAGGACGCCGCGGCTGAGCGGCGCGTGCAGCTCGGCGAGGATCGACGTCATGGGGACGTTGACGACGGTGTTGGCCATCGTCGTGGTGAGCGTCGCGGTGAGCAGCGGGAGCAGCCCCCAGCGGGCGGCGTTCACGGGCGTGTGCCGAAGGGCGCTTGCGATGGTGCGCCGTTACCGTCCACCGCCGCCGTGAGCTCGACCTCGACCGGCGCGCCGCCGGGCAGTGAGCGGACGCCGATGGCGGACCGTACGGGGAGCGCCGCGTCCGGCAGCACCGCGCGCAGACCCGCGGACGCCCCGTCGGCGACCTTCGACAGCTCGTGGAAGCCGTCCGCGCAGGCCACATACACCGTCATACGCAGCAGCCGGCGTATCCGGCCGGGGGCGCCGCCCAGCTCGACGGCGATCGCCGTGACCGCGTTGCGGGCCGCGAGGCCCGCCGCCTCCTGCGCCGCCGACAGGGCGATGTCGAGGCCGACGACGCCGGTGACCGTGAGCCGGCCGTCGACCCGCGGCGTCATCCCGGCGCTCATCGCCAGGCCGCCCTCCACGACGGCGGCCCGGTAGTCGCCCTGCGGGCGGGGAGCCGTGTCAGACACCGAGCGCCACCCCGTCCTGCCGCGAGTCCGCGCCGCCGAGCAGGCAGCCGCTCCCGGCGTCCGCCGAGATCACCATGCCGCTGCCGCCGGCGTCCCAGGCGCCGCTCTCCCGTACGGCGTGCCCGCGGGCGCGCAGCGCGTCCAGCACGCTGCCGCCGAGCCGGGCCTCGCAGCGCAGCTCGTCGGGCCGGCCGAGGACGTCGGCATCGCTGCCGGGGTGGACGGTGAAGCGGGGGGCGTCCACCGCGGCCTGCGGGTCGAGGCCGTGGTCGAGAAGGTGGGAGAGCATCTGGGTGTTCCACTGCACCTGGCCGTCGCCGCCCGGCGTGTTGCCGACGTGCTCCAGCTCGCCGGCGGCGTTCGTCACGAGCCACGCGTTGAGGGTGTGCAGCGGGCGGCGCCGGGGCTTGACCCCGTTGGGGTGGCCGGGGATGAGGTACGCGCCGCGGCCGAGCCGGTTGTTGAGGAGCACGCCCGTGCCGGGGAGCGTCGTCTTCGAGCCGAAGGTGAAGGCGAGGGAGTGGATGAGGCTCACGGCGCGGCCCTCGGCGTCCACCGCGACCATGGAGGTGGTGTCGCCGTCGGCGGCGCGTGCGTACCCGCGGGGGATGTCGCCGAGGGAGATCCGCTTGCGGGCCACTTCGACCGCCTCGGGCGTGAGCGACTCCCGCCAGGTCCCGCTGTCGCTGCCGCAGCGCTCCACCCGCTCGGCGAAGGCCAGCCGCGCGGCGGAGGCCAGCAGGTGCACGGCCTCCGCGCCGAGCCACTCCAGGTCGGCGAGGCGGCCGTCGCAGAGCGCCGCCTGCTGCACCACCATCCAGCCGGGGGAGGGCGGCGGCGTCTGGTGGACGGTGCGGCCCGCGTAGCTCCCGGTAACCGCGGGCTGCGGCGTGACATCGCCGCACAGCGCCCACTCCTCGCCGCTGAACGGCGCGCCCGCGTCCTTGAGCGCGGCGACGGCGCGCTCGGCGAAGGCGCCGGTGTAGAAGCCGGCCGGATCGGCGGCCAGCTCCCGGATCGTCCGCGCGAGGTCCGGCTGCGGCAGCCGCTGTCCGACCTCCGGCAGCCGGTTCCCGGGCAGCAGCGCCCGGGCGGCCCCCACATCGGCCCTGAGCGCCATCACCGTGTCCGCGATGTCGCCGCGGGTCTTCGCGGTGCAGGGCAGGCCCTCCTCCGCCGTGCGCGCCGCCCGCTCCCACAGCGCGGGCAGCTCCCGCGAACCGCTCTCGACGTGCAGCGCGGCGAGCGCGGCCGGCACGCCGGGGACGGCGACGGACAGCGGGCCGGTCGCCGGCACGGCGGTCAGGCCCCGGTCCGTATAGAAGGCGTGGTCGCCGCCGTCCGGCCCGTAGCCGCTGCCGCACACCGTCCACACCCGGCCGTCCGGCTCCCGGACCACCGCGAAGGCGTCGCCGCCGACGCCGCACTGGCCGGGCAGCGCGATCCAGGATTGGGCGGCCATGGCGAGGGCGGCGTCCACGGCGTTGCCGCCGTCGGCGAGGACGGCGGCGCCGGCGAACGTGACGGCGGGGTGGGCGGAGGCGGCCATGCCGCCGGCGGACAGCACCGGGGCGCGCCGGGGAGCGCTGTCCCGCGGCGAGGCGGCGTACGTCTGCGACTCGAACATGCCCGGAGTATCCGCCAGCCCGTCCGCGGGGGGCCATGTGCAGAGTGACCTCGGGTGATGAGACGGGCTGGGCACCGTGCACATTTCGCACCGCTGGAAACCCTCTGGTGCCTCGCGGGAAATACCGCAAAAACACTGGCCCCTTCCGGCACGCACTCTGCACAAATAATCTGCCGGACAATGTGCATCGTCTCCCTGGGGACCCGCGGTACGTCTCGCCAGCATGCCCGTCAACTATTGGACGTCGGCCCCGTACAGCCGGGCGCCGGGTAGGGAGTGCGGATGTGGACCTCACTGCTGCGCACTGGACTTATCTAGCGGGGGTAGTCGTCATCATCGCCGTGATGATCGCTCGCCGGAACGTTGTCGTACCGGCCGTCATCGCGACCTTCTTGACGGCTTGGTTCTACAGCGGCAACCTGATCAAAGGGTTGGCCGCGATCTTTGGCGCGAGCCTGACCGCCGCAGGCGAATTGTTCTCCATCTTCCTGATCATCGCGATCATCACGGCCCTGCTCGGCGGCCTGCGCGCCATGGGCGCGGAGCGGCGCATGGTGCGGCCGTTCCGCGCGCTGATGCGCAACGGCCGCATGGCCTTCCTGACCATCGCGGCCGCCACGTACTTCATCAGCCTCTTCTTCTGGCCGACCCCGGCCGTCCCGCTGATCGGGGCGCTGCTGCTGCCCGCGGCGATACGTGCCGGGCTGCCGGCGATGAGCGGTGCCGCGGTGATGGCCATCGCAGGCCAGGGGATGGCGCTCTCCAGCGACTACGTGATCCAGGTCGCGCCCGGCCTGTCCGCGAAGGCGGCCGGGACGGACACCGGCTCGGTCGCGGACCGGGCCATGATGCTGTCGCTGATCGTGGGCATCGTGGCGCTGGTGTTCGTCTACTTCCGCGGCCGGCGCGGCTTCGGCACCGTCAGCGACGAGAACGAGCTGCGCTGGAGGTCGGAGTCGACGGAGGTACCGCTCGAGATGCAGCTGGGCTCGGCGGGCGACCGGGGCTTCAGCAAGGGCGTCGTGACGGCCAGGGCGGCGCGTGCCGCCACCGCGGGTGGCTCGGGCTCGGGTGGCTCGGGCTCGGCCGGGGGCGACGCCTCCGGCGCCGGCACCACGGTGCTCGCCCCGCCCGGTGAGGGCGACGGCGACGACGCGGTGGGGGAGGGGCATGTGCGGCGCTCGCAGGTCTTCGCCGTCCTGGTGCCGCTGGCCTTCGCGGTGCTCGTCGGCTACATGCTGCTGGGCAAGTTCACCGGCGTGGTCCCCGAGGTGGAGAGCAACGACTCCACCGGGCTGGTCGGCGGCGTGGCGATGCTGCTGCTGTTCGCCACGGTCTTCGCCCGCGACGGCGCCCACGGGCTGACCAGCGCCGCGGGGCACGTCGTGGACGGCCTGGTGTTCGCGTTCAAGGCGATGGGCGTCGTGATCCCGATCGCCGGCTTCTTCTTCCTGGGCAACGCCGACTTCATCTCGCAGATCACCGGCACGCAGGAGTCCAAGCCCCCGTCGCTGCTGTTCGACCTGGTGCAGTCCGTCGACCACTACATCCCGGCCAATGGCTTCATCCTCGGCTTCGCCATCCTCATCATCGGCATGATCACCGGCCTGGAGGGCTCCGGCTTCGCCGGCCTGCCGCTCACCGGGTCGCTCTCCGGCGCGCTCGGCCCGGCCGCGCACACCGACCCGGCGACGCTGGCCGCCGTCGGCCAGATGGGCTCGGTGTGGACCGGCGGCGGCACGCTCATCGCCTGGTCCTCGCTGCTGGCGGTCGCGGGCGTGGCCCGGGTGCCGGTGCAGGAACTCGTACGGCATCTCTTCGTGCCCGTCCTGGTGGGCCTCGCGGCGGCCACGGCGCTGTCGACGCTGCTGTTCTGACGCTGTCGTGAGCTGTTTCTGACGACACGGCACCCTGCACAGAGATCGCCCTCGGACCTGTGCACAAACGCCATCCAATCCTCCACGCGCGCCACCTAGCTTGTAGCTACACGGAACGCGGAAAGGACGCCGCAACATGACCGAACTTCTCTCTCGGGATGCACTCCGCAGCGCGCTCGAAGAGGCCATCAAAGGCCGCGAGGCGAAGAACGCCTCCTTCAGCAAGGCATGGGCGGAAGGTCAGCTCAAGCGAGAGCACTTCGCCCGCTGGGCGGAGAACCACTACCACTACGTGGGTCCGTTCGCGGACTACCTCGGCTACGTCTACGGAAACACCCCGGACGAATTCACCAACGCCAAGGACTTCACCCTCCAGAACATGTACGAGGAGGAAATCGCGGACATCCGCCACACCGACCTCCTCATCCGTTTCGCGGAGGCGTGCGGCACCACCCGGGAGCGCATCGAGGACCCGAGCAACATGAACGCGGTCACCCGCGGTCTCCAGTCGTGGTGCTACGCGGTCGCCATGCGCGAGCACTTCGTGGTCGCCACCGCCGCCCTGGTGGTCGGCCTGGAGTCGCAGGTGCCGAGCATCTACAAGAAGCAGATCATCCCGCTGCGTGAGACGTACGGCTTCACCGAGGACGAGATCGAGTTCTTCGAGCTGCACATCACCTCGGACGTGGTGCATGGCGAGCGGGGATACCAGATCGTCCTCGACCACGCCGACACCCCGCAGCTACAGCAGCGCTGCCTCCAGTTCGTGCGCTGGGGCGCGGAAATGCGCTTCGCGTACACCGCGGCGCTGTACGACCACTACGTACGGCCGGATCTGGAGAACGCCGCGGCGGTCGCGTAAAGCGACGGCAGCAGGCAGGAATGGCGGCGGCCGGGAACGCCGGCCGCCGCCCTTTCCTCTTCACAGCTGTCGTGCCCGACGCTGTCGCATTCGAACGATCCGGAGGAAACCCATGTCCGACTGGGTGGACGTCGCCGAACTCGCCGATCTCGGCAGGCGCCGTAAGAAGCTGGTGACCGTGGGCGAGACCCCCATCGCGCTGTTCTACGCCGACGGTGAGGTGTACGCCTTCGCCGACGCCTGTGTGCACAAGGGCCGTCCCCTCTCCCGCGGCACCGTGCTGCACGGCCGGGTCATCTGCCCCGGCCACCAGTGGGCTTTCGACCTGCGCACCGGGCAGGCCGACGACCGCGAGGAGTGCCAGCCCGGCTATCCGGTACGGATCGAGGCCGGCCGCGTCCAGGTCCGCGCCGACGCCCTCACTCCCGCCCCGCTCGCCCCCGCCCCGCTCGTCCAGGAGTAAGCCATGTCCGACAGCCCCCGCAGCGTCGCCGTCGTCGGCGCAGGACAGACCGCCGCCGTGGCCGCCCGCACCCTGCGCCGGCGCGGCTTCACCGGATCCCTCACGCTCATCGGCGACGAGGCGCACACCCCGTACCAGCGGCCGCCGCTGAGCAAGGAGCTGCTCGCCGGCTCCCAGGAGCCCGCCGACGCCGAGCTGCTCTCCGCGCAGTGGTGCCGCGACAACGACATCGACCTGCGCCTCGGCGCCCCCGCCCGGCGCGTCGACACCGCGACCCGCGTGGTGGAGCTCGAGGACGGCTCCCTGGTGCCCGCCGACCGCGTGCTGCTCGCCACCGGCGCCCGCGCCCGGCGGCTGCCCGGCGTACCCGGGGACGACGACCGGGTCATCCACCTCCGCGGTCTCGACGACGCCCTGCGGCTGCGCGAGCTGCTGCGGCCCGGTGGCCGGCTCGTCATCGTCGGCGCCGGCTTCGTCGGCTCGGAGGTGGCCTCGACCGCGGTGGCCCGCGGCGTCACACCGGTGGTCATCGAGCAGGCGGCGGTACCGCTGGAGCGGGTGCTGGGCGCCGAGATGGGGCAGTTCTGCGCGGACCTCCAGCGGGCGAACGGGGTGGAGCTGCACACCGGGCAGGCCGTCAGTTCGGTACGGACCACCGCCGACGGCGTCGTGGTGCGCACGGACGGCGGGCTCGAGGTGACGGGCGACGCGGTCGTCATCGCTGTCGGCGCGCAGCCGAACACGGACGTCGCGCGCGCCTCCGGGATCTCCGTCTCCAACGGCGTGCTGGTCGACGAGCACTGCCGCACCAGCATCGAGGGCGTCTACGCCGCCGGCGACGTGGCCAACCACCGCCACCCGCTCTATGACCGCTGGCTGCGCGTCGAGCACTTCGACAACGCCAACAAGCAGTCCATGGCCGCGGCCAAGAACATCCTCGGCAGGCCGGTGGTGTACGACGACCCGCACTGGTTCTGGTCCGACCAGTTCGGCCTCAACCTCCAGCACTGCGGCGACGCCCACGGCTGGGACCGCCTCGTCGTGCGTGGCTCGGTCGCCGAGAGCGACTTCATCGCCTTCTACCTCGCCGGCGGCGTGCTGCGGGCGGCCTTCACGGCCGAGCGCGGCGGCGACGTATACGCGGCGAAGGAGCTGATCGCGCGTCAGGCGGCCCCCGATCCACGGCGATTGGCGGACGAGGACGTGGACCTGATGGACCTCATGGACGAGTCACTGGAGGCCGCGGAGGCCGCCCCGTCGGGAGGGAACTGACCATGGAGAGCGAGACGACCTTGGAGAGGGAGGGGGAGAGGGCCGTGGAGTATGTGAGGGTGGCCCGCTCCGGGCAGGTCCCGGAGGGCGTCGTACGCCGCTTCTTCGTCGACGACCTGGAACTCGCGGTGTCCCGCTTCGAGGGCCGCGTGTACGTCAGCGCCAACTACTGCACCCACCTGGCCTGCCACCTCTCCGCGGGCAAGGTCACCGAGGACGGCCTGATGTGCTCGTGCCACGGCAGCATCTTCGACTGGGACACCGGCGAGCCGCTGTCCCCGCCGGCCCTCAAGCCGATCAAGGTGTACCCGGTCCGCGAGGAGAACGGCGAGATCCTGGTCGGGGGCCTGGAGGGCTGACGGTGCGGCCGGTGTCCCGGCACCACCGGCCGCGTACGCCACAAGCACGTCCCGGTCCGCGGACCCAGCGCCCCGACCGGGCGCGCCGCCCTTCCGGCCGCCGGGCTGCCCGCGGTAGCGGGGCCCGAGGAGTATCCGAGCAGAGATCACCGCTACGGCGTTCAGTTCTGCTCGCCGTTGACGTACGTGCCGTTGAGGTCCGCTCAGTCGGCCGCCAGCTCCCAGTCGAGCTCCCAGAGCCGGATGCCGTCGTCTCCCGCCGAGACCAAGTTGCGCAGGTCGGGGGTGAGTTCGAGGTGCCGGATGCGTTGTTGGTGCCCTTCGAGCACGTGCAGACATCGGCCGGTGGCGACCTCCCACATCCGTACGGATCTGTCGTGGCCGGCCGAGAAGGCGAACCGGGCGTCGGGTGTGAACCGCACGGCGGAGACCCAGCCCTCGTGCCCCGCGAACTCGCGTACGGACCGCCCGGAACCGGCGTCCCACAGCCGGATCGGTTCGTCCTCGGCGCCCGAGGACATGACCTGGTGTGTGGACATGGCCAGGCGGCCGTCGGCGCTCAAACACGCCGACAGGATCGGTTCCCCGGGGCCGGTCCAGGTCCGCAGGCAGGCTCCGGTGTCGAGATCCCGCAGCCGGACCACGCCGTTGCTGTCGCCGACCGCCGCGAGCCGTCCGTCCGCGGACGTGGAGATCACGTTGACCGGGCCGTTCCGGGTGATCGTCGTGACGCAGCGGTCGTCGTCCAGGTCCCATCGGCGCAGGACACCGTCGCCGCCGCCGAGCCAGGCGTACCTTCCGTCGCCGGTGAACAGGATGGTCCGCCTCATGTCCCAGTCCGGAGTCAGCCGACGGCACTCGCCGTCTGCCAGTCGCCGCCGAATGATCGCGAGTGGCTTGGTGCCCTCGCACAGGACGTGCCGGCCGTCGTCGCTCAACGCCACCCCGCCGACCCTGCCCGGGTGATCGTCGAGGACACGCGTGCACGCGCCGCTGTCCAGATCCCAGATCCGTACCGTGCCGTCGCTCTGCCCGCTGGCGGCGAGCCGGACACCCGCGGCGACACCGATCGCCGTGATGGCTCCGTAGGAGAGATGGCCGGCGTCCAGCGGCCGCGACCAGGCGGAGCGCAGCCGTACGTGGCGCGCCGAGCGGCCCAGTTCGTGCCAGGCGGCCAGGACCTGGGGCGCGCGCTCGTATCCCGGTATCTCCCGTGCGCGGGTCAGCAGGGTGAGGGCTGACCGGTGTCGGCCGTTCGACATCGCCTGGCGTGCGTCGGCGAGCAGTTCCTCGGCCAGTCCGCCGAGCCGGCTGACCTCCGCGTACTCGCGCGGCTTGAACACGTGCGGCTCGGCGGCGTATTCGGTATGGGGCAACCGCCAGCGATGCATGGGCAGTTCGGGATGTCCGCCGACGGTGCAGCCGAACCGGTCGTCGCCGTCCTCGAATCCGACGTGGTGCATTCCGTACGCGTGGGTGGTGAAGGTCCGCAGACACCGGCCGCTGTTCAGCTCCCAGAGCTGAACGGTGTGGTCGCCGGTCGTTCCCGACAGCAGCAGCCGCCCACCGTCGCCGAAGGCCAGGTGACTGGCCGCGGCGGTCAGTCCCGTCAACGCACGCATCGTACGGACCTGCCGGCCGTCTCCCACATCCCACAACCGGATCACCCGGTCCTCGCAGGCCACCGCGACCATCCGTCCGTCGGGACTGAAACACAGCGCATGCGCCGCCGAGCCGGCGGCCAGCACCTGGCACCGGCCATCGGCCACGCTCCACAGCCGCGCCCCGTCCTCCTCGGCGGTGAGCACATGGCGCCCGTCGGCGCTCACCTCGTACTGCGAGCCGTCCAGGTGGTTGCCCTTGAACGCTTCCCCGAGCAACCACCGGCAGGTTCCGGTCCGCGGTTCCCAGACCTGGACGCGCCCGTCCACACCCTGCCACACCCCGATGCGACCGTCGGCGCTCAACCTGACCGGGCACCCCGTGGCGCGTGCGGCGGAGCGGATGACGCGGGTACACCTGCCCGCCCTGAGATCCCAGAACTGCACCGTGCCGTCGCGGCTCGTGGACAGTGCGTACGAGCCGTCAGGGGTGAGGTCGACCCCGAGCACCTGCGTGCGGTGGCCCTTGACCGCCAACCGCTGTGCGCGGGTCGCCGTGTCCCACAGCCGGAGCACGCCGTCCCAGTGGCCGCTCAGCGCGAGGCGTCCGTCGGGAGCGAACCGGATCGGCAGGTAGCCCATCACCTCGTGCCGGGCGAGCAGTTTCACCGGCGCGAACGGCAGCGCGAACGGCTCGCGGAATTCGCGGGTGCCGGTGTGGCGGGCATCGGCCACGGTCCCGGAGGCCGCCACCCGCAGCGCCGCCCGTACGTCGGTGTCGTCGGGCCGTTCACGGGCGAGGGCGTCGAGCAGGCCGCGTGCCGCCGCGAGGTCGCCGCGTTCGAGGTGGACTCGGGCCAGAAGCAGTTGCACCTGCCAGGAGGACGCGCCGGAGCCGCGCGGGATCGCCTCCAACCGGGCGACGAGTTCCCCATCGGTGATCGCCCCCCTACGCCACCGGAACAGGCCACCGTTGTACACGGCCCCGACGTGGTGCGGGTCGACCGCGAGCGCCTGGTCGAAGGCATGCTCGGCGTCCGCGGCCCGGTCCAGGTCGAGGAGCGAGAGGCCACGGTTGTTGAACTCGTCGGCACGCAGATCGGCGGCCTGCGACGTGGGACGCGGATACGCCGAGCCGGTCGCCTGCTCGTAGATCCCGGTCAGTACATCCGCGATGTCCGCCATCGAGGGCGGCCGGTGGGCCGGGTGCTGCCGCAGGCAGCGCCGGAGCAGGTGGGCGACTTCCGGTGGCGCCGCGAGTGGATTCGAGGGATCGGCCAGGTAGTCCTCCAGCGCGAGACCCGCGACCGAACCAGCCGCCCAATGCACACCGCCGGTGAACATCTCCAGGACCGAGACCGCGAAACTGTAGACATCGCTGCGCCGCCCGACGGGCTCGCCCGCGAGCTGCTCCGGGGACGCGTAGCCGACCGTCATGCCGCCGGCCGCCACCAACACGCTGACACCCGGCGCCACTTGGAGGGTCACGTCACCCGGGGCCGTGGTGGCCTTGGACCGGGCGAGACCGAAGTCGGTGATCTTCGCGGTGCCCGTGCCGTCGAGCAGAATGTTGGCCGGCTTCACGTCCAGGTGCACCAGGTCTCTGCGATGGGCGTGCTCGAGCCCACGGGCCGCTTGGACCGCCGTGTCGAGAACACGGGCGAGGGCCTGCCGCGCGTCCCCGGCGTGGAGCCGCCCGTCGCCGATCCACTCGGCCAGGCTGCCGCCGTCGACGTACTCGGCGAACACGCGGGGGACACCGTCGATCACCCGCACGTAATGGCAGGCGCAGACGTTCGGATGGAGCCCGAGGGACACCCACGCCTCGGCCTCCCCGACGAACAGCTCCTGATCGCCGGGGCTCCGGAACAGCTCGGGCCGTGAACTCTTCACCGCCATGTCGATGCCCCAGGCGAGATGCCGTACCCGGTGCACGATGCCCATCCCGCCCCGGCCAAGCTCGCCGATCACCCGGTACCGGCCGTCGACGGTCTCGCCGGTCATCCAAACGGTCGGCGACGTAGATGCGTTCACTGCGATTCCTCATCGTGAGTGCGGCAGAAGTCGCCGTCCTGGAAGGCCCGGACGCACAAGGCCCCCTGTCAGATTTCGACGAGGGTCAGTATGTGACGTCGTCGATCCTGGTGTCGATGTCTCAGGCTCACCGCGGAGGTGCGGGAGCGCGCCGTTCAGTCCTTCGCCGAGACGCCCGCCGCGGCTACCCGCCTACGCGCCCGGACCCAACCCGGTGGAACTGCCGTGGTCGGCCGTCCGGACGGGTCGAACAATGTTCGAAGTGTCGAGCGCGGTCTTCGCGATCAACCTGCTCGCGGTCGCACGCCATCGCGACCGTCACTCTGTCGCCCGGAAGAAGTCCGACGCCGTCGATGCCGCGGTACCGGCGAACCTTCCGCGAACCGACATGGCCGCCCACCGGCCCCTGCCCGCGGACTCCGAGCTCGTACCGGCCATCGCCGTGCTAGCCCGGGCCCGGCAGGACGCAGTCTGGGGCCGAGGCCGGGCCCAAGATGTGTCCGGTCGGCACTCGCGGCTACCGCTCGCGTTCGCTGTGCGGTCGGCTTTGCGGAAATGAGGGAGGGTGTTATGCAATGAGAGTGCGTGGTCGGATCTCGGAGCTTCATCGCATGGATTCGGGCATGTCTGCGAACGTGTGCCGGGTCGGCCAGTGAGCTGGAAGAACCGAATGGACTCACCGTCATACCCCTCGTCCTCGTCGTCGTTCGACCTGGTCGGTCGCGCCTTGCGGGACTACATCCGGCAGCGCGGATCGAACGCTGCCGACAGCTCCGCGCGATCGGAGGACGACCCGAGCGACATCACGGCCCACTGCCCCGGACGCCCCAGCGACGCCCAGGAGCAGATCCTCGGCGCTGTCAATCTGGACCGGGATCTGCGCATCACTCGCGGCAACCTGGACGTCCCGGCGTTCGAGGGACTGCCTGTGGAGCCCGGGACCGCCTTCGTCGATCTGTTGCCTCCCGGGGACGTACCGACGGTGACGCGCCGGCTGCGGCAAGTCATCGAGACGGGTGAGGCGCATGTCGCCCGCGTCCAGCGCCTGCGCCGGGACGACGGCTCGGAGCTCGTCGTCTCCATGAGCATCCTGCCGGCCGCAACACCTCAGGAGGGCCTCACCGTCTCCCTGATCGCGATGGCCAAGAGGCTGCATCTGTACGCGTCCGAGACCGCGATCGGGACGTCGCTGGACATCGGCGAGACCGCGCAGTCCCTGGCGCAGTCCCTGTTGGCCTGGGGAGACGTGGTCGCCGTCGACCTCGACTACGCCGTATGGTCCGGCGAGGCCGTCATCGAGCAGGCCCAGGGGCGTATTCGGCTGAGGCGCGCCGCCCTGGTACCGGACCGGGTGTGGCCCGCGGGCTACGTGACGCCCGGCGACGACCTTCCCCGTGGGGCCGCCCGTCTGATGTCCACCGCGGTCAGGCGCGACGACGTCGCGCAGGCCATCGTCATTCCCGACCGCGAGACGATCGAGCGCGCGCTCGACGGTCCACGGCTGGTGAGCGCTCTGGTGCCGACCGACCGGCCGGTGAGTGTGGCGTGCGTACCGCTGGTCCTGGACGGTTCCGAGGGCAAGCCGGCCGTCGTACTGGGCGTGGTGGAGGTGTGGCGGCGGCCGGACCGCCCCTTCCACGACAGCGAGCTCCTCGACCTTCAGGAATTGGTGGCCAGGACGGCCCACCACGTCGATCTGGCCCGTCAGCATCAGCGCGAGCACGCCCAGGTGCTGGCGTTGCAGCGTCGACTGCTGCCGCGGGGCCGGGATGACACCATTGAGGTCGCCACCGTCTACCAGCCCACCACACCTGACAGCGCGGGCGTCGGCGGGGACTGGGTGAACAGCTTTCCGCTGCCCGGTGGCCGCACCGCACTCGTGGTCGGCGACGTCGTCGGGCACGGCTTGGGCGCGGCCGCGGCGATGGGCCAGGTCAGCATGGAGGCCCGGGCACTGCTCTCGGCGGGGCTGGCGCCCGACGAGGTGCTGGGGCTCCTGGACGAGACCGTCACGATGCTGGACGACGCGGAGGCCGGCCTGGCGACCGGCTACAGCGCGCTGGGCTCGACGTGCTGCATCGCGGTATACGATCCGGTCAACCACCAGGTGGTGGTGTCCAGCGCGGGCCACCTCCCGCCGGTCCTCGTCCTGCCCGACGCGACCGCCGAGACGCTGACGGTGAACCCCCACCCCGGTCTGGGTGCCGAATTCGCCCTGCGGGAACCGTTTGATGTGCACACATTCGATGCGCCCCCGGGCTCGCTGCTCGCCCTCTACACTGACGGCCTGGTGGAGGATCCCGCGGTCGCCATCGACGAGCGCGTCGGCATGCTGCGGCGGGCGGTGAGCCAGGTGCATCCGTGGGACGACCTGCAACGGGCCGCGCGGCGGGTGGTCACCGAGCTGGCTCCGCCGGGCCGCCAGCGCGACGATGTGACGCTGCTGCTCGCCCGTATGACCGGCCGCCGCGAGCGGGACACCGCGGCCTGGTGCCTGCCCGCCCGCGACGACGCACCCGCCCGCGCCCGCGCGTCGGCGTCGGCGCTCCTACGGAAGTGGAGCGTCAGGGAGGACACCCGTGACAGCGCCCTGCTGCTGATCAGCGAGCTGGTCACCAATGCCGTGCGGTTCGCCACCGGGCCCGTCAGCGTGCGGCTGATCAGGACCGGTCAGGGCCTGCTGTGCGAAGTGGGCGACACCGGCAACGGCCGGCCGCGGCTGCGGCGCGGTGGCCCGTTCGACGACAGGGGGCGCGGCTTGCGCGTCGTCCACAAGCTCACCGTGCGTTGGGGGGTGCGGTGGACCGACGCCGGCAAGGTCGTCTGGGCGGAACTGGCGCGGTAGCGGCACGGGCGTTGCCGTGGCGCCCGACTCGGCACGGTGACCGGCGCGCCCGGCCGGGGCGCCGGGTCACGCAACGCTACGGCGCGCGCACGAGGCGCTCGCCCCAGCCGCTTCCCGCACGGGCTACAGCCACTCCCCATCCACGGCCGTGGCCGTGAGCCCCGGCGCCGCCGCGTACAGCACCGTGCGGCTCCCTGCCTGCTGGCCGGCGTCGTGCGCGCGCCGCAGGATATCGAAGACGGCGGCTCCGCCGCGGTTTCCGCTGGTGTAGCTGTCCCGGCTGTGAGCCAGGAGCCCAGCCGGCCATGCGTCGGGCATGGTCTGCTCCATGTACTCCAGCACCCGGGTCCCGCCAGGGTGCGCGAGCAGCAGATCGGGATGCCAGGGGTGGCCATCGTCCTGGTGGCGCAGGCGCAGCCACTCCCACATCGCGGTGACCGTGTCCTGCACGGCGCGCGGCCCGCGCCGGTCCATCACGAAGTGCGTGCCGTCGGCGCGCGTCTCCAGCCGGTGCAGGTCCTGGGTGCCGGGCAGGGTGTGGTGCCAGGCCGCGTCCAGTCGCAGTACGGACTCCGGACGACGGCGGCCGGTGACCACGGCTGCGACCGCGGTGTCGGCGAACAGCAGGCGGACGATCAAGGACTCCAGGCTGTCGTCCGCGGGCTGGTAGGTGGTGCTCAGCGCCTCGGATATAACGACCAGGACGACCCGGTCCGGATCGTCGGCCACCAGATCGGCTGCCAGTGCCAGGCCCCGGGTCCCGGCGATGCAGGCCCACTGCGTGGCCGGGAGGAGCAGCGTGTCACTGTGCAGCGGGAGTCGGTTGGCCAGTGCCACGTCCAGGCCCGGCAAAGCCGGTGTGGTGGAATTGCTGGTGATCAGACAGTCGACGTCGGCGGGGTCCAGTCCGGCGATCTGCAAGGCTCCGCGTGCGGCTCGCTCGCCGTACGCCCGCACGGCCGCCCAGGCCGGCGCGGTGCGCTCTTCGACGGTCTGAGGCGCAGGTATCGCTTCCAGCGCGGCGATCACGCGTTCCACGTCCTGCTCGGTGAATCCGTCGAGGGCCAGGGCCTCCCGGGCCGATACGGGGCCGGGGGTGCGCAGACCGCTCCCGCTGGTGGGCGCGACAGCGGTCTCCAACGGCACCATCCACCTGCGGGACGTGATGCCTGTGCTGGCGGCGATGCTGTCGATCCGCGACAGCCACGGCGCCTCGGGGTGTCGGACACGCACTTCCGCCAGGATCTGGCTGGTCTCGACGGCGTTCTCACCGTGTATCACCGCAGGAGGGCACAGGTAAGCGGTCAAAATTCACACCTCTCTACACAGAACTACGAAATGCCATGAGCGCTATGACGTAGGTCACCTCGGCGGTTCGCCCTCAAGTCGGTGCCTTCGCCACCCCGCTCAGGGCGTCACCATTCGCATCGAGAATGCACTTAAACGGATATTTCTCCTGTGATCTACGCAACTCGGGCGAGTTTCGATGTGTATGAGATGAAGCACATCGCGTCGCCGGGAATGGCCTGATGCCCTGTCAGGTGTGACACCTGAGGAGATGGACGAGGTCCGCCCGCGTCCGGAGGCGTTAGCCGCGGAGATACCCGGCTCGCTCAGTGCCGGTGATCGTGGCCGATGCCGGCTATGGCCGTAGGGGGTGTCTTCGAGCGTCACATCCATATCGGGAGCGATGCGAGGGTGACAGCTGTTTGGTAGGACTAGTGCAGTCGCAGGTGTCGTCCGCCCTGCGTGGAGCCGGTGAAAGCCGCGGCCTTGACGCGGGGCTCGTGCAGGGCATCGGCGCCGGTCAAGGCCCACCCCGGACACCCGGAACTCTCGCGGCTGACCGCAATCGTTGCCGCACGTGCCCTGATGGCGGCGGGAGCGGCGCCCGCGTACTCCAGATCATCGAGGGCGAAGCCGACCACGGGGCAGCCTGGGGCCAACGCGCTGACGCTGTCACCGCCCATGACGCGGAAGGCGAGGGGGAGTTGCCGCCGGCGAAGACCAGGACCGGTCCCGGGGGAACAGTGGTGTGCCGGATGTCGGGTCGGGGCCCGTGGGCCGGTTGTCGTCCGCGGGATCGATCTGTATGTCGGCGAAGGCGCCGGAGGCAGCCGTTGGGCGAACAGGCGGCACTGGAACGTGGTACGGGCGAGTTCGCTGTTCAGGCGGTCCTCGGTGAGGTGGCGGCGGCCTTGGCCGCGTGGTGCGGCACGGTACCGAGGGTGCTCGGGTTGCTGTGGGGTGATGCCGCCCTGTTCAACTGGGGCCTCGGAGGAGTCAGGTGACGATGTCGTGTGAGGCCATGTCGGCCAGGGTCCATTCCTCGACTTCGGTGAGGTGGATCGCCGCTGCCTCTTGCGCGGCGGCGGGGTTCCGGGCGGCCATCGCGTCCAGGATTTCGAGGTGGCGGTGGGTGGAGCCGGCCAGGCGATGGGGGCCGGTGGCCCCCAGGACTCGGAGCCAGTAGACGAACGGCTCGACGGATTCCCGGGCGGTGATGAGTCGACTATTGCCGGTGGTGGCCACGATGTCGTGGTGAATGCGCGTGTCGGATGCGAAGAAGGGCTCGTAGTCGCCCTGCTCCGCGGCGCGTAGTGCGTTGACCGCTTCGTTGCGCAGATCGGCGATCTGCTCGAGCGGCATGGTCTCGGCCGCGACTCCGGTAGCGAGCCACTCAAGTCCCTTGCGCAGCTGGCACACCTCATGGACGTCCTGACGCGTGGGGCGTGTGACGAACGTCCCCGAGCGGGGTCGGGTCTCGACCAGTCGGTCGTGTTCCAGCCGTGCCAGCGTGTCACGCACGGGCGTACGTGACACGCCGAACTCACTCGCGATGGCCTGCGGGTCCAGCCGGGATCCGGGAGCGTACTCGCCTGAGGTGATCCGCTCGCACAGGATCGAGTAGAGCTGCTCGGAGATCCGCTCCACGACCAGCGTGGTCCTGCCGCGACGGTGATGGACGGACGGTGTGGTCATGGAAAGTGTGCCCTTCTGTCCAACAGACGCTGAAAGCTGCGGCCCGCGCCGTAGCGGCACGTTGGATGCAGCATCTAATCGATCAGATTAGCCTTCTTGAGTGCCGTCCTGATGCGCTCCTTCTCGTCAGCGGTGGCTGGGTGGAAGGGGCGGCGCGGCAGACCGGGGCGGCGGCCCTGGAGCTCGAGAGCCGCCTTGAGGGTGGCCGGCAGGTTGGGGGCGTCGATGGCCCGCCACACGGTGAGAATCCGCTCGTGCAGCTCGAGCGCCTTCGTATGGTCGCCCGCCTGGACGGCTTCCCACAGTTCGACGCTGAGGCGCGGCGTCACGGTCGGTATGGCGGCCAGGGCGCCGTGTGCGCCCATGACGAAGGCCGGGTAGTGCAGGTCGTCGAGTGCGGCGAGCACGGTGAACCGGTCCCGCATCCGGTGCAACAGGTCGGCCAGCAGGTGGATGTCTCCGCCGGACTGCTTGACGGCGACGACCTGGGGGACGTCGCGCAGGAGCTCGATGGTGTCGACGGGGACCAGCGCCCAGGGGACGACGTTGTAGAGGATGATCGGCAGATCGGTGACCTCGCCGATCTCGCGGTAGTGAGCGACGGTCTCCTCGGGGGAGGGGGCGAAGACGTAGTGGACAGGCGTGACCTGGAGGGCGTCGACGCCCGCGTTCTTGAGCGCGAGAGAGTAGCGCTTGGCCTGGGCGGTGGAGTTCTGGATGACACCACCGATCACGGGGACGCGGCCGGCGACCTCGTCAACGACCGTCGCGCAGATCGCGGCGCTCTCCTCCAGTGACAGGGTCTGGCCTTCACCGGTGCTGCCGCAGGCGCAGATGGCCGTTACGCCCTGGTCGAGGAGGTACTTGACCTCGCCGCGCAGGAGGTCGAGGTCGACTTCGTCCTGTGCGTCGAAGGGGGTGACGACGGTGGAGATCATCCCTTCGAGCCGGATGTCCTTCACGTTGCCTCCTGGGGTATTGCCGCACCAACTCTGCGGATGTAATGTCTGATGCATCAGATGTTAGCACGGGTTCCCATGGTGGAGAACTTCACTTTCCGGACACGGTCACCGCCTCGTCATCTGAAGCCGGGGCAAGGCTCGCCGTGTCGTCCGATCCCGGGGCCCTGCGCAAAGTCGTCACCGCCAGCGCCCTGGGCACCACGGTCGAGTACTACGACTTCACGTTGTACGCCACCACCGCCGCGCTCGTCTTCGACAAGATCTTCTTCCCCGATGCCTCACCCCTGATCGGCACCCTTGCCGCCTTCGCCACGTACTTCGTCGGCTACGCGGCCCGTCCGCTCGGCGGCGTCCTGTTCGGGCACTTCGGCGACCGCCTCGGCCGTAAGAACGTTCTGATCATCACCATGCTCATGATGGGACTCGGCACCTTCGCCATCGGCCTCATCCCCTCTTATGACAGCATCGGCATCGCCGCCCCACTCCTGCTCGTGCTCATCCGTCTCGTGCAGGGCCTGGGAATGGGCGGGGAATACGGCGGCGGAGTACTCATGGCGCTGGAGTACAGCCCCTCCTCGCGTCAGGGCTTCTTCACTTCACTGGTCCATATCGGAACCCCGGCCGGCGTCCTGATCCCCGTCGGCCTCGTCGCCGCCCTCGATGCGACGCTGCCGGCCGGTACCTATGACTCCTGGGCCTGGCGCCTGCCCTTCCTGGCCAGCATCCTCCTCATCGCGGTCGGCATCTGGATGCGCCTGCACGTCACCGAAAGTCCCCAGTTCGTCAAGATGCGCGAGGACCGGGAAGTGCAGAGCCTGCCGGTGAAGGAGGTCCTGACCCGGCGCCCCGCAACGGTCCTCTTCTCCATCCTCGCCAAGATCGCGGAAAGCGGCCTGTTCAACATCTACTACGTGGTGGCCATCACCTACGTCACCACCGAACTCGACCTCGCCAAGGGCCCCGTCCTCCTGGCCGTCCTCATTGCCTGCGCCGTCGAGTGCTGCACCCTGCCCTTCTTCGGAGCCCTCTCCGACCGCATCGGCCGGCGCAAGGTCTACATCGCCGGAGCCCTCTTCCAGGCCGCCCTCGCGGTCCCGTTCTTCCTCCTCATGGAAACGGGCCAGTTCTGGGGCTACGCCGTGGGTATGACCCTCGGACTCGGCGTCGGCCATGGCGCCATGTACGGCGCCCAGGGCGCTCTGTTCTCCAACCTCTACCCCGTCAACGTCCGCTACACCGGACTGTCCGTCACCCAGCAGTTCGGCGCCACCTTCGGCGGCGGACTCTCCCCGCTCATCGGGGCCGCACTGCTGTCCGCCGGCGGCGGCCACTGGTCCTGGCTTGTCGCCTACTGCGTCGGCGTCGCCGTCATCTCCAGCCTCGCCGCCACCCGCCTGGGTGCGGGCGAAGCCAATGTCCACAGCCCCGGGCCCGCCGCGCCGGCCGCCCTCGAAAGGACCTGACCTCCGTGAACCGCCTGTTCCTGCCCGAACACGCCGCAGTGGAACAGTCCCTGCGGGGCCTGGCCCTGGCCCACCCTCACCTGATCCGCCTCCACGAACAACCGCTCTACATCACAGCCCGCCACCGGCACCCAGGCCGGCGCGTCGGCCTCGTCTCGGGGGGCGGCTCCGGCCACGAACCCCTGCACTGCGGATTCGTCGGACAAGGCATGCTCGATGCCGCCGTCCCCGGCCGCGTCTTCGCCTCTCCCCACAACCGGCAGATCTACGAAGCGTCCCGGGCCGCTGCCGGCCCCGACGGCGTCCTGCATATCGTCAAAAACTACACCGGGGACCGCATCAACTTCGGCATAGCAGCCGAACGGCTGCGGGCCGACGGGATAGCCGTCCGCCGCGTCCTCGTGGACGACGACATCGCCACCGACAGCGCGGAGACCGCCACTGGACGCCGCGGCACCGCCGCCACCGTCACGGTGGAGAAGCTCCTCGGGGCCGCGGCCGATCAGGGAACCCGACTGGACGATCTCGCCGCACTCGGCACCCACATCGCCTCCGCCTCACGCAGTATCGCTGTAGCGGCACGCGCCCAGACCGCCCCCTTCCGCGGCGGCGAAGCATTCCAGCTCACCGACGGAACACTTGAATACGGGGTCGGCATACACGGGGAACGTGCCGCCTCCACCCAGGCCGACACCGGCTTCGAGCCGCTCGTCGACCGCATGACCCAACAGGTGCTGGCAGCCCTGCCCCCCGACACGGCGCGCGTCCTGGTACTGGTGGGTGGGCTGGGCGCGACAACCCTCCTGGAGCTGTACGCGGTGTACACACAGGTATGCGCACGGCTGGCCGAGGATGGCGTGGACGTGGCGGGCCGACTCGTCGGAACCTTCGTCCCGGCGCTCGACATGAGTGGCTTCTCCCTCTCTCTCACCGCAATGCACGACACGTGGATCGACCTCTGGAACAGCCCCACCCGCACACCCGCCTTCCCCGTGACGGAGTTCCCACGATGAGCATCGACCAGCGGCGACTCATACAGACGTATGCGCACAGCGTGCATATGGCGCATGACACCCTCACCGCTCTCGACCAGCTGTCCGGAGACGGAGACTTCGGCGACAACCTCCGCGAAGGCATCGACCAGGTCACCACAGCCCTGGACGCGGCCCCCACCGAGCCGGCCTTCACCATCGCCGCACGGGTCTTCCTCGACGAGGTCGGAGGAACAAGCGGTCCCCTCATCGGGCTTCTGTTCCAGGAAATCGCCCACGCCCTCGCCGATGACAACAGCGAGGCGGGATGGGCCGCCGGTGTCCGCGAAGGCAAGGCAGCAATCCAGCGAGTCGGTGAAGCCGAAGCGGGGGACCGCACCATGGTCGATGCGCTCCTACCCGCCTGCGATGCCCTGGCCGCCGGCGGAGACGCGCACGCATCTGCCCTGGCAGCCCTCGACGGTGCGAAAGCCACGGCTTCACTGCGCGCACGCCGAGGACGAGCCTCCTACGTCGGAGAACGCGTCCTGGGAGCGCCCGACCCCGGAGCGGTCGGCGTCGCCCTGCTCTTCTGGTCCCGAGCCAAAGTGCTGGAACAGGAACCCGGCGTACTGGCTGACATTCTGTCCCCCGGGCAGGGACTCATCCCCGCTGACCTCGACATGCAGGGTGGGTAGGAAACCTGGGATGGCGGTCCGCCCTGCCCATCGAGTTCTCGCGGTGGACCGTCAGCCCAGGGGAGTCTCCATGAGTGTGTCAAGCTGCCTGCGTGTTCGGCGGGGTCACCGCACGTCCGGAGGTCGGGGCCGGTCCGCGAGGTGTTCCTGGAGCTCGCGGTGCCGGAACTGGTACGCGTCGCCGGACATGCGGAGGAGGCCCAGTGCCGTGCACTCCTCGAGGAACGGCCGCAGCTGGCTCAGGTTGGGGGTGAGCGCCAGGAACACGCCGTAGCGCAGCCGTACGGCATTGAGCATGGACGCCAGCGCCACGGCGACCAGCACCACGGCGAGCCTCGCGAAGGGAGCGATGAAGGCGGCGAAGCCGTCGGGGGGCTCCGCCGCGAAGCCGTTCAACGCCCAGCAGCAGAGTGCCAGAACCGGGATTCCGCTGACGCACAGCGCGAGCATGGTGTTGGCCGCATCGTCGAGCAGCGGACGCGGAGCAGGGCGCACCGGCACCGGTCTGCCCAGCTCCTCCAACCACTCCCTCCGCGCTTCCCGCGCTTCGCGCTCTCCGATGTCCTCGGGCCGCTCACGGGCCAATTCCCGCAGCGCCCGGACAGCCGCGCACACACCTCCGACCGACAGGCCCAGAAGGAGAGGCCGTTCCAAGCCGAGGATCCCGTGGGCCACGAGTGCCGCGGTGACGGCCGCGGGAGCTCCGCACACGGCTCCGGCGCAGAACGCGTCGCGGAGTGGAGGGCGCGCGTGGGTGGGCCGGAGTCGCGTCCAGCCCGCGGCGAAGATGACCCCCACCACGCCCATGAACAACCCCGTGGCGCCGGTGAGGAGCCAACCGTCGCTGCCCAGCTGGGTGATGTGCCAGATGGCGAAGACCGGCATCCACACGATCCCATGCGTGATCGCTGTCGCCAGGAGCCAGAAGACGGGAGGCTCCTCCATGGCCTCGGTACTTGTGGCGAATCCCGCGCCGATGCCCACCCCGAGACCTGCCGAGGCACTGAGGATGCAGAGGAACAGCGCCCACCTCCCCACCCCGCCCGTCAGCGGTATGACCAGCGCTACCAGAGGAACCAGCAGCCCGGCGAACCAGCGGAGCCCGGTCAGCAGACCCCGAACTCCGGGGCGGGGCAGGGAGGCTGTGTCCAGGACTGCCACTGCCCTGGCTTCCAGCCCGGCCACCACCCCCAGCCCGAGGGAGAACACCGCTGCGGTGCCGGTTGCCGCGGCCGGTCCATCCGCCGCCGAGACCCCGACGCCCACGACGATCAGGGCCGTCAGGCCGACCGCTGTCCCCTTCAGCAGCGCCGTCGGCCACGGTCGCCTCAGCGGTGTGCGCACCGTGCGGATCCGCGTCAACGCGGTGCGCTCGGCCCAGCTGACGGCACCGGACAGGACCGCACCGGCCGCCGCGGCGACGGCAGCTCGCAGCGTCCCCGCGCCGAACGCGACCGCCACCGCCCCGGTCATCGTTCCGAACGCGAGGCCGTCGCAGGCGGCACCAGCCGGATGGGAGCGGTTCTCCAGGCGCCGGAGAGCCGGGGCGAAGTACCACACCGCCACGGTCACGACGCCGGCCAGCGTGATGGCCAGGGCGACATGGCTGACCAGGACCAGCACCGTTGACCACAGCGCCAGGCACGAGGCGGCCAGGACGGCCTCGGTCCTCCGTACCCGGCGGACTCCGGCCAGCGGCCACAGCTCGTTCGGGACCATGTCGGTGCCGCTCAGGCGCGTCCCCGAGACGATCCGCGGGGCCCGGTTGTTGTCCTGGAGGTAGCGCGCGAGGACGGCGAGCTTCTTCCAGGTGCTGCCCGCGTGCAGGCGGAGGCGACGCGCCAGATCGGGCTCATCGCCCGACGCGCCCCGGTACGGGAGCCGCACCGCCGCCGCGACGTAGCGGTCGAGGAGATACTCGTGCAGCTCGCCGTCGGCCGCGAGGCGCAGCAGCTCGTCCGGGCTGCGGACGTACTCACCTGCCCTGTTGCGCTCGTCGAAGACGATGGCGGACAGCGTCAGGTGCCAGGGGCTGTCCAGTTCGGCGGCCAGCGCGGCGGCCTCCCGTGGCCCGCCGGGCCTTTCCGCGTCCTCCAGCGTGTCCAGGACGCGGCGCCAACGGTCCAGCCCCACGCGGCTCGTGGCAACCCGTTCCAGGAGGAACGCGCGCGCACGTTCCGCGTCGACGCGCGCGATACGGAGATGCGTGACGTTGGGGGGCAGGTCGTCCGTGTCGAGAAGGTCCTCGTACTCGGCCCGCCTGCACGTGAGCACCACGGGGCACGCCCGCCCTCCGCGCTTGTACCGGCCGATGGCCCCCATGAGGGACCGAGGTGCGGAGATTTCGTCCAGACCGTCGATCAGGGGGAGGACCAGGTCGTGGTCGACGACCGCCGACGCTTCCCGCGGCTTGAGCCGGTAGACCGAGGCGAGGTGCCTGCGCAGCCACCCCCTGATCTCGTCGTGGTTCCATGACGCCGCGGACAACCGCACCGGAACCGGATCCTCCGGGCCGCGGCGCTCCAGGAGCCCGAGAACGAGGCGGAGTTGGAAGACCGTTTTCCCCGCCCCGGCGTCGGCGCGGCCCGCCGCGGCGGGGTTTCCGGTGATCACCAAGCAGTCGGGCCGCTGCCACCGGTACCACGCGGCGACCTCGCCCATCGATCCGCTGACGGGCGGTTCCTGGAGGCGGGTGACCGCGGTGAACGGCAGATCGATGAATCCCGCCGGGGCCCGTCTGCCGGCACCCAGCAGCAGGTCGTGCTGCCGCCCCTCGCGCTCCTTGACCGCTCGGGCGAGGCGTGCGGCGGTCCTGACCGGCGTGGGGGGCTCCATGCTCGCGTAGATGACGCCGGTGTTTGCCACACCGCCCTTTGAAGCCACCGCGTCCCCGGTCCGGCTCACATACACGGGACCGTCCGGGCCCGGGCCATGGGCCAGATGGCCGGAGACCGCGGTGCCACCGTCGACGGCCGAGGCGTCGCCGGTCCCGGTGACGCTCACCTCCGCCCCCTCGGACGCCGACGCGGCTCCCCGCTCCGAGTCCCGCAATGGTGTGCCGTCAGCATGGTGCCCGTTGTCGCGCTTGCGCCAAGGGTGCATCGTGCTCGTCCTTTCCCCCATGCGGGCCCGTGTATGGAAGGGCGGTCTCGGAGCGGTCAGCGGCGCTCCACCCCGGTGTTCGCCCGGCTGCCCGGGCCGTCCGCGGTGGCGTCTCCGGTGCGCTCGGCCCGCAGCCGCCGGCCTCCTGCCTCACGCGGACCCCGGACGCCCGTGGAGGCGTGCCCTCCCGCGGTGGCCCTGGCAACTCCGGTGTCGACCGCCACATCGTCCGCCTCGGGGCCCGTCCTGGTGGGGGAGGACACCAGGGCCCAGATCAGGGAGGCCACTCCGGTGACGCCCTGAACCGAACCGCCGACCATCTGAGCGGTGTCCGGGCCGTTCATCCACCAGACGAAGGGGGTGGAGGCGGCCAGGACGGCCCCGACCGCGATGAGCGTGACTTTCCACTTGTGCGCCATGTCCTCCGTTGCCCTCCTCCGCGGAGCCGGCCCGTGGAAGGCCGGGAGTCCCACCGGTGAACGCGCTCTCCTCCCGGACTCAGACGCTCATTGCAGAACGCCGGTTCCGGAGGGGTATGGGCACCATGGCACAGCTCCGCGGCCGTCGGGAACCACTCCGGATACGCCCGCGGACAGCCTGGCGACCGGTACCGCGCGGGCCCCGGGCATCAGCGAGGCGACCGTCCGAACGGGCGCCTGCTCGCTCCAGCCGTTCCCGATCTCGTCGCCGCTGAGGTCCTGCGGGTCGGGGTGTGGGGTGACGGCTGGTGCTTCCGGCTGGTGGAGGACCGTAGGCGGCCCGCACGGTGGGGGCCCGTAGTACCCCGGAGAGGGCGATCTCCTGCGACGAGTTGCACGTCCTGGGATTCTTCGCTACCGCGTTGTGGACTGCGTGCGCCGACTGGCCTGTAGAGACTCGGCCGCCGTGAGCAGGGAAGCCCCGAGCAACACGATGTCTTTCACCAGGAATTGGCCGGCGAGAGAGAGCTTTGGTTCTCTGCGCTTCTCCTGCCATGCCTCGGGTGTTGTGGCCAGGAAACTGAGAGTTGTGGCGAATATCCCAACAGCCCCCAGGCTTCCTAGCGCCGAGGCTCTCGGCGCGAACGGTCTCGCCGCGATCAATGATCCCGTAATCATCTCTGTTGCACCGATGACCCTGGCCAGTTTTTGTTCGCCGAGTTCGGTGAGGAGCCGTGAGAATAGAGGGCTCGCGGTGACCAAGGGTCGAATGTTCTCGACCTCATAACTTTCGAACTTGAGCCGCCCAATCGACAGGAGATTCAGCGCCAGTCCATAGCGGATTGTTGGGAATCCTGTGTTCTCAAGAACCTGGCCGACCATGGAACGCATTCTCATACGGGTGTCCCTCCACATGTGCACCGCGGAACTCCCTGCGTCTGCTCAGCGTACGCCAGGACCTACCTCATGGCACGCCGACCCCGGGGCCTTTTCCGTATTTGCCAAGACGTCGTTTCAGTTGGTGAGTCGGCGGTAGTTGATGAGGGCTGCGGCTATGCCGACGAAGGCGAGGAAGTGTTCTGCCCTGCGTTCGTGGCGGCGGTGCGGGCGTCGGCAGCCGGCCAGCCAGGAGACCGTCCCAGCGGTGGCGGCCCAAACTGGGCGAAGCGCCGGTAGACGGTGGGCCAGGCAGGCCCGAACACCGGCGGCAACTGCCGCCACGTGCAGCCCGACGTGGCCACGAAAACGATCGCCGCCGGCGCCTCACGGTCACCGGCCCGCCGCCGGCCCCGCCCTGCGGACGCCTCACCTCCGTCGGCGGCACCACCCGCCGGAACAGCACCCACAACTCATCCGGCACCAACCGCTCCACCAAATCCGCCATGCACCGTTCAACGACTGACCACGCCATGAGAAGCGACGTCTTAGAATACGACCGCCAGTGGGACATGGACTGGAAGGGACGTGGCCATGGCCAAGGAGATCGACCCGGGCCTGTGCCTGGAGGTGCCGGAGGGGTTCGACGACTCGGACGCGGAGTCGCAGGTGCACCCGATGGCGCGAAAGCTGTTCCCGGCCAAGACCGCCGCGGATGCCTTGAGGAAGGCGTCGGAGTGGGTGGCGGAGTACGACGTCTTCCTGGTGGACGTCTCCTGGGACTTCGCCCACGACGAGGAAGAGCCGTACACGCTGAGCGCGTACTTCACGTTCGAGCGGGCCCCGGAAGAGGCGTGAGCGGGGCGGGGTCGGGCGCCGTGCACCGGCCGTGTCGTCGTGGCGGCGGGACCGGCCTCACCACCCGCAGTCGATGTCGGCCGATCCCCCACGGACGACCGGATCGCCGCTCGTACCGCTGATGCGCAGAAAACCCCCGCCCCGCCCCCAGCTCAACTCGTACGTGCCCGCGTCGACGGGCCGGTAGCCATCGTCGACCGTCCAGGACGCCGACTCGTGCAGCGCCAGGCCGGTGCGCCCCACCGCGTACGCCTCGCCATTGCCGATCACGAGAAAGGACGTCTCCCGCACCACGGCCGTGCAGCCCCCCGGCCCCGCGGGGCGCAGAACGTGGTACTCCGCGCCGGAGGCCAGGTCGTCCACCGCTCCCCATGCGGTGCCAAGGACCGCCGTGGCGATCAGCAACCTGCTCGCCTTCCGTGCCGACGTCGATCGCTTCCGCGGGAGGCTCGAAGCATCCGCCGGGCGCCCTGCCCGGGTGAGCGCCCATCGGAGAACGAGCGCCATGACCAGGAGAGCCGCGCTCACCCCCCAGCCGGGTACCACCCGCCCCCGCACGACCAGCAGGAGGCTGCTCCAGCTCGCCACGACGGCGAGGGCCAGACTCCCGATGCCCGCTGCCGTGGAGACGGCGGGCGACAACATCACCCTGTGCTGTGTACGTGTTCCGGTCACGGCGGGTACGACTGTCCGGACGCGCCGACAGTTGCGCCGAGAGGCCGAAGCCACTTGAGAGCCCCGGGCCCATGGCGAACCACGGATCCTTCTGCATGCGCAGACCGCTGCCCTCGGCTTGATAGGCAAGCAAATGCTTGCCTATGCTGTGGTCGTGGCCGACGACCTCTTCAAAGCCCTGGCCGTCCCCACCCGCCGCATCATCCTCGACGAGCTCACGGAGAAGTCGGGACAGACACTGTTCGAGATCTGCTCGCGGCTGAGCATGAAGCACCAGCTCGGCATGTCGCGTCAGGCGGTCTCGCAGCACCTCGCCCTGCTGGAGGCCGCCGGGCTCGTCGAAACGAGGCGGGAGGGCCGCTACAAGTTCCACGACCTGAACACGGCCCCGCCGCGGCGGATCACCGAGCGATGGCGTCTGCCCGACCCGTTCGGACCGGAGAAGAGCACCCCATGAAGATCCATCTGACCAGCGTCTTCGTCGACGACCAGGCCAAGGCCGAGCACTTCTACACCGAGATCCTCGGCTTCGTGAAGAAGCACGACGTCCCCTTGGGCGAGGAGGCCCGGTGGCTGACCGTCGTCGCGCCCGACGACCCCGACGGCACCGAACTCCTCCTGGAGCCCGCCGGCCACCCGGCCGTCAAGCCCTACCGCGACGCCCTGGTCAAGGACGGCATCCCACTTGCCCAGTTCGCCGTCCCCGACGTGGAGGCGGAGTACGAGCGCCTACAGGCCCTCGGCGTCCGCTTCACCCAGGAGCCGCTGGCGATGGGCCCTGTCACCACCGCCGTCTTCGACGACACCTGCGGCAACCTGATCCAGATCGCAGCGCAGCCGCGGTAAGCGGTCAGGAGGAGCGGCGAGCACGGGCGGATCGGCCGGGCGCGGCCGGGTGCGGCCGGGCCAGGTTCCGCCCCCTCGCCGTGCAGGACACGGTTCAACTGGCGGGGGTAAAGGACGTCGGCTTGGTTCCGGGCTCGCATCAGTTCCCATTCCAGATCGGCGAGCTCATGGGGCTCCACCACGGGGAGTTCCATGTTCAGTTTCATTTCTCCGGCCTTCACCGCCTGGGAAGCCTGGTTTTGAGCGATCAAAGCTCGCACCGCCAGACCTCCCCGCGTAGACACCTCGCCCTGCCAGCTCCTCGTGAAGGGCGAGGATGTAGTTGCGCGCGGCCGCCGTCAGCGGAACAGGCCCGGAAACACCCCCTGCGGGGAACATGACCGAAGAACCGTAGACGAACAGGATTCCGCCGTCTCCGCGCTCCAGCATCTCCGGCAGCACGTGGTGCACCAATTGCCGGGCTGAACGGGGCGTAGTGAGGAGCTCGCGACGGCGGGCGACCAGCGCGATCCGGTAACCCTCCTGTCCGAAGCGGCGGGCCACCGCCTTCCCCATGCCGCTACCCGCGCCGAAAACCGCGATGGTCTTCGCCATGTGAGATGAGGGGCTAGGTCAAGTTATGTCGTGGAGGTGCCATGCCCGGCCGCCCGCCCTTGCGCGCAGATGCCCGGCGCAACTTGGAGAAGCTCAGGGCCGCTGCCCTTGACGTCTTCCAGGAACGCGGTTTGGGGGCACCTTTGGACGAAGTCGCCAGACGCGCGGATGTCAGCATCGGGACCCTGTACAACCGGTTCAGCAGCCGCCGCGAGTTGATCGACAGCGTGCTCCCCGCGGAGTCGAACAGGTTGAGCTTTCCGCACTTCTACCCGAACCGTTTGCGGGGCCGCAGCGTCAGCAGCGGTCCGAGGTGGATGATGATCCGGTCGGCTGCGGACTTCGAGACCCTGGGCAAAGGAGTCAGCTGGCGCGGCGTCGGGTTCGTCCGCGCAACGGAGTCGCTGGGCTATCTACGCTGGCATGGTGTCCGAGGAGGCCGGGCCGGTGACGCGGAGCACGAGTTTGGTTCCGCCGGTGAGGCCCTTTGAGGACCGGTCGAAGGCGCCTGGGCCTTCATCAAGGGGAAGCACCTCCGTGGGCAGGTCGAGTACGCCGTCGCGGAGCTGGTCGGCGAGGACAGCGAGAGCCTCTGCGTCCGGACGGACGTAGAGATCGGTCGAAGCGAGTTCGGCGCTCGCGGCCGGGGCGTCCGAGGTGATGGAGCACAGTCGGCCACCCGGGCGGACGAGTTCCGCGGCGGTGGCGGCCGTTCCGGGGGCTGCGGTGAGCGCCGCGTCGAAGACGCGCCCGACCTCGCGCGGCCAGGCGGGGCGGTGGTAGTCGATGACGTCTGTCGCGCCCAGGTGGCGCAGCCGGTCAAAAGAGCGGGGAGACGCTGTCGCCGTCACCTGGACTCCGGCCGCGACCGCGAGTTGCAGGGCGAGGGCTCCGGTCACTCCCGCTCCGTTCGTCACCAGCAGGTGCATGCCGCTGGACAGGTCCAACCAGTCCAAAGCCTGGCAGGCGGTCAGACCGTTGACGGGAAGTGCCGCCGCCCGCGCCGGGTCCAGGCCCTCGGGCAGAGGTGCCGCGTCCGCGGCTCGCAGCAGCACCTGCTCGGCCCACAAACCGCTGTGGCCGGGCAGCGGAGCGCTGTGGGCCAGCACCAGGTCACCCACGGCAGGGGCCGTGACATCCGGCCCCACGGCGACGACACGACCTGCGCCCTCCACCCCGAGGGCCGCCGGAAGGCGCAGGCCCACGTCCCAGCTGCCTGAGGCAGGCAGCAGGTCCCAGGGGCCGACCCCGGCGGCCAGGACGTCGAGCAAGATCTCGCCTGGCCCGGGTGGCCGGGGCCTGGGCAGCCATAGCGACTGAACCGCACCGGACTTCTCGGCGACCCCGCAGGCCCGCATCCGTGCATCAGCTGGTTCCGACTGCGGCATGACGCCTCCCGGGAGAATGGGGCTCGACGCGAGTATGCATCGCTGTGCTGACGCGGCGCCGGTCGCCACGCGTATCAGCTGTGAGGCGTCTCACCCTGAACGCTTTAGTCGGCATCACCCATCGGTTGCCGGACAGCGCTTAGCTGACTCGCCACCGAAACCCGCAGGTGTTTCACCGCCGCCAACGTCAGGCCCACATCCTCCTCGGATACCTCGGCGGCCCGCGCCCCCTGCTGCATCCTGTGCTGTTCCCTGGGTGAGTGCGGTTGCCAGGGCGGCGAGGCGGTCATGTTCCTCGCCACTGTGTGCCGGGTCATCCAGCGCCTTGGTCCGCTGCTCGCGCTCGAGCCGGTGCGGAGGCCGCGGCAGGCGGCCGACCGGTTGTGGACCGTGGACGGACGTTGGTCCCGGTCCGCGATCGGACCCGTGGGCACGTCTTCGCGCAACTACCGGTTCTCGGCGAACGTGCAGGTCATCGTGGACGCGGACACACGCCTGGTGATTGCTGTGGCTCGCCCGGTACCGGACGCCACGGCGCATGCGAAGGCATGGCGGGAGTCCGGTCCGCATGTGATCGGCCGGATGAAGAACCACAAGATCCTCCGCGACTGCCGACAGCACGGCAACGGCCTCAACCCGCCTTAGCGGCCGAGGGCTTGTCGCACGGTCAGGTTGTGGTGCTTCCGCAGCCGGTACAGTTCCCAGCACGACAACACCGTCACCGACACCGGAGCGCCGAGCAGGAACACGATCCGGGCAAGGACGGGAACCTCGGCGTTCTCGTTGTTGATCACGTCGAGGGCGGCCATCACCCACACCAGCAAGGTGGCGAGGATCGGCGGCAGCACCTCGTGGATGTCGGCGGTGCGGAACACGTGCATGAGGCACAGCGCGATCCCGTACAGGGCGAACCCCAGCGACCACGCGCAGAGGGTGATGAGGATGACCATGCCGGGGGTCCCGATGGCGTCACGGAAGCCGGCGGTCGCCGAGTCGGGCGCGACGGCGAGGGGGAACGTGGCCATGGACCCCATCAGAGCGGCCACTGCCCCGAAGGACTTCAGGGACCGACGCAGGTAGAGCCCGCGCAGCGCACCCTGCGCGGCGAACGCGAACAGGGCGATCGCGAAGGGGAAGGCGCACACGAGGACGAGTGTGCTGATCCAGCTCTGGTTGAACTTGTCGTCCGCGACGGTCTCGACGCCCTTGGCCGTGTCGACCGGTTTGTACGACATGATCAGCACGAGCCAGGCGGCGAGGCCGAGCCCGGTCCGCCACATCTGGATCTTGCGCACCGTCAGATCCTCGACGGTGTCCGGGCGCGAGGGGCGGAAGGCCCGCTGGGCGGCGTAGAACGGGTTGTAGACGCACTTGAGGATCCGCTGCCCGCGCGTGAGCGGCGGCCGGGGCGGGCGCGGGAACGGCGGCTGCGGGCCACCGCCGGGCGGCTGTAGCGGGTACGGGCCCTGCGGATGCCCCGGGTACCCCTGCGGCGGCACGGGCGCGGGCTGTGGCGGGTAGGGCCCGACGCCGGGTCCGCCGGGGTGCGGGTGGTGTCCGGCCCCGGGGTAGGGCTGATGGCCGGGACCTTGGCCCGGCTGTCCACCGGGTCCGGGTCCGCCCGTCGGACCCCAGTAACCATTGCCGTTCGTACTCATGCCGTTCCCCCGATGTTTGCTCTGTGCCGTGCGCGGCGTGGCTCGAACCGCCCGCTCAGCGTGCGGCGTGATCTTACCCACCGCAAAGGCCGAGAAGCACACGTTTCGGGACCGGGCCTGACACCGGTGGGTAACGACCTGGGGTGCGATAGGGAGTGGCAGCGTTCCTCCGGCAGACCTGAGCGCCCGACCCTGCCTGTCATTCCGGAGCGGCTGAGGCCCTGTTCGCCTCGGCCGACCGGTGAGCGTCCGGCGGCTTTCTCGCCTCTGGGTGCTTCGGCGATCGAGCCGTCGTCGGCGATCTGGTGCCTTCAGCACTACGCGGCGAAGCCGGGCGACCGGAGGTGACGGCCGGGAAGAGGTAGCGGGCGCGGCGCTTTCGGCCGGAACGTTGAGCCTGGCCGGGACCGGCAGCCATGCTCGGATGGCGGTGGCGAAGCACGGTGTAGGTTCCGGCACAAGGTCGGCTCCTCGGGTTCGCCGTCGCCCGGTTTCGGCGAGGTCGCCGCGTGTGCTGCTGCGCCGAGGGCGGCCGCGAACAGCGCGGCTGCTCCGGTGATGAGGCCCGCCATGTAGGGGACGCCCTCGCGACCAGCGTCACGGGTGTTCGGCGCCCCCCATCGGTCCGACGATGTATGGCCGCATCATCTCGTTGTCCTCGTGCTCGATGATGTGGCAGTGCCATACGTATCGCCCAGGCAGGTCGAAGAGTGCCCTGATCCGGGTGATCTCCCGGGTCTGGCCGGGCCCGGGCGGCAGGGCTACCACCGTGTCGAGGAAGCCGCTTTCCTGCGGGGCCGGCGGCTGGTTGCCGTCCGGTCCGCGGCCGACCACCTGGAACTGGACTTGGTGGATGTGCATGGGGTGGGCGTCCATCGTCCGGTTGTCGAACTCCCAGATTTCGGTGGAGTTGAGGGCTGGGTTCTCGGTGACCGGATCGCTCCACCTGAGTGGTGTGGCCCTACCGTCGGGTGCGACGGTGCCGAGCAGGGTCGCGACGGGGCCGCAGCCGGTCGTGGACACCTGCTCGTCGAGCAAGAGCCGACGGGTGTTGGTCGCCGGGCCGAGGGGCGTGAACGGGGGTAGGCGGAGCTGATCCGGCGGGACGCTCTTGTCCGCGCCGATGCGGGGCCCGACGACGAACTTCATCACCTGCCCGGTCGTGTTGACGTCGGCCGGAGGGAAGTCGGTGCCGGGTGTGCCGCCCTGGAACGGTCCGTCCGGGCCTTCGTTGATGAGGTACAGCTCGGTGCCCTGCGGCACATCGGTGAAGTCCACGATCACGTCCGCCCGGTTGGCGTTGGCGAGCAGGATCTGATCGAGTCGCACCGGTTCGGGCAGGAAGCCGCCGTCGGTGCCGATCAGCCACATCGGCAGGGCGGGGGTGACCGGCCTTGGGGCGGTCGGGTTGGCCGCGATCTTCAGGAACAGGGTCCGGGCGTTGCAGCCGTTGAGCAGGCGTAGCCGATAGCGTCGCTGCTCGACGTCGAGGCGGGGCCAGGTCCGACCGTTGGACACGATGGTGTCGGCGAAGAATTCAGGGACCCAGATCGGCGGGACGTCGCCGTTCGGGATGTAGTCGGCGGGATTGGTGCAGTCTTGCGCGAACGCCCGGCTGTCCGGGTAGAAGAGGGAGCCGTCCGGGTTGAACGACCGGTCCTGGATGACGATCGGGATCTCGTGGTAGCGGGTGCCGGGCCTGTCACCGAGCGAAGGGTGGGGACCGGGCAGGACGCCGGGTGGCAGGTCGGACGGGCCGCCCCGGAGGAGATAGAACCCCGCCAGGCCGGCGTAGACGTTCGACCGGGTAACGCCCAGGGCGTGGTCGTGGAACCACAGGGTGGACGCCCGCTGGTCGTTGCCGTACTGGAAGGTCGCTGTCCCGGGCCTCCACTTGATCCCGTATTTCCGCTCGAACTCCGCCCGGAACTCGTCGTAGTAGGTACCGACCCTCGCGAACCCGGCGGGGATGTTCTTCGCTACGGGCAGGTACCACGCCTCCGGATAGCCGTCACTCTCTTGCCGGGAGTGCCCGCCGTGCAGGTGCGTGACCATCGGCACCGGGCCGGTGTACGGGCCGGGCGTCCGGGTGAACGTGGGCATGGAGTCTCGGCCGGCGATCCCGCCCGGCGGGTTGGCCCAGTGCAACGTCGGGTCGACCGGCAGCAGAGGCGGCAGGAACTCGCTCCTCCTGTCGACTAGTTCGTTGATCCAGGTCACCCGCACCGGACGATCGAGCCGCGCCTCGATCGTGTAGGCGGGATAGGAAAACGTCTCGCTGTCCTCGACCGAGCCGTAGCCCCAGACCACGGTCGTCGGCAGACCCGGTGGCAGAATCTGCTGCTGGAACTGGCGCACTCCGATCCGATACTCGTCGATCTTGTGCCTGTCGTGCTCCCGCACCGGCGGCATGACAGGCGGAACCACCAGGTCCGTCACGTACTTCGGGATGGTCGCGGGATCGAGTAGTGGTTGTGCCCGTCGGATCGGCACCGCCCCCGCACCGCGGGGCGCCAGGAGCACCGTCGCGCCGCCGACCGCACCCGCCACCAGCACCTGCCGTCGCGAGATCACCCTGCCTCCTCCATGCCGCCCTTGTCCGGAATGAACATGGCCCCGAACCTAGCTCAGAAAGGTAGAAATATGGGTGAAAGGGATGATGGCGGTGGAAACTGTTGCCTGTATGGGGTAGCGGACGCCCCGGCCGTCGTGTCGCCGAGGCCACGTCGGCCGAGGGGGCCGTCCGAGGAAGGGCTCTGGGACGGAAGACTGGTCGCCGTGAGTGATCTGTGCGAGCAGGGTAGGGCGCCGAGCAGGCCGTGAACTACCTGACCGGCCAGGTCGAACGCCTGCACTACGGCACTGCGCTGAAACGCGGCTGGCCGATCGACGCCGGCATCATCGAGAGCGTGCCGCCCCTTGGGCGAAGACCCGTGTGGACGTCACCGGCGCCCGCTGGGGCCTCTACGGCGCCAAAGCCGCAGCTCAAGCCGCACGCCGTCCGCGCCAACGGCGACTTCGAAGCCTACGGGGCCTGATACGAGTAGCAGGAGTTCATCCTTCGCCCCTACGGCCGGACGGCGCTGACGCTCGTCCAATTGCGGCAATAACATCTGGAACTTCGCGGCCAGGAGGCGGTGCGGTTCCTCGCCGCCGACGGGTCGGACTGCGGGGTCGTCAACGTCAACGTCGCACCTCCGGGACGGAGATCGGGGCCGCTTCCTGTGGCGGATGTGCTTCTCGGCCCGGAACCATGAACTCGATCGTCTCGTGTGATGTGGAGGCATCTGCGGAGAGCGCTTCGAGTACGCCCGGCGCTCCATCGACCGGGCGAAGTCGACCGCCCACCACGTGGCCTGCCACCGGCCCGTCACCGCTGTTCGTACGTCCGACCGGCACTGGTCACCTATTTTTTACACTCGAATCGATCATTACACTGAAGTGTAATGATTTTGAGTATGCCGCGTCACACTGTCAAGAGGTCCCGCGTCTTCGGAACCGCCGCCCTTGGCCGTGAAGAGGAACTCGTACGTGTCCTGGCGCTCGGTCATGATCTCGATCTGGGCAGGCAGGTTCGTCCCGGTGTCGCGCTCGTCATACATGGTCGGCGGGGCGAGTTGCGCACAGCGGAGGCCGAGTGTCTCCGCGTATACGAACTCGGTCATTCCTGCTCCTGCACTGCGAAACGCCGGCTCTGGTCGAGGACGCGGCTCGCCCGAGTGACGACCGGTGTGTCGATCATCTGGCCGTCCATCACGAGGACACCGCCGCTGTCGCGGTCGACGACCTCACGGGCCCACGCGATCTCCGTGGCCGTCGGCGTCATCACGTCGTTGACCACTGGCACCTGGAGTGGATGGACACACAGCTTCGCGGTCAGACCCAGGCGTCTCGCACGCCGACTGTCGGTACGGGCCTTGGACGGATCGCGTATGTCGGTGGTCACCCCGTCGACAGGGCCGGGCCGGCCTGCCGCTGCCGACGCGATCACCAGACGGGAGCGCGCATGCAGCAGCGCCTCATCGTCATCGGGCGTCACACCCAGCTCCGTGGCCAGATCGACGTTCCCCAGCGCCGTGCGCACCACCCCCTCGGCGCGGCACAGCGTCTCGACGTTCACCAGACCCGCCGCGGTTTCCACGAGAGGTATGACGGGGACCGGATGCCGCGCTTCGGCGCGCACGCGCTCGACGTCGCCCGGGTCCTCGCACTTGGGCAGCATGATGGCGGTCGCCAGTCTTCCGGCGGCGCTGATGTCGGCACTGAATCCTTCGGTTTCTTGCGGGTTCACCCGCACGATGGCCGAGCCACCACGGTCGAGCCAGGCGCGAGCCGCCTCTCGGGCAGCCGTCTTCCGGTCCTGTGTGACCGCGTCTTCCAGGTCGATGACGACGGCATCCGCACCGGATCTCACCGCGCGGTCGAAGAGATCCGCACGATCACCGGGGACGAACAGCAGGGAGCGAGCATGACCAAGAGAATCAGCCTCCAGTTTCATGCATTATCCTTTCTTTCATGCATCATACTTCTGGATCGGCTCTCCCGGTCGCCCGACTCCCGCGCGACCTCCCGTTGCGGGGCGTTACGGTCGTCTCCTGCGAACAGGCCGTCGCCGCCCCGTTCGCGACCCGTCAGCTTGCCGACCTGGGTGCCCGGGTCATCAAGATCGAACGACCCGGCCGCGGTGACTTCGCCCGCGACTACGACGAGACCGTGCGAGGGATGTCAAGTCACTTCGTATGGCTGAACCGGTCGAAGGAGAGCGTGGCGCTGGACCTGAAGGACCCCAGCTCACATGACGTCATGGCCGCTTTGCTCGAACGGGCTGACGTGTTCGTGCAGAACCTGGCTCCCGGCGCGGCCGATCGACTCGGACTCGGCGCGGCGGAGTTGCGCGCACGATGGCCGCGGCTGATCACGTGCTCAGTCAGTGGTTACGGGACCAACGGGCCGCTGCGGGATGCCAAGGCGTATGACCTGTTGATTCAGTCCGAGGCGGGTCTGGTGTCGATCACCGGAACCGAGGCCGAGCCGGCGAAGACCGGCATTCCCGCCGCGGACATCGCCGCCGGTATGTACGCCTTCTCCGGCATCCTGACCGCGCTCTACGACCGCCAACGCACCAATGTCGGCACCGCGCTGGACATCAGCCTCTTCGACGCGCTCGTCGAGTGGATGGGATATCCGTTGTACTACACGGGCCATGGCGGGAACGCGCCGCAGCGCACCGGCACAAGCCATGCGGCGATCGCGCCTTACGGCACGTTCCGAGCCGGCGATGGAACCGACGTGGTGCTGTCGGTCCAGAACGAGCGTGAGTGGGAGGCGTTCTGCTCGATCGTGCTCGATGACTCCAATGTGTCGACCGACCCCCGGTTCGCCACCGGGGCACTGCGAGTGCGCCACCGAGAGGAACTTGATCGCCTGATCCACGATCACCTTGTGATGCTCACCGGCGAGCAGTTCCAGGCGCGACTCGAGCGGGCAGCGATCGCTCATGCGCGTCAACGCGACCTCCACAGTGTGCTTGAGCACCCTCAGCTGAGCAGTCGGGGCCGATGGCGCGACGTTGACTCCCCGGTCGGCCACCTCCGGGCCACCCTGCCCCCGATCTGCATGGAGGGTGTCGAACCGCGGATGGACAGGATCCCCGCGGTCGGCGAGCACACCGAGGCTGTCCTGGCCGAGCTGGGACTTTCCGGGAGGACATCGATGATCACCTGAGCGGTACAGTCGAGCGGGGACCCACCGCCACTGGCGCTACCATGATGACTCGGTGTGCCGAGCCGCGAAGGATGTGACGTGCGATCGCAGCAACCGCTGGGTACCAAGCGGGACCAGATCGTCGATGACCTCCGTCAGCTGATCTTCTCAGGTGAGATCCGCCGTGGCGAACGCCTTCGTCAGGATGCGCTGGCCGAGCGCTTCCAGACGAGCATCACACCCGTGCGAGAAGCCTTCCGCATCCTGGAATCCGATGGGCTGGTCATCTCGGAGCCACACCGCGGCGTCCGGGTCGCGGCAGTCGACCTCGCCAGGGTGGAGACCATCTACGTCCTGCGCCGGCTCGCCGAAACCTACGCGATGAGACGGGCGACGGTGCGGGTGTCGGCACTTGATATGCGCACCGCCGAGGCGCTCGTCGCCGACATGGAACGAGCGGGTTCCGCGCACGACTCGGAGCAGGTCCGTCGACTCAACCGCACGTTCCACTTCTTTTTCTATGACCGCTGCGGTATGCCTGGACTGGCCGACCACATCGCCTCGCTGTGGACCTCGTTTCCCTGGGATGTGCTCCTGGGATCGCCGGAGCGACTCCGCGCATCGGGGGAGGAGCACCGGGAGATCGTCCGTGCGGTCCGGTCGGGTGATCCCGACGCGGCGGCAGCGGCGATCGAGAACCACCTTCGCGAAGGCTTCCTGGCGGTGACCGCACATCTCGGCGGCGACGAAACCACCGATCCGTTCGACGACGACCTCGTCTGATCCATCAGGCCGGTCGTTCGAGCAGGCCCTCGAACGTCAAGTCGAGCAGCTGGGTGTACGCCTGCGCGAGGTCGAACGGGGCTTCCTGATCGGAGCCGGCGACCCATTCGTACAGAATCCCGAAGTAGCAGCTGTACAGGATCGTGGCCACACGCGCAGGGTCGGTGGACGCCCGGAGCTCGCCACGGTCGACCGCTCTGGCGGTGATGTCCCGGAACACCTCGACCAGGAGGTGGGGGTCGACATCGAACGGACCTCCCGATTCACGCCAGCCCATCAGCATGCGGATCGTCAACGGGCGCTGTACTTGGTTGATCCTCACCAGAGCGCGGAAGTAGTGGTGGAGGACATCCTCGAAGGAGTGCGTCGCCACTACCTCCTCCGACAACTCTCCCTGTACGAACAGACGCCGTCGCCGCCCCCACTCCGAGATGAGGTCACGCTTGCGTGGGAAGTGGTTGTAGGCCGTCTTCCGCGCGACATCGGCCCGCTCGGCGATCTCGTCGACGGAGGTGCTGACGAAGTCGGACTCGAGGAAGAGCTCGCAAGCGGCGTCGTACAAGCGATCGTGCACGTCCTGCCACCGCCGTTGGCGACGGCTGTTGGCCGGCTGGACTTGCTCAACGCTCATTCGGGTCTCCGTCTCGTCGCCCACATGGACACGATAGTTACACTACAGTGTAACTTTGTTGGTTCCCTCTTCGGAGGGCCACGGATGCGCTTCGGGGGATGGGCGCGATCGAGCCCGACCCGGCGCGTCCGGCGGAGTTACGGAGGGGTTCGCGCCCGCTGGCGGGAGCTGTACGACGCCTGCTTCCCGGCCCGTCGCCCCCCCATCTGCTCGCCGTCCGCCGGGCGCGCGTGCGGCCCTCCGCGGAGCTGTTGAGCAGGGTCTGCGCGTGCACGAGGACGATCGGGTCGTTGTCCACGTGGACGATGCGGGCGTCGGGTGCCACGGACTGTGCCACCTCGTGCGGATTGCGTTTGGTCGGAATGCCGGTGCCGATGTCGAGCCACTGCCCGGATGCCGTGGTGGGGGCGCGTCCTGCGGGGCGCGGTGCCCGAGGAGCCCCGGGTGTCCCCGCCGGGCACCGCGATCTGTGGGGTCAGGTGGCCGGGTGCCAGGAGGAGAACCAGCCGTCGGGCATGGCCTCGATCGCCTCGGGCAGTGCGGCGGCCGGATGGAACGGGTGCCCGTAGGCCCGCGTCACCTTGTTGAGTTCGTCGACGAGGAAGTCGAGGAGTTCCCGCGCGGTGGTGCCGGGCTCGGCCTGCACGATGGCATGGGCCCGCTGCCCCAGGTCGTCATCGGGCAGGCCGACCACGACCGAGGAGAGCACCTTGGGCCGAGGACCTTCAAGCCGCAGTACCAGGGTCGGCCCACCGATCCCCGGTGCTCGAGCCACTCCTCGCCGGTGATCAGCGTGATCGCGACGGACTCCAGCCCCATGCGAGACGGAAGAACTGGAGCTCATCAGGCATTGGTGGGCTCACCCATGTCGGGGGCTGCCTCCGGGGCAGTGGCCGAGTAGAAAACGGCCCTCTGCTGCTTGGTGCGGTGTGCTTGCCCCTTGGCGACGAGTGCCTCGAGCGTGCTGCGCACGACTGTGGCCTTGATCTCGCGGTCCGGGAGGGCCTGAGTGAGAGCGGTGGTGACTTCGGCCGCGGAGCGCGGTTCACTGTGCTGGCTGAGGTCGTCACGGATGAGGTCCCCGAGTGTGGCCCCACCCGCTTTTCGTACCCGGTTGGAGCGGCTCTTGCCTGGCTCGGCCTGCTTCTGTCCGGTGCCGGTCGTGCCGGTCTTCCTCTTCGGCTTGCGCGGCGCCGGTGTCTCCGCGGACTTCCGTACGGCGGACGAGCCATTCGCAGAGCTGCTGACGTCGGTGTTCTCGGGTACGTCACCGGCGGCTTCGTCACCGAGGGTCTGCCGCATATTGAGCAGGAGCGCCCGGTTGGTTTCCAGTGCCGACAGTTGCTGTTGCAGGGACGTGATTTCGGTGCTCAGGCGTTCGTGTTCGGCTGTGTTGCGTTCGAGGTCGGCGGTGATCTGGGCCGTGTACTGGGACTTCAGGCTGGTGTTGTCAGTAGAGGTGTCCATCACGAGCTTTCTCGTCCGGGGCTTTTTCATGTTGGTGGTGGATGGTACCTCTGCTCGATGGCTGCGCGGATACTGACCTCAAGTCAGTAGGTGATGCGTGCGTCTTGGCAACTGTCCGCGAGATCGGTGAGTGCGGTCACCTCGCTTGGGTCTGCTGACAGTCCCAGCGGGACTTCAGCACGGTTCACGGTCCGTTCCTCGATGTACCGGCAGTGGGCTCCCGGATCAGTGGGAAGCCGCTGATTGGGGTTCTGGTCGGCCTTGGAACGGTTCTCCCGAGCGCTCACCGCGACAAGACCTGGTGTCGCAGATGTCGTTGGCGTAGTCCTGGCGTTCCTGCGCCGACCGGGTGGAGGCGCCGCTGTCCCAGGCTTCGGTGAGCGGCACCATGCGGTCCTCTATCGATGGCGATCTGCTCCAGCACGAGACCGACGATTCGGTCGTAGGCGTTCAGGACGATCTCCCTGAGCTGGGCGAAGGCGCCGAGCCGGATCCACTCGTCGTGACGGCCTCGGATCGTGGTGGCTGAGCAGGTGGAATCGGCGATGCCTTGGCAGGAGCAGCCGAAACGCAGCACCTGCGCAGCAGTGTGTCGAATACGGTCCGATCGCTGACCCGGCGGCGGTGGCAGCCCAGCGGGTGGGCCGGATCGTAGACCGGCCGCACCGGCAGCAGGGTCGCGAATTGAGCCCAAAGCGGTTCGGTCAGCCATGAGGGAAGCGCAGGCACAGGTCTCCCAGTGATCACGGAGCGCCATCACTGCGCAGTTCCATGAGGATGTCGGCGCGGGCGTAGTAGTCGGCCACGGGGAGACGGTCGCGGGTGATCCTGCCGAACCCAGCGTCCTCGTAGAGGTGAAGGGCAGGGGTCAGCTTGCTGTTCGTGCCGAGGAACAGCCGGGTCCCACCGAGTGCCCGGGCGCGGTCGACCGCTGCGGCTATGAGTTGGCGGCCGATGCCGCGTCCTTGCGCGGCGGGAGCCACGGCCATCTTCGCCAGCTCGAAAACGGCGTCCGGATAGGCCAGAAGTGCGACGCACCCAACTACAGTGCCGTTGCCCGGCTCGCGCGCCATGAGTACGTCGCCGCCCGGGCCCACGATGCGGCCGAACGGATCTCCGAGAACGGCCCGGTCCTCTTCCTGGAGGGTGAACAGACGCGAGATCCACTCCTCGTTCAGCGCGTAGAACGCGTCTGCGTCACTCTGTGAGCCGATCGAGGAGATCATGGTCGGGGCAGAGGTGTGCGGCATGAGAAGGGCTCCCTTTCCGGTGTGGCTTCCCGTAGCCTCCGACGTCACTCACCCATATGTCCAATACACGCCTTGACCTCTATCGATAAGCTCAAACTATGGATCAGCGAATCGAGCTCCGTCATCTGCGGTACTTTCTGGCGGTGGCTGAGGAACTGCACTTCGGCCGCGCCGCCCAGCGGCACATCGCTCAGCCCGCCCTGTCCCAGCAGATCAGGCAGCTTGAGAAGATCGTCGGCGTTGAGCTGTTCCGGCGGACCTCTCGAAGTGTCCGCCTCACAGAGGCGGGAGCGGCGTTCCAGCCAAGGGCCCGGAACCTTCTGGGCCGTCTGGCGGCCGACCTCGACGAGGCCGGGCGCGTCGGCCGAGGTGAGGCCGGCCGTCTGGATGTCGCCTTCATCACCTCCGCCACGGCGATCATCAGCGAACACCTCCGTGCATTCTCCTGCCGCCGCCCGGACGTCCAGGTCAAACTTCACGACGGTTTCACCACCGATGTCCTGGCGGCCCTGGAGCGGGGTACGGCCGACGTCGGAATCGTGCGGGACGCCGAGGAGCGCGACGACATCGACCTTTCCCTACTCGCATCGGAACGGTTCGTCGCCGTCATCCCCACAGAGCACCCCGCCGCAAGGGGTGACCGGGTGGAAGCAAGGGCGCTGGCCGCTGAGCCGCTGATCCTGTTCCCGCGTTCAGCAGGAACTCACGCGTTCGACGTGAACACACAGCCGTTGCGGAACGCCGGCATCGACGTCCAGGTCGCGCAGGAGTGCTCGAACTGGCACACCATCATCATGTTCGTCGCGGCCGGCCTCGGCGTCAGCATCGCCCCCTACAGCGTCACGACGCTGCTCCCCGCAGGCGCCCGCAGGCTCGAACTCGACGGGCCTCCTACCGTGAGCCGGATCTTGATGGCCACCCGCCGAGGAGACGACCGTCCTCTCCTACAAGCCTTCATAGCAGCATCCGAGTCCATAACAGGCCGTGACCACGACCGGACGATGAGCGTGCGCTGACTCGCGGAGCGAGCACCTCCAAACAAGTGCCACTCGAAGGCGTACCGTACGCAGCCTCATCCGCCACGCCTGGAACACCCACCGCTGCGACAACCGCCCAAGCCGACGCCCCCGAAACCGCCCCTATCCGCGCAGCCTCTTACGGGACCGGGCCATGGTTGCAACGATCCGGCGCGGCAGGTGCCGGACCGCCTGGTCGTACAGTTTGAAGTGCCAGCCCGCGATGCTCACCGGCCGGCCCCGCTTCAGGTCTTTCATCGCCTGGTCGACGACTTGATCGACCTCCAGCCAGAGCCAGTGGGGTACCGGGATACCTGCCGCACCTGGGGTACGGGTGAACCCAGGCGCCACAGCGAGGACCCGTACGCCGTGCCCCTTGAGGTCGTGGCGAAGAGACTCGGAAAACCGGATCAGCCACGCCTTTACCCCGGACAACACGACCGACACCCACGCGAAGTCCTGGTGCGTCTGGCAGCGCTTCTGTGCCTTGCCGGTGTGCCGGAGGGTGAGGGATTCCCTGGCGCCCTGGTCGCCTTTGCCGCCGGGCTGCTGCCCGGGGGCGGGCGATCACGGCCCAGGCCGACGTTGCCCGGCGGGCCGGAGTGTGGCCGTCTCGAGTGTGGTGCGGGACGGCGCTCGCATCCCCGAAGATCATTAATCCAGCCGTAGCCGAAAGGGCCCCAGCCGCGTTCGGCGTTGAGGGGCACCATGCCGTCCTTGAGGGTGCCGATGAGCCCGAGCAGACAGCGTCGGCGACGAGCGGGCCGATGAAGTGGTGGCGAGGCTGCGTTCCCTCGTCGTCTAATCAGCCGTGCTGACGTCGGCTTGAGGGAGGACGGCACGTGCGGCGGGACTGCCGTAGACCACATACGCCAGCCAGGTCGGGTCCCCTCCCTGGTTGCGGATGGCCTGCCGTGCTTGCAGGGATGCCTGCCCCAGTGTTCGGCCCCGCGTCACCAGTTGGTTGTAGAAGGTGTCAGCGAATGTGAGCGCCGAATCCGAGCGCACCGGCCACAGCGTGCCGATGAACGCCCCGGCTCCGGCGCGCAAGAACTGAGGTGCCCACCCCAAGCTCGTCGCGAACCAATCGATCTCGCCGGCGCTGCGGCACGCGTTGAAAAAGATCAGCGGGTGCGTGGTCCGCAAGGCACCGGACTGGGCCGCGTAAGCGAGATCAAGCGGGTCGAAGGAGCCATCGGCCATGGTGACGCGGGAGCCGGAACTGGTGAAGGTGTTGTGGCAGGCGAAGTGCAGCAACCCGGCCGCCCCCTGATCGATGAGGTCGCTCACCACGCTGCGTTGAGTCAGCGTGCCGAAGTCGGCGACGGCCTGCCCCAATCTGTTACGCAGGGCAGCCACCTCACGTTCCGCCTCCGGCGGGGAACCCGGGGGGACGACGAACGCGGCCCGGTGCAGCGGAAGTTCACGTACCCGCTCCTGACCGAAGACCCGCCGCACCACGGGCAGCCATTCAGCCAGGAAGCCATCCCCCTCCTGGTCGCGGTCGCGCGGATACAGTAATTCCCACGGCACCGCATCGTGCTCGCCGAGTACGGTCAGTGAGGTGATCCGATCGGCCTCTTCCCAGAACTGGCGTCGCACGGCGTCCGGTACGGCGCTCGCCCACAGCTGCACTCCGAGGTTGCGCAGTCGCCGATGCGCATGGGCCTGGTCTGCACCCCCACCGGATCCGGCCGCCGCAGCAGTGCGACGCAGCTCGTCGTAGATCAACTCACGGGCACCGTGGGCGTTCCCGGCCAGGAGGCGGAAGGACTCGGGCGCGTAGGTGGTCTCGCTGAGCAGCTGGAAGCTGTGGGCCCCATCGGATCCCTTGAGGACTTGCAGGGTCACCTCACCCGGGTCGAAGGCCAGTGTGGTCAGCGGTGCACTACGGGTCGGGCCGTCGCGGGCGGGCGTGTCGGCCTGTACGGAGATCTGTGCTCGCAATTCGCCCAGGAAGGTACCGCCACGAAAGGCCCGCACGGTCACGGTGTGCAGCCCCGGCGCCGTGGTGCGCAGACCGAAGCGCACCACATCCGAGTCTCGGCCTGGCATCACGGTCACCTCCTGCTGTAGATCCCCCAGCGCCAACAGCCCCGGCGCGTGCACGGCGATGACCAGCCGCGCCCCCTCAGCAGGAACATGGAACTCGCGCAATGCCGCACCGGCATCCCCAGCGCCTCGGGTCACCTGGACCTGCAAGGGCACCTCCCGGCCCGGTGGTGCCTGCTCGGCGAGTTCAGCCGTCAACCTGTGCGGTTCACCAGGTTCCGTCTCCGGCACGACGCCTCGGCCGTCAGGAAGAACGGGACCGTAGCTGCCCAGGGAGCCGCTGGGCCAGGTGCCGCTGTCGGCTCCGCCGGAGGAAACGGCGGGCGGTACCGCCGTGTGCGTGTCGGGAGGGACCTCTGATGAATGCGCCCATTCGTACCGGTTATCGCTCGTGGTACCGGCTACCGCCGCATCGCTGACATGGTGTTCCATGCTGTGCCGCGCAAGCTCCGTTCGCTGGTGCAGCTGGAGCTTGCTGATCGCGTTCTGGACGTGGTTCCGCGCCGTACGACGCGCGATGACCAGACGCTCGCCGATCTGCTCGTAGGTCAGTCCTTTAGCGACCAGGCGTAGTATCTCGGCCTCGCGATCGGTCAGGGGCGCAACCGCCGGCCCCAAGGCAACCGAGGCGGTGGACTCGGAAGCGAGACGGCGGTACTCGCCAAGGACGAGGCCGGCAAGGCCGGGCGTGACGACCGGGTCCCCGACGGCCGTGCGGCGCACGGCGTCGACCAGCTTCGCTCGCGATGCCGGCTTCGCAAGGCACCCGATGGCGCCAGCCATCACCGCCTCCAGCACGTCCGCGTGTTCCCCGTCGGCCGACAGAACGAGGATCCGCAGTTCGGGATGGATCCCGACCAGTTCCCGGCAGACTTGGACACCCGACTTGGCGGGCAGGTTCAGGTCGAGTACGACGACGTCAGGGTTGACGACCTGGGCACGGCGCACCGCCTGTTCGTCGTCGCTCGCTGTGGCGACCACGTCAAAACCGGACTCGACCAGATCACGGGTGATGGCATCACGCCACATGGGATGGCCGTCAACGACCATCACCTTCACGCTGCGTGCCACGGCTTCGGCCCCTTTCCTGTTGGTGCGGTGTTCCCGGCCTTGGCCAGCTGGGCGGCCAGCGTCTTGTTCGGAGCCATGACCAGCGTGGGCCGCTGGAGCTTCTCGATCATCCACGCGGTGGTCGCGGACTTA
>NZ_JBEZNG010000044.1:0-70706 GCF_040653035.1 Streptomyces malaysiensis subsp. malaysiensis
TGAATGTCGGCAATGACCGGAATCTGCGACTTCTTCGCGATCACCGGCAACGCATCCGCATCATCCTGCGAAGGACACGCCACCCGCACAATCTGACACCCCGACGCCGTCAACTCCGCGATCTGCTGCAACGTCGCACCGACATCCGCAGTCACCGTCGTGGTCATCGACTGCACCGAGACCGGCGCATCGCCACCCACGGCCACCGACCCCACCTGGATTTTCCGGCTGACCCTGCGCTCGGCGAGCTTGGCCGGTACGGACGGCATTCCTAGCGAAATCGCAGTCATCTGGTTCGTAACCCCAAGAAGGTGTGTGAGTTGCCGGAGATCAGCGGACTCCGATCTCCGAGATTACGGCACCGGCCATGGCGTGGGCACACCCCGCTCCTGAAGTCCACCCAAAGGTGAACTTCAGGACATCTCGTGTCGTCAGGAGATTTTCACGGGGTTCACGACGTCCGCCACCAGGACGAGAAGGGTGAAGCAGATGAAAACTCCGGCGATCACATAGGCGACCGGCATCATCTTGGCGACGTCGAACGGGCCGGGGTCGGGCCGCCGGACCAGCCGGGCGGCATGGCGCCGGATGGCCTCCCACAGCGCGCCCGCGATATGGCCGCCGTCCAGCGGCAGCAGCGGAAGCATATTGAACAGGAACAGCGAGAGGTTGAACCCGGCGACCAGGAAGAGCATGGTCGCGATCCGCTGGGAGGGCGGGATGTCGAGGTTGGCGACCTCGCCGCCGACCCGGGCCGCGCCCACGACACCCATCGGGGAATCCGCCTTGCGCTCGGCGTCCCCGAAGGCCGCGTTCCACAGGTCCGGGATCTTGGAGGGCAGGGCGATCATGGAGTCGACGCCGTCCTGGACCATGTTGCCCATACGGTCCACGGACTGCCCGAAGGACTGCTGGACCACGCCGTTGGCCGGGGTGAAGCCGAGGAAGCCGGCGGTGACGAACTCGCCCTCGACATAGCCGCCGTTGCCGTCGGACTTGGCGACCTGGTTCTCTATGAGGTTGGCGTGCAGGGTCTTGCGGACGCCGTCCCGCTCGACGGTGATCGTGGCGGGGCCGGTGGTCCGGCGGATGTCCTGCTGGAGCGCGCCCCAGTCCGGGGTGCGGTGCCCGTTGAAGGCGACGATCTTGTCCCGGGGCTGGAGACCGGCGGCCTTGGCCGGGGAGTCCTTGGCCCCCTTGGGGCACTTGTCGGTGGAGGACGAGGCCGCGACCACGCACTGGGAAACCGTGCCCACGCTGGTGGTCTGGGTGTTGACGCCGAAGCTCATCATCACCCCGACGAAGATCGCCACCGCGAGGATCAGGTTCATGAACGGCCCGGCGAACATCACGATCACGCGCTTCCACGGCTTGCGCGTGTAGAAGAGCCGCTTGTCGTCGCCGGGCTGGAGCTCCTCGAACGCGGCCGACCGGGCGTCCTCGATCATGCCGCGCCACGGAGAGGTGGAGCGGGCGGTGATCTTGCCGTCGTCGCCCGGCGGGAACATCCCGATCATGCGGATATAGCCGCCGAGCGGGACCGCCTTGATGCCGTACTCGGTCTCGCCCTTCTTCCGGGAGAAGATCGTCGGCCCGAAGCCGACCATGTACTGCGGCACCCGGATACCGAAGAGCTTGGCCGTGGAGAGATGGCCCAGTTCATGCCAGGCGATGGAGATCAGCAGGCCGACGGCGAACACCACTATGCCGAGGACCGTCATCAGTGTCGTCATGCGCGATCCTCCGGGGTCGCCTTCGCCGCTCGGGCGGCCAGTTCCGTTGCGCGGGCGCGGGCCCATGTCTCGGCCTCGAGGACGTCCGCGACGGTGAGCCGGGTTCCCACGGCGGGGGTGCCGTGTTCGGCCACCACCTCGGCGACCGTATCGACGATTCCGTTGAAGGGCAGCTTTCCGTCAAGGAAGGCGTCCACACACTCCTCGTTCGCCGCGTTGAAAACGGCCGGGGCGGTGCCGCCGAGGTCGCCGACCTTGCGGGCGAGCCCGACCGAGGGGAACGCCTCGGTGTCGAGGGGGAAGAATTCCCAGGTGTGGGCCTTGGTCCAGTCGCAGCCGGGCGCGGCGTCCGGCACCCGCTCGGGCCAGCCGAGGCCGAGCGCGATGGGCATCCGCATATCGGGTGGGCTCGCCTGGGCGAGCGTCGAGCCATCGGTGAATTCAACCATCGAGTGGATATACGACTGAGGGTGGACCACCACCTCAATCCGTTCGAAGGGAATGTCGTACAGCAGATGAGCCTCGATGACCTCGAGGCCCTTGTTGACAAGGGTCGCGGAGTTGATCGTGACCACCGGGCCCATGTCCCACGTGGGGTGGGCCAGCGCCTGCTCCGGGGTGACCGAGGCCAGCTCCCGCTTCGTCCGGCCGCGGAACGGACCGCCGGAGGCGGTGACGACCAGCTTGCGGACCTCGTCGCGGGCACCGCCGAGCAGCGCCTGGAAGAGCGCGGAGTGCTCGGAGTCGACGGGGACGATCTGACCGGGCTTGGCGACCGCCTTGACCAGGGGGCCGCCGACGATGAGCGATTCCTTGTTGGCCAGCGCCAGCACCCGGCCCGCCTCCAGGGCGGCCAGGGTCGGCGCCAGGCCGATGGAGCCGGTGATGCCGTTGAGCACGGTGTGGCACTGGGAGCGGGCGAGTTCGGTGGCCGCGTCGGGCCCCGCCAGGATCTCGGGGAGCGGCTCACCGGCGCCGTAGAGCGCGCTCAGCGCCTCGCGCACCTCGGGCACCGCCTCCGGACGGGCGACCGCGACCCTGTCCACCCGCAGCCGGTGGGCCTGCTCGGCGAGGAGCCCGGCCCGGCCCCCGGCGGCGGACAGGCCGGTCACGCGGAAGCTGTCGGGGTTGCGCAGCACCACGTCGATGGCCTGGGTGCCGATCGAACCGGTGGAGCCCAGGATCACGATGTCGCGCACGCTCGCCGCGGCGGTGGCCGCCGGATAGCGCAGATGCGGGTCAGCCAGGGATTCCGTCATTCCCCCATTGTGGCGGCAAGGGGTGACGGCTCGGTGACAAGCCCCGGGATCCGGCGATCGCGGGCCCCAGCGGCTGCTCAGCGCATGCTCCGGCGGCTCCTCCGCGGCTCTCCGGGCTCCTCGTCGGTTCTGCTGCGACTTCTCGGTGGTTCCTCTGCGAGTCCTCGGTGGTTCCTCGGTGGTTCCTCAGCGGATGGGGCGGTGGACGTTCTGTTTGTCGGTCGGGCCCGGGGTGGCGTCGGCGATCCAGGGGCCGTCGCCGCTGGGGTCGAGAACGCCCTGCTCGAGCCATTCGTACGCCCCGGAGAGCACCCCGGAGACCACCTTGCGGTCGAGGTCGTCGGTGTTGGTCCACAGCCGTGCGAAGAGCTCGTCGGCGCGGATCCTGGCCTGCCGGCAGAACACATCGGCCAGCTGATAGGCGGCGGCGCCGTGGTCACCGCGGGAGCGCAGCATCTCGGCCCGTACACAGGCCGCGCTCATCGCGAACAGCTCCGCGCCGATGTCCACGATCCGGCTGAGGAAGCCCTGTTTGGTCTCCATCCGGCCCTGCCAGCGGGACATGGCGTAGAACGTGGAGCGGGCCAGTTTGCGGGCCGAGCGCTCCACATAGCGCAGATGCGGTGAGAGGTCCCGATGCCCCGCGGGGTGGAATTCGGGGTAGGCGCCGGGCAGTTGGCCGGGGCCGGTGAGCAGACCGGGCAGCCAGCGGGCGTAGAAGCCGCCGGCCTTGGCGGCCGCCTTGCCCTTGTCCTGGAGGGACTTGTCGGGGTCGATGAGATCGCCCGCCACCGACAGATGGGCGTCCACGGCCTCGCGGGCGATGAGGAGATGCATGATCTCGGTCGAGCCCTCGAAGATCCGGTTGATGCGCAGATCGCGCAGCATCTGCTCGGCGGGGACGGCCCGCTCCCCGCGGGCGGCCAGCGAGGCCGCGGTCTCATAGCCCCGGCCGCCGCGGATCTGGACCAGTTCGTCGGCCATCAGCCAGGCCATCTCGCTGCCGTAGAGCTTGGCGAGCGCGGCCTCGATGCGGATGTCGTTGCGGTCCTCGTCGGCCATCTGGGAGGCGAGGTCGATGACCGCTTCCAGGGCGAAGGTGGTCGCCGCGATGAAGGAGATCTTGGCGCCGACGGCCTCGTGCTCGGCGATGGGCTTGCCCCACTGCTCACGGGCGGCGGACCATTCGCGGGCGATCTTCAGACACCACTTACCGGCGCCCGCGCACATCGCGGGCAGCGACAGCCGTCCGGTGTTGAGCGTGGTCAGCGCGATCTTGAGCCCCGCGCCCTCGGGGCCGATCCGGTTGGCGGCCGGGACCCGGACCCGGTGGAAGCGGGTGACGCCGTTCTCCAGGCCGCGCAGCCCCATGAAGGCGTTGCGGTTCTCGACGGTGACGCCTTCGGAGGCGGTCTCGACGACGAAGGCGGTGATGCCGCCCTTACGGCCCTCGGATCGCGGCACCCGGGCCATCACCACCAGCAGGTCGGCGACCACGCCGTTGGTGGTCCACAGCTTGACGCCGTCCAGGAGGTAGTCGTCGCCGTCCGGCACGGCGGTGGTGGCCAGGCGGGCCGGGTCGGAGCCCACGTCCGGCTCGGTGAGCAGGAAGGCCGAGATGTCGGTGTGGGCGCAGCGCGGCAGGAAGAGGTCCTTCTGCTCCTGGGTGCCGAAGAGCTTCAGCGGCTGCGGTACGCCGATGGACTGGTGGGCGGAGAGCAGGGCGCCGATCGCCGGGCTGATGGAGCCGGCCAGGGCCAGGGCCTTGTTGTAGTAGACCTGGGTGAGGCCGAGGCCGCCGTACTTGGTGTCGATCTTCATGCCGAGCGCGCCGAGTTCCTTGAGCCCCTTGATGGTCTCGTCGGGGATCCGCGCCTCGCGCTCGATACGGGCGGCGTCGACCCGGGTCTCGCAGAACTCGCGGAGCTTGGCGAGGAAGGTCTCACCGCGGCGCACATCGTCCGGGGCGGGGGCGGGGTGCGGATGGATCAGATCGAGTCGGAAGCGGCCGAGGAAGAGCTCCTTGGCGAAGCTGGGCTTGTGCCATAGCTGTTCGCGTGCGGCCTCGGCGACCTGGCGGGCTTCACGCTCGGACACCGGCCTGACGGAGGATGCGGTCATCGGTGCTCCCTTGCCGCGAATGACGATCTCGTGACATTACCGGCACGTACCGCTGCCAGTGTGCATCCGGTCCGACGGGACGGCAAAGCGGGAGGACGCCGGGATCCGGAAGTTGGCGCGAGATCGCCGCGGGAGCGGGCGCCGGGAGGGCATACGCCGGGCGTCGAAGCGCTTCGACGACTATGGACACCCCTGCGCTATGGGTTTACCGTCAATCCACATGGCCAGCGGGAAGAGACTCGGCCATGCGTCGAAGCGCTTCGCAATCCCATCGGATGGAGTCAGCCCGCATGGTCACCCTCGCCGAGGTCGCACGCCACGCCGGAGTCTCCGCCAGCACGGTGAGCTACGTCCTCAGCGGCAAGCGGTCGATCTCCGCTCCCACCCGCGAACGCGTCGAGCACAGCATCAAGGAGCTCGGCTACCACCCCAACGCCGGAGCCCGCGCGCTGGCCAGCAGCCGCTCCAACATCATCGCGCTCATGGTGCCACTGCGGACCGATATGTATGTGCCGGTCATGATGGAGATCGCCATCGCGGTCGCCACCACCGCCCGCTCCCACGGCTATGACGTCCTGCTGCTCACCGGCGAGGAGGGCCCGGCGGCGGTGCGCCGGGTGACCGGCAGCGGGCTCGCCGACGCCATGATCGTGATGGATGTGGAGCTGGAGGACGAGCGGCTGCCGCTGCTGCACGCGGCCCGCCAGCCCACCGTACTGATCGGGCTGCCCGCCGACACCGTCGGCCTGACCTGCGTCGATCTGGACTTCACCGCCACCGGTGCACTGTGCGCCGAACATCTGGCGGAGCTCGGCCACCGTGAGATCGCCGTCGTCGGCGAGGCCCCGGCCGTCTACGAGCGCCACACCGGCTTCGCCGAGCGGACCCTGGAGGGGCTGCGCCGCCGCGCCGGTGAACTGGGGGTGCGGCTGCTGCACCGGGCGTGCGAGGGCAGCTACGAGTCCATGGACGGCACCCTCTCCCGGATCTTCGACGAGCGGCCCGGCACCACCGGCTTCGTGGTGCAGAACGAGGCGGCCATCGATCCGCTGCTCAGCCTGTTGCGCCGGCAAGGCCGCGCGGTCCCCGAGGACGTCTCGGTGGTCGCCGTCTGCCCCGAGCAGGTGGCCACCCAGGCGTCGGTGCGGCTCACCTCGGTGGCCATCCCCGCGCAGGAGATGGGGCGGCGCGCCGTGGAGCTGACCGTGGCGAAGCTGGCGGGCGGCGCCCCCGAGGAGCAGGTGACCCTGCTCGCCCCGGAGCTGACCGTACGGGCCAGCTCGGGCCGGGCGCCCGGTGCGCCCTGACCCGCCCCGCGCCCGCCGTTCCCAAGCGGCGTACCCCTTGGCGTACTCGGTGACGTACCGCCGCCGTGCGGGACGGCGGCGGTACGCGGGCGTCAGCTCGCGTTCACCCCGAAGCTGTTGGTCCGGAAGTCCAGACCGCCGGACGAGGAGGTGATCTCATAGCCGAACTGGACGTCGCCGATGGTCACATCGCCGAACCAGCCCTTGGTGTTCTTGATCCAGTTCACGATGGGCTTGATGTCCACGGAGCCGGAGGTGGAGTTCGAGGTGCGGATGAACGAGAAGACCTCGTTGGCGCCGTTGCTGCCCTTGTAGACGCTCCAGGTATGGCCGCCGAGGGCGACATCGCCCTGGGCGGTGCCGAGCGGGCCGACCGGGCCGGTCTTGTTGACCCAGAGCATGATCTCGTAGTCGTAGTTGGTGTCCCAGATGTCGTACGAGGTGTTGTACGCGCCCGAGGACGGCACCGTGACGTTGTAGCTGCTGGTCAGGGTGGAGATGGCGCTGATCTTCCTACCGACGACCTTCTTGGCGTTGGGGTAGGACTTGATACCGCCGGTGTTCGGGTGGTCGGCCCACACTCCCCAGTCGCTGTAGGAGTTGGCCCAGATGGTCTGGGATCCGGCGCCGGAGCCCCAGATGTTGTTGTAGAGGGTGTAGCCGCCGTTGGACCAGGTGCCCCACTGGTCCGAGGAGGACCAGGTGGCGGCCTGGGCGGGGGCGGCGGCGAAGCCGATCAGCGCGAGTAACGCGATCAGCGGGGTCAGGAAGAGCGTTCGAGCGGCTCGTTGCACGGGACCTTCCCTTTCGGATGGCGGATTCGAGCGGAGCCAGGACCATGACCGCGAAGCGGTCCAGCCGGACGCCGGTGTGGTGCGTACGCCCGGTGAGCAGATCCGTCCGCGGGGACGGAAGGGGGACGGCCGCCGGGGTGCGGCCGTGGGTGAGGAGGAAGGGATACGGCCGCGCCGCACCGCCCCGACGCCTTCGGGGAGTCCGGGCAGCGCGGGGGCTGGGTGGTCCAGGAGACGTTCAAGCTCGAAGCGCACCGCGACGGACACCTCCTCAGACACTTGGGGACCGGTGGCTACGTCTGTGTCGCCGCGGGCGGGCTGAAGGTTGCCGAGCGTGACAGCGTCGAGGAGGGGGCCGTCTTCCGGCTGGAGGTCGTCGAGCGTGGCGAGGACGCGGTGGCCTGCCGTGCCGACGCGGTCGGCCGACTGCTCTTCCGCGTATGCGACTTCGGCACGGGGGCCACATCTCTGACCGTCGAGGCCGCGAACGCCCCGGCCGGGGCGGGGGACGGTGGGACGGTCAAGGCGCATCTGGCCGACGGCACCGCGCTGGCCACCGCCGCCGTCCCGCCCACCGGCGGCCCCTACGCCTACACCACGGTCCGCGCCGATCTGCCCACGCCACCGGCCGGAGTGCGGGACCCACACATCACGTTGCGCGGCGGCGGTCTGAGACTGGCCCGTCTCGGCTTCTCCGGTTGAGGGTCCGGAGCGGCCGGGACGGGTCTCGCCCATGCGTCGGGCCCCGCCGTGAGGGCGGGGCCCGGCGGGGGTCCGGTGGGGTGGCTCAGAGGTCGAGGCCGGTGAGGACCATGACCCGCTCGTAGGTGTAGTCCTCCATCGCGTACCGCACGCCCTCGCGGCCGACACCGGACCGCTTGGCGCCGCCGTACGGCATCTGGTCGGCGCGGTACGAGGGCACATCGCCGACGATCACGCCACCGACCTCCAGCGCGCGGTGGGCGCGGAAGGCGGTTTGCACCTCGCGGGTGAAGACGCCCGCCTGGAGGCCATACTTGGAGTCGTTGACGGTCGCGAACGCCTCGTTCTCGTCCGTCACCTTGTGCAGGGTGAGCACCGGTCCGAAGATCTCCTCGCAGGAGACGGCGACATCCGCGGGGACGTCCGCGAGCACGGTCGGGGCGTAGCTGGAGCCCTCGCGCTTGCCGCCGGTCAGCACCTTCGCACCGGCCCGGACGGCCTCGTCGACCCAGGACTCGACGCGCTTGGCGGCGTCCTCGCTGATCAGCGGGCCGACATCGGTGGCGTCATCGGTCGGGTCGCCGGTGACCTGCGCCTCGACGGCCGCGACGATCTTCGGTACGAGCTCCTCGTAGACGGACGCGTCCGCGATCACCCGCTGTACGGAGATGCAGGACTGTCCGCCCTGGTAGTTGGAGAAGGTGCCGATACGGGTGGCCGCCCAGTCGAGGTCGGCGCCGGAGGAGTAGTCCGACAGGACGACCGCGGCGCCGTTGCCGCCGAGCTCCAGGGTGCAGTGCTTGAGCGGCACCGACTCCTTGATCGAGTAGCCGACCTTCTCCGAACCGGTGAAGGAGATGACCGGCAGCCGCTCGTCCTGGACCAGCGCGGGCATCCGGTCGTTGGGCACCGTAAGGACGCTCCAGGAGCCCGCCGGGAGCTCGGTCTCGGCCAGCAGCTCGCCGAGGATCAGCGCGGACAGCGGGGTCGCGGGCGCCGGCTTGAGGATGATCGGCGTACCGACGGCGATCGCCGGGGCGACCTTGTGGGCGCTCAGGTTCAGCGGGAAGTTGAACGGCGAGATGCCGAGGACGGTGCCGCGCGGGAAGCGGCGGGTCAGCGCGAGCCGCCCGGTGCCACCGGCGTCGGTGTCCAGCCGCTGGGCCTCCCCGCTGTTGAACCGGCGGGCCTCCTCGGCGGCGAACCGGAAGACGGAGACGGCGCGGCCGACCTCACCGCGCGCCCACTTGATCGGCTTGCCGTTCTCGTCCGAGATCAGCCGGGCGATCTCCTCGCCACGCTCGGCGATACGGCGCGACACATGGTCCAGCGCGGCCGCCCGGACATGCGCGGGGGTCGCGGCGAATTCCTCGCGCACCGCGTCGGCCGCGGCGACGGCCTCCTCGATCTGCGCGTCGGTGGGGACGCTCACCACGCCGACGCGGTGGCCGTCCCAGGGCGAGGTGACCTCGATCGTGCTCTCGCCCGTCGCCTCGCGGCCGGCGAGCCAGAACGCATGGGTGACAGCTTCGTTTGTGTCTGGCACAGCGGATCCCGACCCTTCTGAAGTGGTATCTCTCCTTCCACCGTAGGCGCGACCGGCCCGCTCGGTGTTTGTCCGAGGCGTAGCAGTCGAGGCCGCGCGCGCTCCGCTATGGCGTGCCCGATTCGGGATGGACCGTGCCAGGTTCGGGAGAGACGGGGGCGAGGTGGTCGGGGGCGGGCGGGGCGAGGCGGTCGGCTGGTGGCGGAGGTGTGCGTTTCAGGCCGAGGTGCCGGAGGCCGTGGCCTTGAGGGCGAGCCACAGCTCCATGCGGACGTCCGGGTCGTCCAGGGAGCGGCCCAGAATCTCCTCGACGCGGCGCATCCGGTAGCGCAGGGTGTGCCGGTGGACGCCGAGGTCGGCGGCGGCCGCGTCCCATTGGCCATGCCGGGAGAGCCAGGCGCGCAGCGAGGCGACCAGATCGCCCCGGCCGGTGGCGTCGTGCTCGTGCAGGGCGCGCAGCATGCCGTCGGCGAACGCCCTGACGGCGTCGTCGGCGAGCAGGGGCAGTACGGAACCCGCCGCGACCTGCTCATGTTCGACCAGCATCCGGCCGCGGCGGCGCGCCACCGACAGCGCCTGCTCCGCCTGACGGTAGGCGGCCGCGGCGGCGATGGGGCCCGCGGGGGCGGACAGCCCGATGACGAGTTCGTCGCCGCTGGGCGCGGCGGCGGTGCGGTCGCGGGGGCGGGCCTTGGTGCCGCGGCGGCCCTCGACGGTCCGGGCGTGCTCGGCGCATGCCGTGACCGCCGCCCCGCCGTCGGGGGCCAGCACGATGAGCCGCCCGCCGTCGGGGACGACCAGCACGGACTCGCCGGTGCGGGCCGCGGCCGCCTCCATGATGTCGATGAGCGTGGCGAGGGGGTCGCACGCCTCGGCTTCGCCCGCGGCCGTGCCGGCGCTTGTGCTCGCGGTTGTGGTCGTTGCGGCTTCGGTGGGGGCCTCGTCCGCGGCGGAGGGCGCGGCGTGGGGCTGCTGAGCCGCGCCGCCGCCGGACGGCACCTCGGCGACCAGCATCCGGAACGGCGCGTCGAGCAGCCCGCCGTACAGCCGCCCGGCGACCGCCCGGGCATGGTCGGGTTCGCCCGCGAGCAGCATCCTCAGCACGGCGCCGCCGAGCCGCTGCTCGGCGTCCTGTAGGGCGCGGGAGCGCTCGGTGGTCAGGGTCAGCAGCGCGACCGCGGAGTGCACGGCGTAGCGCTCGGCGGTGCCCAGCGGCGCGCCGGTACCGACCGCGAGCACACCGCGGGTGCGGCGCCCGGTGCCCAGCGACTGGAGCTCCACCCGGTCGGCGACGGCCGTGTCCTCGGCCGGTTCGGCGCTCGCGGCCCCGGCCGCGCAGCCCCCGCCGACCACGATGCTCGCGGGGCCGGGGCGGGAGCGCAGCCGTTCGACGTCGGCGGTAAGGCGGGCGGCGCGGCGGGCGGCCCAGTCGGGGGCGGCGGCGACCACGGAGCCGGAGGCGTCGTAGAGCGCGGCCCAGCCGTCGAGGTGGGCGGCGAGCCGGGCGAGCAGCGCGGTGGGCCCCTCGGCTCCGATGGCGGCGCGGGTCAGCTCGCGCTGCGCCTCGAACCCGGCGGTCACGGCCCGGTACTGGTCGGCGGCTATGGCCGCGGAGACGGCCTTGCTGATGGCGATGAAGGGGGTGGGGCGGGGCACGCCGATCAGCGGCAGCCCCTCCTCCTTGGCCGCCGCGGCGAGCGCGGCCGGCACCTCGGCGTACTTGACGCCGAGCGCGAAGCCGAGCCCGACTACTCCCGCGCCCACCAGCCGCCGCACATAGCGGCTCATCTCCTCCGGGTCGTCGGCCTCGATCTGCATCGCGGTGATCAGGAGCAGTTCGCCGCCGTCCATATAGGGCACGGGGTCGGCGAGCTCGCTCACATGCGCCCAGCGCACGGGCGTCTCCAACCGGTCCTCGCCCGCGAGAACGGACAGCTTGAGACCGGGGTGGCGGACCAGTGAGGCGAGCGTGGGAGGCATGGCACCTTCGATGCGAATGCGACGACTTCACCGTCCCGTATGAACGGCTACTGCCGATTCTGCCTCAATGGAGGAATACGCGGAATTGACGGCCTGATTTCGCCATCGGTCTGGCCGTGACGCTGCGGTTCCGGTTGCCCCGGCCACCCCTGAACGGGGCAACCGGGGCGGAACACCCAACCGCGACGAACGGGACGACCGGGCATCAGGTCATCCCCGGAGGTCCACCAGCACCGGCGGCCCGCCCTCGCCCCTTACGGAGGTCACCGACAGCACCGCATGCCCGGCGGGAACCGCGTGGGCCAGTTCGGAGGCGGACCAGCGCTCGCGCTCCACCGTCCGCACGGTCACCGACTGGGTGGTCACCGCCTTTCCGGTGACGACCTTACGGATGAAGTGCAGCACTTTGGTGAACGGTTCGTCGGCGATGATCTGCCGGTCGGTGACATCGCGCGTCTCGACCCACTCCGTGCCCCACACCTCCGCGAACCGCGCCCCGTCCCAGGTCGTCACCCCGGCGCAGGCCATCCGGCAGCCCACCGCGCCGAGCAGGGCGCTGCGCAGTCCCTCCGGGACGTCGTCGAGGGTGCGCAGGGTGAGCACCGCGCCCGCGTGGGCGGAACGGAGCCGCTGGATACCGCGCAGGGCCTCGGGGGTGATGGTGTGCGAGGCGTCGTCGAGGACCAGGCAGGCGAACAGCGAACGGTCGGCGCGGCCCACCGCGCATTCGGTGAACTGCGCCAGGACCAGCCGCGCCAGCATCCGCGACGCCTCCGCATGGCCGCGCTCGGGCAGATCGATACGGACCCGGAGGGGGTGCTCGAGGGCGCGGAGGGAGAACGGGCGGCGGTCGCCAGTGGTGTCGAAGAAGTCGGCGAACGCGGGCCGGTCCAGCAGCGCGATCCGGTCCGCGAGCAGCGCGCCCGCGTCCCCGGGCGTACCGGACTGCCGCACCCGCGCCTCCAGCTCACGGGCCTGCGCCCGCTCCCCGGCATCCTCCAGCGCCTCGCGCAGCGCGTTGACGGCCGTCTTGGAACCGTCCAGCAGCTCCCGCAGATCCGGGACGGACGGGAAACGGCCGTGGGCGGCGCGGTAGGGGCCGAGCAGCTGGGCCAGCGCGGTGGCGGCGCGTCGGCTGTCCCCACCGGGCAGCGAGGCGGCCATATCGCCGATCAGCGCTTCGGCGAGGATGCCCGCGGCCTCGTCGGGGTCGGTGGTGCCGCCGTAGAGGTCGAAGTCGTAGCCGGAGTCGGGCCGACCGATCTTCACGACGACGTCGAACGCCTCATCCGCCCCGAGCCCGGCCCCCGCCGCCCCGACCGCCACGACGGCGACCTGTCCGGCGAGCGCCTGAAGACACAGCGACTCCACGACGGGCCGCACCACCCGCCCGGTCTTCCCCGAACCGGGCGGCCCCACCGCCAGCAGCGAGGTGCCGAGCACATCGGGATCGAGTGCGAGCCCGACGCCGCGGTGCTGGTAAGGGTTGCGGGAGTCTTCGAGGGCGGTGCCGAGGCGGACCTGATGGGCGAGGAGATCATGACGCGCGGTCCGGGCGGGCAGATCCCGCGCCCCGGACGGGTGGCCGTACGAGGCGGCGCCGTGGCGCAGCACGGTGTCGGTGAACGACGCGAGGGAGTTCCGCCCCGCCCGCACGGACTGCCAGGCGCGCTCGATCCGGGCGTGGTCGACGTCGTTCATCGCCCCCGCCCGCGCGTCCGCCGCCAGCCGATCAGCCGCACTGTGCGCCCCCGCGGCCCGCAAGTGCGGCCACTCCACCGGATCCCCCTCCGGCCGCCTCGCGACGGCCACCTCGGGGTCGGGCTCGTCCCAGGCCCGCCGGAAGAGGGGCGCGACGTAACGGCGCCAGACTTCGGGCCAGTGGCCGACGCGACCGAAGATCACGGCGAGGGCGGCGACAACAATGCCGATGTAAACGCGCTGGGACAGCCAGCCCGCGTGTGTGTTGCCTCCGCGCTCGTACCACGAGTCCGGAGTCAGCAGATACATGGGCCACAGCCAATAGCCGCCCAGGTACCCGTTCCACAGCAGCGACCAGACCAGCCAGCCGCAGAGCGCCGAGATCACTGCCCCGCTGAGAAGCCGCCGCCCCGGGATCCGATCCGGCTCCTCCGGCGCCTTCGGCCTGTGCTCGTACGTCCACACCCCCGGCGCCGCCTCAGACCGCGGAGCGCGCAGCCAGGCGGCGAAGGACGGGCGGGCAGCGGGGCCGGGGGGCGAGGCGACGCCGGGGGCCGCCGGGGGCGCGGTCGGCGGCATCGGCGGCGGCCCGACCGGATGCCTCGCGGCAGCCCCGGGAGATGACGCGTCCGCCCCGGGCCGGGGCGTGGAGGGCTGCTCCGAGGCTCGCGGGTGGTCCTGCGCGTGGGGCGGTTGCGGCCGGAATCCTGAGGTTGCCGAGGGCGGGGATTGCGGGGGCGGGGGTGGGAGGCGGTCGTGGCGTGCGCTGCGTGGGTCGAACGTGCCCTCGGTGTCCATGTGCTGCCCCTTGCCCCCTGACCGGCTGTTCCTCGGCTTTCGCGCCATCGCTCAATCTAGTGTTCCCGCGCGGGGAGTTCAGCGACCCGGGCGGTGCCGTCTCACTCGCGGGGCCCGTAAAGCGGTCAGGGGACCCGTAAAGCGGTCACGCGGTCCGGTAAGGCCGTCACGGCGGTCCGGTAATGCGGTCACGCGGTCCGGTAACGCGCTCGCGGCGTCCGTAAGACCGCCGCGCGATCCGTAAGACCGCCGCGCGATCCGTAAGGCGGTCGCCGGGCTATGGCCGTCGCGGACAAGGCAACACGCGCACTGCTCCCGAACGGAACATGCCTCATCCGCCGCGGCGCCCCTAGCCTGCGATTAAAGCCCCCGTACTTTCCCCTGGAGCCCCTCATGACCGAATTGTCCGGAGGCCCGTCCCTCCCCCAGGAGCGTCGCGTCGTCACCGCCATTCCCGGCCCGAAGTCGCAGGAGCTGCTCGCCCGTAAGAACGCCGCGGTCGCCGGCGGGGTGGGGAGTGTGCTGCCGGTCTTCACCGTGCGCGCGGGTGGCGGTGTGATCGAGGACGTGGACGGCAACTCGCTGATCGACTTCGGTTCCGGTATCGCCGTGACCTCCGTCGGCTCCTCCGCGGAGGCCGTCGTGCGCCGGGCGTCCGCACAGCTGGCGGACTTCACGCACACCTGTTTCATGGTCACGCCGTACGAGGGCTATGTGGAGGTCTGTGAGGAGCTGGCGCGGCTCACGCCCGGCGACCACGCCAAGAAGTCGGCGCTGTTCAACTCGGGCGCCGAGGCGGTGGAGAACGCGGTGAAGATCGCCCGTTCGTACACCAAGCGCCAGGCGGTCGTCGTCTTCGACCACGGCTACCACGGCCGGACCAACCTCACCATGGCGCTCACCGCCAAGAACATGCCGTACAAGCACGGCTTCGGCCCCTTCGCGCCCGAGGTCTACCGCGTTCCGCTCGCCTACCCCTACCGCTGGCCGACCGGCCCGGAGAACTGCGCCGAGGAGGCCGCGGCCCAGGCCATCGACATGATCAGCAAGCAGGTCGGGGCGGAGAACGTGGCCGCGATCATCATCGAGCCGGTGCTCGGCGAGGGCGGCTTCATCGAGCCCGCCAAGGGCTTCCTGCCCAGGATCGCGGAGTTCGCCAGGGCCAATGGCATCGTCTTCGTCGCGGACGAGATCCAGTCCGGATTCTGCCGCACCGGTCAGTGGTTCGCCTGTGAGGACGAGGGCATCGTCCCGGACCTGATCACCACCGCCAAGGGCATCGCGGGCGGTCTGCCGCTCGCCGCCGTCACCGGCCGCGCGGAGATCATGGACGCGGCGCACTCCGGCGGTCTCGGCGGCACCTACGGCGGCAACCCGGTGGCGTGCGCCGCGGCGCTCGGCGCGATCGAGACGATGCGCGAGCTGGACCTCAACGCCAAGGCCAAGCGCATCGAGGAGGTCATGAAGGGCCGCCTCGGCGCGATGCGGGAGAAGTACGACATCATCGGCGACCTCCGCGGCCGCGGCGCCATGATCGCCATCGAACTGGTGAAGCCCGGTACCAAGGACCCCAGCCCCGAGGCCACGGCCGCCGTCGCCAAGGCGTGCCACTCGGCCGGGCTGCTGGTGCTGACCTGCGGAACCTACGGCAATGTGCTGCGTTTCCTGCCGCCGCTGGTGATCGGCGAGGACCTCCTGAACGAGGGTCTCGACATCCTCGAGAGCGCCTTCGCCGAGCTGTGACTGTGAGTGATCGATGGGTGGCGTGAAGAAGATGTGCGGGGCCGATGACAGGTGGGTGATCGGTCTGTCCGCCGGGGCTTCGCTGCCGTACGGTCATTGCAGATGAGAGAAACACCCCGCTCGCAGGGGACTGCGGGCGACGCCGAGCCGGTGCTTCCCCAGCCCCGACCCGGCTGTGCCCTCGCGCACACCACTGGAGCCTCCGGCTCCGGATCTCCTCACCGATCGGACGGCCGCCCGCCCCAAACCCCCCGGGGCGCGCGGCACACCGGTCGCCACGGCGGCCCCGGAACCACCCCCCCTGTTCCGGGGCCGCCGACTGTTCACCCCCCTTCCTCCGCGCCACGGGCGCCGTTCCGCACGCCCCTCGCGCTGAGCGCACCGCCTCTCGCGCTGATCGCGCCCCTCGTACTGATCGCGCTGCTCGCGCTGTGCACCTGGCAGATCGCCGCCCACGGCCCCCTGCGGACCTACGACGAACGGCTCGGCCGTGCGATCGCCGGCTCGGCGTTCCCCTCCCCCGTCGCCGAGTTCCTCGCCGACCTCGGCAATACGGCGGTGGCGGTCCCCGTCCTCGCCGTCGCCCTCGGCTGGGCGGCGTGGTGCGCCCGGCGCGCGCGAGAGCCGCGCTGGTGGCTGCCGCCGCTGGCCGCCGCGGTGGCGATGGCGGTGGTTCCGGCGCTGGTGGTTCCGTTCAAGGCGCTGATCGACCGCCCCGGACCGCCCGGCCCGCTGTCGGGCGAGAGCGGATTCTTCCCCTCCGGCCATGCCGCCACGGCCGCCGTCGCCTACGGCGCGGCGGCGCTGCTCCTCCACCCGTTCCTCCGCCCGCGGCTGCGGCGGCCCCTGCTGGTGGCCGTCGCCGTGCTGAACGTCGCCGTGGCCGCCGGGCTGGTCCGGCGCGGCTACCACTGGCCGCTGGACACCGTCGCGAGCTGGTGCCTGTGCGGTCCGCTGCTGTGGACGGTGCTCAAGGTGCTCGAAGTGACCTGGTCGGACCGCTCGGGCCACGTGGACCGGTCCCGGGCCACACGGGACGCCTCGGGGTAACCGCACCGCGGCCCGCCCACAGCGACATCCGGCGCCGACCATCAGCTGACGACGGCCCTCAGCTGTCGAAGCCCAGCCCCACCTTGTCCATCGCCTTCAGCCACAGATTGCGGCGCCCGCCGTTCTCGTCGGCCCGTGTCATGGACCACTGGGTGATGCCGATGCCCGCCCAGCGCACCGGCTCCGGCGGGAAGGGCAGGGGCTTGCTGCGGACCATCTCCAGGCGGGTGCGCTCGGTGCGCTCGCCCGCGAGCAGATCGAGCATCACCTCGGCGCCGAAGCGGGTCGCCCCGACGCCCAGGCCCGTATAGCCGAGGGCGTAGACCACCCTCCCCCCGTGCGCGCTGCCGAAGAACGCGGAGAAGCGCGAGCAGGTGTCGATGGCGCCGCCCCAGGCGTGGCTGAAGCGCACGCCCTCCAGCTGCGGGAAGCAGCGGAAGAAGTGCTCGGCGAGGGTGCGGTACGTGGCGGGGTGGTGATCGTATTCGGCGCGCACCCGTCCGCCGTAGCGGTAGACGATGTCGTAGCCGCCCCACAGGATGCGCTGGTCGGCGGTGAGCCGGAAGTAGTGGAAGTGGTTGGCGGTGTCGCTGAGCCCCTGCCGTCGCCGCCAGCCGATCGCGTCGAGCTGCTCCGCAGTGAGCGGTTCGGTCATCAGCGCGTGGTCGTAGACGGGCGCGATGTACGGGCGGACGCGGCGCACCAGGGAGGGGAAGGCGTTGGTGGCGAGCGCCACCTGGCGGGCGCGGACCCGGCCGTAAGGGGTGCGGACGGCCATGGCCGCCCCGCTGCTCGCCAGCCGTTCGGCCGGGGTGTGCTCGTAGATCCGTACGCCCATCTCGACGCAGGCCCGGGCCAGGCCCCAGGCGAGTTTGGCGGGGTGCACCATGGCCACGCCCCGGCGGTCCCACAGCCCGGCGAGGAAGGTGGGCGAGTCGACCTCGGCGCGTACCGCGTCACGGTCGAGGAATTCCTGCTCCCCGACGCCGAGTTCGGCCGCCATCTCGGCGGCCTCGCGCAACTCCGCCACCTGGTGGGGCGCGGTGGCCACGTCGATCTCGCCGGTGCGTTCGAAGTCGCAGTCGATGCCGTAGCGCTCGACGGCGGACTCGATGGCGTCGAGGTTGTGGTGGCCGAGCCGTTCGAGTTCGGCCAGTTCATCGGGCCAGCGGGCGGCGCCGTTGCCGAGGCCGTGGGTGAGGGAGGCGGCGCAGAAGCCGCCGTTGCGCCCGGAGGCGGCCCAGCCGATCTCCTGGCCCTCGACCAGGACCACCTCGCGGTCGGGGTCGCGCTCCTTGGCGATCAGGGCGGTCCACAATCCGCTGTAGCCGCCGCCGACGACGAGCAGATCGCAGCGCTCCTCGCCGACGAGGGCGGGGCGGGGGCGCGGCCGGCCGGGGTCGTCCAGCCAGTACGGCCGGTACGCGGCGTCGGCCAGGGACTTCAGGGCGGACGGGTCGGGGGCGCCGTCGCCCCCGGACGAGCGGGTCATGGCGTCCGTGGCCATGGTTCTCAGCTCCTCTTGCGGCGGGCGCCGGCCAGTTGGCCGACGAGTACGCACAGCACCGCGACGGCGAACATCGCCGTTCCGATCACATTGATCTGCACGGGCGTGCCGCGCTGCGCGGATCCCCAGACGAACATGGGGAAGGTCACGGTCGAGCCGGCGTTGAAGTTGGTGATGATGAAGTCGTCGAAGGAGAGCGCGAAGGACAGCAGCGCGCCGGCCGCGATGCCGGGCGCGGCGATCGGCAGGGTGACGCGCAGGAAGGTCTGCGCCGGGGAGGCGTAGAGGTCCTGGGCGGCCTGTTCCAGCCGGGGGTCCATGGACATCACCCGTGCCTTGACGGCCGTCACCACGAAGCTCAGGCAGAACATGATGTGGGCGATGAGGATCGTCCAGAAGCCGAAGTCCACGCCCATGTTGAGGAAGAGGGTGGCCAGCGAGGCGGCCATGACGACCTCGGGCATCGCCATCGGCAGGAAGATCAGGCTGTTGACCGCGGGCCGGGCCCGGAAGCGGTAGCGGGCCAGCGCGAAGGCGATCATCGTGCCGAGGACGGTCGAGCCGATCGTCGCCCATACGGCGATCTTCAGGCTGAGCGAGAGCGAGCCGCACATGTCGGCGACGCCGCACGGATCGGTCCACGCGTCGGTGGAGAACCGCTGCCATTCGTAGTTGAAGCGGCCGTTGGGCTTGTTGAAGGAGAAGACCAGGACGACGACGTTGGGCAGGATCAGATACGCGAGGGTGCCGATCCCCGCGATGATCACCAGGTTCCGCCGTATCCAGCGAGTCAGGGCCGTCACACCAGGTCCTCCGTCCCGGACTTGCGGATGTAGACGGTGACCATCGTGAGGATGGCCGCCATGAGGATGAAGGACATCGCCGCCGCCGTCGGATAGTCCAGCACCCGCAGGAACTGCGACTGGATGACGTTGCCGATCATCTTCTGGTCGGTGGAGCCCAGCAGTTCGGCGTTGATGTAGTCGCCCGCGGAGGGGATGAAGGTGAGCAGCGTGCCCGCGACGACGCCCGGCATGGACAGCGGGAAGGTCACCTTCCGGAAGGTGGTGAAGGGCCGGGCGTAGAGGTCCCCGGCGGCCTCGTGCAGCCGGGGGTCGATGCGCTCGAGGGAGGTGTAGAGCGGCAGGATCATGAAGGGCAGGAAGTTGTACGTCAACCCGCAGACCACCGCGAGCGGAGTGGCCAGCACCCGCTGCCCCTCGGTGATCCCCAGATAGCTGGTGACGTCCAGGATGTGCAGCGAGTTCAGCACGCCCACCACCGGGCCGCTGTCGGACAGGATCGTCTTCCAGGCGAGGGTGCGGATCAGGAAGCTGGTGAAGAACGGCGCGATGACCAGGATCATCACCAGATTGCGCCAGCGGCCCGCCCGGAAGGCGATGAGGTACGCGAGCGGATAGCCGAGCAGTAGGCACAGCACGGTGGCGGTGGCGGCGTAGAGCACCGAGCGCAGGAACTGCGGGTAGTACTCGTTCAGCGCGTCCCAGTAGGTCTGGAAGTGCCAGGTGACCTTGAAGCCCTCTTCGAGGGAGCCGGTCTGGACGGAGGTCGACGCCTGGTAGATCAGCGGCGCGGCGAAGAAGATCAGCAGCCAGAGGATGCCGGGGAGCAGCAGCCAGTAGGGCACCAGTCGCTTGCGGACCGCGGGCTTGATCAGGGGCGGCTTCGGTACGGGCCCGGCGTCCGGCGCGGTTTCGGGAGCGGCCGTAACCGGCCCCCCTGCCCGCTCGGTCCCGGCGCGCTCCGCCGCGCGGGCTTCCCTCGTCACCGCTTGCTCCTTCGCCGCTGCGCGGCTCCTCAGTCCAGCCCGCGCGGCGCGCCGGGACACGCTCATGGGGCCTCCTCGTCCAGCTCCGTACCGGCGTCGATGTCCTGGGCCGCGTCGAGGCCGAAGGTGTGGGCGGGGTTCCAGTGCAGAACGACCTCGGCGCCGGGGACGAGCCGGGCGTCGCGCTCGATGTTCTGCTCGTAGACGGTGATGTCGGGGGAGCCCGGGGTGGTGATGAGGTACTGGGTGGAGACGCCGATGAAGCTGGAGTCGGCGATCCGTCCGGTGATCCGGTTGCGTCCCTCCGGCACGCTCCCGGCGTCCTCGGCATGGGCCAGGGTGATCTTCTCGGGGCGCACTCCCACCAGCACTTTCCCACCCGTGCGAACGGGAGCGCTACATCGCTCGGCGGGCAGCGAGAGCTTGCCGCCGGCGGCGGTGAGCACGAGGTCGCCGCCGCTCTTGTCGGTGATCTCGGCCTCGATGAGGTTGGAGGTGCCGAGGAAGTTGGCGACGAAGGTGGTGCCGGGGTTCTCGTAGAGCTCGGCGGGGGCGCCGCGCTGTTCGACCCGGCCGCTGTTCATCACCGCGACAGTGTCGGCCATGGTCATGGCCTCTTCCTGGTCGTGGGTGACATGGATGAAGGTGATGCCGACCTCGGTCTGGATGCGCTTGAGCTCCAGCTGCATCTGACGGCGCAGCTTGAGGTCGAGCGCGCCCAGCGGCTCGTCGAGCAGCAGCACCTGGGGGTGGTTGATCAGCGCGCGGGCCACGGCCACGCGCTGCTGCTGGCCGCCGGAGAGCTGCTGTGGTTTGCGGCGGGCGAAGTCACCGAGCTGGACCAGCTCCAGCATCTCCTCGACCTGCTTCTTCACCGATTTGATGCCGCGCCGGCGCAGTCCGAAGGCGACGTTCTCGAAGATGTCGAGATGCGGGAAGAGGGCGTAGCTCTGGAAGACCGTGTTGACGGGCCGCTTGTGGGGCGGGAGGTCGGTGATGTCCTCACCGGCGAGCCGGACCGTTCCGGTGCTGGGGTCCTCCAGGCCCGCGATCATGCGCAGGGTGGTGGTCTTGCCGCAGCCGGAGGCGCCCAGCAGGGCGAAGAAGGAGCCGGCGGGTATGTGCAGATCGAGCGGGTGGACGGCGTTGAAGGACCCGTAGGTCTTGCTGATCCGATCGAGCCGGACATCGCCGCCGGAGGTGGGCTGGGTCATGGCGGTGCGCTTCCTCGCTTGTCAGGCTCCGGTGAGCTTGGCGAACTTGTCCTCGAATGCCGTCTCTTCCTTGCTCGAGAGCGAGCGGAAGGCGTGGGACTTGGCGACCATCTCCTCGTCCGGGAGGATCAGCGGGTTGTCCGCCAGCGCCTTGTCGATCTTCGCGAGCTCCTCGCGCACCCCGTCGACCGGGCAGACGTAGTTGATGTAGGCGGCGATCTTCGCGGCGACCTTGGGCTCGTAGAAGTAGTCGATGAGCCGTTCGGCGTTCCTCTTGTGGCGCGCCTTGTTGGGGACCAGGAGGTTGTCCGTGGCCGTCATATAGCCGGCGTCGGGGATCGCGAACTCGATCTCGGGGTTGTCCGCCTGGAGCTGGATCAGGTCCCCGGCCCAGGCCATACAGGCGGCGATGTCGCCCTTGGTGAGGTCGCCGGTGTAGTCGTTGCCGGTGAAGCGGCGGACCTGGCCCCGGTCGGACGCCTTCTGGAGGCGGGCGATGGCGGCGTCGTAGTCGTCGGCGGTGACCGTCTCGGGGCGCTTGCCCATGTCCAGGAGGGTCAGCCCGACGGTGTCGCGCATCTCGGTCAGCAGCCCGACCCGGCCCTTGAGCTTGGGGTCCTCCAGCAGCTGGGAGACGGAGGTGACCTTACGGCCGCCGGTGGCCTTCTTGTTGTACGCGATGACGGCGGGGATGCCGCTCCATGCGTAGGAGTGGGCGCGGCCCGGGTCCCAGTCCGGAGTGCGAAAGGATTTCGCCAGGTTGGTGAAGGCATGGGGCAGCTGCGCGGGATCCAGCGGCTGTATCCAGCCGAGCCGGATCATCCGGGCGGCCAGCCAGTCGGTGACGCAGATGAGGTCGCGGCCGGTGTCCTGGCCCGCGGCGAGCTGCGGCTTGATCTTGCCGAAGAACTCGACGTTGTCGTTGATGTCCTCGGTGTACTTGACCTTGATGCCGGTGCGGCGGTGGAACTCGTCGAGCGTCGGATGGCGATTGCCCTTGCCGACGTCTATGTACTCGGTCCAGTTGGAGAAGTTGATCCTCTTCTCCTCGGCGGAGTGGTCGTCGGACGCGTTGTCCACCTCGGTACGTCCCGCCGGCGGGATACCGCAGCCGCCGAGCGCCCCGAGCCCGCCTACGGCGATCGCTCCGGCGCCACCCGCACGCAGCAGGGAGCGGCGGGTGAGTGCCATACGGCCGCTGGTCACGGAGCGCCGTATCGCGGCGATCTGCGGTGGGGACAGGCTCTCGGCCTCGTGCCGTTCTTCCATAAGCTGTGCCTTTCGAGGGTGTCGGCCGGTGGGGGCCGGCCGAGGCCACGCGGAGGTGGCCGCACATTCAGGTCTGTCGGTCCCCGAAGACCGTGCGGTGCCAGTCCTTGCGGACCACCGCGGTGTTGTCGAACATCACATGCTTGACCTGCGTGTACTCCTCGAAGGAGTACGCCGACATGTCCTTGCCGAAGCCGGATGCCCGCACACCGCCGTGCGGCATCTCGCTGATGATCGGGATGTGGTCGTTGATCCAGACGCAGCCCGCCCGGATCTCGCGGGAGGCGCGGCCCGTCCGGTAGACATCGCGGCTCCAGGCGGAGGCGGCGAGACCGTACGGGGTGTCGTTGGCGAGCGCGATGCCCTCGTCGTCGCCGTCGAAGGGGAGGACGACCAGGACCGGGCCGAAGATCTCGGACTGGACGATCTCGCTGTCCTGGGGCGCGCCGGTGATCAGCGTGGGCCGGTAGTAGGCGCCCTTGGCGAGGTCGCCGCCTGGGGCTTCGCCGCCGGTGACGACGGTGGCGTAGCCGCGGGCCCGGTCCACGAAGCCCGCCACCCGGTCGCGCTGGCGGTGGGAGATCAGCGGGCCCAGGTCGGTGTGCGGATCGAAGGGGTCGCCCAGCCGTACGGACGCCATGAGATCGGCGACGGCGGCCACGAACGCGTCGTACAGCGGGCGCTGCACATACGCGCGGGTGGCCGCGGTGCAGTCCTGTCCGGTGTTGATCAGCGCGCCCGCGACGGCGCCGTGCGCGGCGGCCTCCAGATCCGCGTCGTCGAAGACGACGAAGGGCGCCTTGCCGCCGAGTTCGAGGTGGATCCGCTTGACGGTGGAGGTGGCGAGTGCGGCAACCCGCTTGCCGACCGCCGTCGATCCGGTGAAGGAGGTCATCGCCACGCCGGGGTGGGAGACCAGATGCTCGCCCGCCTCGGGGCCGGTGCCGCTCACCACGTTGACGACACCGTCCGGGAGGCCCGCCTCCGTGGCCGCCTGGGCGAACATCAGTGAGGTCAGGGGCGTCAGTTCGGCGGGCTTCAGCACGATGGTGTTGCCCGCGGCGATGGCCGGGAGGACCTTCCACGCCGCCATCTGGAGGGGGTAGTTCCAGGGGGCGATGGAGCCGACGACGCCGATGGGCTCACGGCGGACGTACGAGGTGTGGTCACCGCTGTACTCGGCGGCTGCCTTGCCCTCCAACTGGCGGGCGGCGCCCGCGAAGAAGGCGGTGTTGTCGATGCTGCCGGGCACGTCGAACTCGGTGCTGAGCTTGATCGGCTTACCGCATTGCAGCGACTCGGCGTGGGCGAGGTCGTCCGCCCGCTCGGTGAGCGCCGCGGCGAAGCGGTGCATCGCGTCGGACCGCTCACCGGGGGTGGCGCCCGCCCACTCGGGGAAGGCGGCCTCGGCCGCGGCCACGGCGGCGTCGACATCGGCCGCGCCCGCGAGCCGATAGCCGAACACCTGCTCACCGGTGGCCGGGTCGACGACCGGGTGCGTGTCCTCGGAGCCGCCCTGGCGCAGACGGCCCGCGATGTACTGGGCACCGTCGGCGAACCGCTCCGTCACGTCGAACCGCTGATCCATCGCGCTCTCCTCCGCCGGTCCGCCCCGAAAGAGGCGCGGCGTAGCTCCAACCGGAATCGAAGGCCGATCCTGACAGAGAGGCTTCGCATCAACAAGGGATTCCGTTGTTGCTTTTTGGTTTCGCGACGGATTCAGTGCTCAGAGTGGCTCTGGCGTCACCGTTTCCGAGCCGGATTCGGGTCCTGGCTACGAGATCCGGACTACGGGATGGGGCGGCCGGGGCCGGAGCGGTGGGAGCGGGCCGGGGCCGGTCGCGCCGCTGGAGACGAAGGAAGGCGGCTGGGGCTCTGGGCGCTGGAAGCGCTGGAAGCCCTGGGAGACGCTGGAAGCGCGTCAGCGGCCGATATCGGCGGGCGAGAGCACCTTCGCGGCCGAGACATGGGCATAGCCCGGATCGTCGTCCCCGTCCGAGCCGTCGTCCCCGGTGGCTATATAGACAAAGATCATGACGACGCTCACCACCACGGCGACCGCGCCGAGGATCACCCCGGCGAGCGCGGAACCCCCGTTGGTCGCCTCACCGCTTTTCGCCCTGGCGCGGCCGAGCACTCCGAAGATGATCGCGAGCACACCGAGGACGATGCCGAGCACGATGCTCGCGAAGAGGACCAGGCCGATGATGCCGAGCACGAGGGCGGCCGTGCCATGTCCGTTGTTCGGCACATACGTCCCGCCCGGCCAGCCCTGGCCGTACGTCCCTCCGGGATAGCCGGTGCCGGGATGGCCGGTGCCCGGGTAACCGGAACCGGGGTAACCCGTGCCGGGGTAGGCGGTGGCCGGGTAGCCGTAGCCGGGGTGGCCAGGCGCCCCGCCGTACGGGGCGGGCTGCCCGTAAGGCGTCGGCTGCCCGTACCCGGTCTGGGCTGCGTATCCGGTCTGGGCGTACCCGGCCGACGCGTATCCGGGCGGCGCGTACCCGGGCGGCGCGTACCCGGGCGCGTAGCCCGCGGGGCTGTACGGACCGGCCTGGTACGCGCTGGGCGTGCCAGGGCCGGTCGGCGCGGGCGGCGGAGGCGGCACCGCGCCCGGCGGGGTCACCGGGCCCCGTGGCCGCGCGGCGCTCGGCGGGGGCGGCGGAGGGGGCGGGAGCGTCGGGCCCGGCATGGCGGGGTGGGAGGTGAGGGTCGGCTGCTCGGCCACCGGGTGCCGCGGAGCGGGAATCTCCGGTTCTCCCACCACCTGGCCCACCGCCCGGCCCGTCGCCTTGTCCATCGCCTTGTCCGTCGCGTGTTCCGGCGCCGCGCCCTGGTCCGCCGAGCCGTTGCCCGTCCGGCTGTTCTCCACCTTCTCCATCGCGACCCGCTGCGCCGGCGGAGCCCAGGGATCGCGGTCGAGCGGCTCGGGCTGCCTCGGCTGCCCGGGTCGCCGCGTCACATCCTGCGGCTCGGACGGTTCGTGCTGGTCGGCCATGGAGCTCCCCACAAAGACGTTCGCCCATGCTACGGCCTATGGCGAGGCTGTCGGCGCCACACAATACGATGACCGGAACCCGCCGTCGGCGGGCGTCTCCCGGAGGTTTTGTTGACCGATCTGACCACCTTCATCGCCGGGCTGCCCAAGGCGGAGCTCCATGTGCACCACGTGGGATCCGCCTCACCGCGCATCGTGGCCGAGCTGGCCGCCCGCCACCCCGACTCCAAGGTGCCCGCCGATCCCGAGGCCCTCGCCGACTACTTCGTCTTCCGGGACTTCGGGCACTTCATCGAGATCTATCTCTCCGTGGTGGACCTGATCCGCGACGCCGAGGACGTCCGGCTGCTGACCTTCGAGGTCGCCCGTGACATGGCCCGGCAGAACATCCGCTACGCCGAGCTGACCGTCACGCCCTTCAGCTCGACCCGGCGCGGCATCCCGGACACCGCCTTCGTCAAGGCGATAGAGGACGCCCGTAAGGCGGCCGAGTCGGAGTTCGGCACGGTGCTGCGCTGGTGCTTCGACATCCCCGGCGAGGCCGGTCTCGAGGCCGCGGAGGAGACCACCCGGATCGCCTGTGAGCTGGGCCCCGAGGGGCTGGTCGGCTTCGGCCTCGGCGGCCCGGAGATAGGGGTGCCACGCCCCCAGTTCAAGCCGTACTTCGACCGGGCCATCGCCGCCGGGCTGCACAGCGTGCCGCACGCGGGCGAGACCACCGGGCCGCAGACGATCTGGGACGCCCTTACCGAGCTGCGGGCGGAGCGCATCGGCCATGGCACCAGCGCCGCGCAGGACCCGAAGCTGCTCGCCCATCTCGCGGAGCACCGCATTCCGTTGGAGGTCTGCCCGACCTCCAACATCGCCACGCGCGCCGTCGCCACACTCGCCGAGCACCCGCTGAAGCAGATGGTCGAGGCCGGGGTGTTCGTCACGATCAACAGCGACGACCCGCCGATGTTCGGCACCGATCTCAACACCGAGTACCAGGTCGCGGCCCAGCTGCTGGATCTGGACGCGGCGGGCGTCGCGGCCCTCGCGAAGAACGCCATCGAGGCGTCCTTCCTGGATGCCGAGGGCAAGGCGCGGCTCTCGGCGGAGATCGACGCCTACACCATCATCGCCGGCCGATGAGGACGGCGGGGGCGGGATGTATTCCGATCGGCCACCGCGGCGACCCCTATGTGTGCCGTGAGAACACCCTGCCCTCCCTCCGCTCCGCGGTGCGCGCGGGGGCGGGCGCGGTCGAGGTCGACGTACGGCTGACCCGGGACGGCGTACCCGTGCTGCTCCACGACGCCACGCTGAAGCGGCTGTGGGGCCATGACCGGCCGCTGTCCGGGCTGACCGCCGACGAGGTGCGGCGGCTGACCGGCGGGGGCGTGCCGACCCTGCGCGAGGCCCTCGCATGCGCCGACTCCACCCGGCTGCTGATCGATCTGCCGGACGCGTCGGCCGCGCCCGCCGCCGTCGCCCAGGTGCGGGAGAGCGGGGCGGAGGACCGGGTGTACTACTGCGGCGCCCTGGCCGCCCTGCACGCCGTGCGCCGCGCGGATCCGGACGCCGAGATCGCGCTGACCTGGACCACGCTCGCCCCGCCGCGTCCGGCGCTGCTGGCCGCGCTGCGTCCCCGCTGGCTCAACTACCGCTTCGGGCTGGTCTCCCGGGAGCTGGTCGCCCGCCATCACACCGACGGGCTGCTGGTCTCCGCCTGGACCGCGGACACCCGGCGATCGATGTCCCGGCTGGCGCGGGCGGGCGTCGACGCGATCACCACCAACCGGGTCGGCGCCCTGGCGACCCTGCTGCTGAGCGGCTGATCGCGTACCAGGCGGCTGATCCGCTCGGTGGCCGGGTGCGTACTCGGCAGCTGTACGTGCGTGTACTCGCAGCTGTACGTGTGCTCAACGGCCGCTCGCACGGCAGCCGGAGGTGCCGCCCACCCATAGGTCGTTGCTGCCCGCTATGACGACCTTCCCCTCGGCGCGAGTGGTGATGGCCGAGGGCAGGGAGTCGCCACAGCCGAGCTCGGCCCGCTCGGCGCCCTCGCCGAAGCCGCCGGTCCACACCATGCCGCAGAAGACGTGGTCCCCGCTGCGGAGGCCGAGGAGCACCAGCGTGCCCGAGCCGTCGACCGTGGCGCCCCGGATCCGCCCCTCGCCCAGCGCCGAGGTGTCCTCGGTCCTCCAATGCAGACCGTCCGCGCTGGTCAGTACGGAGGGCCGATCGGGCTTGCCGTAGTCCGCGCGGCCGCCGTAGGACCGGGCGCCGTAGGCGATCCACCGGCCGTCGTGCCACAGCACGCCGCTCAGCGGGGCGTAGCCGTGCAGCCGCGGGGTGAGCCCGGTGCGCCAGGTGCGCCCGCCGTCCGTGGACGCCCACACCGGCAGCCGCGGCCGGCCCTGGCCCCGGGCATTGCCTCCGATGACCGCGATCCGGCGGCCCTCGGCGGCCATGGCCAGCACGCCGGTCCCGGTGAAGGAGGCACCCGCGGCGCCGCCCGGCGCCGGGAGCCGGTGGCGCCGGACGGTCCTCCCACGGTCCGTGGAGATCCACACCGTCGGTACGAGCCGCCGCTGCTCGGTCACCGAACCGCCGAGGAGCAGCCGCTGTCCACTGCGCACCATGACGGCCGCGCCGCCCGGATTCCGGGCCCCTGGTTCGGCGTCCGGATCCGGCTCCACGGGCGGGACCTTCAGGTCGGCCAGCCGCTGGACGCGCCCCGAGCGGTCAAGGCGGGAGAGGGATGTACCGGCCGCGTACACCGAGCCGTCCTCACCGGGCAGCACCGCCCTCCCCATGAGCCCACCGCCGCCCCAGCCCTCGGCGCCGTTCCCCGGAGCCATGTCCCCGGGCACCTCGCCGGGGGTGGCCCCGGTCTCCGGCGCCGGATCGAGCGAGAGCTTCGTACAGGCCGCGTCGCCGGTCCAGTTGACGCCCACGTCGCGGTGGCCGTTGCTGTATGTGCCGATGCCGAGGACGCAGTCGCCGTACGGCACGAGCGTGTCGAGGCCGTGTTCACCGCCGCTGTCCTTGGTGACCGCGGGATACTGCACCGCCCCGGCGTAGTGCCGGAACCCCGTCGCGGACGCGGCCGGGCCGCCCGCCTCACGGTCGCCGCAGCCCGCGACGGCCGGCAGCAGCGCGGCGGCCGTCGCGACCCACAGCAATCCCGATTTCCCCCACTTGGTCATGACAGGAGATCCTGCCATGACCAACTGACAAGCCCCGCGCGGCGCTACGCGGGCATCGGCCCGACACCGGCCCGACCTCGGCCCGGCGTCAGCCCAGCGACGTCATGACGTGCTTGATACGGGTGTAGTCCTCGAAGCCGTACGCGGAGAGGTCCTTGCCGTAGCCGGACTTCTTGAATCCGCCGTGCGGCATCTCGGCGACCAGCGGGATGTGGGTGTTGATCCATACGCAGCCGAAGTCCAGGGCCCTGGACATCCGCATCGCGCGGGCGTGGTCCTTGGTCCACACCGAGGAGGCGAGGGCGTACTCCACACCGTTGGCGTAGGAGATCGCCTGCGCCTCGTCCGAGAAGGTCTGCACGGTGATGACCGGGCCGAAGACCTCGTTCTGGATGATCTCGTCGTCCTGCTTGAGCCCGGAGACCACAGTGGCTGCGTAGAAGAAGCCCTTCTCGCCGACCCGGTGGCCGCCCGCCTCGACCTTGGCGTGGGCGGGGAGCCGGTCGATGAAGCCCGAGACCTGGGCCAGCTGGTTGGCGTTGTTCAACGGCCCGTACAGTACGTCCTCGTCATCGGGCGCGCCGGTCCTGGTCTCGGCGGCGGCCTTGGCGAGTGCGCTCACGAACTCGTCGTGGATCGACTCATGGACCAGCACCCGGGTGGCGGCCGTACAGTCCTGGCCCGCGTTGAAGAAGCCCGCGACCGAGATGTCCTCGACCGCCTTGGGGATGTCGGTGTCCTCGAAGACCACGACGGGGGCCTTGCCGCCGAGCTCCAGATGCACCCGCTTGACGTCCCTCGAGGCGCTCTCCGCGACCTGCTTGCCGGCCCGCACCGAGCCGGTGATGGACGCCATGGCGGGCACGGGGTGCTCGACCATCAGCCGGCCGGTCTCGCGGTCGCCGCAGATCACGTTGAAGACGCCCTGCGGATGGCCCAGCTCCGCCAGCACCCCGCCGATGATCTCGGCGATCAGCACGGTGGAGGCCGGTGTGGTGTCCGAGGGCTTGATGACGACCGTATTGCCCGCCGCCAGCGCCGGGGCGAACTTCCACACGGCCATCATCATCGGGTAGTTCCACGGCGCCACCTGGGCGCACACCCCGACCGGCTCACGCCGGATGATCGAGGTGAGCCCCTCCATGTACTCACCGGCCGAGCGGCCCTCCAGCATCCGGGCCGCGCCCGCGAAGAAGCGGATCTGGTCGATCATCGGCGGGATCTCCTCGTCCCGCGTGAGACCGAGCGGCTTGCCGGTGTTCTCGGACTCGGCGGCGATCAGCTCCTCCGCCCGCGCCTCGAAGGCGTCGGCGATCTTGAGCAGTGCCTTCTGGCGCTCTCCGGGCACCAGGTCGCGCCAGGCCGGGAACGCCGCCTCGGCGGCGGCCATCGCCGCGTCCACGTCCGCCGCGCCCGAAAGCGGCGCGGTGGCGTAGGGCTCGCCCGTGGCCGGGTTGACCACCTCCGTGGTCCGCCCGTCCGCGGCGTCCCGGAACTCTCCGTCGATGTAGTTGCGCAGACGACGCAGTTCGGTGGTCACGTGCCACCCCTCCTGTCAGCTGTCCGATGGGTGAGACACCCACAGTAGTCGCCGGTGCTGCGTTTTCAACATACCCGCCACACCAGAACAACGGATTCAGTGTTTTACAGGTCTCATGACGACGAAATTCATCGATGAAGGGTTGCGACACGGACGAGGCTCGTGCACAGTGAGGGTCGTGGCCACACCTGACAAGAACGGCACAGCGACCCTCGACTCCGTATCCCTGGCGATCATCGAGCAGCTCCAGGAGGACGGTCGCCGGCCGTACGCCGCCATCGGAAAGGCCGTTGGGCTCTCCGAGGCGGCCGTGCGGCAGCGCGTGCAGAAGCTGCTCGACCAGGGCGTGATGCAGATCGTCGCCGTCACCGATCCTCTCACCGTGGGGTTCCGGCGGCAGGCGATGGTCGGCATCAACGTCGAGGGCGATCTCGACCCGGTCGCGGACGCGCTGACCGCCATGGACGAGGTCGAGTACGTGGTCGTCACCGCGGGTTCCTTCGATCTCCTGATCGAGATCGTCTGCGAGGACGACGACCATCTCCTCGAAATGATCAACAAGCGGATCCGCACGCTGCCCGGTGTGCGCTCCACCGAGAGCTTCGTCTACCTCAAGCTCCGGAAGCAGACCTATACCTGGGGAACGAGATAGCAATGAGCGCCGACCTCTCCAAGACGGCGTACGACCACCTGTGGATGCACTTCACCCGCATGTCGTCGTACGAGAACTCCCCCGTGCCGACGATCGTGCGCGGTGAGGGCACGTACATCTACGACGACAAGGGCAAGCGGTACATCGACGGCCTGGCCGGCCTGTTCGTGGTCAACGCGGGCCACGGCCGGGTCGAACTGGCGGAGACGGCCTACAAGCAGGCCCAGGAGCTCGCCTTCTTCCCGGTGTGGAGCTACGCCCACCCCAAGGCCGTCGAGCTCGCCGAGCGGCTCGCGGGCTACGCCCCCGGCGACCTGAACAAGGTCTTCTTCACCACCGGAGGCGGCGAGGCCGTCGAGACCGCCTGGAAGCTGGCCAAGCAGTACTTCAAGCTCGTCGGCAAGCCCACCAAGCACAAGGTCATATCCCGGGCCGTGGCCTACCACGGCACCCCGCACGGAGCTCTGTCGATCACCGGTCTGCCGGGGCTCAAGGCCCCCTTCGAACCGCTGGTCCCCGGTGCCCACAAGGTCCCCAACACCAACATCTACCGCGCCCCGATCTTCGGCGACGACCCCGAGGCGTTCGGCCGCTGGGCCGCCGACCAGATCGAGCAGCAGATCCTCTTCGAGGGCGCGGACACCGTGGCCGCGGTCTTCCTGGAGCCGGTGCAGAACGCGGGCGGCTGCTTCCCGCCGCCGCCCGGGTACTTCCAGCGGGTCCGCGAGATCTGCGACCGCCATGATGTGCTGCTCGTCTCGGACGAGGTCATCTGCGCCTTCGGGCGGCTGGGCACGATGTTCGCCTGCGACAAGTTCGGCTATGTCCCGGACATGATCACCTGCGCCAAGGGGATGACCTCCGGCTACTCCCCGATCGGCGCGTGCATCGTCTCCGACCGGCTCGCCGAGCCCTTCTACGAGGGCGACAACACCTTCCTGCACGGCTACACCTTCGGCGGCCACCCGGTCTCGGCCGCCGTGGCCCTGGCCAACATCGAGATCTTCGAGCGCGAGGGCCTCAACCAGCATGTGCTGGACCAGGAGGGCGCGTTCCGCTCCACCCTGGACCGGCTGCTCGATCTGCCGATCGTCGGCGATGTCCGGGGGAATGGTTTCTTCTACGGCATCGAGCTGGTGAAGGACAAGGTCACCAAGGAGACCTTCGACGAGGAGGAGACCGAGCGGATCCTCTACGGTTTCCTCTCCAAGGCGCTCTTCGAGAACGGGCTGTACTGCCGGGCCGACGACCGCGGCGACCCGGTCGTCCAGCTGGCGCCGCCGCTGATCGCCGACCAGGCCGTGTTCGACGAGATCGAGCAGGTGCTGCGGACGGTGCTGACGGAGGCGTGGACCAAGCTCTGAGCCCCGCCGGGGGCCAGCCCCACGTCGGCCGCCACCGGGCCCGGCCCACCCGCGACCGGGCCCGGCCCACTCGCCACCGGGCACGGCCCACTCGCGACCGGGCACGGCCGACTCGCCACCGGGCACGGCTGTCCCCGCTGGGGTGCCCCCTGCGGGGGTGCTCCCGGTGGGAGGTGGCCCGGTGGGAGGTGGCCCGGTGGGAGGTACGCCGGGCGGAAGGTGCGCCCGGCGGAAGGTGGCCCCGGTGGCCGCTGGTCGGCCCTGGCGGATGCGGGAGCGGGCAGACGCGGGAGCGGGCGGACGCGGCACCGGGGCGACGCGGGAGCGAGCGGACACGGGACCGGGGTGACGCGGGACCGGGGCGACGCAGGACCGGGCGGACACGGCACCCGGCCGACGCGGCGCTGGGCCGACGCGGCGCTGGGCCGACGCGGCGCTGGGCCGACGCGGCGCTGGGCCGACGCGGCGCTGGGCCGACGCGGGAGCGGGCTGACGCGGCGCTGGGCAGCTCAAGCCCGCCTGGTCGAGACCTACTTGGTGACTCGGGCCCACTTGAGGGCTCAGGCCGCCCACTCGATGGCTCAAGCCCACTTGAGGGCGAACCACAGCTCCATCCGGACATCCGCGTCGCCCAGGTCCACATCCAGCAGGGCCTCGGCGCGGGCGATCCGCTGACGAACCGTATTGCGGTGCACCTCCAGTGCCACCGCCGTACGGTCCCAGCTGCCGTGCAGCGACAGCCACACCCGCAGCGTCTCCAGCAGCGCCGGCGCGCCCTCGATCGGCGCGAGCAGGGCCCGGCCGTGCGCCCCCGCCTCGGCCGGGTCCACCAGCGAGACGACCCCGACGGCGCGGGTCCCGTGCCGTACCAGCGGCACCCGCCCGGCGACAGCCCGCCGTAGCGCACGCGCGGCATCGGCGCCGCCGCGCGCCAGGTCCGCGGCCGGTACGGGCGCCCCGGCGCCCAGGGTCCAGCCGGGCTGCGCCCTTACCTCGGCCTCGCCCGGGACGAGCGCGCGCAGCGCGTCCCCGTCGAGGTCGACCAGTGGCGTGCCGAGCCCGGCCGCGAGCGCCGCGGTGGCCAGCAGCCCGTCGTCCCGGCCGCGGCCGCGCCGCCGCCCGTGCACCACGGTCCACAGCCCGCCGTCCTCAGATGGCTCGGCGGGCGCCCCCGGGGCCTCGGCCGGCATCCCCGACTGCCCCGACTGACCCTGCTGCTCCCGCTGCCCCGACTGACCCTGTTGCCTTTGCGAGCGGGCCAGCAACCCCGCCACCCGCGCCGGTTCGGCGCCCAGCATCAGCCGCACCAGCGCCGATGTGCGCTCGGCCTCGGCCCCGACCACCCGCCGCGCCGTCAGCAGCGACAGCAGCACCACGGCCACCCCCACGATCGCCCCGTCCGCCCCGTCCCGCCGAGGGGCGCAGACGCCGAGCGCGAGCCGGTCCTCCGGCCCCGCCGGGCCGCCCAGTCCATACGCGGTCAGCTGAAGCTCCTCACCGGCCGCGCCGGCCGCCCTGCCCGCCGCCGAGGACGGGCCCGAGCGCAGCCGCCCCGCGAGCGCGCCGAGCGCCGTACGGGCCTGCCCCGGCGGCCGCGGTCCCGCGGCCGCCAGCTCCGCGCCGTCCGGGCCGTAGAGCACCGTCCACGCCCCGAGGTGCTGGCTCAGCTGGCGCAGCACGGCCGGTACCGGGTGCGGGCGCGCCGCGGCCGTCGCCAGCGACTGCTGCGCCTCGGTGACGCTCCGCAGCTCATGGTGGCGGCGCTCGGCCATCGCGTCCCATACGGCGCTCGCCACGGCCGTGAAGGTCGTCTGCCGGTCCACCTCGACCAGCGGCAGCCCATGCCGGTCGCACGCCTCGACCAGCGCGCGGGGCACCGTCTCGTGCACCGGCGCGATGCCGAAGCCGAGCGCCGCCGCGCCCGCCTGGACCGTACGGGCCACATAGCGGTCCCAGTAGGTGCCGGCGCCCGCCGCCTCCGGGCAGTGCACCCCCGCGCTGAGCAGCAGCTCGCCGCCCAGCAGATACGGGACGGGGTCCTCCATCTCGCTGGTGTGGACGAAGTAGACGGGCGTGTCCACCTCGCGCTCGCCCGCGACCTGCCGCAGCCCGAGGGCGGGGTGGCCGAGGAGGGCGGAGAGCGGGACGGGGGCCGTCGGGGGTACGCGGTCGTTCATCACGGCGGGCCTCGCGCGGGGACGGTTCGTACATCCCGGGGATCGGGAGTGGAGGAAACGTACACTTCCCGGACGCTCCGGCGACACCTAGGGTCTCCGTCACTCCCCACATTCCCCACACCTCCCGGGACTCGATCCCCGCGGACCGCCGGGACCTCCCCGATCCCACGCGTCTCCGCCCGCCCGACCTCCCGACCGCTACCCGCCCCGCCGGACCGAGGAGCACCGCCATGACCGCTGTCGACTACACCGTGATCATCGTCTATCTCGCGGGCATGCTCGCGCTCGGCTGGTGGGGGATGCGCCGCGCCAGTTCCACCAGCGACTTCCTGGTCGCGGGCAGGCGGCTGGGGCCGTTCATGTACTCCGGGACGATGGCCGCGATCGTGCTCGGCGGCGCCTCCACCATCGGCGGCGTGGGGCTCGGCTATCAGTACGGGCTCTCCGGCGCCTGGATGGTCCTCACCATCGGGCTCGGGCTGCTGGCGCTGTCGGTCTTCTTCTCGGCGCGCATAGCCCGGCTCAAGGTCTACACGGTCAGCCAGATGCTGGATCTGCGCTACGGCGGCTCCTCCGGGCTGATCTCGGGCATTGTGATGTGGGCCTACACCCTGATGCTGGCGGTCACCTCCACCATCGCCTACGCCACCATCTTCGATGTGATCTTCGGCCTGGACCGGGTCGTCGCCATCGTGCTCGGCGGGGCGATCGTGGTCTGCTACTCGACGCTCGGCGGCATGTGGTCGATCACCCTCACCGACATGGTGCAGTTCGTGGTCAAGACGGTGGGCGTGCTGCTCCTGCTGCTGCCGATCGCGGTGGTGAAGGCGGGCGGCTTCGGCGCGATGAAGTCCGAACTCCCCCACGGCTACTTCTCCCCCATGGGCATCGGCGCCCAGACGGTCTTCACCTATGTGCTCATCTACTCCTTCGGCATGCTGATCGGCCAGGACATCTGGCAGCGGGTCTTCACCGCCCGCGATGACCGGGTCGCCCGCCTCGGCGGCACCGCGGCCGGTACGTACTGTCTTGTCTACGCGGTCGCGGGCGCGATCATCGGCACGGCGGCCAAGGTGCTGTACCCCAAGCTGGGCGCCCCGGACGACGCATTCGCCACCATCGTCAAGGACGCCCTCCCGGTGGGCGTCAAGGGGCTGGTGCTGGCCGCCGCGCTGTCCGCGGTGATGTCCACCTCCTCGGGGGCGCTCATCGCCTGCGCGACGGTGGCCAACAACGACATCTGGGCCCGGCTGCGCGGCCGTACCCTCCGTACGCCCGGCTCCTCCCATGACGAGGTCGGCGGCAACCGCGTCTTCATCCTCCTCATGGGCGTCGCCGTGATCGGCATTTCCGTTGTGCTCAACGATGTGGTCGAGGCGCTGACCGTCGCCTACAACGTGCTGGTCGGCGGGTTGCTGATGCCGATCCTGGGCGGGCTGCTGTGGAAGCGCGGCACGGGCGCGGGCGCACTGGCCTCGGTCGGTGTCGGCGGCCTTACGGTCGTCGCGCTGATGGGGTGGAAGGGCATCCTCGCCAACGAGCCCATCTACTTCGGGCTGCTGGCCTCGCTGGTGGCGTATGTGGCGGTCAGCCTCGCCACCAAGCCGACCGACGCGGCGATCCTCGATGTGTGGCGGCGCCGGCTCGCCGGTGAACCCGCCGCCCCCGTCTCCGAGACCACCAGCCCGGCCACCACGGGCGCCTGACATAGCCTCACCTCGCATATCCGCATCCCCCATTCGTCAGAAAGGCACCGATCCATGCCCAGCGCACAGCGCGCGCGTCACGGCGGCGATCTCGTCGTGGAGTCCCTCACCGCGCTCGGGGCGAGCACCGTGTTCGGGCTTCCCGGACAGCACGCTCTCGGCGCGTTCGACGCGCTGCGGCGGTCCGGACTGGCCTATGTGGGACTGCGGGTGGAGAACAACGCCGGGTTCGCCGCCGACGCCTTCGCGCGCGTCACCGGCACGGTGGCGCCGCTGTTGGTGTCCACCGGGCCGGGGGCGCTCATGACGCTCGCCGCACTGCAAGAGTCGGCGGCGGCCTCCGCGCCCGTCCTGGCCATCGGCAGCCAGGTGCCGACCGCGGGGCTCGGCGGCGGGCGCAAGGGCTATCTCCATGAACTCGTCGACCAGAAGGCGTCGTTCCGCGACGTCGTCAAGTCCGTCCACACCGTCCGTACCGCCTCCCAGATCCCCTCCGCGGTCGCCGCCGCCTGGGCGTCCGCGCTGGAGGCCCCCGCCGGGCCGGTGTGGCTGGAGATCCCGCAGGACGTGCTGCTCGCACCGGTCTCCGTGCCACCGGTGACCTCCCTGCGCGCCGAGCCCCGGCCGCTGCCGCCCCGGCCCGAGCTGACGGCGGAGGCCGCGCGGCTGCTGAGCGCCGAGCGCCCGGTGATCCTGGCCGGCGGCGGAGTCGTGCGCGCCGGGGCGCGGCAGGAGCTCAGGGCGCTGGCCGAGGCACTCGACGCGCCCGTGGCGACGACGTTCGGCGGCAAGGACGCCTTCCCCTGGGACCATCCGCTCTCCCTCCAGTCCTGGCTGGAGGACGCGCACACCACCGAGTTCCTGGAGGATGCCGATGTCCTGCTGGTCATCGGCTCCGGACTCGGTGAACTCTCCTCCAACTACCACACGTTCCGCCCCCGCGGCCGCCTGATCCAGATCGAGGCCGACCTCGGCAAGCTGGAGTCCAACCACCCGGCGCTCGGTATCCACGCCGACGCCCGCGAGGCGCTGGCCGCCCTCGCCGAGGCCATCACTCCCCGTCCGCCGGGCACCGGGGCCAAGGCCGCGGCCGGGCTGCTGACCCGGGTCCGGGAGCGGCTCGACGCCCAGGACCTGGAGCTGGAGCGGCGGGTGCTGGACGCGGTGCGGAACGCGCTGCCCGACGACTCCCCCAGCTTCTGGGACATGACGATCCTCGCCTACTGGGCCTGGTCCGCCTTCGATCCGCGTGCGGGCGCCCTGCACTCGGCGCAGGGCGCGGGCGGCCTCGGCTACGGCTTCCCGGCCGCCCTGGGGGCCGCCGCCGCGGACCGTCGCAGGCCGGTGCTGGCCGTGTCCGGCGACGGCGGCGCGATGTACTCGATCGCCGAACTGGCCACTGCCCATCAGTACCAACTCCCTGTCACCTGGCTGATCGTGGACGACGGCGGCTACGGCATCCTGCGCGAGTACATGACGGACACCTTCGGCGAGGCGACCGCCACCGAGCTGTCCCGCCCGGACTTCGCCGCGCTGGCCGAGTCCTTCGGCGTCCCGGCAGTCCGTACCACACCCGAACGGCTGCGAGCGGACCTCGCGGGCGCCCTCACGGCCTCCGGGCCGTCGGTCGTGGTGCTGCCCGCGCTGCTGCGGATGTTCGCGCCCACCCACCTCGACCGACTCCCCGGCGGCGGCCCCGACAGCGGTCCCGGGCCCGATCAGCCCTGATCGGAGCCCGACTCCGATCAGGGCTGATCGGAGGAAATGGGGGCCACCCGCGCCGAGCCTGGGCGCGGGCCCCCAGCCGAGTCCTTACCGTGCCAGTGACCCATTGGCTTCGCGCTCGTTCACCCAACCGGGGGAATGAGACGATCGCAGGTAAGGCGAGGTGCTCGGGATGGTGGCTCCGCCGGACGACGACATGCTCGCGGCACGCACCGTGTCGTATGCCTACGGCGGCTCGCCCGCCCTCATCGGGGTTTCCGTCGCCGCCCGGGAGGGTGAGATCCTCGCCGTCACCGGTCCGCGCGGCTGTGGCAAGACCACCCTCCTCACATGTCTGGCGGGCCAACTCACCCCGGACGGCGGGGAAGTGTGGTTCAAGGGCGTCCCCGTGCACTCCCTCCCCCCGCTCGGGCTCGAACGGCTGCGGCGCGACCACTTCGGCTGGATCGGCACCGAACCCCAACTCATCCCCGAGCTCACCGCCTGGGAGAACGCCGCGCTCGCCCTGATGCTGCGCGGCACCGGCCGACGCGCCGCCAAGAGCGCCGCATGCGAGTGGCTGGAGCGGCTCGACGTCGGCGAATGCGCCCGGGCACGGCCCGCCGCGCTGCTCCAGTCCCAGCGCCAACGGGTCGCGATCGCCCGTGCGCTGGCCGCCGGGCCCAGTGTGCTCTTCGCCGACGAGCCCACCGCACCGCTGCACCAGGCCGACCGCGCCCAGGTGCTGCGCACCCTCACCTCGGCGGCCCGCTCCCACAGCATCACCGTCGTCCTCGCGACGCACGACCGGGAGGTGGCCACCCTCGCCGATCGCACCGTCGCCCTGCTCGACGGGCGCCGGGTGGGCCCTGACCCCTCCGAGGCGGAAGGCAGGGCCGCGTGCTCAGCCTCCGCCTAGCCCGCGGCGCCCGCCCTTCGGTGCTGCTGCGGCGGTCGCTGGTCACCGTCGCGGCGGCGGGCGCGAGCTTTCTGCTGCTGAGCGCCCTTGGGTTCGCCTCCGGCCATCCGGCCGACTCGCAGGGCGCGGTGGGGCGGCTGCTGTGGTGCCTCGTACCGCTGGCGGCGACCGTCCAACTGGCCCTCGCCGTGTGCCGCGCCGACCCCAGCACCGGGCCCGGCGCCGGTTTCGCCGCGGCCGGACTCGGCCCGGCCCGTGCGGCCCTGCTCTCTGCCGCCTCGATGGCGGCCGCCTGTGCGCTCGGCGGTGTGCTGGCACTGCTGACCTTTCTGCATCTGCGCGGCGACCTCGGTGGCTCCTGGCTGGACTGGGCCGGGAACGGGACGGCCGGCCGACAGCTCGGCGGCGGCTGGCCGCTGCCGCTGGCGGGTACGGTCACACTGCTCGCCGTCGTCCCCGTGCTGGTGGGCGCGGCGTGTGCGGCCGCGCTGTGGCCCCGGCGGCCGCGGGCGGGGCACCAGCCGGTCCGCGGACCACGGGGCGCCCGCCGTCCGTCGATCCCGTCCCCGCCCACCGTTGTGACAGGGCCGGTCGCGCCCCGGCCCCACCAGGCCACCTCCGCCCTTCCCTGGGGCATCGCCCTGACCGCGGCCGGACTCGCCCTCCAGGCGTACGCGAGCGGCGACTCGCCCCCGCGCCCCGACGCCCTGCTCGCCGTGCCGGGCCGGCTCGGCGGCAACCCGCCCGGTGTGGTGGGCGGCTGGGCGCTGGCGGCGCTCGGGCTGGTGCTCGCCGGGCCCGGTCTCACCCATCTGTGCGGCAGACTGCTGGCCGCCGGACGGCCGGGGGTACTGCGGCTGCTGGCCGGGCGCGTGCTCCAGCAGGAGGCCGGGCTGATCGGACGCCCGGTCGGCGCGCTGTGCGCCCTGGCCTCCGCCGCGTACACCGTCATGGAGCTGTACGGAAGGGCCTCCGGGCCGTCCGGCTCCCATGCCTTCGGCCCGCTTACCGGTCTGGGCGCGGCTCTGGTCACGCTGTGCGCCGGGGCCACGACTCTGACGGCGGCGGTGGAGGCGAGGAGCGCGCGCGAGCGCACGACGGCCGCCCTGCTCCGTCTCGGCGCCCCGGCCCGGCTGCTCCGCGGGGCGGCGGCGCTGCGCGCGACGGCCCTGCTGGCGCTCCTGGTGCCGCTGGTGTGGATGGTGGCGCATCTCACGGCGATGCCGTTCCACCGCTGAAATTCTCGGGTGTTGGTGTGCATGCCTGGATTGTGCGACCACCCGGCCCGGTCATGATTGCCACAATCCACAGACCCCTATCACCGGTGTGATTAGCATGTCGGCGTGCGTGAACCAGACCGGGAAATAGAGTCCATCGAGGAGTTCGACCAGGTCGTCGCCCGCGGCACCCTGGCCGGGTTCCGGGTCCAGTCCGTGGACCTGACAAGCCGTACGGCCCAGCTCCTCTTCACCGACACCAGCGAAGCGGTCTTCCTCGGCTGCCCGATGGAGTCCGAGGCGGCGGCGAAGGTACGGGCCGGGGGCGCACTGGTGTTCCCGCCGGTGCCGGATCTGCCGTTCGATCCGTACCGCGGCACCCTCTACTCACCCATGGAGCTCTTCGAGGGCCTCAGCGAACACGGTTACGCGCGGACGCCGGACGCCCTCGCCTATGCCTGGTTCCAGCGGACCAAGACGGACGGCGACATCTTCGCCTCGATGCTGCGCTCCATCCACGATGACGCGGTCTCCGACGCGCTCGACGAATTCCTCGTCGGGACGCGGGTGGTGGGCGTCATGGGCGGTCACGCGCTGGAGCGCGGCTCCGACGGGTACGCGGGCGCCGCACGCCTCGGGCGGGCTCTGGCGCGGACCGGTCTGACGGTCGCGACGGGCGGCGGACCGGGCGCGATGGAGGCCGCGAACCTGGGCGCCTACGCGGCCCCGCACGAGGACGCCATGCTGGACGAGGCGCTCGAACTGCTCGGCAGGACGCCCTCCTTCCGGCCGTCCATCGGGGCGTGGGCCGAGGCGGCCTTCACCGTGCGCGAGCGCTGGCCGGACGGCGGGGCGTCGGTCGGCATCCCCACCTGGTTCTACGGACACGAGCCGCCGAGCGCGTTCGCCTCCCACATCGCCAAGTACTTCGCCAACGCCACCCGCGAGGACGGGCTGCTGGCACGCTCGACCGCGGGCGTGGTCTTCCTGCCGGGCGCCGCCGGGACCGTCCAGGAGATCTTCGACAACGCGACGCCGAACTACTACGAGTCGCGCGGTGAGCCGACTCCGATGGTGCTGGTGGACCGGGACCACTGGACGCGGCGGCTGCCGACCTGGCCGCTGCTCGAAGCGCTCGCGGAGGGACGGTCCATGAAGGCCCGTATCGCTCTGGTGGACTCGGTGGACGAGGCGCCCGAGGCCCTGGTGTCGCTGCTGGGCTGAGCCGATGTCAAAGGGCGTTGACGCGTGGCGGCAAAGGCTCTGACATCAGGGATCGGGGTGCCGGAGACCCTGCGCACCCATCGCCACAGCCCCGGCCGGGAACCCGGCCTCACGACCCCGAACCCCCGCCTCAGGGCTCGGGGTCCAGCAGCACCACGTCGGCCGGGTCGAAGACCGCCCCGACCCGGGCGCCCGCCTCCGGGGCGTCCCGCAGGGCACAGGACGCCTCCAGATGCGGTGCGGCCGGGTCCGACAGCCGCAGGATGAGCGCCACATGGTCGCCACGGAAGGTGCGCGCCGCCACGGTGCATTCCAGCCCCTTCTCGGGGTCGGTCAGCCGTACCCCGGCCGGGCGGACCAACAGCCTTCGGGGGCCCGGCCGGGAGCCGGGCGGCACGGGGAGCTCGCCCCAGCAGGTGTCGGCGACCTCACCGTGGACGATCGCCTCGACCACATTGTCGAAGCCGAGGAAGCGGGCGACGAACTCGGTGGCGGGCCGCTGCCACACCTCCAGCGGGGTGCCGGTCTGGGCGATCCGGCCGTTCTCCATCACCACCACCCGGTCCGCGAGCGCGAACGCCTCGCCCTGGTCGTGGGTGACCGCGAGCACAGTGGTCCCCAGCTGTTCGAAGAGCTCGCGGAGCTCCACCACCAGCCGCTCCCGCAGCCCGCGGTCGAGCTGGCCCAGCGGCTCGTCCAGCATCAGCAGCTTGGGCCGCGGGGCCAGCGCGCGGGCGAGCGCCACCCGCTGCTGCTCACCGCCGGAGAGCGAGTCGACGGGGCGGCGCTGGGCGCCCGGCAGCCCCACCAGCTCCAGCAGTTCGGCGACCCGGCGATCCACCTCCGCGCGCCCCACCTTGCGCATCCGCAGCCCGAAGGCGACATTGCCGCCCACGTCCCGCTGCGGGAACAGCTGGTGGTCCTGGAACATCAGCCCCACACCGCGCCGGTGTGTGGGCACCCCGCTCTGGTCGCGTCCGGCGAGCCACACCCGGCCGGTGTCGGCGCGCTGAAGCCCGGCCACCACGCGCAGCATGGTGGACTTGCCGCTTCCGCTCGGGCCCAGCACACAGACCGTCTCGTGTTCGGCGACCGCCAGCTCCACGGCGTCCAGCGCGTCGCGCCGACCGAACCTTACGGTCACCTCGTCCAGTCGCAGCAGCGTCATTCAGAACTCTCCGGAACGGTCGGTGCGGATGCGCTCGAGCGCCAGCAGCGATCCGGCGCAGACCAACATCAGGATGGTGCTCAGGGCCATCGCCTGCCCGTAGGTGAGCTGTCCGGCCCGGCCCAGGAACCGGGCGATGGCCACCGGGAGGGTCGGATGGTCGGGGCGCGCGATGAAGACGGTCGCCCCGAACTCGCCCAGGGAGACGGCGAACGCGAAGCCCGCCGCGACCGCCACGGCCCGTCCGACCAGCGGCAGGTCCACCTCCCGCCAGACCCGCCATGGGGACGCCCCGAGCACGGCCGCCGCCTCCCGGAGCCGGTGGTCCACCGCCCGCAGCACCGGCAGCATGGTCCGTACGACGAAGGGCACGCCCACCAGGGCCTGGGCGAGCGGCACCAGAACCCAGGAGGCACGCAGATCCAGCGGAGGCTCGTCCAAGGCGATCAGGAACCCGAATCCCACGGTGACAGCCGAGGTGCCCAGCGGCAGCATCAGCAGCGCGTCGAAACCCCGTACCAGCCTGCCCGCCCTGCGGGTGAGCGCGGCGGCGGCGAGACCGCCCACGACGAGGGCGAAGACGGTGGCGACCGCCGCGTACCAAAGGGAGTTCCCGACGGCCTCCAAGGGGGCCACGAAGAAGGTGCCTCCACTGTCGGCGGCCGACCGCAGCGCCTCGTAGTAGGTGAATCCATAGCCGTCCGGTCCGTTCAGCGAGCGCTCCACCAGCACCGCGAGCGGTGTCACGATCAGCAGCGCGACCACCGCCAGCACGCCCCACAGCAGCGCCCACTGGGCGGGGCCCTTAGGGCGGCGCGCCGTGCGGCCGGGGTCGACGAGCCGCAGGGCGCTCTCCCGGCGCCTTACGGTCCACGCGTGCAGGGCCAGTACGGCCGCGACCGCGGCGAACTGAACGAGCGTGAGCACCGCGGCCGTAGGCAGGTCGAGCAGCTGCGCGGTCTCCCGGTAGATCGCCACCTCCAGCGTGGCGTAGCGGGGGCCGCCGAGGATCTGGATCACGCCGAAGGAAGTGAAGGTGAACAGAAACACCATCAGCGCGGCGGCGGCCACGGCGGGGGCCAGCGCGGGCAGCGTCACCCGGCGCCAGGCCGACAGGCGGCTCGCGCCGAGCACTCGCGCGGCCTCCTCCTGGCGCGGGTCGAGCTGGGCCCACAGTCCTCCGACGGTCCTTACGACCACCGCGTAGTTGAAGAAGACATGGGCCAGGAGGATCGCCCAGACGGAGGTGTCGAACCGCATCCCCCACAGCTCGTCCAGCACCCCGCCCCGGCCGAGCAGCGCCAGGAAGGCCGATCCGGCGACGACGGTCGGCAGCACGAACGGCACGGTCACCACGGCCCGCAGCAGTCCCTTGCCGGGGAAGTCGAAGCGCGCGAAGACATAGGCGCCGGGCAGCGCGACCGCAAGCGTCAGGGCCGTCGACGCGACCGCCTGCCAGCAGGTGAACCACAGGACGTCCAGCGTCGCCGGATCGGCCACCACCTCGCCGATCCGGCCGAACCGCCACCGCCCGCCGACGCGCAGTCCCCGGGTGACGATGGCGACCACGGGATAGGCGAAGAAGACCGCGAAGAAGGCGAGCGGCACCGCCATCAGGGCGAGCCGGAGCACGATCGCGCGACGGCCGCCGCCGTCTGCCGTACCGGCCGTACCGGCCTTACGGTGGCCGGCGGCCGCCTTACGGTTCTCGCGGGGCTCTACAGGACCAGCGAGGACCATGTCTTGACCCACGGCTCACGGTTCTTGGCGATCTTCTGCGGCGCCAGGGTGGCCGAGTCGGCGATCCTGGCCCCGTATCGGGTGAACAGCTCCGGCAGCTTGGCGTCCTCGCGCACCGGGTTGACGTACATGTTCAGCGGGACGTCCTCCTGGAACCGCTTGCTCAGCAGGAAGTCCAGCAGCGCCTTGCCGCCCTTGGTGTTCCCCGCGCCGTTCAGCAGTCCGGCGAACTCCACCTGCCGGAAGCAGGTTCCGGTCGCCACCCCGGTGGGGGCCTGGGCTAGCTTGGTCTTGGCGTCGGCCACCTCGGCGGGCGGGCTCGATGCGTAGGAGACCACGAGCGGCCGGTCGCCCTTGCCGCCCCCTGCCGAGCCGGAGAAGCGGTCGTAGTACGCCTGCTCCCAGCCGTCGACCACCTCGACGCCGTTGGCCCGCAGCTTCTTCCAGTAACCCTGCCAGCCGTCGTCGCCGTACTTCGCGGCCGTGGCAAGGAGGAAGCCGAGCCCGGGGGACGAGGTGGCCGCGTTCTCGGTGACGAGGAGATTCTTGTAGGCGGGCTTGGTCAGATCGTCCAGTGTCCGGGGCGGCGACAGCTTCTTGTCGGCGAAGTACTTACGGTCGTAATTGACGCAGATGTCGCCGAAGTCGACGGGGGTGACGCGGTGCTCGGCCCGGTCGAGCTGAAGGGCCGCCGGGACCTTGTCCAGACCCTTGGCCGTGTAGGGGCTGAACAGGTCGTTGTCGAGCGTGCGGGACAGCAGGGTGTTGTCGACGCCGAAGAACACATCCCCCTGGGGGTGGCCCTTGGAGAGGATCGCCTGGTTGACGGCGGCTCCGGCGTCGCCCCCGGCCTGCACCCGCACCTTGTAGCCGGTCTCCTTGGTGAACTCCTTGAGGACCGCCTTGGAGGCCGCGAACGAGTCGTGCGTGACCAGGGTGACCGTCTTGGAGTCCGAGCCGCTTTTGGTGTCCTCGCCGCAGCCGACGAGCGCGCTCAAGGCCAGTGAGCCGAGGACGGCGGCTGAGATGGCACGCCGAAGCTGGCTGTTCATGATGATGCTGACTCCCTACGCCGGTATGACCCGGATCAGGTCCGAGGGTCTGCGGCCGTGCCGCACTCTCAGCGCTCTGAGCGCTCCCCTGTCGGAATGTTCACTTATACGGATGTTCACTTTGCTGACGATCGCATGATGCGACGATGCTCAAGCACCGTATCAGCCGGTCCTCAGCGCTCAGAAGCCGCCAGTTGCCCGCAGGCCCCGTCGATCTCCTGACCCCGGGTGTCGCGGACGGTCACCGGCACTCCGTGGGCCTCCAGGGCCGCCACGAACGCCTTCTCGTCCTCGGGCCGGGACGCCGTCCACTTGGAACCGGGCGTCGGGTTGAGCGGGATCAGGTTCACATGCACCCGGCGGCCCTTGAGCAGCCGGCCGAGCAGATCGGCGCGCCACGCCTGGTCGTTGATGTCCCTGATGAGCGCGTACTCGATGGAGACCCGGCGGCCGGACTTCTCCGCGTACTCCCACGCGGCGTCCAGGACTTCGCGCACCTTCCAGCGGGTGTTGACGGGCACGAGGGTGTCGCGCAGCTCGTCGTCGGGCGCGTGGAGTGACACCGCGAGCCGGCATTTGAACCCCTCGTCGGCGAACCGCAGCATCGCCGGGACGAGGCCCACGGTCGAGACGGTGATGCCGCGCTGCGACAGCCCGAGCCCGTCGGGCTCGGGGTCGGTGAGCCGGCGGATGGCGCCGACGACGCGGTTGTAGTTGGCCAGCGGCTCGCCCATGCCCATGAAGACGATGTTGGACAGCCGGGCCGGCCCACCGGGGATCTCACCGTCCCGGAGGGCCCGCATCCCGTCCACGATCTGGTGCACGATCTCGGCGGTGGACAGATTGCGGTCCAGCCCCGCCTGGCCGGTGGCGCAGAACGGGCAGTTCATCCCGCAGCCCGCCTGAGAGCTGATGCACATGGTGACCCGGTCCGGGTACCGCATCAGAACCGACTCCACGAGCGTGCCGTCGAAGAGCCGCCACAGGGTCTTACGGGTGGTGTCGTCGTCACAGCTGATGTGCCGCACCACGCTCATCAGCTCCGGCAGCAGCCCGGCGGCCAGCTTCTCGCGCGCGGCGGCCGGGATGTCGCTCCACTGAGCCGGGTCGTCGACATAGCGCGCGAAGTAGTGACGCGACACCTGCCCGGCCCGGAAGGGCTTCTCCCCGAGGGCGGCGACGGCCTCCCGGCGCTCGGCGGGCGTGAGGTCGGCGAGATGCCGCGGGGGCTTCTTGGCCCCACGCGGCGCGACGAAGGTGAGTTCTCCGGGCTTAGGCATGGTTTTCCCAGTGTCGCAGACGTACGAAGGGCCCCGCGCCCGGAGTGGCGCGGGGCCCGTGGGCCGGGGGTGTCAGCCGCCGCCCACGAAGATCACCAGCAGGAGCCACACCACCGGCGCGGTGGGCAGCAGCGAGTCGAGCCGGTCCATGATGCCGCCATGGCCGGGCAGCAGCTTGCCCATGTCCTTGATGCCGAGGTCCCGTTTGATCATGGACTCGCCGAGGTCGCCCAGGGTCGCGCTGACCGCCGCGGCGAGGCCGAGCAGCAGGCCCTGCCACCAGACGCCGTCCTCGATGAGGTACTGCATGCACAGGGCGCCCGCGACCATCGCGAAGCTCACCGCGCCCAGCAGTCCCTCACGGGTCTTGCCGGGGCTGATGCGCGGTGCCAGCGGATGCTTGCCGAAGCGCCAGCCCACCGCGTACGCACCCGTGTCGCTGACCACGGTCAGCAGCAGGAAGGTCAGGACCCGCCACGGACCGTCCCCGGTGTCGAGCATGAGCGCCACGAAAGTGGCCAGAAACGGCACGTAGAAGGCGGCGAAGACACCCGCCGTGACATCCCTGAGGTAGTTGTCGGGCGGTTCGGTCATCCGCCAGACCAGCACCGCGAGCGCCGTAAGGGCAACCGCCACCACCGCGCCCTGGGCGCCGCGCACATAGCCGGCGACGACCATGGCGACGCCGCCGACGGCGAGCGGGACCAGCGGGACCCGGATGTCCTTGCGCTCGGTGAGGCGCGAGGTCAGCTCCCAGAGCCCGACCACCACCGCGACCGCCACCACGCCGACGAATACGGGCTTGTAGATGAAGAGCGAGGCCACGATGATCACGCCGAGGCCGACGCCCACCCCTATCGCGGCGCGCAGGTTCCGGCCCGCGCTCTTCTTCCCCTGCCCGGCACCGGCACCGCGCGCGCCGCCGTCGGCGGAGGCCGGGTCGGGCGCGGGGTCGGGGGGCGTCGGCGGGCGCCCGGCGGGCGGCCGGGGTCCGGGCTGCGGCTCCCGCTCATCGCGGAAGAGGGGGCCGCTCAGCCGAGCGGCCCCCCGGTCACGGTCGGCGGCCTCGCCGGAGTCGCCGCCTGCGTGAGGCACGGTGGGCATGGGGCGAGTCTGCGCCGCCTCACCCACCTCGTGCGCGGGACCCGCCGAAGAAGTGGGCACCTCCCAGCCATAGCCGGGGGAGGTGCCCTGACCGCCCGGTCCCCGGAGTCCGGGGCTCGGTGGGGCCCCCCAGGAAGAGTCGTTCATCAGACCTCGAGCAACTCGGCTTCCTTGTGCTTGAGCAGCTCATCCACCTGCGCGACATACTTCGCCGTGGTGTCGTCGAGCTCCTTCTCCGCGCGGCGCCCCTCGTCCTCGCCGACCTCGCCGTCCTTGATCAGCTTGTCGATGGACTCCTTGGCCTTGCGGCGGACGCTGCGGATCGAGATCTTCGCGTCCTCGCCCTTGCCCTTGGCGACCTTGATGAACTCCTTACGGCGCTGCTCCGTGAGCTCGGGGAACACCACCCGGATGATGTTGCCGTCATTGCTCGGGTTGACGCCCAGGTCGGAGTCCCGGATCGCCTGCTCGATGTTGCGGAGCGCGGTCTTGTCGAACGGCGTGACCACGGCCATCCGCGGCTCCGGCACCGAGAACGACGCCAGCTGGTTGATCGGCGTCAGCGCACCGTAGTAGTCCGCCACGATCTTGTTGAACATCGCCGGGTGCGCACGCCCGGTGCGGATCGCGGCGAAGTCCTCCTTGGCGACCACAACGGCTTTCTCCATCTTCTCCTCGGCCTCGAGGAGGATCTCTTCGATCACCACTTGCTCCTGGTGTTATCAGTAAGCAGAGCCTCGCCCCTGCGTGCGTCTTCTCCTGCACGGTGTCCGACCGGCAGGCCGTTGTCCATCCCCCGTTCGAGCCGTCAGGCCCGGGAGCCCTGGTCGCTCACAAGCGTGCCGATCTTCTCACCCTTCACCGCACGCGCGATATTTCCTTCGGCCAGGAGCTCGAAGACGAGGATGGGCAGCTTGTTGTCCCGGCAGAGGGTGATCGCGGTGGCGTCGGCGACCTTGAGGTCCCGGGTGATCACCTCGCCGTACTCCAGGGCGTCGAACTTGACCGCGTCGGGGTTGCGGGCGGGGTCGGAGTCATAGACCCCGTCCACGCCGTTCTTGCCCATGAGCAGGGCCTGCGCGTCGATCTCCAGCGCCCGCTGGGCCGCGGTGGTGTCCGTGGAGAAGTACGGCATACCCATACCCGCCCCGAAGATGACCACACGCCCCTTCTCGAGATGGCGCACCGCACGCAACGGAATGTACGGCTCCGCGACCTGGCCCATGGTGATGGCGGTCTGGACGCGGGAGTCGATGCCCTCCTTCTCCAGGAAGTCCTGGAGGGCGAGGCAGTTCATGACGGTTCCGAGCATGCCCATGTAGTCCGAGCGGGCCCGGTCCATACCGCGCTGCTGAAGCTCCGCCCCGCGGAAGAAGTTACCGCCGCCGATGACGATGGCGATCTCGGCGCCGTCCCTGACCACGGCGGCGACCTCGCGGGCGATGGCGTGGACGACATCGGGGTCGACGCCGAGTCCCCCGCCTCCGGCGAACGCCTCGCCGGACAGCTTCAGCAGGAAGCGACCGTGTTTGGCCGCGCCGTGCGCCTTCTTGTCATCGGCGGCCTGTTTGACGTCCGCGCCGTGATTCATTGGAGATCTCCTCGTGCACATACGAAGAAGGCCACTGCCGGACGGGTCCTGTTACGACCTCTGCGGCAATGGCCTCCTCGTCACATCTGCGGCCGACCGGTCGACGGTTGGCTGCCTACGACCCTATCGGGGTCGCCGGTTATTCGCTGCTCGGCTCAGACGCCGACGCGGAAACGGGCGAAGCGCTTGAGCGAGACACCGGCCTCGTCGAGGACCTTCTGGACGGACTTCTTGTTGTCCTTGGCGAACGGCTGGTCCACCAGGACGTTCTCCTTGAAGAAGCCGGTGACGCGACCCTCGATGATCTTCGGCAGGGCACCCTCGGGCTTGCCCTCCTCGCGAGCGGTGGCCTCGGCGACCCGGCGCTCGTTCTCGACCGTCTCGGCCGGGATCTCGTCACGGGTGAGGAACTTCGGGGCGAAGGCGGCGATGTGCTGCGCGACGTCCTTGGCGACCGTGGCGTCTTCCTTGTCCAGCTCGACCAGGACGCCGACCTGCGGCGGCAGGTCCGGGCTGGTGCGGTGCATGTACGCCGCGACGTAGCCGCCGGAGAACTGCGCGAAGCGGTCCAGGACGATCTTCTCGCCGAGGGTCGCGTTGGCCTCGTCGACAAACGCCTGAACGGTCTTGCCCGCCTCGATCTCGGAGGAGAGCAGAGCCTCCAGATCGGCCGGGGAGGTCTTGGCGACGTGGGCGGCGATGGCGTCGGCGAGCACCACGAACTTGTCGCCCTTGGCAACGAAGTCCGTCTCGCACTTCAGCTCGACCAGCACGCCGGAGGACTTGTCGTCCGCGATGAGGGAGACGACGGCACCGTTCTCGGCGCTGCGGCCCTCACGCTTGGCCACGCCCTTCTGGCCCTTGACGCGCAGGATCTCGACGGCCTTGTCGACGCTGCCCTCGGCCTCGTCCAGCGCCTTCTTGCAGTCCATCATGCCGGCGCCGGTCAGCTCACGGAGCTTCTTGACGTCAGCGGCGGTGAAGTTCGCCATGATCTGTGAATCTCTTCTCGAAAGTCGAAAGCTCTACGGGTGAACGACGGGGGCGGCGCCACTGGCACCGTCCCCCGCCGTCATACACCGTCTGAGTGACGTCTTAGTGGTCAGCCCTGCTCGGTGCCCGCGGCGGGGGCCTCGGCAGGCTTGGCGTCCTCGGCGGGCTTGTCCGCGACGGCCTCGGCGGACTTGGCGTCCTCGGCAGGCTTCTCGGCGGCGGCCTCGGCCGGCTTGGCCTCGGCCTCGTCGGCCTTCTTCTCGCCCTCGAGCAGGTCGCGCTCCCACTCGGCGAGCGGCTCACCCGCGGCCTTGTCGGCCTTCTCGTCACCGGTGGCGACGCCGGAACGGGCGATCAGGCCCTCGGCGACGGCGTCGGCGATCACCCGGGTGAGCAGGGTGACGGAACGGATCGCGTCATCGTTGCCGGGGATCTTGTAGTCGACCTCGTCCGGGTCACAGTTGGTGTCGAGGATCGCGACGACCGGGATCCGGAGCTTGCGCGCCTCACCGACGGCGATGTGCTCCTTCTTGGTGTCCACGATCCAGACGGCGCTCGGCACCTTCTGCATCTCGCGGATACCGCCGAGGGTCTTCTCCAGCTTGGCCTTCTCGCGGGAGAGGACCAGGAGCTCCTTCTTGGTGAGGCCGGAGGCGGCCACATCCTCGAAGTCGATCTGCTCGAGCTCCTTCAGGCGCTGGAGGCGCTTGTAGACGGTCGAGAAGTTGGTGAGCATGCCGCCCAGCCAGCGCTGGTTGACGTACGGCATGCCGACGCGGGTCGCCTGCTCGGCGATGGCCTCCTGCGCCTGCTTCTTCGTGCCGACGAACATGATGGAGCCGCCGTGGGCGACGGTCTCCTTGACGAACTCGTAGGCGCGGTCGATGTACGACAGCGACTGGAGCAGGTCGATGATGTAGATGCCGTTGCGCTCGGTGAAGATGAAGCGCTTCATCTTCGGGTTCCAGCGGCGGGTCTGGTGCCCGAAGTGGACGCCGCTCTCCAGCAGCTCCCGCATCGTGACGACGGCCATGGCCGTACTCCTTGAAGTGCTCGGTTCCACGGCGGCCGGGCGGCCGCCGCTCCTGACGTCCCGGCGCGCCTGCCACGGACGGAGGCCCTTGCGGGAGGTCGTCCGAGGACCGAGGGGCGCGGCCACCGAGCTGACCGATGCGCGATCGGAGCGCCGGTGGCGGGGCGTGCGAAGTCGATCCGGTGACCCGGATCGCCATAAGAAGTGTACGGGACCGGTACGGTGCCGGGTGACGGCGTTATCCACAACCGGTGAGTAGTCCACCGATTCCGTCCATGATCCACCCGTTTCAGGCCGCCGGGCCACCGTGGAGTTCATGCGAAGGCTTGTGGTGGGGTGGGCGCTTGCCCTGGTGATTCTGGCGCCGTCGGTGCTGATGGCGTCCTCGATGCCGAGGGTGTCGTCGGCGCTTCCGGTGTCGACGGCGCGGACAGCGACTCTTCCGGCGGTACCTCTTCCGGCGGCGCGGGCCGCGGCGGCGGGTCCAGGCCCGGCGGGTCGGGGCGCGGCGCGGGAACCGGGGCCGGGGGCACGCGCACCGGATCCGGGGTCGGGGACGAGGCCGAGAGGGGAGCGGTCGAGGCCGGACGGGGAGCGATCATGGCCGGTCGACGGCGCGCCGGGAGCGGTGCGGCCGGCCGTGCTGAGGGGCTGGCGGCCGCCTCCGGCGCCCTGGGCGGCGGGGCATCGCGGGGTCGACCTCGCGGCGCGCCCGGGCGAGCGGGTCCGGGCGGCGGCCGCGGGACGGGTGAGCTTCGTGGGCCCGGTCGCGGGCCGTGGGGTGCTGGTGATCGAGTTGTCCGGGACCGGCGTGCCTCCGCTGCGCACCACCTACGAACCGGTGCGCGCCACGGTGCGCAAGGGGGAGCGGGTGGCCGCCGGGCAGGTGGTCGGCGTGGTGGCACCAGGCCCCTTCCACTGCCCGCCGGGCTGTCTGCACTGGGGGCTGCGGCGCGCCGACCGCTACCTCGATCCCCTGTCGTTGCTGCCGCCGTCGATGCTGCGGGGCGGGCCGTCCCGGCTGCTTCCGGTGTTCGGGGTGCGCGACGCGCCCATGGTCTCCGCGCTCGCCTCCCCCGCCGGGGACACCCGTCTGCCGACGGCTGCTGCGCTCATGGCGGCGTCCCTCTGGGCCCGGATCCGTCTGGGTCGCCCGAATGCGTCCAGGCCGCGGCGCCCGCGGCCTGGACGCATTCAGATCCGTTCGCGCCGCGGCGCCCCGCGCACCCAGAGCCGTCCGGGCCAGGCCCCGCGCGCCCCAGGGGACCCACACGCTCAGTGGGGCGGGTGGGGCAGGCGGGCAGGTAGGTAGGGCGGGCGGTGGAGAGGATCGGCGGGGGTCAGCCCTGGACACCGCGCAGGGCCATGGCGACGGCCGCCTCGGTGATCCGCTCGGGGTCCTCAGCCGCGCCGAGCTCGATACGCCGGACCGCCGCGTCCACGACGCCCTGGAGCAGCACGGCCGAGAGCCGGGGCTGCTCATGCCCGAGAGCCGCGAGGGCCTCGACCACCATGGCGATCAGCCCGCCATGGGCGGCCCGGATCTTCTCCCGCGCGCCCGCGTCCAGCTCACCGGCGGAGATCGCCACCACCGCACGGTGCCGTCGGTCGCCGACGAGCGCCAGCTGCCGCCGGACATACGCCTCGACCTTCGCCTCCGGCCCGTCGGCCCGCTCCATGGCGGCCTCGACCTCGGCGGCCCAGACCGGGAAGTCGACGGCGCACAGTTCCTCGACCACGGCGGCGCGGGAGCGGAAATACTCATAGACGGAGGACCGTGCCAGTCCCGTGTGCTCGGCGAGGGCAGGGAAGGTCAGCGCCTCCGTACCGCCCTGGGACAGCAGGGTGCGGGCGGCCTCCAGAAGGGCCGCGCGCTGCATCGTCCGGTGCTCGGCCACTGAGGCCGCTCGAATCCTGGGCACGCGAACACTCTACGGAAAAGGGCACCCGGAGGGCGATGCCGAAGGGACGATTCAGCGTCCGACGTCGGCGAGTTTCGCCCGCAGCTGGAGCACCGATTTGGTGTGGATCTGGCTGACCCGGCTCTCGGTGACGCCGAGCACCTGGCCGATCTCGGCGAGCGTGAGCCCCTCGTAGTAGTAGAGCGTGACCACGGTCTTCTCCCGCTCCGGGAGAGTGTTGATCGCTCGGGCGAGCAGCCGCCGCAGCTCCCGGTCCTCGGCCACCTCGACCGGGTTGTCGGCGGCGGTGTCCTCGAGGGTGTCCATGAGGCTGAGCCGGTCGCCGCCCTCGCCGCCGACGTGCAGCAGCTCCTCCAGCGCGACCACATTGGCCAGCGACAACTGGCTGAAAACGCCGTGCAGTTCCTCGAGGCTGATGCTCATCTCGGCGGCCACCTCGGCCTCCGAGGGGGTGCGGCGCAGCTGAGCCTCCAGCGTGGCATACGCCCGCTCCACGGCCCGGGCCTTCTGACGGACCGACCGCGGGATCCAGTCCAGCGCGCGCAGCTCGTCGATCATCGCCCCGCGGATCCGGGTGATGGCGTAGGTCTCGAACTTGATGGCGCGCTCGGGGTCGAACTTCTCGATGGCGTCGATGAGTCCGAAAACCCCGGAGGAGACGAAGTCCGCCTGCTCGACGTTGGAGGGCAGCCCGACGCTGACCCGGCCGGCCACATATTTCACCAGCGGTGAGTAGTGCAGGATCAGCTGCTCCCGCAGCCGACCGTCGCCCGTGGTCTTGTACGACCGCCACAGCTCGTCGAGCGATGAGGGCGCGGCGGGGTGCACCGCGCCGCGGGCCGCGGGCGGCGCCGCGCTGTCAGACCCGGAGATGTGCTGGGGCATTCGTCGCCTTGAGCCGTTCTGCCATGACATGGGTGAGGACGTACGCTTCCGCCGGAAACCTTGTGAGCGTAGCGTGACTACGGCGTCGCGGTATGCGAAGGGTGTCGGCTCGGCGGTGTGCGGATACGGTCATCGCCTCAACCCTTTCACCCGATTGCCCCGATTTGGGGGATCGCCTCGCCGTACGCCGCCGCTCGGGCGCACGGGACGGACCAACTCCCATCGATCGCCATGTCGTTCGACAAAGCCCAGGGCGAGCAGTTCATGGAGCCGGCCCAGGGCCTCGTCACAGCCGGTCCCGGAGTCCCGGGCCACATCCTGCAGGGCGTTACCGCCTCGTGCCGACAACGCTTCCAGCACCCGCGCCGTCACGGGATCGAGCAGGTCCCGCTCGACCAGCGGCCCCCGCCGCTCCGGGGCGAGGTCCCCGATACCGCCGACGAGCTCGGCCACTTCGGCGGCGTCGGAGACCAGGACGGCCTCGCCGCGCAGCAGTTCATGCACCCCGGCGGAGAGCCCGCTGGTCACCGGCCCCGGCACCCCCATGGTGGACCGCCCGAGCTGTTGTGCCCGGCGCGCGGTGACCAGTGATCCGCTGCGGTACTGGGCCTCGACCACGACCGTGCCGCGGGTGAGGGCGGCGATGACCCGGTTGCGGAGCACGAACCTGGCGCGTGTCGGATGGGCTCCGGGCGGCAACTCGGCCAGCACCAGGCCCTGTTCCGCGATGCGCTCGATCAACTCGGCATGCCCGCGCGGATAGGGGACATCCACACCGGAGGCGAGCACCGCGATGGTGGCCCCGCCGGCGGCGAGCGCCCCTCGGTGAGCCGCGCCGTCCACGCCGTGGGCCGCGCCGGAGACGACCACCCAGCCCCGCTCGGCGAGTCCGGTGCCGAGGGCCGCCGCGACATGCGCGCCGTAATCACTGCAAGCCCGTGCGCCCACCACGGCGACCGAGCGCAGCGCCCACATTCGCAACCCGGCCGGGCCGCGCACCCATAACCCCACCGGGCGAGCGTCGCCGAGATCGTCGAGCTGACCTGGCCAGTCCAGATCCCCGGGGCAGATGAAGCGCCCTCCGCACCGGGCGATCAGCGCAAGGTCGGCGACCGGGTCCACTCCGGCCGCCCGGAGGGCGCATCCGGCCAGCCGGTCCCCGGTGGCCCCGGGCGGGGGCTTGCCCTTCCCGGTAAGCGCCCGCCACAGCGCCACCGGGCCCATGCGGCGCAGCCAGCGCCCCACCGCCTCGTCCCCGGGCTCCACAAGCCGGGTGAGCGCCGCCCGCGCCAGACGCTCCTCATCCGGAACGCCCCGCCCCTCGGGGAGCCGCTGACCGTCGTCCACGACGCCCTGCCCCTCCGGATGTCCCTGGCCCTCATCCGCGACGCCCCACCCCTCGGGGAGCCCCTGACCCTCATCCGCGACGCCCCGCCGCTCTGGGAGCCCCTGCCGCTCGTCCGGGGTCCCGCGCCCCTTCGGATGTCCCTGACTCTCGTCCGCGCCTTCCCGCCCCTCGGAGAGCCCCTGACCCTCGACCGTGACGCCGTCCCGCTGCCAGAGGTCGGAGAACAGGGCGGGGACGGTGCCACGGTCGCCGTCCGCCGAAGGCATGGACATCAGTGCTCCCCCGCCGCGACGGGCACCCCGCGGCGGATCCCGGTGCGCAGTTGCAGCGCCTGGGCGATGTCCGGCGCCATGGGCCGGTCGTGCCCGGCCAGGTCGGCGACGGTCCAGGCGACCCTCAGCACCCGGTCGAGCCCCCGGGCGGTGAGCAGCCCGCGCTCCATATCGCGCTCGGCCTCGCGCAGCGCACCGGGGACCGGCTGCCAGCGGGTGCGCAGCTCATGGCCCGGCACCTCGCTGTTCAGCCGCCAGGGCGTGTCCAGGAGGCGGGCGGCGGACCGCTCACGGGCCTCCTGGACCCGGGCCGCGACGGACTCGCTGCTCTCGGCCCCGGCACCCCCTCCGGTGAGCTCGGTCCGGCTCACCGCCTCGACACGGACCCGCAGGTCCACCCGGTCCAGCAGCGGTCCTGACAGCCGTGACTGATAGCGGCGGACCGTGGCGGGCGAGCATTCGCAGACATCGCCCAGCAGCCCATGGCGCCCACAAGGACAGGGGTTGGCCGCCAGCATCAGCAGGAAGCGCGCCGGCATCCGCATCATCCCGGCGGAGCGGGCCACCACCACATGCCCCGACTCCAGGGGCTGCCGCAGGGCGTCCAGCGCCTTCCCGCTGAACTCGGGAGCCTCGTCCAAAAAGAGCACTCCGCGGTGGGCCAGCGAGACCGCGCCGGGTCTGGGCAGGCCGTTTCCCCCGCCGACGAGCGCGGCCATGGTCGCCGAGTGATGCGGGGCGCAGTACGGCGGGGTCTGCACCAGCGGCTGCCCCGGCGGGAGGACACCGGCGACCGAATGGACCGCGGTGACCTCCAGGGCCTCCTGCTGGGTGAGCGGCGGCAGCAGCCCCGGCAGCCGCTCGGCCAGCATGGTCTTCCCGGCGCCCGGAGGCCCGCTGAGGAAGAGGTGGTGCCCGCCCGCGGCCGCGACCTCGAGCGCGGTGCGCGCGGCCCGCTGCCCGGCGACGTCGGCCAGATCGGGCCGCCCCGCCCCCGCCCCCGCCCCGGGCACCGCGGCGACGCCGGTGCCCATACCGGCGCCGGGCACGGTGAGCCCCGCGAGCATCGGATCGGGGCGGCCCAGCTCCTGGGGCTCCTCCTCCTCGGGCACCGGCGCGTCCGTCAGCACCGCGATCAGCTGGCGCAGGCTCCGCACGCCCAGCACCGAGACGCCCGGCACCAGGGCCGCCTCGGCCGCCGTCTGCTCGGGGACCACGACCTGGCGGTAGCCCGCCTCGGAGGCGGCGAGCACGGCGGGCAGCACCCCACGGACCGGCCGCACTCGGCCGTCCAGGCCCAGCTCACCGATCATCATCAGGTCGGCGATCTCGCGCGGGTCCACCCGCTCGGCCGCGCCGAGCACCGCACAGGCCACGGCCAGGTCGAAGCCGCTGCCGCCCTTGGGAACAGAGGCCGGGCTGAGGCCGACGGTGAGCTTTCTCTGCGGCCATTCGCCGCCGGAGTTGACCACGGCCGCGCGAACCCGGTCCCGGCTCTCCACCAGGCTCTTGTCGGGCAGTCCGACGAGTGTGAAGGCGGCCACTCCCGGCTCCAGATCGGCCTGGACCTCCACCACGACGCCCTCGACCCCGACCAGCGCCACCGAGCAGGTGCGGGCGAACCCCATCAGACCACCCCTCGCACATGCTCGACCACGGGCGCGCCCCGGCGGGGCAGCACGACCGCCACCACATCGATGCGGACCCCGCCCGGCGGCGGGCCGCCGTGCCGCTCCAGCCAGCGCTCCGCCAACCGCCGCAGCCGCTCGGTCTTATCCGGCCGGACGGCCGCCATCGGGTGCTCGTAGCCACCCTCGCGGCGCGTCTTGACCTCGCACATCACCAGGGCCCCGGCGTCGAGGGCGACGATGTCGACCTCGCCCTCCCGGCACCGCCAATTGCGCTCCAGGACGGTCATCCCGGCTTCCGCAAGCATGCGGACCGCCACATCCTCGCCGTAGCGGCCCAGCGCTCCTCGGGCGTTCATTCGGCACCACCTCCGGCACCGACTGTGACGCCCCCGCGCCCCACTCAGGGATCTTGGAGCATTTCTGTGGACGGCCGCCCGGCTGTGGACAACTCAGTCACCCGGAAGGGGGAGTCAACCGCCGGGAAGGTCGAGGTCGCTCTTGTTCAGCTCCTCGATATTCACGTCCTTGAACGTGAGAACCCGTACCTGCTTCACGAAACGGGCCGGGCGATACATGTCCCAGACCCAGGCGTCGGCCATCGACACCTCGAAAAAGACCTCACCCTGGACCGAGTGCACCTGCATCTCGTAGTCGTTGGTGAGATAGAAGCGGCGCTCGGTCTCGATCACATATTTGAACAGACCGACGACATCGCGGTACTCCCGGTAGAGCTTCAGCTCCATCTCGGTCTCGTACTTCTCGAGGTCCTCGGCGCTCATGGCATGTTCCCCTTCAGCCGTGCGTCCCCCCATTGTGCGTCAGACGCGCTCAGTCTCCAGGATCACCGGTGCACTCGGGGGTCCCTCGACGAGCAGCGTACGCAACAGTTCCGCCAGCCGTGTCGGGTACACCGGCTCGGTGGTCGCGGCCAGATCGTCCGCCGTCCACCACCGCAGCCCGGCCACGCTGCGCCGCTCCAGCTCCGTCAGCCCGCCGCCGGGGCGTGCCGGGGTCTGCCGGGTACGGCACAGGTAGTACCACTCGTCCTGGTCCCAGCGCCGCCCGGCGAACGGGAAGGAGCAGATCCGCCGCCACAGCAGCGGGCCGAGCCGCACATCGGTGATCCCGGTCTCCTCCGCGAGCTCCCTGAGGGCGGCCTCCTCGCGGCTCTCCTCGCCCTCCAGACCGCCTCCCGGGGTGAACCACCACGTGGACGACGGATCGTCCGGTTCGAAGCCGTGCAGCAGCAGGATCCGGTCCTGCGGATCCAGCAGCACCACCCGTGCGACCTTCCGCAGCCGCCGCTCGTCCCCGTCGGTCCGCTCGGCCGCGCCGGCCCCCTCGTCAGCCACTCGCGGCCACCTTCCCCTTCGCCGTCTGCCCCTGTCGCGCGCCGCCCGCCCTGCGGCGGACGTACGGCCCGTGGGCCGCGCCCCCCAGGATCAGCACGGCGCCGACAATGATCGCTATCAGTATCGGCCCCAGCGGCCCAGGCTCCGAGGTCCCGCCCGGCAGCGCCTTGAAGGCATCGGGCCGCCCCACCGTGCCCCAGGACCCCAGCGGCCAGGCGGTGGCGTCCACCCGGGCGTCCACCGCGCCCCGCTCCACGGCGCCGCCCGCCTCGTCGGTGAGATGCACCCGTGAGTCGAGGGAGTCGCTGCGGTGGTCGCCCAGCAGGAACAGCCGGTCCTTGGGCACGGTGGTGGAGAAGACGGTGGAGGACGCCTGCTCCCCCTTGCGCAGATACGGTTCATCGAGGACCTTGCCGTTCACCCGCAGCCGGCCCTGCTTGTCACAGCACTCGACCCGGTCGCCGCCGACCCCGATGACCCGCTTCACCATGGGCAGGTCGCCCCACACGTTGTCGCGGAAGACCACCACATCGCCGCGGCGCACCTCGCCGCCGTCGACCCGCTGCGCCAGCACCCGGTCGCCCTTGCCGATCGTCGGCGCCATGGAGTCGGTGGGGACGGTGTACGGCTTGTAGAGCACCGCGCCCCAGACGAAACCTCCGAGGAACAGCACACACCCGACGGCCACCGCCAGCCCGGACAGCACGCTGCCCGGCGTACGCCGCGGCGTGCCGCCCCCCACCCCTTGGGCTCCGCTCATTCCAGTGCTCCCGCCGTACGCAACAGACGTAGAAGATCAGGTTCCGTGTGCCCTGGGACACACGGAACCGCACCCTACCCGGCGGTACGGGCCCCGTCAGCAGTCGGCGGTCAACCGCTCCGTCCGGCCCTGGGCTCCCAACCGGACCTAGGCTCCGGACCGGGCCTCGGCTCCGGTCCTGGCCTCGGCCTCCTCCCGGACCTTGGCGATCAGCCTGCGGCGGCGCCACAGCACGATCGGCACCGCGCCCGCGAGCCCCACGGCCGAGGGGGCCACCGCGGCGGCCGCGCTCAGACCCGGCTGGTCGAAGGTGCTCGGCACCGACAGGGTGGACCAGCGGTCGATGGGCCAGGCGACGACGATCGCACGCCCGACGACATCGTCAACCGAGACCGTGCCGTCGTGCAGATTCTGGTGGTAGCGGGAGTCCAGCGAGTCCTGGCGGTGGTCGCCCATCACCCAGATCCGGCCCTCGGGCACCTTGATCGGGCCGAACGGCTTCTCGTCACAGGGAGTGTTCCCGGGGAAGATGTACGGCTCGTCCAGCGGTTTGCCGTTGACCACGACCTTGCCGCCGCGCTTGCAGGAGACGGTGTCCCCGCCGACCGCGATGACCCGCTTGATCAGGTCCTTCTCCTCCGCCGACGGCATCAGCCCGATGAAGCTGAGCGCCTTCTGGATGCCCTCGGCGATCGGGCCGGAGCTCTTCGTCTGGGTCTCGCCGAGCCAGCCGCCCGGGTCGTGGAAGACGACCACCTCGCCGCGCTCCGGCTCGGAACCGAACCACGGGGTGAGCTTGTCCACCAGCACCCGGTCGCCCCGCTGGAGGGTGTTCTGCATCGAGTCGGAGGGGATCGAGAACGCCTGCACCAGGAAGGTCTTGATCAGCAGCGCCAGGGCCAGCGCGATGATGACCAGGATCGGCAGCTCCTTCCAGAAGGAGCGCACCTTCTTGGCCTTGGCGGCCTTCCCGGGGCCGTCCGGCCGCCCCGAGCCCGGCCGCGCCGGTTCCTCGTCGCCGGACCCGGGCGGATCAGTCGCGCCGGGCCCGTCCGGAGGGCCGGAGGGTTCCTGCCCGCCATCGGCTCCGTGCGGGCGCGGCGCCATGGGCGGGGCCTTGTCCGTGGGTGCACCGGCTTCGGGCGCCTCGTCCGCCCCGTCCGCTCCGTCCGTGGGAGGCTCCCCCCTCGTCCCGGGCTGCCTCTCGGGCTCTTCGTGACCGGATCGTGCGCCGACCGCCAAATCCCCCACATCCACTCCTCACGCCTGACTGCCGCCTGCCCCACGAACGGCGCAGGATCACCACTCCCATAACGAGCGGGAGTTCCGCAGGGATCGGGAGCTGGACCATCGCTTGCTGATCTACGGAGGACAGCCTATGCGCCGAGCCCTCGGCCTGCGTTGCCCCGCTCGGCGCGTCCTTCACCGAGGCGTAGGTGCCCGGCTCCTCGAGCCGCCGCATGTGCCCGAACGGCCACGCGATCACCACGGCGCGGCCGACCACCATGTTGTCCGGCACCGTGCCCTGATAGGGCTCGTCGAGATGGACGCGTGAGTCCGCCGAATTGGACCGGTGATCGCCCATCACGAACATCCGCCCCTGGGGGACGGTCACCTTGAACTGCCTCTGTGACGGCGGGTTGCCGGGGTGCAGATACGGTTCGTTCAGCGGCGTCCCGTTGACGGTGACCTTACCGTTCGTATCACAGCACGCCACCGTGTCGCCGCCCACCGCGACCACCCGCTTGATCAGGTCCTGCTCGTCGGAGGACGGCAGCAGGCCGATGAAGGTCAGGAACTCCTTGCCCTGCTTGATGACCGGCGGGTCGTTCTTGGGAGGCTTCCGCTCGTCGTCCAGCCAGCCCCCGGGGTCCTTGAACACCACCACATCGCCGCGCTCCGGCTTCGAGCCGAACCACGGGGTGAACTTGTCCACCAGCACCCGGTCGCCGATCCGGATGGTCTGCTCCATCGAACCGGACGGAATGACGAACGCCTGCACCAGGAAGGTCTTCAGGACGAGCGCGATCACCAGCGCCACGCCCACCAGTATCGGTATTTCCTTGACGGCCGAACGGCGCCGCCTGCGCTTGATACGGCGCTGGATCCTGCGCCGCTCCGCACGCCCGCCGACCCGGCGCTCGCCCGGCGCACGCGAGGGGTCCACACCGGCGGGCGGGCCCCCGGCCTGGCGCGCCCTGGTACGGGGCCGCCCGCGCTTACCCATGGGCACCACCGGAGACCGCGGACGGTATGCCGCCGGGCGCCGCGGGCACATCGGCGAAGGTGTCCGTCCGGGGCACGGCGGACCAGCGGCCGAACGGCCAGCCGATCCATTCGGCGCGGCCGATCACCTTGTCGACGGGGACGGTGCCGCCGCCCGGTGCGCCCAGATAGTCGCGCGAGTCCCGGGAGGCGTCACGGTGGTCGCCCATCACCCACAGCCGTCCCTCGGGCACGACGGTGTCGAAGCGCACCCGCGATGGCCTGTCTCCGGGGCGCAGATAGCCCTCGTCCACCGGCTGACCGTTCACCTCGATCCTCCCCCGCTTGTCGCAGCAGGTGACCCGGTCACCACCAATGCCCACCACGCGCTTGACGTAGTCGGACTCGGCCGGTTCGGCCAGCCCGACCGCCGCGGCCGCCTTGCGCAGCAGACCCGTCACCGGATTCCCGGACGGCTCCTCCTCGCCGAAGGAACCGGCTCCGTCGAACACGACAACGTCACCGCGGCGCGGATCGTCCCCGAAACGGTAGGCGAGCTTGTTCACAAGAACCCGGTCCCCGGGGCGGAGGGTGTTCTCCATCGAACCGCTGGGGATCAGGAACGGCTGCATCACAAAGCCGCTCACCAGCAGCACGAGCGCGGCACAGGCCGCCGCGAGCAGCGCCGCCCGCCGCCATCGCCCGCCCCCGGTCAGCCATTCCGGCAGCCACCGGGCGGACGGGGGTTCCCCGGCCCGCGCGGGAGCATGCGAAGAGCGCGACCGCTCCCCGTGCTCCTTCTCGGAGCCCGGGGAGCGGTCGCGCTCCGCGAGCTGTCCTTCGGTGTTCATCGGGCCAGAGCCTATCCGGCCCGGCCGGATGATCCGGCGGTAGCTCAGTAGTCGCGCAAAATCGCCGCGATACAGCCGCGAACTCAGTTGTCGCGCTTCTCCTTGATCTTGGCGGCCTTGCCGCGGAGGTCGCGCAGGTAGTACAGCTTCGCCCGGCGCACATCACCGCGGGTGACGACCTCGATCTTCTCGACGATCGGGGTGTGCACCGGGAAGGTGCGCTCGACGCCGACGCTGAAGCTCACCTTGCGGACGGTGAAGGTCTCACGGACGCCGGAGCCCTGGCGGCGGATGACAACGCCCTTGAACTGCTGGACACGGGAGCGGTTGCCCTCGATGACGCGGACGTGGACGTTGACGGTGTCGCCGGGGCGGAAGGTCGGGATGTCGCTGCGCAGCGACGCGGAGTCGACGGTGTCGAGCAGGTGAGACATGATCGTCTGCTTTCTTCGCCGATGCCACAGGTCATCAGCGGAATATCGGATGATGATTCGGAGTGCCGCCCTCATCGGGTGGGCGTCGGTCCCCCTGTGGCAGGGGCGCACACCCGGACGTACGGCAGCGGCCTATTCTTCCACGGCCCGGTCCGGCCGCCCAAATCGGGCCCCACCGGTCCCGGGCAGCTCTTCCCAGCCCAGCTCGGTGAGGAGCGCGCGGTCGTGCTTGTCGAGCGTGGCCGGATCGCAGCGCTCGATCAGATCGGGGCGGTTCTCGCTGGTGCGGCGGAACGCCTCGTCCCGGCGCCAGCGGGCGACCCTGCCGTGGTGGCCGCTGATCAACACCTCCGGGATGGGGCGGCCGCGCCACTCGGGGGGCTTGGTGTAGACGGGCCCCTCCAGGAGATCGGCCATCGCGCCGGGGGCGAAGGAGTCGTCGCGATGCGACTCGGCGTTGCCCAGCACACCCGGCAGCAGCCGGGCCACCGCCTCGGTGATCACCAGCACCGCGGCCTCGCCGCCGGCCAGCACATAGTCACCGATCGAGACCTCGTGGACCTCGAGCCGCTCGCCGTACTCCTCGATCACCCGGCGGTCGATGCCCTCGTAGCGGGCGGGCGCGAAGACCAGCCAGGGGCGCTCGGCGAGCTCCACGGCGAGGGCCTGGGTGAACGGACGGCCGCTCGGGGTCGGCACGATCAGCGTGGGCTTGACCAGCCCCTCGGCCTCGCCCGACTCCATGATCGAGTCAAGCGCCTCGCCCCAGGGCTCGGGCTTCATGACCATGCCGGGGCCGCCGCCGTACGGGGTGTCGTCGACCGTGTTGTGCCGGTCGTGCGTCCAGGCGCGCAGATCGTGGATCCGCACGTCGAGTTGGCCTCGGGCGCGCGCCTTGCCGACCAGCGAGACGTTCAGCGGCTCCAGGTACTCGGGGAAGATCGTGACGACGTCGAGCCTCATGACGACTCACCACCCTCACGGCCGCCCGCGGCCTCCTCCTTACGAACGCCACCGGTGTCGCCCCTGCGAACGCCATCGGTCTCATCCTTGCGAACGCCGTCGATGTCGTCCTTACGGTTGCCCTCGGAACGGTTGCCCGCGGTGTCGTCCTTACGGTTGCCCGCGATCTCCGCCTCGGCCTCGTCGAGCAGGCCCGGCGGCGGGTCGATCACGGCGCGCTGCGCCTCCAGATCGATCTCCGGCACGACCTCGGAGACGAACGGGATCATCACCTCGTCCCCGCCGGGGCGCTTCACGATCAGCAGGTCCTGGTACGGCAGATGGGAGATCTCGGAGATCCTCCCGACCTCCGCGCCGTCCACGGTGACCACATCGAGGTCGATCAGCTGATGGTCGTAGAACTCCTCGGGATCCTCGGGGAACTCCTCGGGGTCGACCTCCGCGATCAGCAGGATGTTGCGCAGCGCCTCCGCGGCGTTGCGGTCGCGTACGCCGTCGAAGCGCAGCAGCAGCCGGCCGCTGTGCACCCGGCCGGTCTCGATGGTCAGCGGCCCGGCCGAGGCGGGCTCGGTGGCCAGCACGGCCCCCGGGGCGAGCCGCAGCTCCGGCTCGTCCGTCCGGACCTCGACGGTGACCTCGCCCTTGATGCCATGGGCACGGCCGATCCGCGCGACAACCAACTGCACGATGCGATGTCCCTTCACGCACACGGGCCGGGGACGGCCCAAAGCCCTCCCCGGCCCGTGCCGGTGCTCTTCTTGTTCGCCTCAGTGGACCTGATCGACGTCGACGAGGTCGACGCGGATCCCACGGCCGCCGATGGCGCCCACGACGGTGCGCAGGGCGCGTGCGGTGCGGCCATTGCGGCCGATCACCTTGCCGAGGTCATCGGGGTGCACCCGAACCTCCAGCACCCGCCCGCGCCGCAGGTTGCGCGAGGCCACCTGCACCTCGTCGGGGTTGTCGACAATGCCCTTCACCAGGTGCTCGAGGGCCTCCTCGAGCATCCTCAGGCCTCGGTCGAGGCGGTGGACTCAGCGGACTCGGCCGCCTCGTCCGACTTCTTGTCGGCCTTCTTCGCCTTCGGGGTGATCGCCTCACCCTTCGGCTCATCACCGGCGTCCTTGGCGGCCGCCTCGAACAGGGCGCGCTTGTCGGCCTTCGGCTCGGCGACCTTCATCGGAGCCGGGGCGGGCAGACCCTTGAACTGCTGCCAGTCGCCGGTGACCTTCAGGATGGCCAGCACCGGCTCGGTCGGCTGCGCGCCGACCTTCAGCCAGTGCTGCACACGCTCCGAGTCGACCTCGATGCGCGACGGGTTCTGCACCGGGTGGTACAGACCGATCTCCTCGATCGCCCGGCCGTCACGGCGGGTGCGGGAGTCGGCGACGACGATGCGGTAGTGAGGCGAACGGATCTTGCCCAGACGCTTCAGCTTGATCTTGACTGCCACGGGAGTGGTGTCTCCTGGTCTTGACGTGGTTGAGCACTGCGACGTGCCGCGTGGGGTTGCGGTACCCGAGTGCCCGATGGACGCGTCAGCCGGAGGAGAGAGGGGTCCTGGTCGACTGTCGAGTACAGCAGACCATTGTGCCACACCGTGACAGGTCAGCCGACCGCGGCCACCGGCTCCGGAATGCGGAAGGGCTTACCGCATCCTCCGCACATGATCGGCGCCTGGGCCAGCACCGACGGGACGACCCGGACATTGCGCCCGCAGTCGCACACCGCCTTGACCCGGACCCCGCCACCGGACGAGCCGTGCCGCGCGGCGGGCCCGCGGAAGGTACGGGAGGTCTCGGCGGTCGTCGCCACGGTGTGCGCCTTGAGCGCGCGCTGGAGGCGGTCGATCGTGGTCCGGTAGCGCTTTCTCGCCTCGGGGCTGAGGGTGACCAGCGAGAAGCCGCTGCTGGGATGCGGCTCATCGGGGTGGTCAAGCCCCAGCTCCTCGGCGACCGCCAGGAACCGGCGGTTGTGGTAGCGGCCGGCACGTGAGGTGTCACGGACACCGCGGGCAGCGGCGATCCCATGAACTGCCTCATGCAGCAGCCGTTCGAAGGAGAGCTCGGCGCCACATGCGGACGACGACTCTCCGATCAGCGATTCGGGCGCGGCTAGATCCGGCAGCTCGGGGTGGTGCCGTTGAATATCGGCCCACGCCTGTGCCAGCTCTGCGGCGAGAACAGGTGGTGTCGTGCTCACGTCGTGCTAACGAGCAGGACCGTCCCGGTGTTCCGATTCCGGGCCATCCCAAATAATTTGCACGTACCAGTCAGTTCACGGTGATGTACGACGACGAGGGGCGGGTGCGTAAATCTGTGGATGAGCCACGCACCGCGCACCAAGCCGGTACGTACCGGTTCAGTAAGCCCGCGCGACGAACGCGACGTTACCGGGAGCGTCATCGGCGTCCGGCACCGCCCCGTCCTCGGTGACCAGACACCGGACGGATACGGACCGCTCGGCGAGCGCCGCCTCGCCTTCCGGGCCCAGGTCCGCCCACTGGATACGGGCCCAGCCGCCCGCCGCCGCGGCCTCGGCGGCCTCCTCCATGGTCGTCACGTCCGTGGTGCGCGCCTTACGGCGCTCACGGGCCTGTCGCAGCAGCAGCGCCTGGTCCTCCTCCAGGACCTTGGGCAGCAGCTCCGGCAGCAGCTCGGCGCGCACCGGCTCCTTGCCGCCGGGGATCCGCCGGGCCACCATCGCGGTGCCGCCCTCCAGGTCGCGCGGGCCGATCTCGACCCGAATGGGGACGCCTTTGAGCTCCCAGTCGACCGCGCGCCGGCCGAAGGGGGTGTCCGTACGGTCGTCGACATGGACCCGCACGCCCGCCGCGGTCAGCAGGTCGCCGATCTCGCGGACCTTGGCGAGCACCGCCTCATCGCCCTTGATCGCCAGCACCACGACCTGGATCGGGGCCAGCCGCGGCGGGATCCGCAGGCCGTTGTCGTCGCCGTGCATCATCACCAGCGCGCCGACCATCCGGGTCGTGCTGCCCCATGAGGTCTGCCAGACCAGCTCCTGCTCGCCGTCCTTGGACAGATAGCTGGTGTGGAAGGCCCTGGCGAAGTTCTGGCCGAGCTCATGGCTGGTGCCCAGCTGGAGCGCCTTGCCGTCGCCCATCATCCCTTCGAGGGTGAGGGTGTTGAGGGCGCCCGCGAACCGCTCCCGGGCGGTCTTGCGGCCCAGGACGAGGTCCATCGCCAGGACGTCCTCCATGAACCGGGCGTAGACCTCACGGTGGATCCGGGCGGCGAAGTCCCTGGCGTCCTCGTACGTCGCGTGCGCGGTGTGGCCCTCCTGCCACAGGAACTCGGTCGTCCGCAGGAACAGCCGCGGCCGCAGCTCCCAACGCACCACATTGGCCCACTGGTTGATCAGCAGCGGCAGATCGCGGTAGCTCTGCACCCACTTGGAGAAGTACTCGTTGACGATCGTCTCGGAGGTGGGCCGGACGACGACCGGCTCCTCGAGCTCCTTACCGCCGCCATGGGTGACGACCGCCAGCTCCGGCGCGAACCCCTCGACGTGATCGGCCTCCCGGGCCAGATACGACTGCGGGATGAAGAGCGGGAAGTACGCGTTCTGGACGCCGACCGCCTTGATGCGGGCGTCCATGTCCTGCTGCATCCGCTCCCACAGCCCGTACCCGTACGGTCGGATGACCATGGTGCCGCGCACCGGGCCGTTGTCCGCCAGCTCGGCCTTGTTGATCACATCCTGGTACCAGCGGGGGAAGTCCTCCACCCGCGGGGTGAGTACGGGAGCCTTGGCCATGGCGCCGATCGTACGGCGGCGGGGTACCGAACCGTGAATCGTGCCAGAGCGAGGCGATCACTGCCGGCCACCGCCCGGCGCCGTCCAGCGGCCCGCCGAGACCAGGGGGCCGGGGGGCGGTTCCGGGAGCATGGCGTACTCACAGGTGTGCGGGGGCGCACAAAGGGGGCACGCAAGCACGGCCGTGAAACCTCTGGACGCGGGGACGGATGCGGAGTTCCCTGGCATTTGGGGGTGGGACGTCATAACGCACAACGGCGTATGTGACACCAAATCTGACGACGGCACTGCTCTTCGCTGATTGGGGCCCTTTCGATGACATCCACGCTCGTACGGCGGCACCGACCGCGCCCCTCCTCGTCATGGACGAGGGACGCCCACGCCCGCACCCGCGACTGGGCGGAGATCCAGGAGCGGATGCTGGTCCCGCTGTACGAGGCCGTCTACGAACGGCTGGACGTCGGCGCCGAGACCCATCTGCTGGGCCTGGGCTGCGGCTCCGGGCTCGCCCTCCTCATGGCGGCCGCGCGCGGCGCCACGGTCTGCGGGGTGGACACGGACGAGCCGCGTCTGGGCCTCGCGCGCGAGCGGCTGACGGCCCCGCGCGCGCCGGGCGGGCATGGCGGGCCGGGCGGGCACGGCAGGCCGGGGCGGTCCGCACGGCTGGGCCCCGGCGGCCCGGAGAGCCCGTGCGTTCAGGAGGCCGCGGCCAACGCGGCCTTCACGGTGGTGACCGCCTTCGAGCCGCTGTCGGCCCTGGACGCGGAAGGCTCCGGGGCCGCGGTGTCCGCGGCGGCGTCCACGCTCGCGGCCGCCGCCGCGCGCACCGAGCGCGGCGGGGCCGTGGTGCTCGCCGGATGGGGCCCGCCGGAGCGCTGCGCCACCTCCGGGGTGCTGCGGGTGGGCGCCCGGCTCGCCGATCCGATGTACTCCCCCGGCGAGCGCCGGGAGGAGCCCACGCCCGCGCGCTGGCGGCTGTGCGGGCGTGACGACCTGGAGGAGCTGGCCGCGCGGGCCGGGCTGCGGCCCGACGGATCGGGCCGGGTGGCCTGCCCGTTCGGGTACGCCGACATGGACAGCGCGGTGCGCGGGCTGCTGTCGACGGGGCTGTTCGACGCGGCGGAGCGGGTCACGGATCCGACCCAGGTCCGTAAGGAGATCACCGAGGCGCTCCATCCGCATCGGCGCGCGGACGGCACGGTGTGGATGCCCAATGTCTTCCGCTATCTGATCTGCCGCGTCTGAACAGGACCTCCGCGTAAGGCCCCTGGAATCCGCCGTGTGCGCGGGGGCCTTACGGTTCGCTCGTACGGACGCCTCGAAGGGCCGGAGCCGTTGGTTCGTACGGACGCCTCGAGCGGGCGCCGGGGCGGCTCAGCCCATGAACTTCTTGAACTCGTCGGGGAGTTCGAAGTCCTTACCGCCCTGCTCAGCGCCGGGCAGCCCGAACGCGCCGCCCTGCTCGCGGCGCGCCGCGGCGGCCTGCTCCTCGGCCTTGCGCTTCATGGGGTTGCCCGAACGCTGCTTCCCCTTGGCCTTCTTCTGCTGCTTGCCCTTGCGCTTGGCGCTGCCGCCACCCATGCCAGGCATACCCGGCATCCCGGGCATTCCCGGCATGCCGCCCTGGGCCATCTTCGACATCATCTTGCGCGCGTCGAAGAACCGCTCCACCAGGTTCTTCACCGCGCTCACCTCGACACCGGAGCCGCGGGCGATACGGGCGCGGCGCGAGCCGTTGATGATCGTGGGGTCCTGGCGCTCGGCCGGGGTCATCGACTTGATGATGGCCGCGGTGCGGTCCACATCCCGCTCGTCCAGATTGTTGAGCTGGTCCTTCATCTGGCCCATGCCCGGCAGCATGCCGAGCAGCTTGGAGATGGAGCCCATCTTGCGGACCTGCTCCATCTGCGCCAGGAAGTCGTCGAGCGTGAACTCCTTGGGGCCCTTCGCCAGCTTGGCCGCCATCTTCTCGGCCTCTTGCTGGCTGAAGGTCTGCTCGGCCTTCTCGATCAGGCTGAGCATGTCGCCCATGCCGAGGATGCGGGACGCCATACGGTCCGGGTGGAACGCGTCGAAGTCGTCCAGCTTCTCGCCGTTGGAGGCGAACATGATCTGACGGCCGGTGACATGCGCGATGGACAGCGCGGCACCGCCGCGCGCATCGCCGTCCAGCTTGGAGAGCACCACGCCGTCGAAGCCGACGCCGTCGCGGAACGCCTCCGCGGTGTTCACCGCGTCCTGGCCGATCATCGCGTCGACGACGAAGAGGACCTCGTCCGGGCGGACCGCGTCGCGGATGTCGGCCGCCTGCCGCATCAGCTCCTCGTCGATGCCGAGGCGGCCCGCGGTGTCGACGATCACGACGTCGTGCTGCTTGGTCCGGGCGAACTCGATCGAGTCCTGTGCCACCTTCACCGGGTCGCCGACGCCGTTGCCCGGCTCGGGGGCGAAGACGGCGACCTCGGCGCGCTCGGCGACCACCGAGAGCTGATTGACGGCGTTGGGGCGCTGGAGGTCACAGGCGACGAGCAGCGGGGCGTGGCCCTGGGTCTTCAGCCAGCGGCCGAGCTTTCCCGCGAGGGTGGTCTTACCGGCGCCCTGGAGACCCGCGAGCATGATCACTGTCGGCGGCTGCTTGGCGAAGCGGAGGCGCCTCGCCTCGCCGCCCAGGATGCCGACCAGCTCATCGTTGACGATCTTGATGACCTGCTGGGCGGGGTTGAGCGCCTGGGAGACCTCCGCGCCGAGGCTCCGCTCCTTGACCTGCTTGATGAACGCCCGGACGACGGGCAGCGCCACGTCGGCCTCTAGGAGGGCGATACGGATCTCGCGTGCCGTGGCGTCGATGTCCGCCTCGCTGAGGCGGCCCTTGCCCCGGAGGTTCTTGAAAGTCGCTGCGAGGCGATCGGAGAGGGTATCGAACACGGTGGTCGCGAATCCTTCGGTCGGATGTCGGGTCGGTGGTCGGCCTCCAAGGGTATCCGGCTGTTGCGGGAACGGTCTGCCCCCGGGCTGGGGGCCGCCCGTCCGGGGGGTGCTTTTCCCCACCCCGCCCCTTCCCGAACCGGGGCTCCGCCCCGGGCCCCGCTGGGGCTGCGCCCCAGACCCCGTTCCGGGGGCTCCGCCCCCGAACCCCC
>NZ_JBEZNG010000045.1:0-67936 GCF_040653035.1 Streptomyces malaysiensis subsp. malaysiensis
GCCACGGCCGGGGCGCCCTGGGTGACCGCGGTGGCCTGGGGAGCGGTGGCGCTCGGTGTGATCGGACTGCTGATCGCCGCCGCCTCGGTTCGCCCATGAGGGGCGAGCCGGGGCCCGGGGAGTGCTGGAGTCCACGGAAGGTGATCGGCCCGGTCCGCGGCCGGATAACATGAGCGGTCCCCCGAGACCACCATGAGCCGCCGCACGGAGACGCAACCTTGGCCACACAACGGATTCCGGTCATTCTCGTCACGGGTTTTCTGGGCTCCGGGAAGACGACGATGCTCAACCATCTGATGCGGGACAGCTCGGACACCCGGATCGGCGTCATCGTCAATGACTTCGGATCCATCAACATCGACGCCATGGCCGTCGCCGGGCAGGTCGATTCGATGATCCCGATCGAGAACGGCTGTCTGTGCTGTGCGGCGGACGCCTCCGAGATGGACGAGATGCTCGAGCGGCTCACCGATCCGGAGCTGCGCATCGATGTCGTGGTGATCGAGGCAAGCGGCCTCGCCGAACCACAGAGCATGATCCGTGCGCTGCTGTCCAGCACCAATGAACGGATCGTCTACGGCGGCCTGGTGGAGGTCGTGGACGCCGCGGAGTTTCCCGACACCCGCATCCGCCACCCCGAGCTCGATCGTCACCTCCGCGCGGCGGACCTGATCGTGCTCAACAAGACCGACCGTATCGCCGAGGACGAGCGGCGGCGTCTCCTGGAGACCATCGAGGAGACCGCCCCAGGTGTCCCGGTGCTGACCGCCGCACACGGACGTGTCGACGCCGCCCTGCTCATCGACCACCGGCCCCGCGAGACCTCCGGGGAACGCTTCCGGCAGCTGTCGTTCGCCGATGTGTACGCCGACGACGCGTCCGACGGCGAGGCCGCCGACGGCGGATGTGCTGCCGACGGATGCCCCGCCGATGGGTGCGCCGACGGCCACGACCACGGCCACCACCTCCACGCCGCGTACGAGAGCGTGGAGTTCACCTCGGCCGAGCCGCTCCACCCCCGCCGGCTGATGGAGTTCCTCGACAGCCGCCCGGCGGGCCTCTACCGCGCCAAGGGATTCCTCCACTTCGCGGGCGCGGGCGCCGAGCACAGGTTCGGGCTGCACGCGGTCGGCTCGTATCTCCGCTTCCAGCCGTCGCCCTGGGAGCGCGATGCGCCCCGCACCACCCAGCTGGTGCTGATCGGCACCGGGATCGACGCCGAGATCCTCACCAAGCGGCTGGTCGAATGCGTGGCGGCCGCGGACGAAGAGGTCGACGAGACACACATGATGGGCGTGCTCCGCTATGTGGACGAGGCGGACTAAGGAAATCTCTGGAATCGGCGGTGCAACCCTGAGGCGGCGTCACTGGTCCTGCTGGGTGTACATGAGGTAAACGCTCATCAACGAGCAGGAGGATTTGTGCGCCCCCGTTCCCTCACCACCGTTCTGCGCTGCGCGACGGTGGCCGCACTCGTGACCACCCCCGCCGTGCTCGGCGCCCCCTCCGCGGGCGCCGCCGAGGCCCGCACCGCCGCGGCCTCCGCCCCGAAGGTCGACTTCAACAAGGACGGACGCGCCGACCTCGCCGTCTCCGCCCCCACCGGCACGGTGGGCGGCAAGGCCAAGGCCGGCTACGTCGCCGTGGTCTACGGCTCCGCCTCCGGCGCGGACACCGCCCACCGCCAGGTCATCAGCCAGGCGACCGAGGGCGTCCCCGGCGATCCCGCCGACTCGGCCTACTTCGGGGCCCATACCGTCGCCCGCGACCTCGACGGCGACGGCTACACCGATCTGGCCGTCCAGACGGGCAGGTCCCCGGCCGTCACGGTCCTGTGGGGGTCGGCGAACGGCCTCGCCGACGCCACCCAGCTGCCCGCGGGCAACGGCGACCACTGGGGCGACAGCGTCATCGCGGGCGGCGACTTCAACGGCGACGGCCACGCCGACCTGGCCGATGTGGTCACCACCGGCGAGGGCCCGGACGACGAGAAGACCGGAGTGCGCGTCCGGCTCGGCCCGTTCACGCGTGACGGCAAGGACGCGGGCAGCTCCTTCTCCGACACCGGCAGGTTCGACGCGCCGACCTCTCTGACCACGGGCGACGTCACCGGCGACGGCAAGGACGACCTCGTCTCCACCCACGCCTTCGAGGAGATGTCCCAGTCCAGCCTGTTCTTCAAGGGTGACGCCCAGGGCCTGTCGCAGAAGGCGGCCGATCTGACCGACGCCGCCTCCGTGGCCATCGGCGACGTCGACAAGGACGGCCATGGCGATCTGATCCTGCGCACCGTCCCCGGCGACGTCATCGAGAACCTGCCGTACGACCACGGCACCCTCAAGGTCCTCTATGGCACCGCGTCGGGGCCGAGCACCACCCGCACCACGACCATCGACCAGAACACCGCGGGTGTCCCCGGCATCAACGAGGACGGCGACCAGTTCGGCTACTCGCTCAGCGCCGGCGACGTCAACGGCGACGGCTACGCGGACGTCGCCGTCGGCATCCCGTACGAGGACCTGGAGGCCGGCCAGGACGAGGCGGGCAGCGTCGTCCAGCTCTACGGCGGCCGGGGCGGGCTGTCCGGCACCGGAGCCCAGGCGTTCACCCAGGACACCGCCGGTGTCCCCGGTGTCGCGGAGGCGGGCGACCACTTCGGCGCGGCGGTCCGGCTCGCCGACACCGACGGCGACGGCAAGGACGACCTGGCCGTGGGCGCCCCCGACGAGGACGGCGCCCACTCCACCAGCGGTGCGGCCTGGGTGCTGCGCGGCCAGGCGGGCGGCCTGACCACCAATGGCGTCGTCTCCTTCGGGCCCGACTCCCTCGGGGCGCCGGAGGCCGGTGCGTCCCTGGGCCATGGATTCCAGGGGTGACCGTATCGGCCACGCGGCTGAACTGGGCTCCGTACACGGGTAGTTGACGAGTAGTTGACGGACCCTCAGGTTTACTGGACGGTAGGTCCATGCCGACTCATGTGACACGAGGGATACGGATCGGCCGCCGCCGACCGGGCCGCACCCGGCTGCTCGGGGTGGCCGTGTCTCTGCTGGCGGCGGCCGCGGCCCCGGGCACTCCGGCGGCCGCGGCCGAGGCGCCCTGGTTCGACGGCCGGGCGGCGGACCAGGTGACCGTGGACGGCGCTCGGTTCGCCGACGGCCACGGCCGCGAGGTCGTGCTGCGCGGTTTCAATGTGTCCGGCGAGACCAAGCTGGAGGAGAACGGCGGGCTTCCGTTCGCCACCACCGACGACGCCAGGAAATCCGCGGCCGCCATGCGCCATCTGACCGGGGCCAACGCGGTGCGCTTCCTGCTCTCCTGGGCCCATGCCGAGCCGGAGCCCGGCCAGGTGGACACCGTCTATCTGGAGAAGGCCACCGCGCAGATGAAGGCGTTCCTCGACGCCGGGATCCGCGTCTTCCCCGACTTCCACCAGGACCTGTACTCCGGCCACCTCTTCCACAAGGACAGCTGGTACAGCGGCGACGGCGCCCCGAAATGGGTGATCGACGCGGGCGGATACCCCAGGGAGTCCTGTGGCATCTGCGTCCACTGGGGCCAGAACATCACCCAGAACCAGGCGGTCATGAACGCCACCCGCGACTTCTGGCGCAACCGCGCCCTGACCACCGGCGCGGGCACCGTCCGGGTCCAGGACGCCTTCCTGGCCACCGCCGAGAAGACCATGACCTATCTCTCCCGGCACCTCACCGACGACCAGTTCACCCGCGTCGTCGGCTTCGACCCGCTCAACGAGCCCTACGCGGGCGCGTACGACGCCGGCCAGAACAGCCGCACCTGGGAGAAGAGCGTGCTGTGGCCCTTCTACGAGAAGTTCCGCGCCCGTATGGACGCCGCGGGCTGGCGGGACAAGCCCGCCTTCGTGGAGCCCAACATGTTCTGGAATTCCAATCTGGACTTCCAGCGCCAGGAGGGCGGACTCCTCGACGCGGGAAGGCCAGGGCCCGGCTATGTCTTCAACACCCACTACTACGACCAGAAGGCCATCTCCGGCGTCTTCATGCCCGGCAAGGCGGGCGACGGCCAGTACTCGGGCGACTTCGGCACCCTGCGCGACCGCGCCACCGCCCTTGACCTGCCCGCCGTCATGAGCGAGTTCGGCCATCCGCTGACCGGCTTCACCTCCGACAAGGCCCCCACCGTCGTCAAGGGCATGTACCAGGCGCTCGACTCCCGCCTCCCCGGCGCCACCTGGTGGACCCGCCCGGCCGCCTCCGGCGCCGTGCTCTCCTCCACCCAGTGGCAGTGGGACATCTACAGCGGCCGCCACCACGAGGCCATGAACGGCAACACCGGCAAGACCCTCACCGAGGGCGACGCCTGGAACGGCGAGGACCTCTCGGCCGTCCGCCTCGACGACTCCGGTGGCGCCGGGCTGCGCCCGGACGCACGGCTGCTGGACCGGCTCTATCCGCGCGCCGTCGCGGGCCGCACCCTCGCCTTCACCTTCGAGGACCGCTCACGCGACGGCTCCACCACGCTCGGCTGGGACCGCATCCCCGGCACTCTGCCGAACGTGGCCGAGCTCACCGGCTCCGGCCGCTACGGCATGCTGGTGTGGCGCTCCGGCGGCGGCACCGGGGCACCCACCGAACTGCGTCTGCCCCGCGACTTCGACCCCGCCCTGACCACCGTCGTCTCCGATCTGGGCACCGTCACCGGGCCGCCCGCGTATACCGCGCACGGCCACACCGCCGACCACCCCATCGCCACCGCCGCGGAGCCCGGCGACACCGGCGCGCACCAGCTGGTGCTCTCGGCCCCGGCCGGCGAGGGCACCGGCACCGTGCACTACGCGCTGATCGCCGACGGCACCGCGGCCCCCTCGGCGGAGCTGCGCGCCGCCGCCCGGCGCGAACTCGCGCGGTGGGCGGCGGACGCCGGTTTCTGAGCCCCTCGTGCCACCGCTACCAGCGATGGTGCACCTGGGCCCGAAGCCGCCGGTCGTACAGATCGCCGACGGCGTCCAGCGTGGTGTCCGGCAGCGGGGGCAGCCCCGCCGCGGCCGCGTTCGCCCGAGCCTGCTCGGGCGAACGCGCCCCCGGGATGACCGAGGTCACGCCCGGCTGCTGGACGATCCACCGCAGCGCCGTCTGCGCGGGAGTGGCTCCCCGCGGGGCCAGCTCCGCGAACTCCACCGCCGCCTCGACGCCCTCCTCGAAGCCCACGCCCGAGAACGTCTCGCCCTGGTCGAACATCTCACCGTGCCGGTTGAAGGTGCGGTGGTCGTTCTCGGCGAAGACGGTGTCCTTGGTGTACTTCCCGGACAGCAGACCGGACGCCAGCGGCACCCGCGCGATGATCCCCACACCGGCCTCCCGCGCCGCCGGTACGACCTCCTCCAGCGGCTTGAGCCGGAACGGGTTGAGGATGATCTGCACACTCGCCGTCCCCGGACGCGCGATCGCCGCCAGCGCCTCCGCACACGTCTCGACGCTCACCCCGTACGCCGCCACGCGCTCCTCGGCCACCAGCGTGTCCAGCGCGTCGAAGACCGCCTCCGAGGAGTGCACCGAGGACGGCGGGCAGTGCAGCTGCACCAGATCCAGGACGTCCACGCCCAGGTTGGCCCGCGAGCCGTCGGTCCACGCGCGGAAGTTGTCCAGGGAGTAGTTCTCCGCCAGCTGCGGCATCCGCCGCCCCATCTTGGTGGCCACGAAGATCCCGGCGTCCGGGCGCTCCCGCAGGAACCGCCCGATGAGTTGCTCGCTGCGCCCGTCCCCGTACACATCGGCGGTGTCGAAGAACGTCACGCCGGCTTCGACGGCCGCCTCCAGCACGGTCAGGGCGTCCCGCTCGTCGACCTCGCCCCAGTCCGCGCCCAGCTGCCAGGTTCCCAGGCCCACGACCGAGACCTTCCGGCCGAGCCGACCGAACTCACGCTGTTCCATGCTCCCTCTTCTCTCCTACTACGACGCTCACCGTACCTCCGCTCACCAGTCGTGCACCGTGCCGTCCACCAGACGGTTCACCGGCAGATAGGCGGGTTGGTAGGGGAAGCCCGCGGCGGCTTCGGTGTCCAGCTCCACGCCCAGGCCCGGGGTGTCGGAGGGGTGCAGCAGCCCGTCCTCGAAGCGGAAGGAGGTGCGGAAGACCTCCAGCGTGTCCGCGGTGTGCGGCATGTACTCCTGTATGCCGAAGTTGTGGATGGCCAGATCGAGGTGGAGCGCCGCGGCCATGCCCACCGGGGAGATGTCGGTCGGGCCGTGGATTCCGGACTTGATCCCGTAGACCGCGGCGAAATCCAGCAGTTTGCGCATGGCCGTGATCCCGCCGGTGTGGGTCACCGCCGAGCGCACATAGTCGATCAGCCGCTCGCTCAGCAGGGTGGTGTAGTCGTGGACGTGGTTGAAGACCTCGCCGATGGCCAGCGGGGTGGTGGTGTGCTGCCGGATGAGCCGCAGCGCGGCCTGGTCCTCGCCGGGCGTGGCGTCCTCCAGCCAGAACAGGTCGTAGGGTTCCAGCGTCTTGCCGAGCCGGGCCGCCTGGATGGGCGTCATCCGGTGGTGACCGTCGTGCAGCAGCGGCAGCTCCGGGCCGAACTCCTCCCGTACGGCCTCGAACACCGTCGGCACATGGCGCAGATAAGCCCGGGTGTCCCAGCTCTCCTCGGCGGGCAGCACCCGGGGCCCCGAGCCCCGGCGCGCGGGTTCGTAGTCATAGCGCTCCCCGCCGCCCGCGCTGGAGGCGGCCACCCCGTAGACCGAGTCCAGCCCGGGGATGCCGGTCTGGACGCGGATCGCGCGATAGCCCCGCTCCAGATGGGCGCGTATGGAGTCGAGCAGTTCGGGGACGTCCCGGCCGGAGGCGTGCCCGTAGGCCAGCGCCCCGGTGCGCGACGCCCCGCCCAGCAGCTGGTACAGCGGCATCCCGGCGGCCTTGGCCTTGATGTCCCACAGCGCGGTGTCGACGGCCGCGATGGCGGCCATGGTCACCGGCCCGCGCCGCCAGTACGCCCCGCGGTACAGGTACTGCCAGGCGTCCTCGATGCGCGAGGCGTCCCGGTCGAGCAGCAGCGGCACCACGTGGTCCCGCAGATACGAGGCGACGGCCAGCTCACGGCCGTTGAGCGTGGCGTCCCCCAGACCCGTGACACCGTCCTCGGTGGCGATGCGCAGGGTGACGAAATTGCGCCCCGGACTGGTGACGACGACCTCGGCCGACTCGATCCTCACCGCATACCCCATTCCCCTTGGTGTTCCTGGCCGGTCCCTTCGGCGATCACGCCGTACGGGCAGCTCTACCCGCTTCCCGCCACCGGGATCCGGGCGGGACGGCCCCTCGCCGAGCCACCCCGCCCACGAGTAGCGTGGCGGCATGCTTTGACGCTCGCCCCGCCCCCGGGGCCCGCCGGGACACCTCCTTCGCAGCGCCGCCCGCATGTCATCAGGTACCGAAGGAGGAATTCGCCATGACCACCCTCACCGTCGCCCTGCTCCAACTCGCCCGGCCCGGACCCGATCCGGCCAGGAACCTCGCCCTCGGCGAGGCGGCCTGCCGCCGGGCCGGGGCCATGGGCGCCGATATCGCGCTCTTCCCGGAGATGTGGAGCAACGGCTACAGCGTCGCCATCCCGGACGGCTCGGACGACGGCGACGTCTACCGCCATCCGTCGCTGTGGGACGGCGCCCGCACCTCGGGCGCGCCGCGGCCCGAGTCCGTCTGGCTCGGCGAGCCGATCTCCCGCGACTCGCCCTTCGTCATCCACTTCCGTGAGCTGGCCGCCGAGCTCGAGATGGCCATCGCGCTCACCTACCTGGAGCGCTGGGACGGACCGCCGCGCAACACCCTCTCCCTCATCGACCGGCACGGCCGTCTGGTCCTGACCTACGCCAAGGTGCACACCTGCGCCTTCGACCTGCCCGAGGCCGGGCTGACCCCGGGGGAGGGGTTCGAGGTGTGCGCCCTGGACACGGCGGTGGGCGAGGTGATGACGGGGGCGATGATCTGCTACGACCGGGAGTTCCCGGAGAGCGCCCGCGCCCTGATGCTCGCCGGGGCGGAGATCGTCCTCACCCCGAACGCCTGCGAGCTGGAGATCAACCGGCTCTCCCAGTTCCGCTCCCGCGCCGGGGAGAACATGACCGGTATGGCCATGGCCAACTACGCCGGTCCCGGCTGGGGCCACTCCGTCGCCCACGACGGTGTCGCCTTCGCCGACGGGCGGTCGCGGGACACCCTGGTGGTCGAGGCGGGCGAGGCCGAGGGGGTCTATCCGGCGGTCTTCGACCTCGACGCACTGCGCGACTACCGGCGCCGGGAGGCGTGGGGGGACGCCTTCCGACGCCCCGCCGCGTACCGGAACCTGACGGACCGCGAGGTGCGCGACCCATTTGTCCGGGTGGGGCCCGATGGCGCTCCGGTCCCCGGCCGCGGCCGTCCGTAATGGCTTGAAAGATTTGTCAAGTACCTACAAAAACATGATCTGAGCTGCGGCGATTGCTGACGGGGTACCTGCTGAGTAGGGTGTCCCGCATGTCAGCACTCAACGTGGAATTCAGCGATCGAGAACTGGAGGACCTCCGTCAGATCGCCAAGGAGCGCGGTACGACGATGAAGGCCCTTGTCCGGGAGGCGACCGTGGCCGACATCGCGCGTCACCGCGCTCTACAGGAGGGTGCCGAGGTCTTCCGGCGGTTCTTCGCGGACAATGCCGACGCCTTCGCGGACGCGTTTCCCGACGATGAGCACCGCCGACCGGGGCAGGCCGCCTGACCATGGTGCCGCTGCTGCATATCGACGTCCCCTGGCTGCTTCAGCGCCATGAGGAGGTCATGCCGGAACAGCCGGCCATCTCGGACTTCTCGGGTCTGGTGGCGGCCGTCGCCCGCCACCGCGTCGACCCGCCGCGCCTGGGTGTCGACCCCGACCCCGCGTGGCGGGCCGCGGCCCTGCTGCACACCATCGCGCTGCTCAAACCGCTCCCGGCGAGCAACGCGCGATTCGCCGCCGCGACCGCGGTCGCCTATATGCATGCCTCGGGCGAGGGCATCGACCCGCCGTACGGGGCGCTGATCGACCTGGTCCGCGACATCCTCTCCAGCAAGGCCGATGTCTTCGACGCGGCCAGCAACATCCGCTCCTGGCGGATCTGAACGGATCTGAGGGCATGCGGATCTGAGGGGTGTGACCTGAGGGGGTGTACGGACGGGCCGCCGGGGCCGTCGGCGGTCCGGTCGACGTCGCCGCGTGTGCCGGCCCGGGGCCCGTCCCTCGCGTCACCCGGCCGAGCCGAGCTCCTCGGCCAGCGCCTGCTTCTCCAGCGTCTCCCGCCGCTCCTCGGCCGGGGTGTGACCGGCCGCCTCCGCCGCCTGGACGCGCTCGGCCTCGGCGAGCAGCGAATGCCCGGTGGCCAGGACGCCGATGCCCAGCGCGACCGCCGCGGCCCCGATGTAGAAGGGCAGATGCACCCCGCTGTGCTCGGCGATCTTGCCCGCCGCGTACGGTGCCAGACCGCCGCCGATGAAGCGGACGAAACCGTAGGAGGCGGAGGCCACGGGCCGTTCCACGGGGGCGACGGTCATCACCGCCTGGGTGGTGATGGTGTTGTTGATCCCGATGAAGGCGCCGGCCACGATCACCGCCACGATCAGCGTCGTCGTGGAGTCGGTGAAGAGGCCGATGACGAGGATGTCGAGCGCGAACAGCGCCAGATTCAGATACAGGGAGCGGGCTATGCCCAGCCGCGCCTGTAGCCAGGGGGCGCCGAAGACCGAGAAGAAGGCCACGAGCAGACCCCAGCCGGTGAAGACATAGCCCAGCTCATGGGTGCCCAGGTCCATGGGGAACGGCGCATAGCCCAGCACCGTGAAGAAGCCCCAGTTGTAGCAGAGCGCGGTCAGCCCCATGGTGAGCAGTCCGCGGTGGCGCAGCGCCTTGATCGGGTCGGCGATCGAAGCCTTGCGCGCCGGGGTCGGGGTGGGCTGGACCAGCACGATGGTCGCGATCAGTGCGATGGCCATCAGGACCGCCACACCGAAGAACGGCCCGCGCCAGCTGATCGCGCCGAGCTCACCGCCGAGCAGCGGCCCGATCGCGATGCCGATGCCCAGCGCGGTCTCGTAGAGGATGATCGCGCCGGCGAAGCCACCGCTGGCCGAGCCGACGATCACGGCGAGCGAGGTGGCGATGAACAGGGCGTTGCCCAGGCCCCATCCGGCGCGGAAGCCGACGATCCCGTCGATGCTGCCGGACGCCCCGGCCGCCGCGCTGAAGAGCACGATGAGCACCAGACCGGCCACCAGGGTGCGCTTGGCGCCGATACGGCTGGAGACGAACCCGGTGAGCAGCATGGCGACCGCGGTGACCACCAGATAGCTGGTGAACAGCAACGACACCTGGCTCGGCGTGGCATGCAGTTTGGCGGAGAGGGAGGGCAGGATCGGATCCACGAGGCCGATGCCCATGAAGGAGATCACACAGGCGAAGGCGACCGCCCATACGGCCTTCGGCTGCTTGAAGGGGTTGGGGGCGCTGGGATGAGCGGACAAATGATGCTCCGTGGTTCAGGGCCCGAGCCGTGACGACATGGCGAGCCGTGGCGCGGCAGGGTGCCGGTTGATTCAGGAAGCGGTGGTCCCCGGGGCCTTCCGCGCCCGTGCCGCGTTCTCGACCAGCCGCTGGAAGGCGGGGGTGGCGGCGCGGACGGCGGTGGCGAGTGCCTGTTCGTCCTCGGGGGAGAGGGTGGCCAGCAGTTCGGCGAGCCGGTCCGTACGGCCGCGGCGCCGCTCGGCGAGCAGCTCCCGCCCGCTGTCGGTGATCGCCACCAGCACCACCCGCCCGTCGTGCGGATCGTCGACCCGGGTCACCAGACCCTGCCGCTCAAGCCGCTGGATCAGCTGGGTCATCGAGGGCTGGGTGACACCCTCGTCGGAGGCCAGGGCCGTCAGCCGGGACGGGCCCTCCCGGCTGAGCCGGCCGAGGGTCGAGGCCGCGGTGAAGCTGATGTCCCGGTTGGTCAGATGGCGCACCGCGAAGAACGCCAGCTGCTCCAGCGCCTCCGCGACCTCTTCACGGGCCGCGGGGGTGTCGGGTTCCCGGGGTCCGGACTGCTGCGTGTATTCCACATCTAGTTTTATATCATGCCTCTATATAGGCAGGCTATGGAGATAGCCGTCGTGCATGGGCGCCCAAGGCCGCCCATGGCCGCCATCGCCTCAGCGGAAGATTCCGGTGTGCCCGAGGGAGTAGCGGCCGGGCTGGGGGTAGACCGCGAGCCCGTGCGGGCCGCCACCGACCGGGATCCGGGCGCGCAGCCGGCCGCTGTGGGTGTCGATCGCGTAGACCTCGGCGTTGTACCGGCCCGAGAGCCACAGCACCTTGCCGTCGTCGGACACCCCGCCCATGTCGGGGCTGCCGCCGCCGGGGAGCCGCCACTTCCGCGTCACCTTGCCGGTCTTGAAGGACAGCACCGAGATGGTGCCCTCGCCGCGGTTGGAGACGTACATCGAACGGGAGTCGCGGCTGACGTAGAGGCCGTGCGTGCCCTTGCCGGTGGGCAGCAGCCGCGGTTTGCCGAAGGTGTCGCCGTTGAGCACCCACAGCCCGTTCGCCACCATGTCGGCGATGTACCACGTCTTGCCGTTGGGCGAGATCTTGACGTCCTGCGGCATGGCCCCGGCGATCGGCAGCCGCTGCTTGGCGACCACCTTCTTCCTCGCCGTGTCCACCTTCAGCAGCTCACCGGAGAACTCGCACGAGACGATGAAGTAGCGCCCGTCGGGCGAGAAGTCGGTGTGGTTGACGCCGTAGCAGTTCGTCGGCACCGACTTGACCACCTTCATGCTGTGGGCGTCCCGGAAGACCAGCTCCCGGTCCTTGGAGGCCATCACCACGGCGTACTTGCCGTCCGGGGTGAAGTAGAGGTTGTACGGGTCATGCACCGACACCGGGCGGCCGACCCGCCCGTTGGCGGGGTTGATGGGGGTGAGGGAGTTGCCCAGATCGTTGTTGACCCACAGCGTCTTCAGATCCCACGAGGGCACCACGTGCTGCGGCTGATGGCCCACCTGGATAGTGCGGATGACCTTGAACTTCTTCGGATCGATGACGCTCACCGTGTCCGAGAGCGTATTGGGCACATACACCCGTGACGGATAGTCCTTCACCGTCCGGGACAGCATCCCCGGCCGGTCGGCCGCGTAGAGGTCATGCGGGTCCAGCGGAGGCGGCATCCCCGGCAGCAGCCGGGCCTGCTCGGCCTTCTTCTCGGCTTTCCTCTTCGCCGCGGCCGACGCCTTCAGAGCGCTCTCCCGCGCCGCCGCCGACTCCGCCCCGCCGGGCTTGTGCTCGCTGGAGGAGGCGCAGGCCGGCACCACGGCCCCGCACAGCAGCAGGGCCACCGCGGCCCGGACCGTGGCGCGCCGCCGGTACGCGCGGGAGAGGGGGCGGGACGAGCCACGGGGGCGGGACGAGCCACGGGCCACGGGGTCCTCCAGCGGTGAGGGTGGGCATCGGCCGGCACCCGCACCGCGGCCGGCCGTGGCCTCACCCTGGCACCGCCCCGGCCCACCGGCATCCACCCGCGGCCAAGCGGGGGAGGAGGACACCACCATCGCCCCCGTCCAGCGGATCTTCACGGGCCCGCGGTGCCGGGACCCGCTGGGTTGTGTGCGCCCCGCGCCGGACGCCATGGGCCCCGCGGCCTCGGCCGCCGATGTCGCGGGCGCGAAGATCCGTCCACCGGGCCTGAGCGGCCGGGCCGTACGGGCGTAGGATCGCCGCCGACGCCCGGGGAACACCCCCGGGGCTCCGTGCGGAGGGGGACGGACAGTGCGGTTCGGAGTGCTGGGCACCGGACACTGGGCGGCCGAGACCCACGCGGCGGCGCTCGCCGCCCACCCCGTGGCCGAACTGGCCGGGATCTGGGGGCGCGATCCGGAGAAGGCGAAGGCGCTGGCGGACCGCTGGGGCACCCGCGCCTACCCGGACGCCGACGCGCTGATCGCCGACGTGGACGCGGTCGCCATCGCCCTCCCGCCGGACATCCAGAGCGGCCTCGCCGAGCGGGCCGCGCTGGCCGGGCGCCATCTGCTCCTGGACAAGCCGCTCGCGTTCACCACCGAGGAGGCCGACCGGATCGTGCGCGCCGTGGACGAGCGCGGGCTGGCCTCGGTCGTGTTCTTCACCAACCGCTTCGCGGCACCCGTCGAGACCTTCATCGAGGAGACCGCGGCGGCCGGTGGCTGGGACGGCGGCCGTGCCACCGCCTTCGCCTCGATCTTCCAGCCCGGCGGCCGCTACGGCGAATCCCGCTGGCGGCGGGAGCGCGGCGGACTGTGGGACGTCGGTCCGCACTCCCTCTCCGTCCTGCTCCCGGTCCTCGGCCCGGTGGCCGAGGTCACCGCCCTCGACGGGCCGCGCGGCGCCGCGCATGTGCTGCTGCGCCACCAGTCCGGCGCCATCGGCACGCTCGCCCTCACCCTCGACGCCCGGCCCGCCGCCCAGGGCTTCTCCTGCGACTTCTACGGCGAGCGCGGGATCGCGGTGGTCCCCGAGGCGGGGACCACCGCGGTGGCGGCCTTCGCCACGGCCGTCGACCGGCTGCTGAGCGGCGCCCGCGACGGCGGCGCGCCCGACCCCTGCGATGTACGGTTCGCCCGCGAGGTCGTAGCCGTTCTGGAGGCCGCCGACCGCTCCCGCCACGAGGGGCACACCGTCACCCCGCGCTGACCGACCACCACGCGGCGCGGGGTGGCCCCCGGTGCCGCGCGGGCGGTCGCGGTGCTGCGCGGGGTGGCGAGCCAGGTTGCCGTTGTCCGGCGCCGGGTGACCGTCCTGCCGGGCCGGGTTGCCGTCGTGCAGGGGCGGGTTGCCGCAGTCCGGCGCTGCGTGGCCGTCCTGGCGCGCCGCGTGGCGGAAGGTCCGGATCCTGTCGCCATGGGCCGCATATTCCGGCGTTCCCGGGGGAATCGGGGGCCATGACCAAGCTCTGCCTGCCCGACGGCGTGCGGGCCTGCCTTTTCGACCTCGACGGCGTGCTGACCCGGACCGCGGTGGTGCACGCGGCGGCGTGGAAGCAGATGTTCGACGAGTTCCTGCGGCGGCGCGACGGCGCCTCCTTCCGTCCCTTCGACTCGGCCCGCGACTACGACGAGTACGTGGACGGCCGTCCACGCGCCGACGGGGTGCGCACCTTCCTGGCCTCCCGGGGCATCGACCTCCCCGACGGCGAGCCGGACGACCCGCCCGACAGGGACACCGTGTACGGCCTGGGCAACCGTAAGAACATCCTGGTCCTGGAGAAGATCCGCAAGGAGGGAGTCGAGGCGTACCCGGGATCGGTGCGCTTCGTGGCCGCCGTACGCGCCGAGGGGCTGCGGACCGCGGTCGTCTCCTCCAGTGCCAACTGCCGCGATGTGCTGATCGCCGCCGGTATAGAGGACCTCTTCGAGGTGCGGATCGACGGTGTGGTCGCCGCCGAGCGCAAGCTGCCCGGCAAACCGCACCCGGACACCTTCCTGGAGGCCGGACGGGAGCTGGACACCGGGCCCGAGGCCGCCGCCGTCTTCGAGGACGCCCTGGCCGGCATGGAGGCCGGGCGCTCCGGGCACTTCGGCTGTGTCGTCGGCGTGGACCGCGTGGGGCAGGCCGACGCGCTGCGCGCGCACGGCGCCGACATCGTGGTCGAGGATCTCGCCGAGCTGCTGGAGGACGATTCGTGATCATCGATGCCTCGTACGCCGTCGACCCCTGGGCGCTGCGGGAGACCGATCTCCGGCTCGATCTGCTGCCCCAGAGCGAATCGGTCTTCGCACTCTCCAACGGGCATGTCGGCTGGCGCGCCAATCTCGACGAGGGGGAGCCCCACGGGCTCCCCGGCTCCTATCTCAACGGTGTGTACGAACGGCGTCCCCTGCCTTACGCCGAGGCCGGATACGGCTACCCCGAGGCCGGTCAGACCATGATCAACGTCACCAATGGCAAGATCATCCGGCTGCTGGTGGACGACGAGCCATTCGATCTGCGCTACGGACGGCTGCGCTCCCATGAGCGCGTGCTCGATCTGCGTGGCGGACTGCTGCACCGCACCTGCGAATGGACCTCCCCCTCCGGTATCGGTGTGCGGGTCCGCTCCACCCGGCTGGTCTCCCTCACCCAGCGGGCCATCGCCGCCATCGCCTACGAGGTGGAGGCGCTCGACGCCAGGATCCGCGTCGTCGTCCAGTCCGAACTGGTCGCCAACGAGCAGCTTCCCGAGCGCGCCGGCGACCCCCGGGTGGCCGAGGCCCTGGAGTCCCCGCTGAAGCCCGAGGAGAACGCCGCCGACGACAAGCGGCTGCGGCTGATCCACTGCACCGACGCCAGCGGGCTGCGGGTCGCGGCCGCCGCCGACCACCTGATCACCGGACCGCCCCCGACCCGCCACGCCAGCGAGAGCGCCGACGACGTCGCCCGGCTGACCGTCACCTCGGTGCTGGAGCCGGGCCAGGTCCTGCGGCTGGAGAAGCTGGTGGCCTACGGCTGGTCCGGCGCCCGCTCGCTGCCCGCCGTACGCGACCAGGTCGAGGCCGCGCTGGCCGGGGCCGCCAGCACCGGCTGGCGCGGGCTGGTGGACCAGCAGCGCGAATGGCTGGAGGACTTCTGGTCCCGCGCCGATGTCGAGGTCGAGGGGGACGCCGAGATCCAGCAGGCCGTGCGCTTCGCCCTCTTCCACGTCGTACAGGCCGGTGCCCGCGCCGAGGAACGGGCCATCCCCGCCAAGGGCCTCACCGGCTCCGGCTACGACGGCCACTCCTTCTGGGACACCGACACCTTTGTACTGCCCCTGCTCACCTACACCTTCCCCGAGTCCGTGGCCGAGGCGCTGCGCTGGCGCCAGTCCATCCTGCCCGCCGCCCGGGACCGGGCCCGGCAGCTGAACCACGACGGCGCCGCCTTCCCCTGGCGCACCATCGACGGCTCGGAATGCTCCGCCTACTGGCCGGCCGGCACCGCCGCCTTCCACGTCAACGCCGATGTGGCGGACGCGGTGGTGCGCTATGTCGCCGCCACCGGTGACGACTACTTCGAGCGCGAGACGGCCGTGGAACTGCTGGTGGAGACCGCCCGGCTGTGGCGCTCCCTCGGCCACCACGACCACCACGGCCGCTTCCACATCGACGGGGTGACCGGCCCCGACGAGTACAGCGCCATCGCCGACGACAACGTCTACACCAACCTCATGGCCCAGTCGAACCTGCGGGCCGCCGCGGACATCGTCGAACGCCACCCGGAGAGGAGCTCCGAACTGGGCGTCGACGACGAGGAGTCCGCCGCCTGGCGGGACGCCGCCGAGTCCATGTCGGTCCCGTACAACAAGTCCCTGGGCGTCCATGAGCAGTCCACGGACTTCACCGGCCACCAGGAGTGGGACTTCCAGGGCACGCGCCCGGACCAGTACCCGCTGATGCTCCACTTCCCGTACTTCGAGATGTACCGCAAACAGGTGGTCAAACAGGCCGACCTGGTGCTGGCGATGTATCTGCGCGGCGAGTGCTTCACCGAGGAGCAGAAGGCCCGCAACTTCGACTACTACGAACGGCTGACGGTCCGGGACTCCTCCCTCTCCGCATGCGCCCAGGCCGTCATGGCGGCCGAGGTCGGCCATCTGCGGCTCGCCTACGACTACTTGGGCGAGGCGGCCCTGATGGACCTGAAGGACCTGGAGCACAACACCCGCGACGGTCTGCACATCGCCTCGCTCGCCGGCACCTGGATCGCCCTGGTCGCCGGGTTCGGCGGGATGCGGCAGCGCGACGGCGGGCTGGAGTTCTCGCCCAAGCTGCCCGAGAAGCTGGCCCGGCTCGCCTTCATCGTGCAGGTGCTGGGCCGCAAGCTGCGCGTGGAGATCACCCCCCGCTGTGCCACCTACTCCCTGGCCGAGGGTGCCCCCTTGGAGATCCGGCACTACGGGCGGCCCATCACCGTCTCCGAGAAGACATCGCAGATCTGCGACATCGACGAGCTGACGGCACGCCCCGAACCCCATCAGCCGCCCGGCCGCCGCCCGAACCGCCGCGCCTGAGGCGCGCGGCCGCCACACACAGCGAGGTGCGCCCGATGGACCCCCTTCAGGCCCTGGACCGGATCGCGTTTCTCCTGGAGCGCGCCCAGGCGCCGACCTACCGGGTGCGTGCCTTCCGCACCGCTCAGGCGGTGCTCGCCGGTATGGACCCCGGGGAGGTGGAGCGGCGCGCCTCGAACGGCACCCTCCGGTCGCTCAAAGGGGTGGGCCCGAAGACCTCGCAGGTGGTCCAGGAGGCGCTGAAGGACCAGGTGCCCGGGTATCTGGCGAGGCTGGAGACCGAGGCGGCCAAGGACGGGCACCAACCCGACGAGGAGGCGGCGAAGCTGTGCGCCGCGCTGCGCGGGGACTGCCATATGCACTCGGACTGGTCCGACGGCGGCTCCCCGATCGAGCTGATGGCCCGTACGGCGGCGCGGCTGGGACACAAGTGGGCGGTGCTCACCGACCATTCCCCGCGGCTCACGGTGGCCCGCGGCCTCACGGCGGACCGGCTGCGCGCCCAGCTGGACGTGGTGGCCGAGCTGCGCGAGGAACTCGCCCCGTTCCAGCTGCTCACCGGGATCGAGGTCGACATCCTCCCCGACGGCTCCCTGGACCAGGAGCCGGAGCTGCTGGACCGGCTGGATGTGGTGGTGGCCTCGGTCCACTCCAAGCTGCGGATGGACGCCCGTCCCATGACCCGCCGGATGGTGGCCGCCGTCAGCGATCCGCGCGTCGATGTGCTGGGCCACTGCACCGGACGGCTGCTCGGCGGAAAGCGCCCCGAGTCGGTCTTCGACCATGAGGAGGTTTTCGGCGCCTGCGCGGCCGCGGGTACCGCCGTGGAGATCAACTGCCGTCCGGAGCGGCTGGATCCGCCGCGCCGGCTGCTGCGGGAGGCCGTGCGGGCGGGGACCTTCTTCTCCATCGACACCGACGCCCACGCGCCCGGCCAGCTCGACTGGCAGCCAGGCGGATGTGCCCGGGCGGTGGAATGCGGGGTGCCGACGGAGCGCGTCATCACCACCTGGACCGCCCGGCAGCTGGTGGAGTGGACCCGCACACGCCGTCCCCCGCGCCGTGCGAGCCACCGGAGCTGACGGCGGAGGGGCAGGGGCACGCGTCGGAGACGGCGGAGTGGCCTTTCGGGCTGTCCGTGCTCGGCCAGATCGCCTTCAAGGTGCTCTCGACGGCCACCGACATGGCTGTACAGCGCGGAGTGCGGGACGCCGTCGGCTATCTCAGGCGCTGCCTGCGCGGCGACGCCACCGAGGACGGGACGGACACCGGGGAGGACGGGGACAGCACGGCGGGGCTCGCCCGGCGGGTGACGGTGGAGCTGAGGCTGCCCCAGGAGGTGGACCCGGACACGGTACGGGCCGTCGTACGGATCCAGGCCGAAGCGCTCATCCGCTCCGAGTCCGGCCCCGACGACGGTACGGATGACAGCCCTGGCGACGGCAGCGACGGCGGCCCCGGCGACGATGCCGACGGCGGCGACGACGGCGCTCATGACAGCGCGGACCCCGCCGGACCCGGCCGCCCATGACCCCCACGTCCCCGGTCCGCCGGTTGCGCCGGTTGCGCCGGGCCGAGCGGACCTGCTGGACCGTGCTCATCGGGCCGCTGTGCGCGGCGCCCGTCACCGGGGCGAGCGTGATGACCACCGGGGACGATCCGCTGTCCGTACCGGCCGCGGTCGGCGGCACCGCGTTCCTGGCCGTCCTCGTCCTGCTGGTGGTCTTCCTGCTGCCCCTCGTCCACGAGTGGCGGGCCGACTCCCTCAGCGGCCGTGAGGCCGACGAGGCCCCGCACCCGGTCGACTGGTCGGCGAAGGGCTGGGTGCGCGTCCGGGACGCCTTCCACTCGGCCGGGCTGGACACCGCACGGCTGGACGCGGTCTCCACCTGGTCCCCGGTGGCCGACCTGAAGGTGGTCCACGTCCCCCAGCCGTCCCCGGGACGGCTCGGCCGGATGGAGGACTGGGGCACGAGACTCCAGCGCCGCAAGTCCCTGTGGGCCATCGGCGCCGCCGCCGGACTGGGCTTCGCCTTCCTGAAGGACCGGATGTCCCCGCCGTTCGACGGCGATCGTCTCCTGGTGCCCGCGGTCGTCCTGGTCGTCGCCCTCTGGGCGGTCGCGGGCACCTTCCTCTACCACGCCCTCACCCTCAACGTCCGCAGGCCCACCGTCCACGTCGCCATCCCGCGCAGCTGGCGCACCCTGCTCAGAAGCCCGGCCGGTGCGGTCCTGCTCCGGCACGAGATCTCGCATCTGCGCCACGGCGATCCGATGCGGCGGCGCTATCTGCGCCATGTTCCGGCGGCGGGGAAGGCCGCCGTGTGCTTCGACGGGGTGACGGCCCTCGCCGTCACCCCCATCGAGAGCCCGGCGCAGACCCTCGCCTCGATGGCCGCCTTCGCCCTCACCCTGACCGGCGGCCTCTACGCCAACAGCCGCGCCCGCCGCGTTCTGCCCACCCTGATGGAGATGCGCGCGGACGCCGAGGCGGTCACGGACAGGGAGTCGGCGGACCGGCTGTCCGGCTTCCTCACCCGGCAGCAGGAGAAGAACCCGACACGGCAGAAGGCCGACCGGCTGCTGGCCCTCTCCCGCGGATGGACCGGTGGCCACTGCGCCCCCTACGCCCGTGCCGTCGCCGCCGCCTGGGTCTTCGCGGCCGGTGCCTGCCTTCCGGCGCTCGGGATCTGGACGGGCGTCCTGGACGGGGTGTCCGCATGAGGGGTGGTCGGTGGCGCCGCGGGTCGTGAGGCCGGGCCGCCGACGGCAGGCGGCGGTGGCGGCGAGCTCACCGGCACGGACGGCGTCTGCCCGGCGCGCACCACAGCGGGTGTGCGGACCGGACCGTCCGGGCGGTCCAGGACAGGAGCAGCTCGACGGACCACCGGCGCGGCGCCGGCCGTGGCACCCGGCTGCTGCCCGCCGCTTCCCGGGGCTTCCTGGGGCTTCCCGGGGCGCAGAATCGGGTAAAGGGCCCGCGTACGGTCCGGATAGGGAGGCGCATACGATGAGCGGCACGGCTCGGCCCGGCGACCCGGACCGGGAGCCGGCGGACCCTCCCCCCGCCGAGCCCGAGGGCGGGGACCCCGCCTGCTGGCTGGACAGGGTCTGCGCCGACTGCGGCGCGATCCAGGACACCGCCGGTTTCACCCACTGCGCGCGCTGCGGGGCCCCGAGGGAGTGAGCACCCGGGCCGCCCGGTCATCGGCCCTGACGGTCAACTCCCCTCGGCGGCACACGAGGTACGGTCTGATCATCACCGCGGGAGCGGAGGTGCCGACCGAGGGATACGGGCGGCCGCCGCACCCCGCCCGGTGACCCACGGCATCACGGACCAGCGGGGGGCTTCGCCGTCGTGTTCTCCACCTCCACATCCGCACCGCCGTCCCCTTCGGGGACGGGCCACATGGTCGTCTGCGGGGACGACGCGCTCGCCCACCGCCTCGCCGCCGAGCTCCACTACGTCTACCGGACCCGGGTGACGGTCGTCATCCCCGGCGGCCCTCCCCTGGCGGACCCCGCAGGGCAGCGGGTGGTGGGATGGCGGCCGGGCGCCCGGACGTCCGCGTTCTTCGGCCGGTTCAGCGCGGCCGTCGGACGGGTCCCGCCGGCCCGGCAGACCGCGGACGACCCCGCTCCGGACGGGGGAGTGCGGGTCATGGAGGCGCCGACGCTGGACGACGACGTGCTGACCGAGGCGGGTGCGGACCGTGCGACGGCGCTCGCCCTGGTCCATGACGACGACGAGGCCAACATCCACGCCGCACTGCGTGCCCGTCGGCTCAACCCCCGGCTGCGGCTGGTGATCCGGCTCTACAACCGCAAGCTGGGCCAGCACCTGGAGGAGCTCCTCGACGAGGCGGCGCGGGTCGCCGATCCCGGTATGGACCCGGCGGAGCTGGACGCCACCACCACCGTGTTGTCGGACGCCGACACCGCGGCCCCCGCGCTGGCCGCCACCGCCATCGCGGGGACCAGCAAGGTGGTGCAGGCCGACGGGCTGCTGCTGCGCGCGGCCGAGCGCACCCCGCCCGGCTCGCGTGAGGTCGCCCGTCCGGGGCTGTGCACCCTCGCCCTGCTCTCGTCCACCACCAGCGACCCCGGTGGCAGCGAGGGCTCCGACAGCAGCGGGGACGAAGGGCCCAGGCTGCTGCCCGGAGACGAGGAGGTCGCCGCCGCCACCGGGCGTGACACGGTGGTGCTCGAGGCCGTATCCGCCACCGGCCCACCGCTGCCGCCACGGCGGCTCGGCAGCCGCAGACTGCCACTGGCCTCGCTGTTCTCCCGTCGGCTTCGCTGGTCCGTCGCGGGAATGGCCATCGCCGTGCTCGTCCTCACCATCGCCGCCTGGCAGCTCACCGGAGCGGGTCTGCTCCGCGCGGCCTACCTCACGGTGCTGGACGTGCTGGCGATCGACGATCCGGCGCTCGACGAGCCGACCGGGCGCAAGGTCCTCCAACTGCTGTCCGGGCTGACCGGACTGCTTCTGCTGCCGGTCCTGGTGGCGGCCGCGCTCGAAGCGCTGGGCACCTTCCGCACCGCGTCCGCGCTGCGCCGCCCGCCGCGCGGCCTCTCCGGCCATGTCGTCCTGCTCGGACTCGGCAAGGTCGGCACCCGGGTGCTGGCCAGACTCCGGGAGATGGACATTCCCGTGGTGTGCGTGGAAGAGGATCCGGGGGCGCGCGGCATCCCGCTGGCCCGCAGGCTGGGGGTGCCGACGGTCCTCGGCGATGTCACCCAGGAGGGCGTCCTGGAGGCCGCCAAGATCCAGCGGGCACGCGCCCTGCTCGCCCTGACCAGCGTCGACACCACCAATCTGGAGGCGACGCTCTACGCCCGCTCGGTCAAACCCCGGCTGCGGGTGGCGCTGCGCCTGTACGACGACCACTTCGCCACCGTCGTCTACCGCACCCTGCGCGCCGCCCACCCCCGGGCGCTGACCCGCAGCCGCAGCGTCTCCAGTCTGGCGGCGCCGGCGTTCGCCGGGGCGATGATGGGACGCCAGATCCTCGGCGCCATACCGGTCGAGCGCAGGGTGCTGCTGTTCGCCGCGCTGAATGTCGCCGGGCATCCGCAACTGGAGGGGCGTACCGTCGCCGAGGCGTTCGTACCGGGCGCCTGGCGGGTGATCGCACTGGACACGGCGGAGCCCGGGGACCGGCAACGCGACCTCGGGGCGGCGCCTCCTTACGACGGTGTCACCCATCAGGAGCCCGCCCTGGTCTGGGACCTGCACCCCGGCTATGTCCTGCGGCCCCAGGACCGCGTGGTGCTGGCGGCCACCCGCCAGGGCCTGGGCGAGATCCTCGCGGGGGCACCCGCCCGCCGGGGCTGACCGAGACCTTCCCCGCGGCCCTCCCCGGAGCGGGGCCGCGCGGATTGGCGGTGCCCGGGATGTGATGATGCCGGGCGACAAGGGCGACATGGGCGACGGCGGAACGAGGAAGCCGGTGTGAATCCGGCGCGGTGCCGCCGCTGTGATCGGCGAGCGGATCCCGAACAGGCCACTGCCCGCATCCGCGGGTGGGAAGGGCCGCTGGCGTTACGAAGTCCCTTGCGGCAAAAGAGAGTTGGTCATCGGATGCGGGGCTCTGGCGGCCCCGCATCCCGTGGGCTACCGTCGGTAACACGTTACCGCCGCGGCAACTCCCTCGTATCTCCCGCACCCTCCGAACCCCCTTTCCGGAAGGCAGCCCATGGAGAACCCCACAGAGGATTGCGCCTCGCCCGCCGGGATCAGCCGCCGCCGTGCCCTGACGGCCGCGGGCGGTGTGCTCGCCGGCGCCGCGCTCGCCCAGGCCACGGTGCCGGCTTTCGCCGCCTCCGGGGCGTCCTCGGACGCGGACGCCATCGTGGTCGGCGGCGGGCTCGCCGGGCTGGTGGCCACGGCGGAACTGACGGCCGCGGGACGCAAGGTGCTCCTCCTCGACCAGGAACCCGAGAGCAACCTCGGTGGCCAGGCGTTCTGGTCCTTCGGCGGCCTGTTCTTCGTCGACTCCGAGGAACAGCGGCTGATGGGCATCAAGGACTCCCCCGAACTGGCCTGGCAGGACTGGCTCGGCACGGCCGGTTTCGACCGCGGCGTCACCGATCCCGGCGGCCAGGACTACTGGGCGCACAAATGGGCCGAGGCGTATGTGGATTTCGCCGCCGGGGAGAAGCGGTCCTGGCTGCACCGGCTCGGTGTGCAGTGGTTCCCGATCGTCGGCTGGGCCGAGCGCGGCGGCGGCCTCGCGGACGGGCACGGCAACTCGGTGCCGCGCTTCCATGTCACCTGGGGGACCGGTCCGGCCGTGGTCGAGCCGTTCGAGAAGAAGGTGCGGGCCGCCGCCAAGGACGGCCTGGTGACCTTCAAGTTCCGTCACCGGGTGGATGATCTGGCCGTCACCGGCGGCAACGTCACCGGGGTGAGCGGCTCGATCCTGGAGCCGAGTGACGCCGCCCGCGGCAAGCCCACCTCGCGTACCGTGGTGGGCCACTTCGAGCTCAACGCCCCCGTGGTGATCGTCACCTCGGGCGGTATCGGCGCCAACCACGATCTCGTACGCCGGAACTGGCCCGAACGGCTGGGCAAACCGCCGAAGTTCATGGTCACCGGCGTTCCGGCGTATGTGGACGGCCGGATGCTGGCGATCACCGAGAAGGCGGGCGGACGGATCGTCAACCCCGACCGTATGTGGCACTACACCGAGGGCCTGAGGAACTACGATCCGATCTGGCCGGGCCATGGCATCCGCATTCTGCCGGGACCCTCGTCGATGTGGTTCGACGCGAAGGGCAAGCGCTTCGCCACCCCCGACATCCCCGGCTACGACACGCTGCACACCCTCGGGTCGATCACCGCCAGCGGCTATGACTACTCATGGTTCGTCACCACCCAGAAGATCATGGCGAAGGAGTTCGCGCTCTCGGGCTCGGAGCAGAACCCGGACCTGACCAACAAGGACATCTTGCAGCTGCTCTCCCGTATCTGGCAGACCCCCGAGCCGATCCAGCGGTTCCGCGACAAGGGCGAGGACTTCGTCGTCGCGAGCACCCTGCCCCAACTCGTCGCGGGCATGAACAAGTTGACCGGCGACGGCCTGATCGACCTGGCGGATCTGCAACGGCAGATCGAGGCCCGCGACCGCGAGATCGCGAACCCGTACACCAAGGACGTCCAGGTCATGGGCATCCGCAACGCGCTCGCCTACCCCGGGGACACCCTCAGCCGCACCGCCTCCGCGCACCGGATCCTGGACCCGGGCGCCGGACCGCTGATCGCCGTACGCCTCAACGTCCTCACCCGCAAGACCCTCGGCGGCCTCCAGACCGATCTCTCCGGCCGCGTCCTGGACGCCTCCGGCACCCCGATCGCCGGTCTGTACGCGGCCGGTGAGGTCGCGGGCTTCGGCGGCGGGGGAGTGCACGGCTACCGCTCCCTGGAGGGCACCTTCCTCGGCGGCTGCCTGTTCTCGGGCCGTACGGCGGGCCGAGCGGCGGCGGCCGCGACCGCGACCTGAACCGGCGCGCCATGGCAGACTCGTCCCGCACTCCGCGACCGGCCACGAGCGCTCCCGGCCGGTCGCGTCGCCGTGTCGGGGAGGTCGCATGGGCGGGGACGATCCGCATATCCACGTCGAGTCGAAGGTGGTCCGCGGTGTCGCCGCCGTACGCGAGATGATGGCGTCCACCTTCGGCCTGGCCGGTGATCTGCCGAGCCTCGTCGATACCGGATGCGGGCTGCGGGCGCCGTACGCGATGACTTCGCCGCGCCCGGAGAACGTCACCTGCCTCGCCTGCCGTGAGCACGCTCGGCTGGAACACCTGCGCTTCGCCGACGAGATCGAACGTATCGGGCGGATGGTCGGATCGACCGTCGGCACGGCCGATGCGAGGCTGGCCGCGGACCGGCACCGCGACCTCGCGGAGAGGTTTTCCGCCGCGGGGAGTTGACACTCCGCTACGGTGCCCACTCCGGGTCCGGCCGGGCAGCCGTGTGCTCCGCGGATGTGCGCTCCGGCGGCGGCACGCTTTCTCCGCGCCGTCGGCGCCGCCCGGGGACAGTCGCCGGTGCGGTGAGGACGGCCAGACAGGCGAGGACGAGCGCGACGCCGCCCCAGCCCGCGGCGGGGAGGCGCTCGCCGATGACGAGTACGGCGAGGACGGCCGCGACGGCCGGTTCGAGCAGGGAGAGCGTGGTCGCCGTGGAGGCGGGCACATGCGCCAGCCCCCAGCCGAACAGCACATAGCCGGTGAACATGGGCACCAGCGCCATATAGGCGCCGACGGCCATGGCGGACCCGGAGTCCAGGAGCGGGGCGCCGGTGGCCAGGAGGACGGGCACGAGGAGCAGTCCGCCCAGGCCGAAGACCGTGCCCATCGCCGCGCGTGAGGTGATGCCGCCGGTGATCAGCCGGTGAGCCGCCCAGGAGTAGAGGGCGTAGGTCGTGGCCGCGACGAGGCCCAGCGCCACGCCGAGTGCCGTGGCACCCATGGACGCCCGCTCCGGGTCGCCGGGGGCGCCGGTGGCCTGGGCCGCGCACAGCATGAGGGTGCCCAGCAGGCCCAGGGCGGCGCCGAGTTTCCAGCGGCTCGTCAGCCGGTGCCGGTCCATGACCCGCTCGATCACGGCTGAGGCCGGTGGGGCCATGCCGATCGACACCACCGTTCCCACGGCCACTCCGGCCAGGCGCATCGAGCTGTAGAACGCCAAGGGGTAGGCCGCCACCGCGATCGAGCCGAGCAGCACGGTGCCGCGCCGCGCCCGCAGCCCAGCGGCCTGCCGGACGATGCGGGGAGCCGCGACCAGGGCCTGGAGCAGTCCGCCGAGGCCCATGGCGACGGCGCCGATCGCGAGGGGGCCCACGGCCGGGGCGAAGGTCGCCGCGGTGCCTGTGGTGCCCCACAGCACGGACGCGGCGAGCACGCACAGCGATCCGGCGCCCGCCGAACGGGCGCCGGGTCCGGGGGTGTTCACAACGTGTCCAGCAGGGCTGCCGCCATCGCGCGGGCGTGCCGCAGACGGCTGTCGTCGCCCTCCAGACCGGCCCGCGACATCGCGCCCTCCAGCAGGAACGACAGGTGCTCCGCCATGGTGCGAGCGTCCTCGGGGCGCTCGGGCAGCAACTCCTCGAGGTGACCGGCGAGCAGCCGCTCGACCTCCTCCTTGTGGCGGCGCACGACGGTCCGCCCCTCGTCTCCGGCGGGCAGTTCGGCCGCCGCGTTGAGCAGGCCGCAGCCGCGAAAGCCGCGCTCGTAGGCGAACGCCGCATGGTCGGCGTAGGCGTCGAAGACCGCGAGGACGCCGTCGCGGGCGCTCTCGGCCCGCTCCAGCCGTGACGCGTACAGCGCGAGCCACTCCTCGTGCCGGGCGTCGAGATAGGCCATGACGAGATCGGCCTTGGAGGAGAAGTTGTTGTACAGGCTCATCTTCGCCACGCCGGCTTCGGCGGTGATCGTGTCGATGCCGGTCGCCGTCACACCGTCGGCGTAGAAGCGGCGCGCCGCGGCCGCCAGCAGACGCTCCCGCGCCGGCCGCCGCCTTCCGGGCCCCGTCGTCCTCACACCGGTCTCGCTCATCGTATGCGCCTCGATGGACTAGGTAGGTAGGTCTACCTACTATGGCGTAAGCGGATTCGGATGGCAACGACCGGGCACTCGGACGGGTCCAGGACGCCGGCTGCTCAGGGGGTGGCTGATCGTCCGGACAGGCGGAGGAGACGACATGGCCGAGACCTACGAGCCCCGGCGAACGGCGGTGCTGCTGGTCGATCCGTACAACGACTTCCTCTCCGAGGGAGGCAAGGTCTGGCCGGTCGTGGAGAGCGTCGCCGAGGAGGTCGGCCTGCTGGACAATCTGCGCGCGATCGTCGGCTCCGCCCGGCGGTCCGGGGTGCGGGTGGTGTTCGTCCCGCACCGCCGCTGGGAGCCGGGCGACTACGAGTCATGGGATCACCCCAATCCGACCCAGCGGAACATCATGGTGCGGCACAGCTTCGCCAAGGGCACCTGGGGCGGGGAGTTCCATCCCGACTTCCAGCCGGAGCCCGGGGAGATGGTGGTCCATGAGCACTGGGCACAGAGCGGGTTCGCCAACACCGATCTGGATACGCGGCTCAGGCAGCACGGCATCAGCCATGTGATCCTCATCGGGCTGCTGGCCAACACCTGCATCGAATCCACCGGCCGGTTCGCCATGGAGCTCGGCTACCACGTCACGCTGGTCCGTGACGCCACGGCCGCGGCCAAACGCGAGATGATGCACTCCGCACACGAGCTGAACGGCCCCACCTTCGCCCATGCCATCCTCGGCACGAAGGAACTGCTCGCCGCGTTGCGAGGGGAGGGCTCGGGGGCGTAGTGGCCGCGTCGCGGTGTGCGGCCCCGGCCCGGTCCGCCCGGGACCGGCGCAGGGCGAGCAGATGGCGGACCAGGGCGAGCGCGGTGAGGCGGGCGACGAGTGCGCACACGCCCACCGTCGCCGAGCGGCACCAGCAGGACGACCCCGGCGGTGTAGCCGCTCGCCCGCCGCCTGAGGGTGACGCCGAGCGCCGTGTCCCGGCACCTGCGCGTCCTGCACGCCACGGGGCTGGTCGCCCGGGCCCGCCACGGACGGCAGGTGCTGTACCGGCGAAGCACCCTCGGCACCGGCGAAGCGCCCTCGGCGATCAACTCGCGGCTATGGACCGGCCGTAGGCGTGATGGCCTACTCGGGCGGGGCCGGGTGCACCGGGCACCTCGCTTCCTCGGTCGACGGCCCACGCTTCAGGGGCTGTTCGCGGGCCACGGCGATGGCCCGCCTGCCGGGGACGAGGGTGACATGCCACATCCGCTGGGGCTCGGGCGCGGGGTCGGCGGCGGTCAGATCCACCCTCCGCAGCACCTCGCGGATGATCACCTTCATCTCCATCATCGCGAGCTGCGCACCGACGCAGTAGCGGCGGCCGCCGCCGAACGGCAGGAAGGACTTCTGCGCCGCCTGGGCGCCCTCGCCGAGGAACCGCTCCGGCCGGAACTCCTCGGGGTCCGGATACGCCTCGCCGTCCTGGTGGATCAGCACGAACATGGGGATGGCCACCCATCCGGCCGGGATCTCGTACGCCCCGAGCCGCAGTGGCTTGTCCAGGAGGCGCCCCGAGCCGGTGATCACCGAGCGCAGCCGCAGCACCTCCTTGACGACCGCGTCGAGGTAGCTCTCGTCCTCGCCGCGCTCCAACTCCTCTTGCAGCCGCTTCAGCACCTCGGGGGTGCGCATCAGCCGTTCGAAGGCCCACGAAAGCCCGGTGGCCGTGGTCTCGAGCCCGGCCTCCAGCAGGGTGAGCAGCTCGTCGCGGATCTCCTGGTCGCTCATCGACCGGCCCTGGTCGTCCCGCGCCTGGAGCAACCGTCCCAGAACGTCGGTGGCCCCGCTGTCCTCCTCGTCCCTGCGCCTGGCGATCTCGGCGTAGAGGATCTCGTCCACCGCAGCGCTGGTCTTCATGGTGCGGGTCGTCGGCAGGAACGGCAGGCGCATCGCCAGCGGTGACTTCTCCGCCCACGCACGCAGTCGCCCGGGCATCAGGAACAGCAGCGAGGAGCCACTGGCCTTGGACAGGGTGAGGAGCAACGGGCGCAGCCGGGTCAGTTGCTCCGCGTCGCGGATCCCGAAGACCAGCCGCAGGGTGATCTCCAGCGTGATGGCCTGCATATGGTCCTGGAGCGCGAACGGCCTGCCGAGCGGCCACGTCCGGATGTCCTCCGCGGCGATCTCGGCGATCAGCTCGGGGTAGCTCGCGATGGACCGGCCGTGCAGCGCCGGGCTGAGCAGCTTGCGGTGCCGCCACCACGGCTCGCCGTCGTTGGTGAACAGCGAATACTGGCCGAGCCACGGCACATAGCCCGCGCGCAGCGCCCCGGCACGGTTGCCGTCGCCGTCCGTGGCGTAGATCTCCGCGGCGAGTTCCGCGGTCGACACCACCACCTGGGGCGGAAAGCCGATCAGCTTCATCCGGAACACCGGACCGTAGCGCTGCCGTAACGAGTCGAAGTAGCGGACCGGATCGCGCATGCCCAGGGTCTGTAGGAGGGCGGGCTGCCGGGAGCCGGGGGGAAGGTGGGACATCGGTTTTCTCCAGTTGTCCAGCGTCTTCTCAGTTCTCCGGCGGCTACGGGGTAGCGGCCACCAGATGCCCGGCCCACCGGGGATTCACCACCGGCCGGGGAGAACAAAGGGTGTGGGGGCGGGAAACGGGACGGGAGCAATGGCAGGGGGCATAGCGTTACCAGCCCACTACTACCCCCAGTGAATCGCCCGGCGCCAGAGGAACTCGGCGGAAATCACTAGGGGAACTCATAGCAACCAAACAGCCGTTCTGACGGTGGCAAGAGGGAATTCCCTAAAAAAAGGGGAAAGGATCGCCATCGCATGACCCGTGGGGTACGGTGAAACACCCTCATGATCAAGCCGGGTGTGATTCACAGCCGGGTGTCCGGAGGTCAAGGAAACTGATGCGAGCCATAGTCGACGACAGCCTCCCAGGCGCGGCCGCGAAGCTGGCGGGCGGCAAGGGGCGGAATCTCCATGAGCTCTCCAGGAACGGGCTCGCCGTACCCCGATGGGCCGTCGTCGGCCTCGATGTATTCCAGGAATTCATCGCCGCGGTCGACGGGGCGGGGCGCATCGAGGAGCTGCTCGCCGAGGTCACCCAGGACAATGTGAGCCGAATCTCCGGGCAGTTGGCCGAAATTATCGAGTCGGGGGAGTTGAGCGACGAAGCCGCGTCGGTCGTCGAAGCCGCGTATGCCCATGTGGGCCGCGCCCGGGTCGCGGTGCGTTCCTCCGGCGTCGAGGAGGACGGCTCGGAACTCTCCTTCGCCGGGCAATTCGCGACCTTCCTCAACGTGTCCGGTCTCCCCGAAGTGATGGCGCACGTCAAGAAGTGCTGGGCGTCGGCGTTCTCCGAGCGATCGCTGCACTACCGGCTGCGCCACGGGCTGCCGCCGCGTGGTGAGGGTCTCGCCGTCGTCGTACAGGACATGGTGGACGCCGAGGTCAGCGGCGTCATGTTCACCGCCAACCCGGTGACCGGAGACCGGCGGCAGCATGTGGTCAGTTCCGTATACGGACTGGGCGAGGGTCTGGTATCGGGCGCGGTGGACGCCGACACCGTCGTCCTCGACGCCGCCACGGGCGCGGTGGAGGAAACCGTGCTCGGCGAGAAGCGGGAGCGTTACCACCTGGACCCGGCGGGCTCCGGATATCTGGTCGGCGAAGTGGAGCGGACCGACCGGGAGAAGCTGTCGCTGAGCCCGAAGGACATAGCGCGGCTGCATGAAGCCGGGGTACGTGTCGCGGCGGTCTTCGACACTCCGCAGGACATCGAGTGGGCGCTCGCGGACGACGCCTTATGGATTTTGCAGGCCCGCCCCATCACCGCGCTGCCGGATGACGTCCGACGGCCGATGGATGAGTTGGGTCCAAGCGAAGGCGAACTCCGGATCTGGGACAATGCCAACATCATCGAGAGCTTCTCCGGAATCGTCTCACCGCTGACCTATAGTTTCGCGGCCAATGTCTACGGCAAGGTCTACGAATACTATGCCCGAGGGCTCCGGGTCCCTCCCGCCGCACTGCGCGAGATCACGGAATGGGCTCCCCATATGCTCGGCTATTTCCACGGCCGGGTGTACTACAACCTGCTCCACTGGTACCGGATGGTACGCATCGCGCCACTCTACAAACTCAACAGGAAAGTCCTGGAAGTCGCGATCGGCGTCGAGGAGCCACTCGACGACGAAACGGCGGAGCGGATCTATCCGTACACCTTCTCCTCTTCCCTCCGGGGCCGGCTGTCCCGCGCAAGGACGGCGGCCGCGTTCATGCGCCGCTTCCTCACCATGAACCGCTCGGTCGAGCGTTTCATGGACTACTTCTACAAGGCGTACGAGGAGTTCGACAACGTCGACTACGACGCGATGGAGGGCCAGGACGTCTACCGGCGTTTCCGCGCCCTGGAGAAGGACCTGCTGGAGAAGTGGGGTCCGATGCAGACCCTGGACGCCTCGATCCTCTGGTCCATCGGCGCACTCGCCCTGCTGAACAGACGCTGGCTGCCCGACGCCCCCGAGTGGCTCACCTGGAGCGCCGCCAGCCCCGGCTCCCGCGTGGAGTCCATCGAACCCGCCCGTGCGCTGGCGCGCCTCGCGGCCACCGTCCGCGACGACGCCGAACTGAGCCGCCTCCTCCAGGACACCCCGGCCGCGCACACCTACCAGGCGCTGCGCGACGGCGGCCACACCGCGTTCCTCGCGTCGGTGGACGAGTACATCGCCGCGTACGGCTACCGCAGCCTGGACGAGCTGAAGCTCGAAGTGGCCGATCTGCGGGAGGACCCGTCCAGCCTGTTCGCCATGGTGCGCGCCGCGCTCCCCGAGGTGGACGCCGACCCCGGTGAGAAGGCCGACGCCTATCTGGACGAGCACCTGCGCGGGCCGCGCCGGCTGCTCTACGACGTGGTCCGCCGCAAGGCGCAGAGCTCGCTGTACAACCGGGAGCGGCTGAGGTTCTGCCGCACCCGCGCGTTCGGCTCGGCGAAGCGGATGCTGCGCGCCATGGGCCGCGATCTCGCCCGGATGGGGGCGATCGACCACTGGAACGACGTCTTCTTCCTGCGCCTCGAGGAGTTGCGGGGCGCCTACGAGGGCACGACGGCGCACACCGAACTGCGCGCCCTCGTGGAACTGCGCAAGCGTCAGAAGGCCGAGGACGAGCAACTGTCCGCCCCTTCGCGGTTCACCACGCGCGGGGCCGCCTACTGGCGGGGCAATCTGGAGCGGGCCGGCTTTGTGAAGGGCGGCGCGGCGCGCACCGGCGTCAGGGAGTTGCGCGGCACCCCGTCCTGCCCCGGTGTGGTGGAGGCCCGTGCCGTGGTCACGGACACCCCGGTGGACGTGGACGGCGGTGTCCTGGTGACCTACCGCACCGATCCGGGCTGGGTGGCCGCGCTGCCGTCCGCCTCGGCGCTCATCATCGAGCGGGGCAGCCCGCTGACGCATGTGGCGATCGTCGCCCGTGAGCTCGGCATTCCGACGGTCGTCCAGGTCAAGGGCGCGGTCACGGAGACGGAGACCGGGATGCGGCTGAGGGTGGACGGCGGCACGGGGACGATCACGTTCCTGGACGACGCTCCCGCAGAAAGCGGCACTCCCGCCGGAAGCGGCACTCCCGCCGGAAGCGGCACTCTCGCTGAAAGCGGCACGATCGTCGAAACCGGCACCCCTGCCGAAAGCGGCGCTCAGTCGGAAGCCGCCACCTCCGCCGAGGCCGACGGCCCGGCCGGACCGGGCAGCGGGGCCGCGACCCGGACCACGAAGGGCGCGAAGAGTGAGTAATGCCCTGCTCTCCTGGCTGACGGAGCCTCCGCACACCGCCCGGGCCATCCACGGCCGCGGTATCCACCTCGCCGACGACCGAGGGGGCTGGGAGTTCCACGCGTACCCCGGACTCGCCGCCTCCGCACGCAGGGTGGCCGGTTCGCTATCCGCGCAGGGGGTGCGTCCCGGCGATGTGGTGTGCGTCCTCCTGCCGACCGGCTTCCCGTGTCTGTCGTCGCTCTTCGGCGTCTGGGCCGCGGGTGCGACGGTCTGTCTCATCCCGCCCCCGGCGTTCGCCGCGGAGGCCGAGTATGTGGAGCACACGGCCGGGATCCTGGAGCAGACCGCGGCCGCCGGCACCATCACATCCGAGGGCCTCGCCCCTCTGGCCGCCCGGGTGCTGGCCGCCGCGGGCTCGGACCGTGAGCCGTGGATCTGGCGGGACGACGGCGACGAGATCCAGCCCCGGGAACCCGGTGAACTCGCCCTCCTCCAGTTCACATCGGGCTCCAGCAGCCGGCCCCGCGGGGTCCGGGTCACCTGGGCGAATCTGCACGCCAACCTCGCGTTGATCCGTGGCGGACTCGGCTGGCGCGAAGGCGACGCCGGGGCCTCCTGGCTGCCGCTCCACCACGACATGGGTCTCATCGGCGCTCTGCTCACCCCCGTGAGCGTCCAGGCCGATCTGTGGCTCATGCGACCCGAACAGTTCATCCGCGATCCGGCCCGCTGGCTGCGGTGTTTCGCCGTCGCCGCGCACACCGCGGCCCCGCCCTTCGCGTTCGACTACGCGGCCCGGCGGCTCGGCGACCGCCTCGCGGACCTGGACCTGTCCGCGTGGCGCAACGCCATCGTCGGCGCCGAACCCATCGACCCCCGTGTGCTGGAGCGCTTCGCCCGCCTCGCAGCGCCCGCCGGATTCTCCCCCGCCGTCTACCTTCCGTCGTACGGGCTCGCCGAGGCGACGCTCGCGGTGACCGTACGTACCTCCGGCACTCCCGCGCCGACCGTACGCGTGGACACGCGCTCGCTGCGCTTCGGGCGGCCCGTCGCCATCGACGGGGAGGGCGAGTTCGCGAGCTCCGCGCATACGCCCTCCGACGGCGACGGCGAAGGCGGCGGGGATGGCGAAGTGGGCAGGGATGGTGAAGGGGACGGCGACGGCTGGCTGATCGGCTGCGGCGGCCCCGGCGACGGGGTGGGCGCCACGGTGGTCGACGACGGGGGACGGCCCCTGCCGGACGGTCACCTCGGCGAGATCGAGGTGACCGGCCCCTCGGTCACCAGTGGCTACCACGCCGGCCGCGCCGGCTCCACGCGGTTCACCGAAGGCGGCATCAGGACCGGGGACGCCGGGTTCTTCCACCGTGGCGAGCTGTTCGTGCTCGGCCGGATGGGCGACAGCCTCAAGGCACGCGGCCGCAGCGTCTACATGGAGGACCTGGAGGCCAAGGTGGTCTCCGCCACCGGGATCGCCCGGGAGAGGTGCGCGGTCGTCGGCGTGGAGGGCACCGGTGGCGCCTCGGTGACGCTGTTCGCGGAGAAGGCCGAGGGTGCATGGGTGGAGGACGCCACGGTCGCCCTGCGCGGCGCCCTCGGCGACGACATCGCCATCACCGTCGTCATCGGACACAGCGGGCTGATCAGAAGGACGTCCAGCGGCAAGCCGAGACGTCGCCACATGTGGGAACAGCTGCGAGCGGGCCGTCTCAAAGACGTACGCGTCCTCGGGACGGCCCATGTCACGACCGGGAGGCCCGTGTGATCCTCAGCGAGGACCATCTACAGAATCTGCTCGACCAGACCATCCCGCGGATCCGGGAAGCCGCCAACTGTGCCGTGGTCCTGGAGGGTTCGATCGCCGAGGGCTTCGGCAACACATCGTCCGACATCGACTTCCTGCTCATCGCCGACAGCGACGCCGACCTGCCCACCATGCCCTCGCTCCTGTTCCTGGACGGGCGGCGGGTCGAGGTCAGGACCCGCTCCGTACGGCAGCTCACCGAGCAGTTCTCCGCGGTCACGTCCGCCACCCACGGCCACCCGGGCGCGCTCTCCGAAGACCTGCTGAACCGCTGTCAGCGCCTGCTGCGCAGCTTCCCGCTGCGCAATCCGGACCTGGTGGCGAAGGTCAAGGGGCTGATGTCCTTCGAGGACTTCCAGGACACGATGCGCGAGTGGTGGGCACACCACGCCCGCCAGTCGATCCGCCACGCGCTCGCCCTGCGCGAACTCGGCCAGGACGAGGAGGCCGCGGCATGGACCGAAGCCGGGTTGCTCCAGGCCGTGAAGTCCTGGGCGGCGGGGCGGGGGGAGACCTATCTGGAGCCGAAGTGGCTGCCCATGCAGCTGGACCGCATGGGTGACCAGCCGCTGTGCGCCCGGTACCGGGAGCTCGCTTCCCTCGACGCGTCGGGTCTCGGCCCCGCCGAGTACATCGCCGCGGGCGCCCGGCTCACCGCGGAGCTGGGGGTGACGGGCGCCGAGCCCGACCCCGAGCGGATCACCGTGGCCCGGGCCGGTGGGGTGACCACCTGGCCGACCGGCGACCGGGTGCATGTCGTACGCGACAAGCAGGACGTGTTCGTCCTCGGCGACGGGGCGGCGCGGGCCTGGCGTTCCGTCGTCTTCGGCCGGCCGCTGCGCAGCGTGCTGGCCGCGGCGGAGGCGTCAGGGGCACCGCAAGCGGGCCCGCTGATCGCCCAGTTCCTCCGGTTCGGCCTGGTGAAGGCCGCCTGGAAGGGCGAAGGCCCGATCGTCCCCGCCATGCCGCTCGCGGCCCCTTCCGGCGCCGTCACACCGCCGCCGAGCACCGCGCGACCCATCGTCACCGTGGGCGGGGCGGCGGCCGGCGGTGAGCGGGCCATCGATCTCGTACCCATGCCCGCACGCCGGTTCAGCGCCGCGACCATGACCCTGGTGTGGTCCAACGTGCTGGTGGAGAACGCCCGCGAGGACCTCATCGGCGCCCTGGACCGTGAGCAGTGGAGCGTCGCCGAACTCAGCGCCCGGAGGATGCTGCGGGCCGCGCTGCGCGGAGTGCTCAGCGCGTACGGCGTCAACCCGCTGCCACCGGACTCCGAGGTCGTCCGCAGGCTCTCCCTCCTTCCGGCGGGGGCGGCCACCGATGAGATCCGGCCGAAGGCCCGGTACCTCGAAACGCTCGCGATAGCGTCCGCGGCCCAGGGCGGCGCGGCGCTCACGGCGCTGGACGACTTCGTCGCACTGGTCCGGCACACGACCGGGGCGCACGGCTTCCCGTCCTCCTTCGACTCCTCGGACGGATGGCGGCAGACCTTGGAGATCGGCTACGACTGGCTGCGCCTGGGCGCACACCTCGACGCGGACCTGCCCATTGACGAGGCGAGCGATCTGCTGGCCAGCGGGGGCGCACAGCCGCACCTCGCCACCACCTGACGCTGAGGGAGGAACGTTGACGTCAAGCACCGGCACACACTTGCTGAACGACGACGCGACGCGGAACACGGTGTACGCGATCGTCGGCGCGATGGCGCCCGCGGGGGGCGTCCATCTGGCCGACGACACCGAGCTGATCACGGATCTGGCCTATGACTCGCTCCGGCTCATCGAGCTGACGCTGGCACTGGAGGACGGCTTCGGACTCGCCGAACTCGGCCAGGAGAAGACCGCCACGGTCACCACGGTCGGCGACATCGTGCGCCTGGTGACCGAGGCACGGCACGAGGAGGAGGGCCGGTGAGGCGGCGTCCGAGGGTTCTGGTGACCGGTGCGGCCGGGCTGGTCGGCGCGGAGGTCACCGCCCGGCTGGCCGCCGCCGGACACCAGGTCACCGCCCTGGTCCACAACAACCCGGTGCTGGTGCGCAACGACGGCACCGCGCTGGAGACGGGTGCCGTCACCTGCCTGCCCGGCGATGTGACCGAGCCCCGGCTCGGCCTGCCCGAGGCCGAATACCGGGCGCTGGCCGCCGGTGGCCTCGACCGGATCGTGCACTGCGCCGCGGTCACCGACTTCGGCCTCCCCGACGAGGTCTACCAGGCCGTCAACGTCGACGGCACCGCCCATGTCCTCGAACTGGCCCGCGCCGGCGGCGTCCCCCTCGTACATGTGGGAACGGCCTATGTGTGCGGTGAACGCGACGGGCTGATCCGCGAGACCGAGCTGGACGAGGGCCAGCGCCTGGCCAACGCCTACGAGGACAGCAAATTCCGGGCCGAGACCCTGGTGCACAAGGCCCAGGCCGACGGGGTGCGAGCCGCGATCGTCCGCCCCAGTATCGTCGTCGGCGACGAGCGCACCGGCGTGGTGCGCGACTACAAGAACATCTACGTCGTCCTCAAGCTGGCCACCGAGGGCAAGGTCCGCTCCATCCCCGGCCAGTACGAGGCCCGTCTCGACCTGGTGCCCGTCGACTACGTGGCGGACATCATCACCGAGGTCACCCAGCGGTTCGAGGAGGCGGCGGGCCGCACCTTCCATGCGGTGGGCGCACCGCTGACGCTGCGGGACTTCTCCGATGTGATGGCCGAGTACCCCCCGTTCCACGTGCCGCGGTTCATCCCTCCGACCAGCTTCGACACCCAGCGGCTGCCCCGGCGCGAACGCGTGTACTACGAGCGCGTCATGACGCTCTACGAGAGCTACTTCCGGCGCCGGATGCGTTTCGACGACTCCCACACCGCGGGCCTGGTCACCCGCAGACCACCCGGGGACGGGCAGGACTTCCTGCGCACACTGATCGACCACTGCCTGGAGACGGGCTATCTGGGCGTACCGATGGCCGACGCCACGGAGGTGCTCGCCCGGCTGAACATCACGGGGCCGAACGCGACCGCCGCGGCACACGCCACTGGCGCGCCACACGGGACCGGCTCGACCGTGAGCGATGCGAACGGAGTCGGCCGATGACCGAGGCCCCGATGGACGACCGGCCCTTCGGCGACGCCATATCCCCGGCCCTCAGCCGCGATCCGCGAAAGCGCACCCTCTTCGGCTCGGACACCTACTTCCTGGAGAGCGTCGAGCAACTCGGCACCCTCACCGCCGATGTCGACGGCTTTCTCCACCGGCACGCCGCGCTGCTGCTCAAACCGGATGCCGTGGTCAGCAGGCAGTTGCCGACGACGGTCGACTGGCTGGCCAGGAACGGCTTCCGCATCGTGGCCGCCGAACGCACCCGGCTCACCCGTACCGTCGTGCGGTCGCTGTGGTACTTCCAGTGGAACCTGGCCACTCCGGAGCGCCGCCGTCTCGCCGATCTGTTCACCGACTCCTGTGATTCGGTGGTGCTCATCGTGCGCCAGGACGCCGATGGGGCCGAGGCTCTGCCGAGCGCACCCGCGTCGGTCGTCCTGACCGAGCGGAAGGGCCCGACCGACCCACGGGCCCGCGTCCCCGGCCAGCTCCGCCACGAGACCGGCCGCTACAGCTATCTGCTCAACCTCGTCCACACCCCGGACGAACCAGCTGATGTGGCACGGGAGTTGGGCATCTACTTCGACTCCGGGCTCCGGCGGCGGGTCTACACCTCCGCACTGGCGGGCGAGGATCTGTCGGTCCGGGCGCGTGAGCTGGGCGAGCGGTTGCACGCCGAGGTGCCCGGGCGGGATCTCACCTTCGAACCGGCCGCGGAACGGCTCGAGCGGGCCGTGGCGGAGGCGGAGGAATCCCTGGCCCCCGGCGCGGTCCGGGACGAACTGCGCCAGGCCCGGCTCGCCGCCCGGGACCGGGAGGGCCACCGGCGGCTGCTCGAAGCGGTCTGGCGGGCCCGGCTGCCGCTCGACGCCTGGGACATGGTGATCGTCGGGTCTCATGTCCTGCCGATGAAGCGCATGGGATTCGCTCCCGTACTCGGCGGGGTCAGCGTGGCCGACTGGCATCAGCACCAGGCGCGGCCGGCGGTTCGGTAATACGGAGGGGGAAGCATGGACACGGTGGAATTCAGCCAGACGGTGCCGCGGGAGCTCGTCCACCGGCTGAGCCTCGCCGAGGTGTTCCTGACCGGCGTGCTCGCCCGGGACGAGGACACCCTCGACATCGGGGTGCAGATACCCCGCTCGCACGTCTTCTACCGGGACACGGCGGGCTGCCGCCACATCTACGACCCGATGGTCCTGGTGGAGGCGGTCCGGCAGTCGCTCCTCATGCTGGGCCACGATCTGTTCGAGAGGCCGTTCGGCACGAAGTTCATCCTGCGGGACATCGCCCTGTACGACGCGGACATCACCGCGCTCGCGGTACGCGACGTACCCACCGATGTGGTGCTGCGCTGCCGTATCGTCCGCCGCTTCCGTGGCCGCGAGGGCCTGAAGGGCGCGCGGCTGTCCTACAGCGCGCTGATCGGCGACCGCGTGGCGGCGACGCTGGAGGGCTCCATGTCCTGGCTGACGCCCGCCGAGTGGCGGGCGGCGCGCGAGGAAGGGCGGGCCACGCTGGAGCTGCCCGTCCAGGCCACGTTCACGGCCTGCGAGTCGGGGCCGCGGATCGGGGAGGCCCTGGTCGACCGCAGGGACACGTCGAACGTGGTCATCTCCCCGCCTGAGCTCCACCTCACGCCCGACGGGGGAGAGACGAGGACCGCGCGGCTCCTCGTGGACACCGGCCACCCCGTGCTGTTCGACCACCCCCTGGACCATGTCCCCGGCATGCTGACCCTCGAGGCGTTCCGGCAGCTGAGCATCGCCACCGCAGTGCAGACCGGGGCACTGCCATCGGCGTCGGCCGTCCTCACCGGGCTGAAGGCGCGCTTCACGGGCTTCGGCGAGCTGGATCTGCCGATCACCTGCGAGAGCGTTCAGGCCGAAGGCGACGGCGGGAGCGCTGTTCTGCGCTGCGCCATGAAGCAGGCCGGACGCACCATCGCCGATGGCGAACTGCGCCTCACACGGGCCCCCGCGGAAGCGGGTCGGTGGCGGAGTTGAGCGATGTCCTGACCGCTTCCCGGGTACCGGCACGCCTGGGCCGCTTCGTTCTGCGGATGTTCCGCCCGCAGATCTATGTCACCTACGGTGTGCTGTGGACCCTGGCCCTGGAGGGCTCGGCCGAGGCGCTCTCCGGGTCCGCCGCGCACTGGACGCCCTCCTGGTCGACCGTGGTGCGCGCGGTGAGCGTGGTGCTGGCCCTGCTGTTCGCCCGTATGGTCGATGAGCAGAAGGATCTGGAGTACGACCGCACGCACAACCCGGACCGGCCGCTGGTGACGGGGGCCATCACGGCGGCCGAGCTGCGCGGCGCCATGGCGTTCAGCACGGTGGTCGTCGTCGTGCTCAACACGTTCGTCTCGGCCTTCTCCGTGCTGCTGATCCTGCTCGCCCTCGGATACACGCTGTTCCTGGTGGCGCTGGAGCGCCGGTTCCCACGGCTCGGCGATCGCCTCATCGCCAATCTCCTCGTCAGTTACCCGGTGCAGCTGCTGCTCTCCGGCTATCTCTATGTCTCGCTGCTGACCGGCGACGAGATCGGCGGTGACGGGCGGGCCGCCCCTCTCATGGCCATGTTCGCGTGTGCCTTCCTCCAGTTCGAGTTCGCGCGGAAGACCGAGTGGCGGCGGGACCCGCGGGCACGGCTGTACTCGGAGGTGCTCGGCCCGCGTGGCAGCGCTGCCGTCTCACTCGCCCTCGCCGTGGGGGCGGTGGCCCTCGGGCTGCTGCTGTTCGGGGCACGGGGGTGGCCGCCCGCGTTGAGCATCGTCTTCCCCGCGCTGGGGGCGTGGCGCTTCCTGGTCCGCCGAAAACCATCCGGGCTGATGCTCCCGGCCATGGGCTTTGTGCTCTTTTTCAACCTGTTGTGTTTCTACGGGTCCACAGCGATCGCGATCGGACGGTGAAAGGGATGCGGCCGGTGATCATCGACAAGGTGCGGATCTTCGACGGGAGAGCGATGCTGGGCCCCGGCTCGGTGGAGTTCGCCGACGGGGTCATCACACGTGTCACGACCGAACCCGCCCCGGTGGCACCGGCGTCGGCCGATGTGATCGACGGAACGGGGATGACGCTGCTACCGGGGCTGATCGACGCGCATACGCATGTGTTCGGTGCCGAGAGCAATCTCGAACTGGCGCTGGCCTTCGGTGTGACAACCGAACTGGACATGTTCATGGGCCCGCCGGAGGCCACCCAGGCCCTGTGCGCGGCGGCCGGCGAGCGTGCCGACCTCGCCGATATGCGCAGCTCGGGGCTGGTGGCGAGCGCGCCCGGTGGGCACCCCGGCGTCACCATGCCGCTGCTGCCGACGGTGGCCGGGCCCGAGCGGGCCGATGCGTTCGTGGCCGCGAGACAGGCGGAGGGCGCACATTTCATCAAGATCATCGTGGATGACGGCGCGAACCACGGGATGTCGCTGCCCGCTCTGGACCGGGCGACCGTGACGGCGCTCGCCGAGGCCGCGCGGAGCCGTGGCCTGCTCACCGTGGCCCATGTGTCCGCCCTGTGGTCCGCACGGCTCGCCCTGGACAGCGGCGTGGACATGCTGACACACCTTCCGCTGGAAGCGGCTCTGGACGAGGCGTTCGTCAGCCGGATCGCGGACGAGCGGCGGGTCGTCATCCCCACCCTGGCCATGCTGGAGGCGTCCGCACCCGAGACCTCCGCCTCGGCGCGCGCAGGATGGTCACTGGCGGACGATCCGCGGATCGCCGGCTACCTCCCGGATCACGCCCGTACGGCGATGGCGGAAGGCCATGAGGGCCTGTGCGTGGAGCATGCGTCCGCCGACCACGACTTCGGCCACGCCCTGTCGAGCGTGGCCGCTCTGCGCGGGGCAGGTGTGCCCGTACTGGCGGGAACCGACACCAACTACCGGCCGGACCGCGCCTGCCCGGTCGTCCACGGCGCCAGTCTGCACACCGAGCTCGCCCTCCTCGTCCGGGCCGGACTGACTCCGGCGGAGGCGCTCACGGCGGCGACCTCGGCCCCCGCCGAGCACTTCGGCCTCTTTGACCGCGGAATGATCGCGCCGGGGCGGCGCGCGGACCTCGTCCTCGTCGAGGGCGACCCCACGAAGGACATCGGCCGCACCCGGTCGATCGAGGCGATCTGGCGCGGCGGCGTGCGCTTCGACCGCGAGGCGTACCGCAAACGCACTGCCTGATGAGCGGGAGCGACACGCCCATCAACAGGACCACGCGCTCATGGACAGGAGCGACCCGCCCATGAGCGGAAGCGGTATGACAGGAAACCATACGAAGGGGAGAACCACGTGACCGACGGACACGAGCGCCTGGCGGGGGTCAGCAGCACCGCGCTGTTCGTGGGCATAACCCGCGCGGCCGAGAGCCGGCGCCAGGACCGGCTGTTCGAGGACCCCCTGGCCACGCGTTTCGTCGACGCCGCGGGCGCCGAGCAGCAGGCGGCCTGGACCCAGGGGGAGGGGAGGCTGTTCACCGACGCCATGGGCGACTACTTCGCCCTGCGCACCCGGTACTTCGACGACTACTTCATGCAGGCGTGCGCGGCGGGCTGCCGCCAGGCGGTCCTGCTCGCGGCCGGTCTGGACACCCGTGCCTTCCGATTGCACTGGCCGGCCGGGACACGCCTCTTCGAACTGGACCAGCCCGATGTGCTCGACTTCAAGGAACACGTACTCCAGGGCGAAGTGCCGCGCTGTGAGCGCGAGGTGATCGCCGCGGATCTGCGCGAGGACTGGCCCGCGCTGCTGATGAAGCACGGCTTCCGCGCGGACGAGCCGACGGCCTGGCTGGTCGAGGGGATACTGGTCTACCTCACCGCGCGCGACGCGGATCACCTGCTCGACCGGATCGGCGCGCTGTCCGCGCCGGGCAGCCACCTCGCGGTGGAGCATGTCACACGGTCGATGGTGAACACGGACCAGGCCCAGGAGGCAGCGGCGGCCTCACCGGGAGGCATCATGAACATGCTGTCCGGCCTGTGGAAGAACGAGATGGCGCAGCCGCCCGCCGAGTGGCTCGCGGACCACGGCTGGAGCGCCGAGGAAGAGCTCCTCACCGACCTGGCGAAGCGCCATGAGCGCCCCGTCCCCCCGGCCTTCGACCCGGCCCTCCCGGGCACGGGCCGCGTGCGTCTTCTGGCGGCCGACCGCTGACCGCTCGTCTTCCCCGCGGCGCCGAAGGGCAGCGACATTCCCCGGGACGCCGATCCACAGCGACATCGCCGTCCGGTCCCGGCATCCAGGCTGGCGGGGCGCACCGGCCCGCACGGATCAGCACCCGGATCATGAGCCGCTCCCGGCGGGAATCCGGGCGCTGACGCTGAACCCGCCGCCGGGCCGCGCGCCCGCCTCCAGCTCGCCACCGACCAGGCCCACCCGTTCTCGAAGTCCGTTGAGCCCGCGCCCGTCCGGAGCGTGGGCGACACGGGACGGCCCGTCCGTGGTCACGTCGATGTCCACCCCGTCGCGGTGGTAGCGGACCCATACCTCGGTCGCGTGTCCGGCGGCGTGCTTGACGGCGTTCGTGAGCGACTCCTGTACGACCCGGTAGGCGGCCAGTTCGGCTCCGGCCGCCATGGGCGGTCGTTCGCCCTGCTCGACGAGTTCGACCGGCTGACCGCCGAGCCGGGTCCGCGCGACGAGCTCCTCGATGGTGCCGAGCGCGGGTGTCCGCCGCGTGGGCGCCGATTCGCCCGTCGCCTCCAACACGCCCAGCAGATGCCGCAGTTCGCCCAGCGCCTGGCGGCCGGTGCCGCTGATCGCGGTCAGTCCCTCGGTGACACGGCCGGGCGATTCGGTGAGGAACTGCGCGGCGTCGGCCTGCACCACCATGGCGGTCACATGGTGGGTCACCACGTCGTGCAGCTCGCGTGCGATCCGGGACCGTTCCGCCGCGGTGGCCGCGAGCGCGGCGAGACGCCGCCGCTCGGCCTCGTCCGCACGCCGGGCACGGACGTAACTGCCGAGGAGCCAGAACGCGGCGAGCGCGAGGAAGAAGATGAGGTAGTCGAGGAACCGTTCGGGGGAGTCCAGCGTGTGCAGGGTGATCGCGAACGCCAGGTAGCCCGCGCTCGCCAGGGCCGCCACCACGTGCCGGTGGCGGGACAGATGCGATCCGGCGCCGTACAGCGCGAGGTAGAGCCCCATGCTGCCGAAGGTGGGCGGATAGCCGAGCGACTCATGGACGGCGAACGACGGCCCCACCACCGCCAGGCATACGGCCGGCCGGCGAGTGCGCACCACCAGCGGCACGGTCTGCCCCAGGGACAGGAGCACCGCGAAGGCATCGCCGTGCCGAGCGGGCAGATCGCCGAACGTCGAGGAGATACGCGACAGGGCCGGGATGAACACCAGCGCCGTGAGGACGAGCGCGAGCTCACGGTCCCGGGTCACCAGGCCCCGCGAGCGCCACCAGCGCACCACCCGCCGAAGGCGCCGGACCACCGTCGAAGACTCCATACGCACGGGCATGCGAGGAGCCTAATGGGGCTTGACTTGAAGTCGGGTTGAACTTTTACGGTCGATCTCGACGCCAAGCGAGTTCACACGCGTTCAAACGAGTTCAGGCAATAACGGAGGGACCGGTCATGGAGTACTCCCACAGCGACGCCGAACTGCTACGGCAGCCCATCGGCTACTGGAGTTGGGCGGCCTACAAGGCCGTTGTCACTCGCATCCAGTCCACTCTCGCCGAGATCGGCACCACCCAGCCGCAGTGGTGGGTCCTGGCGCAGATCGCGAACGCGGACACCGCCAAAACCCGCGGTGAGGTGTCCCGCCTCCTCCGCAACTATCTGGACTCGGGTGCGGACGTCATGGAGTCGGAGATCGACGCGACCATCGCCCGGGGCTGGATCACCGAGGACGCCGAGGGGCGTCTGGGCATCACGGCGGAGGGCAGGGCGTTCTACGACAAGGCCGCGGCCCTCCAGGGCGAACTGGAGGCGGAACGCCGCGCGGGCATCTCCGACGAGGAGTACCTGACGACCCTGAAGGTGTTGCAGCGGTTCATCCACAACACGGGCGGCCGTGCCTGGCACCACTGAGTGAGTGTTCCGGGCGGCTCGCACCGCCCGGAACACTCACGACACCAGTCCGGAACTGACGACACCAATGCGGTAGCGCGCGGCTGACGGCCGCGGCGCCCGCGATCAGTAGGTGGCGGTGAGGATGTCGAGGACCTGGGTGTGATCGGGCGGCAGCGGATTGTTCTTCGTCACCGCGTCCGCCACCGCCCCGGTGGCGATCGAGGGCAGCATGTCCCGATCCGCGCCGAGCGTCCTCAGCGGGCGCTTCACATCGACGGTGCCCGCGAGCTCGCGCACCCCTTCGACGGCCGTCCGCGCCCAGTCCCCGTCGGCGGGCGGCGCGAGGCGCATGGCGCGTGCCACTTGCTCATAGGCGTCCCGCGCGGCGGGGGCGTTGAACTCCATCACCTCCTCGAGGACGGCGGCCAGGGCGACGCCGTGCGGGGTGCCGGTGTGCGCGGTCAGCGCGTGGCCGATGCCGTGGACCAGCCCGAGCCCGGAGAGGGTGAGAGCCTGGCCCGCGAGGTGGGCTCCCAGCATCAGCTCGGCGCGGGCGTCCAGGTCCGAGCCGTCGGCGTAGGCGGCGGGCAGGGCACGGCTGACCATGGCCACGGCCTGTGTGGCGTAGGCGGTGGACACCGGGTTGGCGCCGCGCGAGGCGAGTGACTCGACGCCGTGTACGAGGGCGTCGATGCCGGTGGCGGCGGTGGCGGGGGCGGGCAGGCCCAGGGTGAGCTCCGGGTCGAGCAGCGCGATGCGCGGCTTCACCGAGGGGTGGCCGAGGTACACCTTGCGGCAGGCGGTGGTGTCCTCGATGACCCCGAAGCCGTTGGTTTCGGCGCCGGTGCCGGAGGTGGTGGGGATCGCCACGAGCGGTAGCCCGTCGGCCGCCTCCCAGAGGTCGTCGGCGTCGGCGGCCGTGGCGTCGGGGTTGCCGACCAGCAGGGCGATGCCCTTCGCCGCGTCGAGTACGGAGCCACCGCCGAGGGCCACGACCGCGGCGGTGCCGAACGCACGGGCGCGTGCGGCACCCGCGTCCACGTTGGCCGTGGAGGGGTTGGGCGCCACTTCGTCATGGACGGCGTACTCCAGCCCGGCGGCGTCGAGGACCTTGAGGACCGGACCGAGGACACCCGCGGCGCGCAGTCCGCGGTCGGTGACGACGAAGGCGCGATGGTGGCCGGTCGCCGCGATCAGTGCGGGCAGTTGGCCGATCCGACCGGGGCCGAACTCGATACGGCAGGTGGGGTCGATGCTCAGCGGTGTGGGACCGCCGGGCCCGGATGAGGTCATGGGGTGCGGCTCCTGGCGTGGTGGTGGAGGGGTGGCGTGCGCTCGTGCTCGGACCGCGGGAGTCGTGTCTTCCCGGACGGCGAGCGTCGTGTCCGCTCGGACCTTGAGAGTCGCGTCCGCTCGGACGGCGAGTGTCGCGTCGGCTCAGACCGCGAGTGTCGCGTCCGCCGGCTCGATGGCCGGGTTGGGCAGCCGGAACTCCTGCCCGACGAGGGCCTCGTAGAGGCGGACGGGGCTCATCTCACCGGCGAGCTCGCCGTGCTGGGCCTTCGAGCGGCGGTAGATCTGCTCGACGAGGGCGGACAGCTCGGTGGACACGCCCAGATCACGGCCGAGGTCGACGGCGAGTCCCAGATCCTTGCAGGCGAGCGCCATGGCGAAGGAGTCGTCGTAGTCACCGTCCGCGAGGACCGACATGAGGTCCTGCTCGATGAAGGAGGAGCTGGCCGGGCTCGCGAGCAGCGAGTTGCGCAGTGTCCCGAGGTCCACGCCCGCCTTGACGCCCATGGCGAGCACCTCGGAGGTGGCCACCAGGTGGCTGAACCACAGCAGGTTGAGCATGAGCTTGACGGTGTAGCCCGCGCCGACCGGCCCGACGTGCAGAATCCGGTCCGGATCGCCCATGGCTTCGAGGGCGGGCAGGGCGATGCGGAAGTCATCGTCCGCGCCACCGACGAAGATCTGTAGTGCTCCGGCCTCGGCGCCCCGCGCCATGCCGCTGACCGGTGCGTCGATCCGGCGCACCCCGCGGCCGTCGAGCACATCGGCGGCGACGCGGTCCGCGGCCGCCGGGGTCGAGGTCGACATGTCCACCCACAGGGCCCCGGGTGGCAGCGCCTCTGCCGCGCCTCCGCGCAGCAGTACGTCCTCGACGATGCGCGGGGTGGGGAGCATGGTGATCAGCAGCTCCGCGCCCTCGGCGCAGTCCGCGGGGGAATCGGCCCAGCGGGCGCCGAGCGCCAGGTGCTCGGCGGCGGCCTCCGGCCGGGTGTCGTGCACGGTGACCAGGTGGCCCGCGTGGATGAGATGGCGGGCCATGTGGCGTCCCATGTTGCCCAGGCCGATGAAACCGATCCTCATGGTTGTCCTCGCAGTGATGAGAAGAGAAAAGGAGGGAGGGGTACGGGCGGGTCCATGAACCGGGTCCGGTTCAGGCCAGGTTGATCCAGGTGGTCTTCAGCGCGGTGTACGCGTCCAGAGCGTGCAGGGACTTGTCACGGCCCGCGCCGGTGGCCTTGAAGCCACCGAAGGGGGTGATGACATCACTGGCGTCGAAGGTGTTGATCCAGACCGTCCCGGCCCGCAGCCGCTTGGCGGCGCGGTGGGCGGCGGTCACATCGCGTGTCCAGACGGAGGCGACGAGCCCGTAGTCGGTCTCGTTGGCCAGCCGTATCCCCTCGTCGGCGTCGCCGTCGTAGGACACGATGGCCAGCACCGGGCCGAAGATCTCCTGCTGGGCCACGGCGGAGGTGTTCACCACCCCGTCCAGGACGGTCGGCTCGACATAGCTGCCGCCCGTCTCGCCGAGGGCGCGGCCACCGCCGAACGCCACCCTCGCCCCGTCCTCCACACCACGTTCGACATAGGCGAGGACCGTGGTCAGCTGGTTCTCGTCGACCAGGGGGCCCATGACGGTGGCCGGGTCGAGCGGGTCGCCCACCCGGAAGGTCTCCGCGGTGATCCGGCGCAGGGCGTCCAGGAGCCGGTCCTTGACGGAGGCGTGGACTACGACGCGGGAACCGGCGTTGCAGGTCTGCCCGGCGTTGTAGAAGATGCCCCAGGCCACGGCAGACGCGGCGGCCTCGATATCGGCGTCGGGCAGCACGAGCTGGGGTGACTTGCCACCCGCCTCGACCGCCACCTGCTTGCCGTTGGACTCGCCCGCGTACACCTGGAAGAGCCGGGCCACCTTCACCGAGCCCGTGAAGGCGATCTTGTCGACCTCCGGGTGGCGGCCCAGGGCCTGACCGGCGACCTCGCCACGTCCGGGTACGACGTTGAACACCCCGTCGGGCAGTCCCGCCTCGGTGGCGAGCGCGGCCAGCCGCAGGGCGGCCAGGGAGGTCTGCTCGGCGGGTTTGAGCACGACGCTGTTGCCGGTGGCCAGCGCCGGGCCCAGCTTCCAACTGGCGATCAGCAGCGCGTAGTTCCACGGGATGACCGCGCCGATGACACCCAGCGGCTCCCGGGTGATCAGGGCCAGCGCGTCCTTGGGGGTCGGTGCCACCTCGTCGTAGGTCTTGTCGATGGCCTCGGCGTACCAGGCGATGGTCTCGGCGGCCTTGTCCACGTCGATCCGCACCGACTCGGTGATGGGCTTGCCCATCTCCAGGGTGTCGAGGAGGGCCAACTCCTCGGCGTTCGCCCGGATCAGATCGGCCCAGCGCAGCAGGACACGCTTGCGCTCCTTGGGCGGGAGGTCGCGCCAGCGTCCGTCCTCGAAGGCGTCGCGCGCGCCGCGCACGGCACGGTCCACGTCCTCCGCGCCGGCCGCCTGCACCTTGGCGAGCACCGCACCGTCGCGCGGCGACACGCTGGTGAAGGTGTCGCCCGAGAGGGCGTCGGTGAAGTGGCCGTCGATGAACGGCCGGGTCTCGAAGGTGAGTGCCCCGGCCGCGGCCAGCCACTGGTCGTGTGAACGGGAGAGCAGGGCGTCGATGCCGTGCGTCATGTGATCCTCCACCGGTCGATCGCGTCTTCGTCCAGCTCGATTCCGAGCCCCGGCCTCGTGGGTACCTCGAGGTCGCCGTCGCCGTTCACCCGCACCGGGTCGGCGAGCATGAAGTCCCGGCGCTCCGGGGTCCACCCCGGCGGGTCGTAGGGGAACTCGAAGAACGGGCCGCCGCCGACCCCCGCCGACACATGCAGATTGGCGAGTACGCCGATGCCGTTGGTCCAGCTGTGCGGGGTGAAGTGGCGGTGCTTGAGCTGTGCCACTTCCGCCAGGGTGCGGGCGCGGTGCATGCCGACCGCGAGCACCACGTCCATCTGGTAGATGTCGAGGGCGTCCGCTTCGAGGTAGCGCAGCAGCTCGGTGGGGGAGTGGTGCATCTCGCCGGCGGCGATGCGCACCCCGGGGTTCTCGGCCCGCAGACGCTTGAAGCCCGCCACATCGCAGTAGGGCAGCGGCTCCTCGACCCAGAACACGTCCAGCTCGGCCAGGCGCGCGACGGTCCTGCGGGTCCGGGCGAGGTCGGTGGCGGCCGCGGTGTCGCCCGCCATGCGCCACGACTGGTTCAGGTCCACCATGATCTCGAAGTCGGCGCCCAGTTCCTCGCGTACGGCGCGGACCGCGGCGATCCCCTCGTCCACCCGGTCGCGGTCGATGCGTATCTTCATCGCCCGGAAGCCCGCCTCGCGCACCTTCAGCGCGGTGGCGACGCGCTCCTCGGGCGACTTGAGCTCACCGCAGGAGGCGTAGGCCGGCAGCCTCTTGGCCGCGTTGCCGAACAGCTCCGCCACCGGGCGGCCGTGGACCTTGCCGATGATGTCCCACAGCGCCGCCTCCAGCGGCCAGTAGTGGGCGCCGTGGAAGTTGGCGGTCTCGATGGCCCTGACGTGGCGGGTGATGTCGAGCGGGTCCTCACCGACGAACAGGTGCTTATAGGTCTCGAAGCCGTCCATCAGATCACCGGAGCCGATACCGGTGATCCCCTCGTCGGTGTGGACGCGGACGACCGTCGCGTCGAAGTGGCGCCGCGGCTCGGGGTCCCAGGCGGCCAGGAACGGCGGATCCAGCTCCAGGCGCAGCCGGTCCAGGGTGATGTCCGTGATCTTCATCGGGTGAGCACCTCGGAGGTGGCGGTGTAGAACGGGTTGGCCGGGCCTTCCTCGGCGGCCGCGAGGACATCGGCCACGGTCGGGGTGGCGTTCACCGCGGCCCGCAGCGCCTGGTACGCGGCGGTGCGCTGGTTGCGGAAGGACACGTCCAGGTCGTCCACCGCCGGGTTCACCCAGATCGCGGCGATGATCAGCAGATCGTCGGCCTCCTCGGCGGGCAGCAGACCGTCCTTGACCGCGTCCGTGACGCCCTGCGCCAGACCGGCCTGGGCGGAGCCCCAGGTGGCGCGCGAATGCAGCTCACCCTCCGCGGCGGCCTTCGTCACGAACAGCGTCAGCGGCTTCACCGGCACCGAGGGCCGCACGATGGTCAGGAACGGGACGTGTCCGGCGCTGGGCGTGGCCAGCGCCGTGGCCCACGCCGTCTCAACGGGTCCGCCCTTGCGTCCGATCACGACGTTGGTGTGCGCGGCGTTGACACCCTCCCCGGCGAAGAACTCGCCGATGAGGGCGGTCGGGGCAAAAGGCGATGGCATGGGATCTCCTGGATCTCCGGTAGCGGGGAATCGGCGGACCAGGGGATGAACCTCGCATTCACCGCAGTTCATCCGGTCCGATGCGGCGAATCTAGATCCGCCACCACCCCCTCGCAAGGCGCCCGCGCGAATCGAAATGCCGGTTGCTCTCGCGACAACTCAGCGGCTGACCTGGGGGTTCCCCAAGGCGCCTTTAGGATGGCGCGCGTGATGAACCTCCCCCCTCGCGGCGCCGACGATCCCGAGGACCCGGCCGATCCACACGGCGCGGACCTGCCCGCCGCATCCTCCGGCCCCGAAGACGCCGCCGCCCGGCGCGGCCACGGGCTGCGGCGTGACATCGACCTGCTGGAAGCGCTCGCCTCCGATGAGGCCCAGAACGCCGGCGGGATCGGCGTGGTGCGCCTGGCGCAGCTGGTGGGCCGGGAGAAGACCCAGGTCTCGCGGGCCCTCAAGGCCCTGGCCGCCTCGGGGATCGTGGAACGGGACCCCGACACCCTGGAGTACCGCCTGGGCTGGCGGCTCTACTCGCTCGTCGCCCGCACCTCGCAGAACCGGCTGGTGCGCATGGCGGAGCCGGTGATGCACGCGCTCTCGTCGGACGTGGAGGAGACCAGCCATCTGTGCGTCCTGAGCGACCGCGAGGTCCTCACCCTGCTCTCGGTCTCCGGACACTCCTTCCGCGTCCACGGCTGGGAGGGGCGCGGAGTGCCCGCGTGGCAGACCTCGGCCGGGCGGGTGCTGCTGGCCGACGCCACCCCCGATGAGCTGTACGTCCGCTTCGGCACCGCCTCGGCACCGCCGATTCCGGAGCTGTGGGCACTGATCCAGCAGGCTTCGCGACAGGGGTACGCGAGGGTGAGCGAGGAGTTCGAGGCAGGTCTGGTCGGGGTCTCCGCACCCGTGCGCGACTTCCGGGGACGTGTTGTGGCGGCGATCAACATCTCGGCGCCCAAGTCCCGGCTCGGCGACCGGCTTGACCAGGCGGGCCGCACCACGGCCAAGGCGGCGGCCCGCGTCTCCGCGCTGCTGGGCTGGGAGCCGCGGCACACCCCGGCCCCCAGGGCACGGCTCACCTGAACCCCCGGTGAGTTGCCCTGACAGCAACCACCATTGCGATCCGAGAAGCGGCCTTGTCGGCCCTATGACGTGCTCGTAAATTCACCGCGAACCGAACCAGCTCTCGTTCGGAACGGAGAAAAGAGCAGCTCATGAACCTCCCCGGCATAGAAACCCTCGTCAAGGCGCCGTTCGCCGAAGGTGATGTGTTCATCGCCGGCCGCTGGTGCGCGGCCGAGGACGGACGGACGTTTCCGGTGCACGACCCGGCCACCGCGGAGTTGATCCGCGAGGTGTCCGCGGCGGGCCCGGGCGACGCCATGGCGGCGGTCGACGCGGCCCGGGCGGCCGCCGCCGGATGGCGGTCGACACCGCCACGCCGTCGCTCGGAGATCCTGCACACGGCGTTCGCGCTGATGCGCGAGAACACCGAGACGCTCGCCCGCCTGATCGTCCTGGAAAACGGCAAGGCGTACCGGGACGCGGTGGCCGAGGTCGGTTACGCGGCGGAGTTCTTCCGCTGGTTCGCCGAGGAGGCGGTACGGATCGGCTCCTCGTTCGGCGACGCACCGGCTGGCGGCTTCCGGCATGTCGTACGCAGGCATCCGGTGGGCGTCACCGCCTTCGTCACACCGTGGAACTTCCCGGCCGCGATGGCCACCCGGAAGATCGCCCCCGCGCTCGCCGCCGGCTGCCCGGTGCTCCTCAAACCGGCCCCGGACACCCCGCTCACCGCCCTCGCGATCGCCGCCCTGCTGAGCGAGGCGGGCCTGCCCGACGGGCTGCTGAACGTCCTGCCGACCGACCGCGCGCCCGAGGTGGTCTCCGCCTGGCTCCGCGACGAGCGGGTCCGCAAGTTCTCCTTCACCGGCTCCACCGCCACCGGCCGGAAACTCCTGGAGCAGGCGGCGTCGAACGTCGTCAACGTGACCATGGAACTGGGCGGCAACGCCCCCTTCATCGTCTGCGAGGACGCCGATGTCGACGCCGCGGTGCGCGGTGCGATGGACGCCAAGATGCGGGGCGGTGGCGAGGTGTGCATCGCCGCCAACCGGTTCTACGTCCATCGGTCCGTCGCCGCCGAGTTCACCGAGAAGTTCGCGGCGGCCATGACCGCGGTACGCGCCGGAGCGGGTCTGGAGGAGGGCGTCACCCTCGGCCCCATGGTCAACCGCACCGCTGTGGAATCCATCCGCTCCCTGGTCGACGACGCGATCGAACGCGGTGCGAAGGTCGCCGCCCGGGGCGAGGTGCCCGAAGGCCCCGGCCACTACCACCCGGCCACCGTCCTGGTGGACGTCCCCGAGGACGCCCGGATCATGAACGAGGAGGTCTTCGGGCCGGTGGCGCCCCTGGCCACCTTCGCCGACGAGGACGAGTTGGTGGCCCGCGCCAATGACACGGTGCACGGCCTCGCCTCCTACATCTACTCGCGCGACGTGGGCCGGGCCCTGCGCATCGCCGAACGCCTGGAAACCGGCATGGTCGGCCTCAACCGGGGCCTGCTGTCCGACCCGGCGGCGCCCTTCGGCGGCGTCAAGCAGTCGGGTCTGGGCCGGGAGGGCGGCCGCGAGGGCATCGAGGCGTTCCTGGAGACGCAGTACATCGCCCTCGACTGGCCCACCGACTGACTCCGGCGTTCCCCTCCTCCTCCCAGTAAGGAACCGCACATGGCAACGACGCCTGTGACCGAGCACAACGAGCCCAGCACACCGCCGGGCGCACCCGCCACCGAACGTGAACGGAAGCGGCTGCACACCAAGCTGAAGCTGGCCACCCAGATAGGCCAGGGAATCGACGGCTACATCATCGGCGGCATCGGGCTGGCGATGAGCGACATCACCGACGACCTCCATCTGTCCTCCGTGGCGCAGGGGCTGGTCGGCGCCGCACCGCTCATCGGCATCTTCCTCGGCGGACCGCTCTTCGGACGGCTGGCCGACCGGTTCGGACGCCGCCCGGTGTTCCTCATCGACATGATGATCTTCCTGGTCGGCTCGGTGCTCCAGTTCTTCGTCGCGGACGGCACACAGCTCGTCATCATCCGGCTGGTGATGGGTGTGGCGATCGGCGGCGAGTACGCGATCGGCGCCCCGCTGCTGTCGGAGTACGCGGGCCGTCGTGGCCGTGGGCGGCTGCTGGCGAGCCTGGAGATCAGCTGGTACCTGGGGTATGCCCTGGCCACCGTCGTGGGGGCGATGTTCACCTCCGTCGACGGCGGTTGGCGCTGGTCCCTGGCGAGCAGTGCGGTGATCGCGCTGGTGTGTGTGGCCCTGCGCGGCGGCATCCCGGAGTCCGCGCGCTGGCTGCTGAGCAGGGGGCGGCGGGACGAGGCGGAAGCGCTGATCGCGAAGTACGGCATCGAGGTGGATGTCACCGCGGAACTCGACGACCGCGACGAGGTGCGGCAGGACGGGTTCCGCGCCCTCTTCAGCAAGCAGCATCTGCGTTCCACGGTGTTCGCCAGCGTCTTCTGGGCCGCCCTCGTACTGCCCTACTTCGCCATCGGCACCTTCTGGACCGAGGTCTTCGAGGCCCTGAACATGGGGGACAACGCCGTCGCGGCGCTGCTCGTCTACTCCTTCACCGCCGTGGCCGGTGTCACCGCGGGATGCCTCGTCGTGGACCGGATCGGCCGCCGCAAGCTGCTGATCCCGCCGTTCTGGATCACGGCCGTATGCCTGGCGCTGGTGGCGGTGTGGCCGTCCTCCACCCCCGTCATCGTGATCGGCTTCCTGTTCTTCATCTTCCTCAACGCCGCCTCCAGCGCGCTGACCTCGGTGTATCCACTGGAGGTGTTCCCCACGTCGCTGCGCACCACGGGCGTGGGGTTCGCCACGGCCATGAGCCGGGTGGGCGCCGCGATCGGCACGTTCCTGTTGCCGATGGGGCTCGACCACTACGGGGCGGAGTTCGTGCTCCTGATCGGCGCCGGAGTGCTGGTGGTCGGCGGTGTCGTATCGCAGTTCCTGGCGCCGGAGACCACCGACCTGGACCTGGCCCGGGCGGCACGAACGGCCCGCGAGGGGGCCTAGCCGAGGTGGGGCGGTGGCCGTGGCCGGTTTCCCCGGACCACGGGGCACTGTCTCTCCGCTGTATCCGAAGCGGGTGGCCGCCCGGCCGCGCCGCCGCCACCTATCCCGCCGTGAGGTGCGGCGCGCCGAGGGTGCTGCGGAAACGGGCGCGGTAGACCGTCGGTGAGACCCCGAGGGTGTGCTGGAAGACCCGGCGCAGCGACTCCGAGGAGCCGAACCCGGCCTGTTGTGCCACCTCCTCGACCGTGCCGGTGCCGTCCGCGAGAAGTGCCTGCGCGGCCTCCACCCGGACGGATTCGACATAGCGGCCGGGGGTGAGGCCGACCTCGGTACGGAACAGCCGCTCCAGGTGACGGACGCTCACACCGCCCGAGGCGGCCAGCGTGGCCAGTGTGTGGCACCCCGCGGGGTCCGCGGTGACGCGGTCCATCACCCGGCGCACCGCCGGATGCCGTGGCTGGCGCGGGGCCAGCCGTGCGCTGAACTGCGCCTGCCCGCCCGGACGGGCCATGAAGACCACCAGCTGTCTGGCCACGTTGCGCGCCACGTCCGCTCCCCAGTCCTCCTCGACCAGCGACAGCGAAAGGTCGATTCCGGCGGTGATGCCGGCCGATGTGGCCACATGGCCGTCCCGGACGAATACGGGGTTGCCGTCCACCCGCACCCGGGGGTAGGCGGTGGCCAGCTGTGACGCCAGTTCCCAGTGGGTGGCGGCCCGGCGGCCGTCCAGGATCCCGGCCTCGGCCAGTACGAAGGCTCCCGCGCATACGGACGCCACGCGCTGCGCCCGTGTCGACAGGCGGGTCACCTGCCCGATCAGATGGGTGTCGGCCACCGCCGAGCGCCAGTCCCGCTTTCCCGGGACCAGCAGCGTGCCCAGACGTGGCGGCACCGCGTCCGGTGTGCCATCGGCGCCGATCACGAGCCCCGAGGAGGTGGTGACGGTGTCACCGGCGAGGGAGACCACCCGCACGTCGTAGTCGGCACCGTAGTGGTTGGCCGTGGTGAAGACCTCCACGGGGCCGGTGACATCCAGCAGCTGCACCCCGTCGAACGCCACGATCACGACGGTGTGTCCGCCACGGGATGCCCGCCGCGCTATTCCGCCCATCGGGAATCCAGGATCGTCCGGACGAAGTCGCCCCGCTCGAAGCCGGGGACGAAGTGCTCCAGCACATCCGCCTTGACGTTGCCGAACGTCGTCCGCGGCTTGGGGCGGACGCCATCGGTGAACGCCTGGAGAATCCTGCGCTTGAAGTCGGGGCGCGGGTGCAGCGCCACGATCGCCTCCCGGTCCTCGGCGGAGAGATCCTCGTATCCGATGCCGAGCACGTCGTACTCGACACCGGCCGTCACCAGCGCCACCTCCGGTTCCATGAACTCCGGCACGCCGGGAGTGGTGTGCAGGGCGATCGCCGTCCACACCCGGCGGATGCTGTCCTCGGGCACACCATGGGCCTGGAGGAACCGCTTCGCCTCGTAAGCGCTGTCCACCTCGAAACGGCGGCCGCTGCCGTGGAATTCCTCGTTCAGGCCCACGTCGTGGAACATCGCCCCCAGGTACAGCAGCTCCGGATCGAAGCTCAGGTCGCGCCCGCGGCCCTGGAGGCTGCCGAAGAAGTACACGCGACGCGAATGGTGATAGATGAGCTCGTCCGTGGTGTCCCGGATCAGCTCCGTCGCCTCGCGCGCCAGTGCCGTCGCCGGCACCTTCACACCTGCCGCGATCTCAAGGTCAGTCGTCATGTGTCCGCTCTCCGTGTCCGTAGCAGTGGGCCCTTCGGGGCGCTGTCCACAGCCTCGCGCGGCGGCCGGTCCGCTGCCATGACGATAGCGCCCCGTATCCCACGGATAGCGACAGAAAACGCCGGTGATCAGCCGCGTCGGCCGGCTCCGGGCGGACCGGGCCCCACGACTGCGAAGACCCGGCATATCCAGGTCAGTGGATAGACTCGAGCCGGGGAAAGAGGAACACCGAGGGCCTTCTCATGCAGAAAGTACGCCACGACCTCGATGCCACGGACCGGCGGATCACGGCCGTTCTGCTGGCGTCGCCCAGGGCCTCCTGGCGGCGGGTCGCCGAGGTGCTGGGTGTCTCGGAGCGCACCGTCGTGCGGCGTGCCGCCCCGCTGTTCCACGATCGCACCCTGCGGGCGACGGCCGTGCGCAATCCCGCCCGCTTTCCCCACCTCATCCCCACGGTGCTGCGCATCCGCTGCCGCCCCAACCGGATCGCCACGATCGCCACCGGTCTCGCACGGCGCCCGGACACCATCTGGGTCGACATCCTGGGCGGAGGGGACGAGATCTGTGTCGTGCTCTTCGTGAACGGACGCGACGCACGTAACAAGCTGCTGTTGCACGATCTGCCCGCGACCGCCGCCGTACGGTCCTGGACCTCCTACGACCTGCTGAAAGTCTTCCCCGTGGGATTCGCCTGGAGCGCGGGTGTGCTGAGCCGGGAGGAGTCCGGGCAGCTGTGGCCGAGCGTCGATGCCCCGGCCGGTACCTTCACCCCGCTCCCGGACGATGAGGCGCTGATCGATGTGCTGGTCGAGGACTCCCGGATGACCTATGGAGAGCTCGCCCGGCGCACGGGCAGGACCCCGCGGTCCGTACGGCACCGGCTGGACGCTCTGGTGGAGGGACATGTGGTCCGGCTGGCCACCGAAGTGGATCTGTCCCTGCTGGGCGTGCACGCCGAGGCGCTGCTGTGGATCACCGCGGATCCGGGGGCGCTGGAGGAGACCGGGCAGCTCCTCAGCCGGCATCCGCAAGTGCGTTTCACCGCCGCCACCACGGGCTCGAGCAGTCTGCTGGTGGCGGTGGCCGCCACCGACCTGAGCGCGCTGTACACCTTCCTGACCGCCACGGTGGGGGCGTTGCCGCATATCTCCGGCCTCGAGGTGACACCGATTCTCGCCGGGGTCAAGCGCACCGGTCTGGTGCGTCCGGCCTCGATTCCCACGCCTCGGTGGCCGTCCTGACGCCCGTGGGGCCGGCGCCGCGAAGGTCACCCGCCGATCGGTACGGGAAGGGCGGCGCCGTCCCCTTGCCCCGGGCCACGGACCGTGCCCAGGTCCGTGGCCACAAAGCGGGCTGATCAGCGGGAAGTGCGACGCGAGGGCGGTGCGTTACGACGGTTCGTGTGCCTTCACCCAGCGGAAGAAGACGATCTGCCGGGACATGAGGGTGATCAGTTCGTACGCGATATGCGAGGCGGCCACACAGGTGATCTCGGCGTGGTCGTACGCCGGGGCGACCTCGACCACATCGGCGGAGACCACATGGCAGTCGGAGAGCCCGCGCACGATCTCCAGCAGTTCTCGTGAGGTGAGGCCGCCCGCCTCGGGGGTGCCGGTGCCGGGGGCGTGTGCGGGATCCAGGACGTCGACGTCCACGGATATGTAGAGCGGCCGGGTGCCGATGCGCTCCTTGAGCTGCCGCACCACATCGTCCACCCCGCGCCGCATCACATCGGCCGCGGTGACGATCCCGAAGCCCAGCTTGGTGTCCTCGTCCAGGTCCTCCTTGCAGTACAGCGAGCCGCGGGTGCCGACGTGTGAGAGCGCGGAGGTGTCGAGGAGGCCCTCCTCGGCCGCGCGGCGGAAGGGTGTTCCGTGGGTGTACTGGGCCCCGAAGTGGGTGTCCCAGGTGTCCAGGTGCGCGTCGAAGTGCAGCAGCGCCACCGGGCCGTGCCGACGGGCCACCGAGCGCAGGATCGGGAGCGCGATGGTGTGGTCGCCGCCCAGTGTCATCAGCCGCGCGCCCGTGGACAGCAGGGCGTCCGTGCCCGCCTCGACGCTCTGGACCGCCTGGTCGATGTCGTGCGGATTGGCGGTGATGTCCCCGGCGTCCGCGACCTGGACGTAGTGGAACGGGTATGCGTCCTGGGCCGGGTTGTAGGGGCGCAGCTGGCGCGATGCCTCGCGGATGGCGTTCGCGCCGAAGCGCGCGCCCGGCCGGTAGGAGACACCGGCGTCGAACGGCACTCCGACCACGGCGATGTCCGCCGTGTCGACCTGGTCCAGGCGCGGGACGCGGCCGAAGGTCGCCGGGCCCGTGAAGTGCAGGGTGGTCTCGGTTTCCTGGGGTGGGACGGGCCTGGCCGGGCCGGGAGGGTTCGCGGTCATGGTCGGTGCTGAGTCCTTCATCTGTGGGGGGAGTGCCGGCCTGTGGGGAGGCCGTGTTCCGGGGTCGATCAGACAGCCCGTCGGTTAACGGGGAAGGGCGCTCGCCTGGCTCTTCGCCCTCGCTTCGCGCCGGTTTCGGTGTACGAGGCACGGTTTTCGTGCCCATGACACGTGGTTGGCCGGAAGCCGGCCGTGTGGTCCCGGTTTCCCGGATCCGGGAAACCGTTCCATGAAACCCTTGGTCGGCGGGGTTTCAGCGGCACGCCACCTGGTGGTGGCGGTGGCGTCTTCGACGGCCGCTCACTGTACGCCGTCCGTTCCGCGGGCGTGGGAAGCGTGGCCGACCACTGCTGACGAGACACTTGATGCCGTCCGGCCATCACTCATGTGTCACATCCTCGCGGTCCCTCGTCCCACCGGCGGCCCACCTGCCTCGCGGCAGGACGCGGGCGGCTGGGCAACCGCCAGTCTCCGCCGATGCCTTGGTCGTGCGCCGATGCCTTGGTCGTGTCCGATCGTAGAACCAGGGGCCGAAGCTCGCTCACCCGCCCTCCGGTGAAGGTCGGGAACGGTGACGTTCCGCGGTGCCATGGGCCTCCAGGCGGACTACGATCCCCTTCGACGTCGGCTGGTTGCTGATCTCGGCCACGCTGTCGAGCGGCACCAGGACGTTGGTCTCCGGGTAGTACGTGGCGGCGCAGCCGCGTGTGGTGGGATACGGGACCACCTCGAAGTCCTCCGCGCGGCGCTCCACCTCGTCGGTCCACACACTCACCAGGTCGACCAACTGTCCCTCGCTCAGCCCGAGTTCGGTCATGTCCGCCGGATTGACCAGAACCACCCTGCGCCGTCCGTGGATGCCCCGATAGCGATCGTTGTCCGTGTACGGGATGGTGTTCCACTGGTCGTGCGAGCGCAGGGTCTGGAGCAGCAGATGTCCCTCGGGGGTGCGCGGCATGTCCCAGGCGTTGCGGGTGAACAGGCCCTTGCCGGCGGGAGTGGCGAAGACCCCCTCGTTGACCGGGTTGGGCAGTCTGATGCCACCGGGGCGGGCCACTCGCCGGTTGAAGTCGTGGAAGCCCGGGACGATCCGGGAGATGTGGTGGCGGATCGCCCCGTAGTCGGCCTCGAACCGGTCCCAGGGGATACCGGTCCTGCCGCCGAGGGTGTGGCGTGCGAGCCGGCACAGGATGGCGACCTCGCTGAGCAGCAGATTGGAGGCCGGTTTCAGGCGCCCGTAGGAGGTGTGCACCTCGCTCATCGAGTTCTCCACGGTGATGAACTGCTCGCCACTGGCCTGGATGTCCCGTTCGGTACGGCCCAGGGTCGGCAGGATGAGCGCGGTCCGCCCGCAGACCAGATGGGATCTGTTCAGCTTGGTGGAGATATGGGCGGTGAGGCGGCATCGCCGCATGGCCTCCTCGGTGACCGCGCTGTCCGGAGCGGCCCGGACGAAGTTGCCCGCGAGCGAGAGGAAGACCCTGATACGGCCCTCGCGCATGGCCCTGATCGCGTTCACCGAGTCCAGTCCGTGGGCGCGCGGCGGATCGAAGCCGAACTCGTCCCGCAGCGCGTCCAGGAAGGAGTCCGGCATCTGCTCCCAGATGCCCATCGTGCGGTCGCCCTGCACATTGCTGTGCCCGCGCACCGGGCAGGCGCCGGTGCCGGCTCTGCCGAGGTTTCCGCGCAGCATCAGGAAGTTCACGATCTCCCTGATGGTGGGCACGGCGTGCCGGTGCTGTGTCACCCCCATGGCCCAGCAGACGATGATGCGCTCGCTGCCCAGGACGCCGTCCCGGACCTCCTCGATCTCCTGTCGGGTCAGTCCGGTGGCGGTCAGGACGTCGTCCCAGGAGATGGTGCGGATGTGCCGGGAGAACTCCTCGAAGCCGCTGGTGCTGGAGCGGATGAAGTCGTGGTCGAGCACGGTGCCCGGCCGTGCGTCCTCCGCCTCCAGCAGCAGCCGGTTCAGGGCCTGGAACAGCGCGAGGTCGCCACCGCCGCGGATATGGAGGAATCGGTCGGCGATGCGGGTGCCGGGCCCGATCACCCCGCGGACCCGCTGCGGGTTCTTGAACCGCAGCAGCCCGGCTTCCGGCAGAGTGTTCACCGCGATGATGTGGCCGCCGTTGATCTTCGCCTGCTCGAGCGCGGAGAGCTGCCTGGGATGGTTGGTTCCGGGGTTCTGGCCCACCAGGAAGATCAGGTCGGCCTGGTGCATATCGTCCAGGCTCACCGTGCCCTTGCCCGTGCCCAAGGTCTCGTGCAGCGCGAAGCCACTGGACTCATGGCACATATTGCTGCAATCGGGCAGGTTGTTGGTGCCGAAGGCCCTGGCGAAGAGCTGGAGGACGAAGGCGGACTCGTTGCCGGCCCGGCCCGAGGTGTAGAAGACCGCCTCGTCGGGGGAGTCCAGCGACGTCAACTCCGCGGCGAGCAGGCCCAGGGCGTCATGCCAGCTGATCGGCTCGTAGTGGTCCGAGTCCGGTCGCTTGACCATGGGTTCGGTGAGCCGGCCCTGCTGGTTCAGCCACAGGTCGGAACGGCGGCCGAGCTCGGAGACCGTATGGGTGCGGAAGAAGTCGGCGGTGACGCGCCGCGCCGTCGCCTCGTCGTTGATGTGCTTGGCGCCGTTCTCGCAGTATTCGTTGCGGTGTCTGTGGCCGGGGGCGGGGTCGGCCCAGGCGCAGCCGGGACAGTCGATGCCGGCCACCTGGTTCATGGTCAGCAGTGTGGTCGCGGTGCGCCGGGCCGTGGTCTCCTCCAGGGAGTACTCCAGCGCATGGGTCACCGCGGGCACTCCCGCCGCCCATTTCCTGGGCGACGTGGCGGAGAGCCGCACCTCCGGCTCGTGTCTCGGCGCCTTCTTCATCGGGTGTGCCTCGCTCTCTCGGACGCGGGTCAGCCCACGGGCCAGCGGGCCACCCGGCTTCTCGGCGGTTCCGGCTCCGTCGGCCTCACATGTCCGTTGTGGATGGACCCCCGCCAGGCCCCGCTCTCCTGGCCCAGGCCCTCGATGAACTCCTTGAAGCGCCCGAGTTCGTTGCGGACCACGCGGCGCATGACGGCGGAGGAGGGGCCTGTGAGGAGGGCCGCGGCTCGGTGCCGCTGGACCTCCATACGCACGGTGACCCGGGTGCGGTCCGCCGCCGTGGGGTGGAATGAGACCTCACCCCGGTGGGCGGGGCGCCGCTGAAGGCTCTGCCACGCCACGCAGGAGTCGGGGTGCTGCCGCACGATCTCCGTCCGGAAGGTGCGGCGCACCGGGCCGCATCCGATGACCCAGTGGGTGATCGCGGGCCTGACCTGCTCGACCTCCTTCACCGTGGACATGAACCGGGGAAAGCTCTTGAACTGGGTCCATTGGTTGTAGGCGGTGCGTACCGGGACCGCGACCTCGATCGTCTCCTCGATGGTGTCCATGGCCCACCTGTCTTCAGACGTGACCTCAGTGTCACCGCCCGACCGGCAGGCCGCCATATGGATCTTCGACGCCCTGGATGTGAATCCGCGATCAACGGCCACCTCGGCGTGACGATCGCTGACGCCCTCGGCGGGCGATCGTTCACGCGCGGTGCCCCGTACGTGTCCATCAAGTGGACTCCTGCATTGGTCGGATCTTGACGCATTTACCCGTCAATGCGAGGCTGTTGGAACGCTTTACGTAAATGATCATATCTCTACCAGAACGGACGGGGGCGTTCCGTGGTGGCACGTTCGCAAGAAATGGTCGATGACGCGATCGATCGTCTGGATAATCGCCGATTATTCTTTTCCGGACCGGACCGCACACTCCTCGGAATTGAGCCCGTCAAATACCATTTGGTGGATTCCGAGAAGGACATAGCCCAAGCGCTGGCGGCCGGCGGGGGAATCGGGTTCGTGGCCTTTCCGTTTCAGCGCCATGAGCCCATCCGGCTCGCGGTTCCCGCCCGGACACTGAGCCTCAGCCAGGAGGAGACGGCCGACCACCGTCGCCTCCTGGCCTCGGTCCCGAGCCCGTCCGCGAAGAGCGGTGAACCCGGCACCTACGCTCTGCGGCCCAGCGAATCGCCCGAGCAGTGGTGCGGCAGCGTCGCCGACGCGGCGCGCGCCGTGCGCCGCGGCGAGCTGCGCAAGGCGGTCCTCGCCCGGCGCATCCAGATGGAGTGCGACGCCGACATCCAGCCGTCCGTGGTGCTGCGGCGGCTGGCCCACACCTTCCCCTCCGCCTATCTGTTCTCCGCCTTCGGCCTGGTGGGAGCCAGTCCGGAGCTGTTGCTGGCCAAGCGCGGGCGGATGGTGGAGTCACGCGCCCTGGCCGGCACCATCCGCCGCGGCGGGGACGCCGAGTCCGACCGGCGGCTCGCCGCCTGGCTCCAGGAGTCCGGTAAGAACCAGGAGGAGCACCGGGTTCTGCGCGAGGCGGTGCTGGACGCCCTGGCGCCCAGCACCACCTGGATCGAGGCCAATGAGCGGCCCGAGATGCTCAAACTGGCGAACGTCCAGCATCTGATGACCCGGGTCCGGGCCGAGCTCGTGGCAGACCATCCCTCGTTTCTGCGACTGGCGGCCATGCTCCATCCGACCCCCGCGGTCTGCGGCTGGCCCCGCGACAAGGCGTACGAAGTGATCGAGCGCCTGGAGGGATGGGACAGAGGGCTTTACGGAGGGGCGCTCGGCTGGGTGGACGCGAAGGGCGACGGCTGTCTCTGCGTGACCATTCGCTGCGCCGAGATTCACGGCAAAAACGCCACCATGTACGTCGGGAACGGCATAGTCGCGGATTCCGACCCGAAAGAGGAACTGGCCGAGACCCGTGCGAAGCTGGGCGCCATTCTGCCGGCGCTCATAGCGCCCTGAACATGCGAGGGATCATCATGGCAATCGCACACCATGTTCCCGCGAGCACTGTGGATGCGCCGAGCGTTCCCTTCCCGCCGGACCGGCGCACACCGCTGACATGGTCGACCGCTCCCATCGCCGGCTCCGGCGGCCACCCGCCCACGGTGCTGGAATGGCACTCCGCGGTACCCGCCGCCCCGGGACGGCTCCGGCTCTTCGTCGCCTGCGACGTACGGGACGTCCGTCGTGTCGAGGCCGCCTCGGCACGTACCGGTCGGCCGCTCGGCTCCTTCGACATCCGCTACGCCGACTGCCACCAGCCCTACGACCTGCCGCTGGACGGCGACGCGGTACGGGCCGTGGCGGACGAGGGCGTACGGCTCACGCTCGCATCCGACCCGGCGACCGAGCCGTTGTGGATCTTCTCCGGCCCGGACGCCCCCGTCGAGCGCCGCCCGGCGCTGCTGCTGGACGCCGAGGACCCGTCGGCTCCGGCCGCCGCGCTCCACCACCACCTCACCAGCATCGCCAGTGTGCAGCCCTTCGGATGGATGGAGGGATGTGTGCTGGACGCGCTGTACGACCTGCACACCACCTTCCCCGCCGACACCCGTGCGGAGACGGCGCTACGAGACCATCTCGCCGTCTATGTCCACGGCATCCGGCTGCGCTACGAGGATCCGCGCAGCCGCCCCGCGAACGACCGGGTGTACGGGATCGAGGCCACACTCCCGTTCGCGGTGGTCGCCAAGCGGGACCCGCGGCACCCCACGCTCCGGCTGGCCATCGACTCCTGGGACGCCCGGACCGACCCCCATGGATGCGTCAAGGACGCCCCGACCACGGCCGAGGGCTGCTACACCGTGGCCTACCCCATGGCCGTCCTCGCGCAGGCCACCGGGGACGCCCGGTTACGCGAGGCGGCCATCCGCCAGCTCCGGGTCCGCCGCAGGCGGCTGACATGGGATGACGACCTCTATCTGAGGCTGCTGCCCGACGGCAGCCGTATCTACCGCAACTGGGCCCGCGCCTACGCCTGGTATCTGCTCGGCCTGGTGCGCACCCTGTCCGAGCTCGGCGACCAGCCGGACACCGACGACCTGTGGGACGAGGCCGCGAGGGCCGCCCGGCTGGCGCTCTCCCGGCGCAACGCCGCCGGCATCTGGGACTGCTACCTCGGTGAGCCCGCCACCGCCGCGGAGACCTGCGGGTCCGCCGGTATCGCCGCGGCCCTGGCGCTGGGCGTGGAGCGCGGCCGCTTCGCCGCCGATCGCGAGGGCGCGGTGGCGCAGGAGGCGTGGGAGGTGTTGTGCGACCGGCTGACATCTGACGGCTGGCTCGACGGCTCCTCCCCGTCGAACAAGGGCGGCGAGGAGTTACAGCGCAGCGGCTACCGCATGCTCTCCGGTGTCGGCTCAGGGCTGCTGGGCCAGCTCGGCGCGGCGCTGGTGCGCATCGGTGCGGTGAAGGATTGGACACGCTGATGGCGGGCCGTGAATCCATGGACGGACACACAACTGCCACCGGCACCGAGGAGAACCCTCGAGCGGCCGGTGACACCGAAGGGGCCGCCGAGGTGGCCATCGACACCGGAGGGGCTGCCGAGGTGGCCATCGACACCGAAGGGGCCGCCCAGGCCGCCATCGACACCGAGGGAGGCGCCCAGGCGGCCTTCGCCGCCACCCTCGTCGACGAATGGGTCCGGGCGGGGCTGAGCGAGGCCGTCATCGCGCCCGGCTCCCGCTCCACCCCACTCGCGCTCGCCCTCGCCGAGGACGGGCGGCTGCGGCTGCACATACGCCTCGACGAGCGCGCGGCGGGCTTCCTCGCCCTGGGGCTGAGCCGTGCCACCGGCCGTGCCACCGTCGTGGTCACCACCAGCGGCACGGCCTCGGCCGAGCTCCATCCGGCGGTCGCCGAGGCCGATCTGGCGGGAGTGCCGATGGTGGTGTGCACCGCCGACCGCCCGCCGGAGTTACAGGGCGTGGGCGCCCCGCAGACCATGAACCAGACGGGCCTGTACGGATCCGCGGCGCGCTGGACCATGGCCGTGGCGGTTCCCGAGCGGAGCCAGGACGGTATGTGGCGCTCTCTGGCCGCCCGCTCCGTGGCGGAGGCCGAGGCCGGACCGTCCGGCCCCGGCCCCGTCCACCTCAACCTGGCCTTCCGCGACCCCTTGGTCGCACGGCCCGGCCCCATGCCGCCCGGTCGGTCGGACGGACGGCCCTGGCACCACGTCAGCCGTCCCGTCCTGGGCGCCACTCCGGCCGATGTGGCCGCCGTCGCGGGCGGGCCAGGACGGGGTGTCCTGGTGGTGGGCGCGGGTGCGGGTGATCCGGACGCCGTGCACGAGGCCGCCACGGCGCTGGGCTGGCCGGTGCTGGCCGATCCGCGCTCCGGCGCACGTACCCCGGGCCCCGCCACCGTGGCGGCGGCCGACGCCATCCTGCGCGACCCGCACGCCCATGACCGGCTGCGCCCCGAGGTGGTCGTGCACCTGGGGGAGCGCTGGACCTCACGGGCACTGGCCGACTGGCTGCGGCAGCCCGGTGTCCGGCATGTGCTCGTCGACCCGGACTGGCGGTGGCGGGACCCGGACCGACTGGCCGCCACGGTGCTGCGCACCGATCCCACGGCCCTGTGCCGCGCCGTGGCCGAGACGGTGGCGGAGCCCCTGGCCGGGCCGGAGTGGCGCACCACGTGGACATCGGCCGAAGCCGCGGCGCAGGCGGCCGTGGCCACCGCCTTGGCCGGCCGAGGCGAACTCACCGAACCACGAGTGGCCCGTACGCTCTTCGACGCCCTGCCCTCCGAGGCGACCCTGGTGGTCGGGTCCTCGATGCCCATACGGGACCTGGAGTGGTTCGCCGCGACGCGCCACCGTCCCCCCGCCGTGCTCGCCAACCGCGGCGTCAACGGAATCGACGGCACGATCGCCACCGCGCTCGGCGTGGCCGCGGGCCGGGGCCCGGTGGCCGTACTGCTGGGCGATCTGTCCTTCCTCCACGACGCCGGCGCGCTGCTGGGCGCCGCCGAGTCATCGGAAGTGAGCTGCACGCTCGTGGTGGTGGACAATCACGGCGGTGGGATCTTCTCGTTCCTGCCACAGGCGTCACGTCTCCCGGCGGACACCTTCGAGCTGCTCTTCGGCACCCCGCAGGCCGCCGATGTGTCCACCGTCGCCGCGGCCTACGGAGCGCGTGTCGTCCGCGCCGCCGACGAGGGAGAGCTGCGCGCCGCGCTGAAGGAGCAGGTGGGCTCCCCTGGCGTGTCGATGATCCATCTGCGTACCGACCGCGCGGCCAATGTCGCGGTGCACGACCGGACCCACCGGACCGTGGCCCGCGCCCTCGCCGAGCTGTGGGCACTCCGGTGATCGACGTCGAACGGGACCGCGCCACCGGAGTGGCACAGCTGCGGATCGTCCGCCCACAGGCCCGCAACGCGCTGAGCACTGAGGCGGCCGTGCGGTTGCTTCGGGCAGTGGAACACACGCTGGCCGACGACGCCGTACGTGTGCTCGTCCTCAGCGGCAGCGGACCGGACTTCTGCGTCGGTGCCGACCGCGGCGAGGAGTTGGGGAACGAGGGACTCGCGGGTCGGCTGCGGGCCTTCGCGCGGTTGCAGCGCATGGTGGCGGCCGCGCCCAAGGCGACCGTGGCCGCGATCGAGGGACGCTGCGTCGCCGCCGGTGCGGAGCTGGCCGCCGCCTGCGACATCCGGGTGGGGGCCGACGACTCGGTGTACCGCTTCCCGGGCTCCAGCATGGGCGTCCCCATCGGGGCGGCCAAACTCATCGGACTGGTCGGCCTGGGCGCCGCCAAGGATCTCCTTCTGACCTCCCGCTGGGTGACGGCACAGGACGCCTACCGGCTCGGGCTGTTGCAGCGGCTGGTACCACCGGGCCGGGCGTGCGCCGAGGCCACCGCGTGCGCCACCGAGATCTCCGCCAACGACCCGAGCACGACCGCGCTGCTCAAAAGCCAGCTCCAGCGCTTCTCCGGGGTGCTGGAACGGATCGACGCCGAGCTGCTGGCCGCGGAGTCCTTCCCGGGCACGGGGCGGGAATCGGCGCGAGGGGCGGACCGCGAAACGGAGCGAGGGACGGACCGGGAAACGGAGCGAGGAGCATGAGGCTGACCGGCATAGCCGAGATCACGGCCCTGGTCACCGGCGCGGCAGGAGCCATCGGCGCCGCCACCGCCCGCCAACTTGCCGCCGAGGGCGCGATCGTGGCCGTGGCCGACATCGACGAGGACAGGGCGCGCACCGTGGCCGGCCACCTGGGCCCCGCGGCACATCCCGTGCGCCTCGACGTCACCGACTCCGGCGATGTGGAACGGGCCGTACGGGACGTGGAGGACCGGCTCGGCCCGATCGGCATCCTGGTCAACGCCGCCGGGGTGCTCGGCCGCACCGCCCCGCTGACCGAGCAGGAGGACGCCGAGTGGGAGCGGGTGTTCGGCGTCAACGTCCGGGGTACCTTCAACTGCGTCCGCGCGGTGGGCCGGCGGATGGCGCGACGCGGACGCGGCTGCGTCATCACCGTGGCGTCGAACAGCGCCGGGATCGTCAAGTACGACCAGGGGCTGTACGGGGCGTCGAAGGCGGCGGCCCAGTACCTCACCAACTGCGCCGGACTGGAACTCGCGGAGCACGGTGTGCGATCCGTCGTGGTGGCGCCGGGCACGACCGAATCCCCGATGTCCCGCAGCAACGCACATCTGCCCGGCCGGAGACAGGCGCTGCTGCACGGAGACCCGGCACGCCATCGGGTGGGCATCCCACGCGGCACTCTGGCCGAACCCGAGGACATCGCCTCCGTCATCGGCTTTCTGGCCTCCGACCAGGCGGCCCATATGACGATCACCACCGTGACGGTGGACGGCGGCTCCGCCCTCAGGCCCTAGGGTCTGTCGTCAAAGGGGGCGCCCGGCCGCGAGCAGGGGGCACCTCCCAGCGGTAGCTGGGGGAGTCTGGTGCGGTCGATCGCAAGGCG
>NZ_JBEZNG010000046.1:0-61863 GCF_040653035.1 Streptomyces malaysiensis subsp. malaysiensis
GGGGGGCTGTTCCTATCGATCGGCCATCGCTGTGCTGATCTCCGATGCCACCGACGGCAGGTCCCAGTAGGAGGAGTGCGTCCACAGGCCAGTGCTTGCCGGGTGCGGCACACAGATATCCACGGGAGCGCTGCCGTCGTGGAGCTGGAACACCCCGGCGGCGACGAAGGCCAGCATGTCGAGTGGTTCCCAAAGGTTCGTCCAGCGTGCCAGCGAAGGAGGCAGCACGACTGGCCGACTGCCCGAGTAGGGCAGGATCTGACCGCCTCGGGGGTCGCACGCGTGGAGGAACGCTGCCTGGGAGCCGAAGGTCACCAGTGAGGACGTCCACAAGGGGGCGGCCGCGGTGGCCATGTCGACCGCGATGACTCCGCCAAGGCTGTGGGCGGCCACTCGCACCGGGCGGTCGGAGGTGCGCCCCAGGGCGGGGTCCACGCTGTCGATGGACTGTCGCACCCGGGCGTGGATCGCCTCCCGGTGGCGTTGATAGACCAGAGCGTCACCCAAAAACCGTGTGGTGCCGGGCCCGAACTTGGTGCGCAGCGCGTCGTTCAGGCGTCCTGCGGTCGCCTGGATCGCGGCCCCGGCGACCCGGTCCAAGTCGCGCAGCCGATTGCGCACCATCCTCCGGAGCCGCCCCTCGCCTTCGTCGCCCGCGCGCAGTCCATCGTACGAACCGGCTCCGTCAGCCCGGAGGTCGGCGGCCTCGATGAGGGCCTCGGCCAGGGACCGGCCAGTTTCGAAGAGCAGGACGGAGTCGTCAGTACGCCGTAGCCACTCGGTCGTGCGCCATTCCCCGGCCAGGTATTCCAGGATCCCGTCCGCGTCACCGTGGCGTGGACCATCCCGCATGCCCGAACCGGCCTGCTGTTCCGCGCTCGCGAGTCGCTCACGCACGGCGGTTTCCACCTGTGTCCACTGGTCGGGCGCCTGGGGGGCCGAGGCCAGCGCCGAGACGAGCGCCGGCTCCGGTATGACGGGGCTCGGTGGTTCGTTCATACCCCGCAGTCCGCCGCTCTTCCGGGCGCCCGGAACTGCCACGGGGCGGGTCGGGAGCGCCGCTGTGACGAAGCGGTCGTCGGCTCCGAGATCGCCCCAGTAGATCGGCACCATGTCGAGGCCGGAGGCGGTCTGCAAGTCGGCCACCGTCGCCGTGAAGCCCTCCTGGTCGCGGTTGGCCACCCCATGAATGACGAAGACCGGATCGTCCATGCTCTGCCGCTCCTTCACGAGTTGACGCCGGTGCTGCCAGGAATCGTGAGGGGACACGACCTCGCAGCCCCTCCGGCAGGCTCATCCAGCGCGTCACCCGTCCAGTCGACGTGTTGGAAACCGTGCGGTGGTTCATGGCCCGGACAGTACGCCCGGAGGTATCCACAAGCACGCTGCCGATGAGCCCCGGCGCGAACACAACAAGGTCATCCCCCATGCACGAACTATCCCACGGCATGCGGGGGTTGAGTTCGCGACCGTGACGACCCGCGACCGAGAAGCTCTTCGCGGTCCCGATCGCTCCATGCCCGCCTGCACAATCTCCCCCTCGCCGGATAGCGTGAGCGGTCCCGCCAGAAGAGATGTGCAGCCAGCAGGTTGGATAGCCAGTAGTCGGTGGGAGCCTCGGCCTCTTCGGGCCTTTCGACCAGCAGCCAGCAGTCGGGCAGGATGCCGTTCCACCAGACCTGTTCGGCCGAGGCGGCGGCGCGGATGGGACGTTCGACGGCGTTGCCGGCCGGGCGGACGCGCATGGCGGCGAAGCGGGAACGTAACTCACCGCGTGAGCCCTGCCGCCAGGTGAGGGAGGTGAACGCCTCCTGCCCGAGGCTGGCGGCAAGGGCTGCCACTGAGGGTGCGGGGTGGCGGTAGCGGGGCTGGGGCCGGCAGTCGACGAGGCCCTTGCGGTCCGGGGCTGTCGGCTGGGCGTCGAATGGGTGGGCGGTCACGTCCGCGGGGACGGCCAGGATGTAGTCGGTTCCCCGCTCCGCCAGGCCGGCCCGAAGGTGGGCGTTGGTGCCGTAGGCGGCGTCGGCCACCACGACCGGCGGCCTCATGCCCCAGCCGGCCAGCGTGTCGAGCATGTCCAGGTGATGCAGACTTCGGCCCGGGGCAGGTGAGCCGTCCTCGACCGACCTGGCCACGGCAGCGTCCGTGATCGCCGGATGGAATATGGTCGCGTCCGGGCTCCGCCGAGAAGGTGTCAGTCGGATGTGGTGGGTGGGGGGACGGGGGCCCACGCCTTGGGTGAGGAGAGGACGAAGGACGTCGCGGGCTTCCCGAGCTCGTTGAGCTGGTCAATCAGTGGCTCCAGCGCCCCGATCTCATGTGCCACCACGCGCAGGATGTGGTCGTCGGTGCCGGTGACGCGGTGGTCTTCGAGGATGTGCGGCGTGGCCTGCGCGATGTGGGCGGTCTGGTGGGACTGGCGCACGCCTGTGGTGGACAGCACCACGAATGCCTGGACGGGCCAACCGGCCTTGGCCGGGTCGACGCGGGCTCCGTAGCCGGTGATCACCTGGAGACTTTCCAGGCGCCGGACGCGGGCGGCCACGGCCGGCGGGCTGAGCCCTACCCGGCGTGCGAGTTCCCGGAAACCGAGCCGGGCGTCTTCCTGTAGCAGCCCGAGCAGCTGCCAGTCGGTGGAATCGAGAGTCGCCATGCCGTGATCACATCTCACGACTTAACGATTGGCAAGTTTCCTGCCTCTCCAGAGGCATGGTATGCATTCCAGAGCTCAGAGGTCCTTGCATACGGTCTGCGCGTGCCCGATCCGGGCGCCCCTTCGACCCCGTGGAGTACTGATGAGCCGCCGTGGCCTCTTGTTGTTCATGATCACGTCCGTACTGTGGGGGGTGCCTTACCTCCTGATCAGCGTGGCGCTGGAGGGCATGGGGCCGGCCAGCGTGGTGGCGGGGCGTGTCGCGCTGGGGGCCCTGGTGCTGTTGCCGGTGGCGTGGCGACACGGCCTGCCCCGGCTGCTGGGTGAGCGATGGCGTCCGCTGCTGCTGCTCGCCGTGATGGAGGTCGCGGTGCCGTTCACGCTCATCGCGGTGGGTGAGCGCACCGTGCCCTCCGGGCTCGCCGGGGTGCTGATCGCCACCGAGCCGTTGTTCATCCTGGCCCTGGGCCTGTTCTGGGGGAAGCGCGAGCGGCTGGCGCGCGGGGCGTGGGCCGGTGTGGCTCTCGGCTTCCTCGGTGTCGTCGTCCTGCTCGGCGTGGTCGTCGCAGGCGCCGGCGCGCTGCTGGTGCTCGCCGCTGCGGCCTGCTACGCGGTGGGCGCGGTGCTGTTGCACCGGCTCTTCCCCGACGTGCCGCCCCTGACCGTCAGCGCGGGCATGCTGACGCTGGCTGCCGGCCCGCTGCTGGCGGCGGCCGCGATCGCGGAACCGGCTCCCCAGGTCACCACCCGGGTCCTGCTCGCGGTCCTCGGCCTGGGCGTGGCCTGCACCGCGGGCGGATTCACCGCGTTCTTCGCCCTGATCGCCACCGAGGGCCCGGCCCGCGCCGCGTTCATCACCTACGTCGCCCCGGTCGTCGCCGTGGCCTCCGGCGTGCTCCTGCTCTCCGAACCGGTCACCACACGCACGATCACCGGCACCGTGTTGATCCTGGCCGGAGCCGCACTGGCCGCCCGCCGCAGCAGCAGCGACACCCCCTCAGCCGACAGCACCGCGGCACGACCGTCCCGCACCGGCACCATCCCAGCGGCCGAGAACGAACAGACCGGTGGTGCGCGGTAAGGCGTGACCGGTCCTTGCCGCGCCGGACAGCACGGCCCTGATCACCACGCAGAGCTTCCCCTCCCGGGACCAACAAGAGGAGTTCGGGGCCGTGCCCCATCGCAATGCACCCCTGACCGAGACCGGGCGGCTCCGGCCGGCCCGCTGCGTGGTCGAGGACGGCTGGCCGCTGCGACGGGCGGCTGAACGCTTCCAGGTCTCTCCCACCACCGCCCAGCGGTGGGCGGGCCGCTACCGCGAGTTCGGCGAGGCCGGAATGGCGGACCGCTCCGCACGCCCGTTCCGCAGTCCTCGGCGGACCCCACCCGCACCGAACGCAAGGGTGGCGATCGCCTCGCCGGCGGTGTTGGTGGCGAAGCAGGTCAAGCGCATCCCGTCGGCGTCGGTGAAGCGCAACTGGGCGCCGGGGTGCGGCCGTTCTTCCGCACGATCAGCCGCAGCCCCTTCGGCCAGCCGGTCAGGCAGTCGCCAGCGAGTTCGGCCACCGGGGCGCCGTCGTGGACATCGCCGTCGGGTTCCACGGTCGGCGTCCAGACCGAGGCCGGTACCTTCAGGACGGCTTGGTGGATGCCGTTGGTGATGGTCACACCGACCGAGTACGACAGCCACCGCCGCGCCGGGCGAGCCAGGCGACGAACTCGTGGGTGCCACCGCCAGAGTCGATACGGATCAGCGTCTGCCGCCCCCGCCGCAACCGTTTCGGCCGATGTCCATGATCATCTGCCTGCCCGCGTCCGGCGCCGCATCACCGGCCAACTTCCAGACGCGTTCGCGTACTCCAGCACGGGCGGTGCGCAGCGCGGCCAGGAAACCGCTGTCCACCCGCGGCCAGCTTGCCGATCAGCCGGGAGACCGTCGGGTCGGAGGCCACCGGCCCGAACACGGCCGGCTCGGCCCGCAACATGCTCACATAAGGGCGCAGGCGCACACGGCGAGGGTGGCTTGACACTGACAGGCATGGGCATCCGCCGGTCGGTCGTAGGCATGATGGGGCCCGTCGCTGGGGCCGGGTCCTTGACCGGTTGCTCGACTTCGGCAGGACTGGACGGGGCGAGTCGCTTCAGCGATCCCGGGGCGGAGTCCACCACCTCGGGGTCATTAACCGTCAAGCGCTGCAAGGGGTGTTGCCTGGGCAGAAGCGGAAGTCAGGCCACCCACTCTTTGAGTTGACGTACGAGTCCGGCGGGGTCGTCGCCGGTCGGGGCCACCTGGAGATTGGTGACGCCGGACTCGCGGAAGGCTTCGATCCGCTCCCGGACGTAAGAGGCTGGGCCGACGAGGTTGACCTGTTCAAGGAGTTGGAATGGGACCTTGGCCTCGGCTTCCTTCTTCTTGCCGTCGAGGTAGAGGTCCTGGATCTCCTCGGCCTCGGCTTCGTAGCCGTAGCGTCGGACGAGGTCGTTGAAGAAGTTCTTGCCGCGGGCGCCCATGCCTCCGATGTAGAGCGCGAGTATCGGCCGCGCGAGGCCGAGTATCTCCTTCACGTCCTCGCCGATAGCGACGATGCCACCGGCGACGACCTCCAGGGGCGTGAGGTTCTCGGAGCGCTTCGCGGTTCCCGCGGCAAGCGCGTCGCCCCATACCCCGGCGGCGCCCTCGGGGGAGTACAGGAAAGGCAGCCAGCCGTCGGCGTACTCCGCCGCCCCTTCGACTGATTTCGGTCCCAGCGCGGCGATGTAAAGCGGAACCGAGGGACGCAGCGGCTTGGTCATGATCTTCAGCGGCTCACCAAGGCCGGTGCCCTGGCCGGCCGGGAGCGGGATCTCGAAGGAGCGGCCGCTGTAGTCGACCGCCTCGCGCCGCAGGGCCGCGCGGATGATCTCGACGGTCTCCTTGGTACGGCCGGTCGACTGTACGAAGGGCATGCCGTGCCACCCCTCGATGATCTTCGGGTTGGAGGCGCCGAGGCCGATGATGGCACGGCCGCCGGACACGCTGTCGAGGCCGGCCGCGGTCGATGCGAGCATGGTCGGGGTGCGGGAGTAGACGTTGAGGATGGCTGCGCCGATCTCCACGCTTGAGGTGCGGGCCGCCAGGTAGCCCATCAGGGTTGGCGAGTCGTAGCCGTACCCCTCGGCGACCCAGACGGTGTCGAGCCCGGCGGCCTCGAGTCGAATGATGTGGTCAGCGGCCTCGCGCGGGTCGGTGCCGTAGGGGAGCATCGTCGAGATCTTCATGGTCCGCTTCATGAACAGTGCCTCACTTGGAAGTCGGCGAGTCGAAGCTCGCGCCCATGCCGATGCCGGCGCCACCGTCGACCGGGATCACCGCGCCGGTGACGAATCGCAAGTTGGGCGACACGAGCGCACCGACCAGGTCGGCGAACTCACGGGGCTCCCCGATGCGTCCCATCGGTACCCCGTTCCCGAGACCGGCTTTGGACAGCTGTGGCTGCCGTTCCAGCAGTCCGCCCAGCAAGGCGGTGTCGAAGAATCCGGACAGCAGGGTGTTGACGTTGATGTTCTGCCTGGCGACCTCCAGGGCGAGGGTCTTGGCGTAGCCGATCACCGCCGACCACACGCCGACGGACGCCGCCATGCCGACCGCCGGGCGCTCGACGACGCCGGAGACCACGTTGAGGATGCTGCCGCCTTCAGCGGTCATGTACGGCAAGGTGGCCCGCACAGATCTCACCACGTAGAAGAAGTGGCGCTCGAAGGCATTCAGCCACACCTCGTCGGTGAGCTCGGAGATGCGCCGGATCGGCGGTCCGCCGTCGTTGGTGACCAGAACGTGAACGGCTGGACCGAACCGCTCAAGGGTCGAGGCGGTGACGCGCTCGATGTCGGTGTCGGCCGAGCAGTCGGCGGTCAGCCCGAGGACTTTTTCCTCGCCGTATGTACCGGCAAGCTGTTGCGCGGCGGCTGTGACCTTCTCCGCGCGTCGCCCGAAGAGCGTGACGTTGGCGCCTTCCTTCAGAAGACGATCGGCGATGGCGTATCCGAGGCCGTCGCTGCCACCGCCGACGATGGCGACCTTGCCGGTCAGTCCGACGTCCATCACTGAACTCCGATCGAGGTGAGGAAGGTCTCGGCGTTGCCGGAGAACACGTCATCGAGGACGTCGGAGGAGAAGCCTTCCTCGCGCCACTCCTCGACCAGCCTCTCGTGGGTGAGCATCGGGTAGTCGGCTCCGAAGAAGACCTTCTTGCGCAGCCGCTTACCGATCTCGCGCTTGAGCTCGTCGGGGAAGTAGCGCGGCGACCAACCGTGCAGCTCCATCCACACGTTCGCCTTGTGCAGTGCGACAGCGATCATCTCCGACTGCCAGGGCCACGCCACCCGAGCCGCGATCACGTTCAGATCGGGATGCTTGGCCGCGACGCGGTCGACGTAGCGGGGGTGGCAGCCCTCCAGGGTGATGCCCATGCCTCCGCGAGTGCCGGCCCCGGTGGCCGACATGCCGACATGGACCAGGATGGGACGGTTGGCCTCGATGCACATGTTCAGACAGGTCTCCCATTCCGGCTGGTCGGGTGTCCCGGCCGGCGTGAACGAGTGGACCGTCAGTCCGACGAGTCCCGTCCCCTCGCTCAGGCAGCGTTCGAGTTCCTTGACATGAGCCGGTTGCGTGGGATCGATGCCGATCCAGTTGCCCAGTACGACGTCGGGGTGCTTGCGCGCATAGTCGAAGGCGTAGTCGTGCTGGTCGCGTAGCGCACCGGCGTCCATGGTGTGGGTGAACGCGAAGTCGAGCATCGCCTTGACGTTGGCGCGGCGAAACTGGACGGCCTGCTCCTCGTCGCTGACGAAGCTCATGCCCCACTTGAAGTAGCCCCGCAGGGCCTCGCGGTCCTCGGCGGTCTCGTACGGGCTTCCCTTCCATCCTCGCTCTGTGCCCCAGTGGGAGTGGAAGTCGATCAGTCGGGCTGGCGGTACGTTCACACTGCGTGCCTTTCGTGAATGGCCGTGGGAAGGGCATCGGGATGGTCAGTGGATATTGCGGGTCGAGTCGGCCCAGAACGGCGCGCGCAGGCTCTTCTTGTCGATCTTTCCCACCGGCGTGGCGGGAAGTGAGTCCACGACTACGACCTTCTTGGGCGCGTATATCGAGCCCTTGACCTGCTTCACGTACGACTGGAGCGCGGGAATGTCGACCTGTTGCCCCGGTCGCGGGACCACGAACGCGGTGACGATCTCGCCCCAGCGGCTGTCCGGCACGCCGATGACGGCGGCTGAGCCCACCGAAGGGTGCGCTGTCAGAACGGCCTCGACCTCGCTGGCGTAGATGTTGAAACCGCCCGAGATAATCATGTCCTTCTTGCGGTCCACGATGTAGATCAGGCCCTCGGTGTCCTGGCGGGCGAGGTCTCCGGTGTGGAGCCATCCCCCCTTGAGTGCCGCTTCTGTCTCGTCGGGGAGGTTCTTGTAGCCGTGCATCACCCCGCGGCTCTGCATGGCGATCTCGCCCACCTCGCCCAAAGGAACGTCGTGGCCGTCGTCGTCGATGAGCCTGATGCGGTTGCCGACCACGGGACGGCCGCAGGAGGCGAGTCGTTCAAGGCTCGCGGTCTCGTGTGCGGCCTTGGTCAGGACCGTCCCGATGCCGGCCGACTCCGTCTGACCGTAGATCTGGGAGAAGACCGGACCGATCCGTTCGCGAGCCTCCGCCAGGCGCACCGGCGACATCGGTCCGGTGGCGTACCAGATGACCTCAAGGCTGGAGAGGTCTCTGGTCTCCGGACGCTCCTGATCCAACAAGGTGTAGATCATCGTCGGAAGGCCGCTCATACAGTTGATGCGCTCGGCCTCGATGACGTCGAGGAACCGGCCGGGTTCGAAGCCCTGCTCGATCACGACCGTGCCGCCACGCAGCAGTGCCGGGATGACGGCCAGCCCGGCCGCGTGGGTGAGCGGGGCCGCTGCCAGGTACCGCGGGAGGCGCGGCTGCTCGAAGTCGGCCAGGTACGCATAGACCATCTGCACCATCGACCGATGAGGCTGCATCACGCCCTTGGGTCTGCCGGTCGTCCCCCCGGTGTACTGCAACCAGGCGACATCCATCTCCGTCGCCGGACCACGGTCGAGCGATCGAACCGCCGGGGGCTCGCCCTCGGGCAGACCACCGGCGGCGGGGATCACCATCAGGTGTCGCAGGGAGTCGACCTCGGCGAGGACTTGGCGTCCATGCTCCTCCAGGGGCGCGGTCACCACCAGCACCGTGGCCTCTGCGTCCTCGCAGACGGTGATGTGGTCCGTGACCGAGGCCAGGGGCAGCAGCCCTGTGAAGCGGCCGCCCAAGAGATACGTCGCGGCCTGGACGATCCACGATTCAGGCATGTTCGGACTGAGCATTGTGACCCCCACGCCGAGCCCCACTCCCCGATGGGCCAGCGCGGCCACGTACTGCGAGAGAAGGTCCCTGACGTGCGCATAGGTCAGTCGCCGGTCACCGGCCACGAAGGCCTCGGACGAGCTGTGCCGACTGAGCACCTGCATGATCAGGTCACCTAGCGTGACCCCGGAGGATGCCGTCGTGGCGGCTGCCGAAGCCGCAGTGCCGTGACCCGGAAGGTGGTGAGACATGCCTCAAATCGTGGCCGCCGAGCGGGCGGGCGTGCCACCGATGTTCCGCCCGGAATTTCGGATAACCCGCCAGGCAGACGGAGGCAGTGCTCAGCTGTGAGCTGCACCCGCTGTGGAGCGGTAACGACCGGGCGTCTGACCGACGAGATCGGTGAAGGCGTTGATGAAGCTGCCGGGGTTCGCCCAGCCAAGTCGCATCGCCGTCTCGGTGACCGAAGTACCTTCACTGAGTCCGAGCAGCGCTCGCTGAATCCGAAGCAGCGTGCGCCACTGGTGGAAGCTCATCGACAGTTCGCTGCCGAACAGCCGACTGAGAGTCCGTTCGCTCGAGCCGGTTCGGCGCCCCAGCTCCGCCAGCGTCGCGGAAATGGCCGGGTCGGCGTGCAGCAGGTCGGTGACGGCCTTGAGGCGAGGATCGCTCGGCTCCGGCAGCCGTAGTGGCTCCTGCGGGGCGCGGATCAGCTCCGCGCCGATCACCGCGAGCAGCAGACGGCCACGCTCACTGGCGGCAGGCTCGTGCTCGCTGCTCATCGCCAGGTATGCCTCGCGCAGCAGCGCGCTGGCCACGAAGACCGACGGCTCGGGCGGCAGTTCCTCGGACAGTGCTTCCGGAACCGGGAGCACGCGGACATCGGTCTCGCCGTAGGAGCGACTGCTGTGAACGTAGAAGGGCGGCACCCACGTGATGCGGTTCGCCGGTGCCACCCAGGTGCCGACCTTGGTCGTCGTGACGAGCGCCCCGGAGGCGGCGTACCTCAACTGGCCGTAGTCATGAAAGTGCGCGGCGATGTCCTCACCGTGCCCCAGAGGCTCGCAGACCGGCGAGTCGTCGGTCCAGAACACGGCCTGCTGCGCAACCTCAGTCATCAGAAGACAGCGTAGCCCGCATTGGCGGGCGATCAGAATAGGAGATCACGAATCCAGCAACGCGCCCGTGAGGGCCCACTCCGCATCTGCGGCTGGCTTATCCGAAGAAGCAGCCCCGTGAGGCCCTCGCCCAAAGCGATCGGCTCCAGCTTCTGCACGAGCTTCTCGATCCGAAGCGATGCCGCTTTCTGCGAGACCGTGCAGCCGCCATCCTGCTCGTGCTCTTCGCCCAGCGCCTCACCCGCATTGCCGCCCTGACCATGGACGATCTCGACCTCAACGGAACCGAGGTACAGGTCGCCTTCGGCGAACACGGCCCGGTCCCCGTTCCAGAGCCTTTCGGGCAGGTCCTGAGAAAACACGCCGAGAACAGAGGGCCCTACAGCATCGCCACCAATCGCAGCAGTCCATGGCTCTTCCCCGGCCGCTGCCCGGGACAGCACATCCACTCGACCTACCTGATGAACTCCCTGCGAGCCAGCAACGTCCCGCTCGTCGGCAGCCGCATCGCCGCACTCAGGGCTCTGGTCTCCGAGATACCGCCCGCCATCGCCGCCCAGGCCATCGGCTACACCGCTCAGTGCGCTGAGCGACACGCTCAGGTCTCCGGCACGACGTGGACGAACTACGTTCCCAATCGCCGACGGCCCAACCAACTCACGACATCGTGATACGCGATGCCGTCAGTAGGTTCTGAGTAGCTCCCTGAAGCGGCTTGACACGGCGCAGCAGTCTCGAGACTGTCCCGCAACTTCTGGAAGACCGGGCCTCGAAGGGGATCGGGGATTGAGGAACGATCGTTCTTGACTGATCGTTCCTCAACTGTCTACTGTAGTGGTCATGGGTAGGCCAAGAGCATTCGACGAGGACGAAGCAGTGCGTGCCGCCGTGGGCTTGTTCGGCGGACGTGCGTATGACGGTGTGTCCGTTGACGACCTTGTCACCCACCTCGGCGTGCACCGCAACAGCCTGTACAAGACGTTCGGCAGCAAGCGCGGCCTCTACCTGATCGCTCTGCGCCGCCACCTCACCGATGACGTCCGCCCTTTGCTCGACGCCCTGGCCGGGGAATCGGACGCCGCGGCCGCGCTGCGACTCGTCACCTCGGCCGACCTTGGCCTGCTTCTACTCGCGGCGATCGAACGCGCACCGGTCGACGAGGAGGTCGCCTCCGAGGTGGCAGCCGCACTGACAGCCATCGACCAGGCGATCGCCGACGCGCTCGGCGTTCCCGCCGACATGGCCACCGCCCTCACCGCCGCTGCGCTGGGCATCCTCCTGCGTGGCAACCCCGACAACGCTGTCAACGCGCTGACCGAACACCTCATCCCTCTCACCTGAAAAGGGAACCTGACATGGCACTGATACGTATCGACGGCGACGACCTCGTCGTCGTGATCGAGGGTCTCGACAAGCTCTGGTCCTTCAAAGGCAGTCTGACCATCCCGCTAGCCAACGTCCGTGGCGCGACCGCCGACCCCGGTATCGCCACCGAACCCAAGGGAATCCGCGCGCCGGGCTCCCGCGTACCCGGTGTGATCACCGCGGGCACATTCCATCGGGATGGTGAAAAGGTCTTCTGGGACGTCAGGGATCCGTCGAAGGCTGTCGTGGTCGAACTTGCCGACGAGAGGTACGCACGCCTGGTTCTCCAGGTCGACGACCCTCGCGTGACTGTTGCTCTGGTCGAGAACGCCCTGTCTGAAGCGAGGTAGGCCAATGTTTCGACACTTGGCAGTGGCTGTGATGGCACTGGCCGTCGTCACCGCCACCCCGGCCGCGGCGACGCCCGGTCTCGTGCCTGCCGCCAACCGCGAGATCGTCTTCACGGTCGACGGTACGACCGTGTACGGCACCTTGCACGTTCCCGAGCATCGTGCCGGGCAACGGCTGAGGGCGGCACTGCTGCTACCCGGCAGCGGACCCACCGACCGCGACGGCAATCAACCGCCCGGGTCCGCACCGGACACCCTGGCACAGTTGGCGGACGGGCTCGACAGGGACGGAATCGCCACGCTGCGGTTCGACAAGTACGGCACCGGCCGCACCGGACTCGGCGCCTACCGGGACCACCCGGAAGAACTCGACTACCCGGCATTCGTCCGCCAGGCACGGGCCGCCTACGAGTCGTTGCGCGATCAGCCGGAGACCAACCCGCATGCGCTGCTGATCGTCGGGCACAGCGAGGGCGCGATGACGGGGCTGCTGCTGGGCGGCACCGTCCGCCCGCGCCCGGCCGGCCTGGCGCTTCTGCAACCGCAGGCGATCCGCATGCTGGACCTGGTCGCGCTCCAACTCAAGGCCCAGGTCGCCGAAGCAACCAGGCAGGGCCAGTTCACACCGGAGCAGCAACGCACCGTCAACGCGGCCATCGACGCTGCCGTCACCTCCCTGCGCGAACACCGACCGGTCGACGCCACCGACCTGCTCCCCGCGATCGCCCAGCTCTTCGAGGCGTTCCAAGGCCCCAACGCCCGGTTCGTGCTAAGCGATGACGCCGTCTACCCACCGGACACCGCCGCCGCACTCCGGCCGGGAACCAAGGTGCTGCTGACGTGCGGCACGAACGACGCCCAGGTCCCCTGTGTCACAACGAACGCCCTGACGGCCGCCCTGCGTCACGCGCATGCCGGTGGACCGGGCCGAGTGGCGCTGCCGAAAGTGGACCATCTGCTGCACGACGCCGACCACCCGAACACGCTCGCGCCGCCCGTACTCGACACCCTGCGCCGGTTCGCTCGACACTGACGCCGACCGAGGACGTCCCCGAGTGGCGGTGCCATCCCGTCTACCGCCGCCTGGGGTTCCGCTCTTGTGGCCAGTTCACCGAGCACGCCATCAACCCCTGAACCACCCAAACTCCGTTGGCCCTCCGTCCGCCTTTCCTGACGCTGTTGGTCACAACCACTCGTTGATGGCTGCTACGAGGACAGTGGCCTCGTAGCGGACCGCAAGCTGTCGTATCTCGTGGCCACAGCGCGGTGTCTTTTGAGGCGGTCAATGCCGCACTCGACGGCGTGCCGAGCCTTGTAGTCCTCGGCGCCGAACCTGGGCAGCCGGCCACCACACGAGCCGAGCTTCTTGCGGTTGCGGATCTCGTCGGCCTTGTCCGGGATGGTGCAGCGGATGCCGCGTCGGCGCAGGTAGGCGCGGTTCTTTCGGGACGCATACGCCTTGTCGGCGCGGACCCGGTCGGTCCGGGTCCGTGGACGCCCCGGCCCCAGGCGGGCGACACGGACCTGGTTCAAAACGGGCTCGAACTGAGGGGAGTCGCCGCGCTGTCCGGCAGTAATCACGATGGACATAGGCATCTGACCCTGCTCGACAGCCAGGTGCAGCTTGGTGGTGAACCCGCCGCGTGACCTTCCTAGCCCGTGATCGCGGGGCTCGGTGAAGATGCCGCCCGGTGGTTCCTTCTGTAGGTCGCCTTGCTTGCGGGCTCCGGCCGCATGTTGGTGGGCGCGGCAGATCGTGGAGTCGATGCCGTCGATCAGCCGACGCCGGGGCCAGACGGGGGGCCGCCCCACCCTGGCACCCTTCGGCAACAACGGCTCTAGCGCCGCGCACTGCTCGTCCGTGAGATCTCCCCGACCCATGAACGTGATCATTCACAGCCCAAGATTCACTTTCGATACACGGCCTGGCAGCGAGGAGAAGGTGTACGAGAGGAACCACCGTCCGAAGCCCTGTAACTGTCGCACTCGACTCAAACCTGACGGATACAGGTCGAGATGCAGCGCGTGACCGTCACTCGTTCGGGTCCGGGGTATAGGTGGGCACCTGCCTCCTTGATCGATTTCGTGGTGAACGTGGGAACCATCGCATCGGCCACCGATTCGCCCGCGTCGGCCCGCGACGCCGCATGCGGGGCTACGCCCGCGTGTCCCCGTGGCGAAACCCATCTCGGCGCGTGAGTAACGGCTGCCGACGTTGGTGTCCGGGGGGCCACCCATCAGGCTGTCCCGGGACGTTCGCGGAGGCTGACTACTGGGTGGAAATGGCGCGCGCAGGTGTGGGACCTGTGGTCGATCTGTTCCGCTTCGAGGGATGGCCATCAGATGCGGGAGCTCCGTCCCTCGGAGCGAGACATTGCGGGTACGGGTGCGTACCCGTACCCTGATGGTGGCTGGAAGGAGTGTCTGTATGTCTGATGCCAATATCCGGATCCCTGAGGAGGCACGTGACCGCCTTGCTGAGGTCGCTGCTGCTGAGGGCCTGTCCCTGCGTGCCTACCTTGCACATCTCGCCGAAACCGTCCTGACCCCCACTGAGCGGGCCGAGCGAGCCGAGCGGGCGCGGGCAGTGCTCAAGGAATGGAACGGTTACGACCCCGATCCTGCTCAGCAGGCGGAACTCGACGCAGAGTTGGACCGACGCCTGGGACAGGCGGACGCTGCGTGAGCACTGCCATTCACGTGATCCTCGACAGCTCCGCCATGGTGGCTGCCGGCCGCGGCAATGCCCTGGCGTCCCGGCTGATTCACCGCGCCCATGCCGAGTCGGGCTGGCTTCTCCACGCCACGACCTGCGCCTTGATCGAAGCAGACCGGGAAAGGAGGGGAACAGCTGAGCATATTGCCGCTCTGCCTGGTCTTACCTTCTTGGAACTCGATCTTCCCGCCGCCCTCGTGGTGGCACACGGGCACGACGACTGGGCCGTGGCACACACGCTGTACGCGGCCCAGCCCAGCTCAGACCGCCCGGAGGGAGCTGTCATTGCCACCACAGCAGCGTCCTTGTGGGAACCTCATCCGGTCCGCACCCTCGACCTCAACCCGTAGCCCGCACGCTCGAGCAAATCGTGCGGCGCCGTACCGTTCCACTCCGTAACGGGGGATCCGGCGGGGCATGGTCCTGACGGAGGCTGCCCTCTGACCGTTGCCTTTCAACCACCCTGCATCCTCGGCCACTGCGTTGGGGCGGAGCGGAGCGGGGGCGGGGTGGAGCGGGCGGTCGGCGGGCCGCGATGGCGATGTGCTCGGGCGAGCATTCCGCGAGGCACGGCTCAGGCAGGTTGGAAAGGCTCAACCCCTGGACAGCCACCTCATGAACGCGTGAGGTCAGCGGGACGGGCGGATCGGTTCCGTGGCTGAGGTCTGCGATGCTGTCCAACTGGCGAGGAGTTTGACGCGGTCCTCCGAGGGGGTGCCCGGCTCGGCGGTGTAGATGATCAGGTCGTGTACGGCCCGTTGAGGCAGGGGCAGGTCCAGGGAGCGGAAGGTCATCTCCAGACGGCCGACTTCGGGATGGTTCAGCCGCTTGATGCCTTCGTGACGGATTCGGACGTCGTGACTGGCCCACATGGTGCGGAAGTCGGCGCTGAGCGTGGACAGTTCGCCGACAAGCTCACGCAGGGCCCGGTCGTGGGGTTCACGTCCGGCTTCGGCGCGGAGCACTGCGACCGTGGCCCTCGCGCCTTCCTCCCAGTCGACGAAGAAGTCGCGGGAGCCGGGGTCGAGGAAGAAGTAACGGGGGAAATTGGCGCAGCCGCGGTCGCCGGTGGTGTCGCTGTCGAACATCGGTGAGTACAGGGTCCTGCACAGCGCGTTGCCGGCGACGATGTCCAAACGGCCGTCGCGTACGAAGGCGGGGGCCATGGTCATGGAGTCCACCATCCATTGGACGGGAGACGGGATCTTGACGTCCTTGCGGCGGTGCGACCTGCGGCGGGTGGGGCGAGCCGCTCTGGCCAGTTCGAGAAGGTAGGTGCGCTCGTCCTCATTGAGGAGCAATGCCTGCGCGACTGCTTCCAGCACGTCCTCGGAGACGCCGCTGATGTGGCCCTTCTCCAGCCGTGTGTACCACTCGGTGCTCACGCCGGCGAGGGCCGCGACCTCCTCGCGCCGTAGTCCCGGAACCCGGCGGCGTCGGCTGGTGGGCAGTCCGACCCGCTCCGGGGCGAGCTTGGCGCGTCGACTGATGAGGAAGTCGCGGATCTCCGAGCGGTTTTCGGTGGGATCACCGGTGCGGTTTTCGGACGGAGGTTCCATTCGTCCAGCTTACCCATGGCCCTGTCGATAGAGAGGTTGTGTTTATACCCCCCATAAACGCGACCTTGCCCGTCTCTGACGGCGCCGGTTGTCTGGGGTCGGCGGATTCGAACGGCACTTCTTCATCGCGGGCCGCCGTCCGCCGTAGCCCATCCACACCTCAGGAGCATGACCATGACTGGCAAGACCGTACTGATCACCGGCGCGACCAGCGGTATCGGCGCCCACACCGCGCGGTTGCTCCTCGACCGCGGCCACCGTGTGGCGGTCACCGGCCGCAACGAGAGCAAACTGAAGACTTTCCTCGACGAGGCCGGCCGCCCCGACCGGCTGCTGGGTCTGGTCGCTGACGCGGCGGACTGGCAGGCCACCGAGTCGGTCGTGACCCGCACCGTGGAGCATTTCGGTGCCCTTGACGCGGCGGTGGCCAACGCCGGATTCATGTCCGGTGACTCCATCGGGGCCGGTAAACCGACGTCGTGGGCGCCGATGGTTCTCACCAACGTCCTCGGCCCCGCCCTGCTGGCCCATGCCACCCTGCCCCATCTCGAGGCCACTGGCGGACGGCTGGTGCTCATCGGCAGCGTCGCCGGGCTGAAGAACTCTCCCGCCAATCTCTACTCGGCCACCAAGTGGGCTACCACCGGACTCGCCGAGAACCTGCGCCTGCACGCCACGACCCGCGGCATCGGTGTCACTCTTGTCAACCCCGGCATGATCGACACACCCTTCTGGCAAGGCGCCAGCGTTCCCCCCTTCGCCCTGCCTCCCCAGCGCATCGCCGAGGCCATCTGCTTCGCCCTCGACCAACCGGCAGGCGTCGACCTCAACACCCTGACCATCCGGCCCATGGGCCAGCCCGTCTGACCACGCTCGGTTTCCACACCACGCCGCTCACTGAGCCTTTTCCAACCTGCCTGACGGGTAGGTCAGTTGGGCACCCGCAAGACCGTCACCGGCCTCGCCCGCCGGCTCCCCGCATCCCCGCCCGAACTACCCGCGCATCCTTGCCGCCTTCAACGAGTCGACCAGACCCCTGCGGGCCAAGGACGTCTGCCAGGCGGAGCCCCGAACCGTTGCCGAAGAACATCGAAGGCACCCGGGCCAAGCTGAAGCGCCTGGTCAAACTCGGCATCCTTACCGAAGCGGCCGCCGGCTGCTTTGCGCGCCCGACGATTACAGTAACCGCCCTCTGACAGTTCGGCTGCTTGTTCGCCTCTCACCGACTTCGCGCTTTATGGCATAAGAGGTTTACCGTCAGGTTTCATGACGTACCAGTAGCCGCCATTCAGGAAGACGTCCTGTCCGCGATGTTGACCAGGTGCCTTATCGGCGGCGTATCGGTAGAGCGGCCAACCGTTATAAGTAACGACGTGACCGCCAGCGGGGTTGGGCAGCTTGCCCAATAGGGCTACGTCAACTCCGTCACCAGCTGCGGTGGACGCATTATCGGCGACCGAGAGTGGGGGCCAGACAGTCGCACAGCCGAATGTGCAGCTAACCGTCGAGGCGTTGTCCGGCTTAAAGGCATAGAGAACGTTGCCCTTGCCATCGACGAGTATGTCGCCAAGATCTTTGGAGTCCAGTACTGCTATGGCCGATGTTCGAGCACCAACCTTTGCTGAGCCCCCGGCTGTGCAGCCGGCGAGTGTGGCGGCGATGCCTATAGCTATTACAATCGAGAACAAGCGACGTGTAGACGTCGACACACCTGCAACCTTTCTGTAAGCCTCATTGAGGCGAGTGGCGAATATGCGCAGCGGAGGCTCGCGGCGTCGATCAACTGACGAAGTCGGATATGTCAACGCCTAATCAGCAAACCATTTTCGCGATCAGCTTAGGAGCGATCGCCCATACCAATCATGTCTCCCAACGACCCCGGGCAGGATCGCGAACAGGGCGCTGGACGTAGCCAGCGTGAAGTGTGCGAGGGCATCTGATTTGGCCAGTCGTTGCTGTACCGGTATAAAACTGGTAGTCGGATCGGCCTGGTAGGAGACAAAAATCAGGCCAGCGTCTTCATCTCCTGCGGCCCCACTTGCCTGTCCGATCGAGTAGGAATAGGACCGACGGAGCATCTCTTCACCAGCGCCTCGGCGGGGCGCGGCAAGGCGGATATGGGCGTCGTCCGGGATGATCAGTGCCCCGGACGGATCCTTGGCGTTCAGATCGACCGGATCGGATTCCTTGTGCGCCCCCAGTGGGGCTCCCGATGGTATGTGTCGACCGACCGCGTGGTCCCGTGTGCTCGATCCCGCACTTTCCCATTTACTCAAGAGTATGCGGAATTGGCGCACGACGACGTAGCTTCCACCTGTCATCCATGCGGGTGAAACTGCGTCGACCCAGACCGGCCCACCTGTGGATGCACGGCTGACGGCGATGTTATTGGTGCCGTCGATCTGGCCCATGAGATTGCGGCCATTGCTGCTAGCGGTCGAGGCAGCAGCACCGCGGAAGCCATTCATCTGCCAGCGGGGCCGCAGGACCCGCTTTGCAGCCGCGCGAACGGCACGTACGGCGCCCCCAAGGTATATGGCGTCATCGGAACAAAGCTGCACGAAGACCGCGCCATGTGAGGCGGCGACTTCGAGTTCATCCCCGGGGAACAACGGCAGGTCGACGAGTGCAGGCGGGCGCTTTATGTCAAGTTGGTCGAGAGCGGCGCCTCCGAGCCCCACGGTCATGGTGAACTTTCCTGGCGTTGAGCCGGTAGACACCAGTGATGTATCGGCAGAGGTGTCTCCCCTCATCAGAGCCGCCGCAAGACCCGTCCACGCTCGCATCACGTCCGCCAGGTCAGATTTTACTGTCGAGTCTTTGAGATCGAAGGCGAGAAAAACCGCGTTGGTTGGGGTCGGATCGGCGATGCCCGGCTGGTGGGCGCCAAAGAACGGGATAGAGGAGGGCGTATGGTGTGTCGGCGAGGGCGCCGCGCTGGCCGTTCCTTTGTGTGGGAGCTGCGTTCCGGCGGCAGTTCCTACTGCTGCCGCGCCCAGCGTGGCAGCAGCACTGCTGGTCAGGAACCTCCGGCGGGTGTGTTTCTGCACGTTCATTAGTCAGCTGTTCCAGTTTCCGTGTGGGTGAACGATGCGCTTGAGATCACGGCAGTAAACAATGCGCGCTGAATGTTAGGAGCAGGCGCGGGAGGCCGGTGCGACAGAGTTTTCAGCTGAGTCGGTATTTCACGAGTGTATCGATGGCCACTGCGGCGAACAACAATGCAAGATACGCATTCGATACCACAAACATCTGCATTGGTCGCGCGGCGGCTTCCGCTCGACGGGCAGCGGCTCGGAGTCGAAGAGCTTCCCATACGAACCACGCTCCACCGACTACAGCCACCATTGCATAGGTCCAACTCATTCCTGCAATAGGAATGAGGAGAATGGAAGTCATGGCAGTCACGACGGCATATGCAATCACTCTCTTGGCGACGTGCTCGATTCCGTGGATTGCGCCGAGCATGGGGACGCTGACGCAACGGTAGTCCTCGCCGTACTTGACGGACAAAGGCCAATAATGAGCCGGGGTCCAAAAGAAAATCACTAGAAAGAGTATTACCGCCGGCCATGACAAGGTTCCTGTCTCTGATGCCCAGCCGATGAGTACAGGGAAGCAGCCCGCGATGCCGCCCCATACGATGTTTTGCTCAGTGCGACGCTTGAGGAGAATTGTATACACGACTACGTACCATAGAATCGCGCAGACAGACAGTGCAGCGGCCAGGTAATTCAGAAGGCACCAGAACCAAACCGTTGAGGAGATGGCCAGGAGCCAGGCGAAGATCAATCCAGACCGCGGTGTCACCTCTCCGGTCACCAAAGGGCGACCAGATGTGCGTCTCATCCGGGCATCCATGTCTCGGTCTAGGTACATGTTGAAAGCCGATGCGCTGCCTGAGCTGGCCGCTCCACCGATGAGTGTCGCCACCATGAGCGGCAAATTCGGCAAGCCGCCATGAGCCAAAACCATGGTCGGCACAGTCGTGACAAGTAGGAGTTCCATTACTCGCGGCTTTGTCATAACAACATAGGCGCGGACGCGTGGAAATCTTCTATATGTAATTGAGTCTGACGGATCGCGCGTGAGATGGGATGCGAGTTGTTTGCTCTGCTCTTCTGAGTCTCGGTCCTTAGTGCGCACGCTGTTTTGTCGAGCGTCTCCGCTGGTCACAACGGCCTACCTTTCCGGCGTAGGGCGGCAAGCTTCACGGCGGCTCCCGCATCGACTCTCGATCTGCGCCACTTGCAGTCTAACTGCAAGTTCGAGGCGTCTTGAACGGGGGTCGGTGATCCGTGCTGTCACGGCTATTGACCTTTGCGGCGTGATGTCGTTGGGGGCTGACGATGTGTGATCGTCGGCAGGCGTTTCGCGAGCGGATCCGGCTGGAGGCCGTGGAGCGATTCGCTGCCGGTACCTCCAACGCCGAGGTCGCCAAGGACTTACGGGTGAGTGTGCGCTCGGTGCAGCGCTGGCGCCGGGCCTGGCACGACGTCGGGGGGCTGCGGTCTGCCGGGCCCGTCTCACGGCCAAAGCTGAGCGAGGCCCTGTTCACCGTGCTCGGGCCCGGGCCGCGCGTGAGGACGCTGCCAGACGTGTTCGCCTACACCCAGGCCAAGGGTCAACGTCACACCGGGTGTGGACGCGAGACGCGTCCACTCCGAGGGTGTCCCCTGCGACGGTTCGGGTCCTCAGGCCTCGGCCGCTGGGCGCGCTGAGGCCACGGACAAGTCGAGCGCGTCCGCCACTCTCGCGTTCCGCCTTCCGTATCGCTGCTGCCACACCAGCAGCGGCCCGGCGACGGCGAGTACCAGCACGTTCGACATCCGCCATCCCAGGGTGTCGAACGCGGTGGCCGACAGCAGGGACGCGACGACGGACACGGCACCGGTGGCGGCCTCCACGACCGCCTGGAGGCGCGAGCCCCGGCCGGTTGCGTAGCTGCGTACCAGGAGCGCCGTGCCGGCCAGGTACGTGAAGTTCCAGCCCACGCCCGCACAGATCATCGCCGTCATCATGGTGGCCGCGCCGTCGCCGGAGGCCCCCGCGACCCCGCCGAGCAGCGTGATCCCGATACCGGTGAGCGAGGTGTGCCAGGGGCCGATCCTGCGCATCAGCTCGCCGCTGATCAGTGCCGGGGCGAACATCCCGACCAAGTGCCACTGGATCAGTGCGGCCCCCAGCTCCGCCGAGTGGTGGGCGTGGACGTTGGCCAGCGGCCCGATCGCCATGACCAGCGTCATCAGGGCGCCCGAAAGCGGCAGCAGGACGAGCGCAGCCACGAAGTTCGGGTTGCCCCGGCCCTCGCGGTAGGTGGCCGGCCCGGCTGCGTCGTCCTCTCCGCCGGCGTTCGTACCGGCCGGCGGGGCCGCGGCCCTGGGCTCGCGTGAGACGGTGAGCGCCAGCGGTACCGCCGCCAGTCCGAGGAGCGCGACCAGCGCGTACGACCCGATGAACTCGACCGCGAAGGCACGCGAGGCCGCCAGCGCGACGAACGGTCCGAGGAACGCCGCGATGAGGCCGCCGTACATGACGATCGACAGCGAGCGCTCCTTGCGGCCGTCGGGCGCGAGGTCGGCGGCCAGGTAGCGGATGTAGCCACCTGTGGAGCGGTACGCGCCGAGCAGCGACGTGGCGAGGCACAGCAGCCAGAAGGCGTTCGCGTACACGGCAATCATCGACAGCAGACCGCCGACGACCGCACAGCCGCCGCCCATCGCCAACACCGCGCGGTAGCCGTAGCGGGCCGTCAACAGCCCCGCCGCGACCGAGGCGAGCAGGCCGAAGCCTGTGATCAGGGTGAGCGGCAGGGTCGCCAGGAGCGGGGTGGGCGCCAGGCGGAGTCCGGCGAGAGAGGTGAGGGTCAGGTCGACGCTCACCGCTCCGTAGTAGATCGTCTGCGACGCGACCAGCCGGGTCAGGTCGGCGGCCGAGCGCGGGGGGCGGGGGGACATGCGGATACTCCCTAAGAACGTCGGCGGTCCGGGAGGACCGGGTGTGGCTGATGCGGAGTTGGCGTTGATGGCTCAAGGAGAGTGGCCGCCCGATCCTCCGGGACGCTCCGGCTGCTGATTGAGCGTTACGGTCATCGCTGGTCAGGGACTTGTCCGCGGAGTGTTCCTCGGGCTGCGAAGTGTTGGTCACGACGGATACGGAGGGGCGGGATTGAGCACGGCTCACGCCTGGAGCGGGCGTTCGACTACTCCGCCGCCAAGGGCCCGCTCGTCATGCTCACCGATTGCCGGACCCCGGCCGCCCTGCGCCGGATCGGCGTCAAATGACTCACCACCTGGCTGGAACGCCGCAAGGTTCGCGGTGCCGACACCGTCGCGGCCAAAGCCGTCGAGGCCGCCCCGAGCCGGATCACCGCGCTGCCCACAGAAAAACGGGCCGCCCAGCTGGTGCGCCAGGCGCCCTATCAGATGCCGCTACATCCGCCATGCAGCGGAGGAAAGCGGTGGCCTTGACGTCCGTGTTGTACTCGTGCGGCTAGCCGCACGAGTACAACACGGACTCCGGCACGACTTCGCCCAGGTGGTGGATCTGGTCACCGGTCCATCGTCATGCTCAGTTGTTGACGATGCCAGCAGCGGGATCGGCGTTCTCTTCTGATACGGGGTGCGAACTTGTTGCTGCACGCTGTTCCAGCACGTGGGACACAGCGTTTCGGAGGGCGGTGTCGGGCTCGGCCATGAACCGCGTGCGCAGTGCGACAATTTCGGGACCTGCGCTCTCAGGCGACCCGGCGTTGAACGGCGGCTCCGGGTCATACTCCATGACGAGCTGTGCAAACCTTGCGGCCTTCTGGCCCAGGGTGTGTGCGACGACGGTGAGCCCGAAATCGATTCCCGCGGTCACACCGCCCCCGGAGAACCTGTTCCGGTCGATGCACACACGCTCGGTCGACACCTCGACGCCTAGCCGTGCCAGCTGGTCCCGGGACGCCCAATGCGTAGCTACGCGGTAGCCGTCGAGCAGTCCGGCCGCCGCAAGAACGAGCGGACCGTTGCAGACCGCGGTGATGTAGGAAGCGGTCGCACCGCGGTCTGCCAGCCAGGCGATGGTGGCCGGGTCGAGCATCGGCTTGTCCACCATCCCGCCACCAGGAACGAACAGGATGTCGAGCCGCTCGGGGCAGTCATCGAAGGTGGTGGTGGGAGCGATGGTCATGCCGCCGTCGTCCGAGACGACAGGGTCGAGGGTCTCGGCCACGAGGTGGACCTTCATGCCCGCCAGCGCAAACGCGGTGTATGGACCAACAAGGTCGAGTGCGGTGTGTCCCTCGTAGAGAAGGATGCCGACTTCCAGTGGCTGTGCATCGCCTGTCAGGTGATCGGGCCAGTTCGTGGTTTGATCCGTCATTTTTCGGAACCTCGTAAATTAAGCGCTTGTAGTGTTCCTGTCGTACTGAAACGCGGGAGGCGGGTACTCCACCGCGCCGTTCACCGCCAGGAGTGGAGACTGCCTCACCCACAAGTTACAGTCAAACTGAAATTCTCGACCGAGTGAGGTGCCGTGACCGTCCCGCCGCAGCCCACCAGTACCGCCTTCCTGCTCGCGGCCTTCGGCAGGCACGTGCGCAGCGACGTCGAACACAGGCTGAAACCGACCGGCTACACCCTGCGGCACCTCGCGGCTCTCGGGCATCTGCGCCGCGAACCCGGCCTGTCCTGCCAGCGAGTTGGGCTGCCGGGCGGGGATCACCGCGCAGAACGCCCAGGCCACCGTCCGCCGGCTTGAGGAACGGGGGCCGTCGAGCGGCGCACCGAAGGAGGGCGCGGCCGCACGGCCGAGCTCCACATCACCGAACGTCCGCTTTCGCCGTGGACTGGGACAATGAGCAGGTCACGTGGACTCGCGGCAGATCAAAGACTGGCAGCAGCGCTACGCGATCCGGGTCGGCATCGAGGCCACTCCCTTCCAGAACGTCCGCACCCGCGGCCCGCGCCGATCCCGCTACCGCGGCCTCGCCAGAACACACGTCCAGCACGCCCTGACCGCACTGGTCCCGGTATCGAGGCTGGGTCACGTCGACGACCAGTTTGCCGGGGTGTCGACTGTGCGTGAAGGTTTGCACGAACGTTCTCGGGAGGTGCTCGAAGCCTGGGACAACGGTATGCAGAGGGTCGATCTCCTTGTCCCGGATCAGGGAGGCGAGGTGTTCCTCGGCCTCGTGGGCGCGGTTCATGTGGTCGAGCACGATGAACCCTTGCGTCGTAACGCGCTTGGTGAGCAGCATCCCGAAGTTCGACGGCCCGGGTGGCCGGTGGGGCAGGTTGTAGCCGTCGATGAGGCCGCAGAGGGCGATGCGCGCGTGGTCGTTCAGGAGCGCGATGGTCGCGTCGAACACGGGGCCCCGGCGTTCTCGAAGACACGGTCGATGCCGGCGGGCGCCGCCGCGGCCAGGTGGTCGCGCCAGTCGTCGGCACGGCGGTCGACGGCCGCGTCCAGACCCAGGCGAGCGCGTCCAGACCCAGACGAGCGGTGAGCAGGTCGCACTTCTCGGCGCCACCCGCCGTGCCGATGACGCGGGCGCCAGCCCGCTTGGCGAGCTGAGCGGCGAGGGAGCCGACCGCGCCGCCCGCCGCGGTGACCAGGACGGTGTCGCCCGCCGACGGCCGCAGGATGTCGTAAACGCCGATCCATGCCGTGAGGCCGGTCATGCCCAGGGCGCCCAGCCAGGTTTCGAGGGGGACTCCGGGCTCCGGCGTGATCCTGTCCCACTCCGCTCCGGGCGACGGTACGACGTGCCGTTCCTGCCATCCGGTGAATCCGCGGACGATGTCCCCGACACAGAACGCCGGGTTCCTCGACAGTAGGGCGGGGGCCGTTCACCGCTTGGCCGTGCGCGCACATCGCCAGTCGTCGGCGCACGACCGGCCGACGTGCGTCCAGCGAAAGCGGCCCGGCGTGTACGGCCAAGACGTGATCGGTGATGCGTTCCTACGTTTCCTACGTTCGGGGCGTTCGGCCGTCGGAGTGTGACGGCCGCGGTCACACAACGGAGACACAACGGAGTGCTCATGAGCGACATCTCTCCCGCCGGCCCGGTCAAGGTCGCCGTCACGGTCGACGACCTCCTTCTCTGGGACGGCGTTCCCCTGCCGGCCGGCTCCTCGCCTGTGGACATCACCCGCTCGATGGCGCGGACGCTGACCGAGCACGGTGTGCCGAGCACCTACGCGTTCGCGCACACCTATCCGGTCGAGCGGGATCCGGCCCTGATCGCAGCGTTCGAGGCGTGGGTGGAGGCCGGGCACCACCTCGGCAACCACACGCACCACCACGCCCCGTTGCGGTGGATGCCGGCCGAGGACTTCTGTGCGGACATCGCGCGCGCCGAACGCCGCATCGGCGGGCTCATCGAGTCCGCGCCGCAGCGCTATTTCCGGTACCCGATGGACATGTCCTCCGGGTCCGAGAGCAAGCGGGGCCAGGTGGAGGAGTACCTCAGGGACCACGGGTACCGGAACGCGCCGATCACCGCGTGGTTCAGCGACTTCGCCTGGATTGTGCCCTACTACCGGGCCCTCACCAATGGCGACGCCGCGGCACGCAAGCGGCTGCGGGACACCTACGTCTCGGCCGCCGTCGACATGCTGGCCGCGCACGCCCTGTCCGCCCGCAGGCTGTTCGGCGCGGATGTCCCGTACATCTGGCTGATCCACGGCAGCCCGATCGCGGCCGATGTCCTGGGGAACATCCTGGACGCCTTCATCGACCGGAATGTTGAGTTCATCCCGCTGGACGAAGCGATGCGGCACTCGGCGAACTTTGGCATGCCCCCGTGCGACCAGCGGTTCCGCAACCACCTCCAGCGGTACGCGCTCGCCGCCGGGGAGCCGGCGCCCGAACTCGCGCCCGAGGTTCTCGGAGAGGTGATGGCGGCTTCTCCGATGCCCGGTGTCGACACGATCGGGGTCCTCGAGGAGAGCGTGCTCAAGCCGCTCGCCCGGCGGTTGGGCGCCGAGTACCAGTGGGAGTGGGCCTGAGCGGCCCCGGACGACGACCGACCCCGAGCAATTACCCGCCCTGCCCGCACCGTTCCGCAGGAGGACGCACGGCCATGCTCAACCTGTCCCTGATGCTCACCGACAGCGCACGCCGTCTGCCCGGCAAGGCAGCGGTCATCGAGGGGGAGCGCTCGATGACCTACCGCGAGGTGGACGAGGCCGCCAACCGGGTGGCACGCCTGCTGCTGGACAAGGGCCTCCGGCCCGGCGATCGCGTCGCCCTCACCTGCCCGAACGTGCTCGAATTCCCGGCGGTGTACTTCGGCATCCTCAAGGCTGGCGCCGTGGTCGTGCCGCTCAACACCATGCTGAAGCGCGGCGAGGTCGCCTACCACCTCCGGGACTCCGGGGCGCGGGCCTACTTCTGCCTGATCGGCTCCCCGGATGACGAGGCATGGCGCGGCTTCGAGGACTCCGTGTCCTGCGCGTTCCTCTTCGTGATCGACAGCCCCGGGGCGACCGTCCCGCCGGGCCTGCCCACACTCACCGAGGCCCTGCGGGGCCGACCGGCCGATGATGTGCTCGTCCCCACCGAGGCCACCGACACGGCGGTGGTCCTGTACACGAGCGGTACGACCGGCAGGCCGAAGGGCGCCCAACTGTCGCACGCGAACGTCGTGATGAACGCCCTCGCCACGCACCCGCTATTTGAGGCTCGCCAGGACGACGTGCACCTGGTGCCCCTGCCGCTGTTCCACTCCTTCGGGCAGACCGTGCAGCTCAACGCGGGCTTCGCCGTCGGGTCGACGCTGGTGCTGATGGCTCGGTTCGGCGGGCGGACCGCGCTGGAGTTGATGGCCGAGCACCACGTGACCTTCTTCGCCGGTGTGCCGACGATGTACTGGGCTCTGCTGGCCTCAGCCGGCTCGGACGACCCCGCCTCAGGCCTCGCCGCCACGCTGCGGGTCGCGGTCTCGGGCGGCGCGGCACTGTCCGTCGACACTCTCTCCCAGTTCCGCGACGTGTTCGGCCTGGGCATCCGGGAGGGCTACGGCCTGTCCGAGACCAGCCCGACGGTCGCCTTCAACCGCCTCGACCGGCCGAGCAAACCGGGTTCGATCGGGCTGCCCGTCTGGGGTGTGGAGGTCAAGCTGATCGCCCCGGACTGGAGCGAAGTCGCCGCGGGACAACTCGGCGAGATCGCGGTGCGTGGCCACAACGTCATGAAGGGCTACCTGGGCCGCCCGGAGGCCACGGCGGAGGTGCTGCGTGACGGATGGTTCCGCACCGGCGACATCGCCACCCGTGACGAAGAGGGCTACTACTTCATCGTCGACCGGGCCAAGGACCTGATCGTGCGGGGCGGATTCAACGTATACCCGCGGGAGGTCGAGGAAGCCCTCATGATTCATCCCTCGGTGAGCCTGGTCGCGGTGGTGGGAATGCCGGACGACCGGGTGGGGGAGGAGGTCAAGGCGTACGTCATCCGGCAACCGGGCAGCACGGTCTCCGAGTTCGAGCTGATCGCCTGGTGCCGGGAGCGTCTGGCCGTCTACAAGTGTCCACGTCTCGTGGAGTTCCGCGAGACCCTGCCCGTGAACGCCACCGGCAAGATCCTTAGGCGGGAGCTGTGCTGAGCCGGGGCATTGACCGGTCGGCAGGCGCGGCGTAGCGTCGGCCGCCAGTTCGCGGGGGAGCGCGGCCCGCGGTGAGGAAGTTGAACCATGTACGCTGTCGAGAAGCTGAGCAGCGACGAGTACGCATCGGGGGAGCGCGGTGCGTGGTGGCGCGACCTCGTCTCCGCCATCCACTGTCCGATGACGTTCGCGCTCCGGGACGACTACCGCGGCAGGATCGAGCATCAACGCTCCGCCTCCTACCAGTTGGTCCGCTGGTGGGGCGACGAGGAGCGCATCTCCCGGCGTGAGGCGGACATCCGCCGCCATCCCCATGGCGCCTACGAGCTCCTGGTACCCGTGAGGGGCGTCCTCACCATCCGGCAGGAGGACACCACGGTCGACGTCCGCCCGTCGACCATGACGCTGGCGTCCCTGGACCGTGCGTTGGACCTGCGCCACGGCGATCGGTTCTCCTCGATGGCCTTCGTCATCCCACGGGAGTTGCTGGAGGTCCGCCTGACGCGGCGCCCGCGCGCGGGCGGCGTCCTCGACGCGGGCTCCGGTCTCGGCCGCATCGCCGTCGACATGCTGCGCAGCCTGCGTCGGCAGCGGGGCGCGGTCGACGCCGCCGCATTCGACGCCGTCGCTGACCGCGTCGTCGATGTCCTGGCCCTGGCCTGCAACGCCGGGCACACCACGCTGTCCGCGGCCGTCCAGGAAGAGCTGGTCACCGCGATCCGGAGCTTCGTCCGGGCCAACGCCCACGACCCCGGTCTCACCGGCGCCCTCATAGCGGCCCGGCTGGGCTGGTCCCTGCGCCACATCCAGGCCCAGCTCCAGCGGGCCGGGACGACGATCTCGGAGCTGATCCGCGAGGAACGGCTCGCGCTGGCACGGCTGCGGTTGCAGGACCCGGGCCGGCGCCACCAGACCATCACCGCCGTGGCCCACTCTTCCGGCTTCGGCGACCTGAGTACCTTCAGCAACGCCTACCGGCGCACATTCGGGGAGCGGCCCTCCGACACTCGCGCCCGGAGCGGCCCGGCTTCCTGAGGCGGCGCGGCCATGTGCGCGCCGGGCAAGCCCGCTGCGCGGTAGCCCAAGCCGGTGCCCTGCCGCGCCACTAGCGTCACCGGCATGGAACCGACACCGCTGTCACAATCAGGACCCGACGACGCCGACCTGTTCTCCGTGCACGGCCGGACGGCCGTGGTGACCGGCGGCTCGCGCGGGATCGGCGCCATGATCGCGCGGGGCCTCGCACGGGACGGCGCACAGGTGGTCATCGCGAGCAGGAAGGCCGATCAGTGCCGTGCCGCGGCCGAGGCGATCAACGCCTCCGGGGTCCGGGGCCACTGCACCGCCACACCGGCCGACCTCTCCTCCCCGGAGGGCTGCCAACGGCTCGCGGCCTGGCTCGCCGAGCACCACCACAGCGTGGACATCCTGGTCAACAACGCGGGGACGACTTGGGGCGCCCCGCTGGAGGCGTTCCCCACAGCGGGCTGGACGAAGGTACTCGGCACCAACCTCATCGCTCCCTTCGACCTGACCGTCGGGATTCTGCCGCTGCTGCGACGAGCAGGGCGGGCCGACCGCCCCGCCCGCGTCATCAATATCGGCAGCGTCGATGGGATCAACGCCCCCTGTGGGAGAACTACTCCTACAGCGTCGGCAAGGCAGGGCTGCACATGCTGACCAGACACCTCGCCAAACGGCTGGCGGCGGAGCACATCACCGTGAACGCGATCGCCCCGGGGCCCTTCCTGACTGACATGCTCGGCCACGTGGCCGCCGACCAGGGCGTCGAGACCGAGTTGCTGGCCCGGGTTCCGCTGGGCCGGTACGGGCTCGCCGGGGACATCGTCGGCGCCGTGCGGTTCCTCGCCTCGCGGGCCGGCGCCTACGTCACTGCCGCGGTCATCCCCCTCGACGGGGGAATCACGGGGTGCCCGGGCTGAGGGCGTGGGTCACGGCGCGGTGGCCACCGGCGAGATGTCCAGGCGGGCCCAAACGCATTTCCCGCCCTCCGTGTAGCGGGCGCCCCAGCCGTCAGAGGACAGCGCCACCAGTTGCAGACCGCGGCCGAATTCGTCGGTGAGGGCGGGGTGCCGCACCCGTGGCGTCGCCTCGGAGCCGTCATACACCTCGCACACCACGCGGGTCTCCAGATGCAGGAGCCGCAGGCGCACCATGCCGGAGGGGTGACTCTGGTCGTTCTGGGAGTTCTGCGCGTTCTGGTCGGGCAGGCCGGAGGCGTGGCGGACGGTGTTCCCGATCAGCTCGCTCACGATGAGCTGTAGGGGGTCGACCAGGGAGGTGAGGGCCCAGCCGGCAAGACGGTCGGTCACCAGGGCGCGGGCGCTGCGGGCGGACTCCGCGGCGCAGGGCAGGTCCCAGGCCGCGATGTGACCCGCGGGGACGCGGTCGGCGGACAGTACCAGGAGCGCGGCGTCATCCCGGCGGTCGGACGTGGTGGGCGAGCCGGTGACGATCGCCTGGCACAGCCCCTCCAGCCAGGCTGTGTCCGGGGCCCGCCCGCCTGTGCCGGGGTGGGCGGCGGCATAGGCGGTCGCGGCCTCGGCCAGCGGCCCCGGGTGGGTGGCGTCCGCGCCGAGCAGGCCGTTGGTGTAGAGGATCAGAACGCTGCCGGGCTCCACGTCCACTTGGGTGACGGTAGACGGTACCCCGGCCGCGTCGTCGGCGACGCCGAGCGGGGGGCTGGGCGGGACGTCCAGGGTCCGCGGCGGTTCCTGGCCGTCGGGGCGGAGGAGCAACGGCGGCGGGTGACCGGCGTTGACGATGCGGCAGTTGCCGGCTGTGGGGTCGTACAGGACGATCAGGGCGGTGGCGTACGAGGGGGCGTCGGGCGTGCGGCGCTCCAGGCGGGCCGCGACATCGCCGAGGTGGGCCATGATGTCCTCGGCGGGCATGTCCAGGGTGGCCATCACCAGGACCGCGTGACGGATGATGCCCATGATGATGGCCTGTTCCAGGCCGTGGCCCATCACGTCGCCGATGACGGCCAGGACCCGGCCGCCGGGCAGGGGGACGGTGTCATACCAGTCCCCGCCCACGTCCTGCCCGGCAGCGGCCCGGTAGCGGGCGGCGGCGGTCACGCCGACCAGGCCGGGCAGCTCGCCCGGTAGCAGTTCCCGCTGGAGGCGCTCCGCGCGGGCACGCGTCTGCTCGTACAGCCGGGCGTTCCTCAGGGCCTGGGCGATGAAGGTCGCGACGGCCTTCAGGAGGGTCCGTTCCTCCGCACGGAACGGCCGCGGATCGGCCCAGCTGATGACGCAGGACCCGACGCGTTGCTCCCCGACAAGCAGCGGCAGTACGGCCCAGGCCTGCTTGCGGCCGAGGCGGGCCAAGGACTCCAGCCTGGGCCAGCGGCGCGTGAACTCCTCCGTCGAGGAGACGTACTGCGGCGCGCTCATGGCGGTGATCTCCACCGGAGGACGGCTGGAATGCTCCAGCCGCTTCAGCTCAGCGAGGAACTTCTCCGGGTAGCCGACCGCGCCGAGGATGCGGGGACCGGGGCCGGTCTGGTCGTGCATGACCAGACCGGTCGCGCCGAACAGTGGCAGCACGTGCTCGGTGACGGCGTCCGCCACATCGGCGGTCTCCAGGGCCATTGCCAGAGCGGCGTTCAGGTCCGCGACCCGCTGCGTCCGTTCCGCCGCGGCCCGCTCGGCCCGGCGCTGCTCGGTGACATCGGCCCGCTGGACGGCGACGTGGCCGCCGACCTCCACGGCCCGCACCTGGTAGTAGGTCGAAGCGCCGTGATCTTCCGCCGGCAGCTCCATCTCCAGAAAGGCCAAGGATCCCGGCGCGGTCCTGGCGCGGTCGACGAGCTGGGGCAGGCCACGGCCGCGTAGACCGGGCAGAGCTTCCCATGGCACGGCGCCCACGATCTGTGTGCCCTTCTCGGCGGCCATCCCTCGACTCGCGCGGTTGGCCCAGGCCACGCGGTTGTCGGCGTCCAGCACGTCGATGGGCTCGGGGTGCAGCTCCAGCAGCCCGGCGAGCCATTCGTGCTGGGAGCGCCGTGCGGTGATGTCCAGGACGGTGCCGGTCATCCGCGCCAGGCGGCCGGCCTTGTCGTACTCGCCTTTCCCTCGCGCCTCCATCCAGGAGATCCGCCCGTCCTCCCCGACGACGCGGTACTCCATCGCGTACAACTGGTCGGTTTCCAGCGCCCGCTCGGCTTCGGCGTCGACCGCCGGGCGGTCATCGGGGTGCACGCGGGAAAACCAGGCATCGATCCGGCTTGCCCATCTGTCCGGGGACAGTCCAGCGCCGCGGATCACCTCCTCGGCGACCTGGTCGATGTCCAACCGTCCCGTGGCCAGGTCCCAGGCCCACGTTCCCAGCCTGACCGGCTGCACGGCCCGGGGGCGCGCGGGCTCCTGCCACCACGGGGCCAGGGCGACGCGCCATCGCCTCGCGCGCAGGAGTTGCCGACTGGTCGTCCTGGCCAGACCGGCAAGGAACACACGTCGGGCCGCGTCCGGAACGCGGCTCGTCAGCACCGACAGCGCCCCGACCGGGGTGCCCCCCGCGGTGATCGGGACGGACAGCACCCCCACCGTGGTTTCCCACCCCCCGGGGAACCCCGCGCAGCGTTCGGGTGGCAGCGGGGGAGGGGACCACGTCACCTCGCGCCGCGCCATGGTCTCGGTATCCGCCCCGGCCAGGGCTGGGCTGTCCACGCGGGAGATGCGCTCCCACGCCTGGGCCAGGCGCGCGGGCAGTCCGGCCGCCGCGGCCAGCAGCAGCGTGTCCTCTTCCGGCCCTGCCAGATGCACCAGTCCGGCCAGCCCACCCACGCCGACCGCGGCCTGCTGAGCGGCGAGACGCAGCACGTCCACGTCGGCCATTCCCTCGGCCGCTGCTGCTAGCTCCAGCCGGAGGGCATCCATCGCGGCTTCCGCGTCGCCCGTATCCCTCGGCCGACCACCGGCAGGACTGGCGGTCATTCCGCCTCCTAGGTGCACGTGTCCGAACCGCATCTCAAGGGCCTTATGTGATGCGGACAGGGCGTGCATCGCGCTACGGACCCGGAGCGGCTAGTACCGCCGAAGCGGTCGATACCCGGCTCACCGTTCCTCTGCCACCAAGCGTACGCCTGGCACCACCGGCTCCACGGAGGGCGAGCCGGCCCGGGACACCCGTACCGTGGGGCCGGTCACGTCTCCTCCGCTCAGGCGAGCCCGGCGATCAACTCGGCGATCTCCTTGCGGCGCCCCGTGAAGAACGGGATCTCCTCGCGGACGTGCATGCGGGCCCCCGAGGCGCGCAAATGGCGCATGAGGTCGACGATGCGGTGCAGCTCGTCGGCCTCGAAAGCGAGGATCCACTCGTAGTCGCCCAGCGAGAAGGAGGCGACCGTGTTGGCGCGCACGTCCGGGTAACCGCGGGCCATCTTGCCGTGGTCGGCGAGCATGCGGCGGCGGTCCTCGTCGGGCAGCAGGTACCAGTCGTAGGAGCGCACGAACGGGTAGACACTCACGTAGGCGCGGGGCGTCTCGTCGGCGAGGAACGCCGGGATGTGCGAACGGTTGAACTCGGCCGGGCGGTGCAGCGCCATGTTCGACCACACCGGCTCCAGCGCGCGGCCCAGCTTCGTGCGGCGGAAGAGGCTGTACGCCTGCTGGAGCTGGTCGGCGGTCTCGGCGTGCCACCAGATCATGAGGTCGGCGTCGGCACGCAGGCCGGACAGGTCGTAGGTGCCGCGGATGGTCACGTCCTTGGCGGCGAGCTGGTCGAACAGCTCCTGTACCTCGTCGGCGTAGCCGGAGCGGTCCTCGGGGAGCGCGTCCTTCAGCTTGAAGACGGACCACAGGGTGTAGCGGATGACCTCGTTGAGGTCCTTGGCCAGCTTGCCCTTGTTCGGGATCCTGCCGGACTCGGCGCCTTATCAGCGGCGTCGCACCCGGCGGATTTTTTCCCTCCACCCGGAGGCGTGACCGCCGACTCGGCTGCCTGGAGATCGGCCGGAGCCTCCTGCCGCCACGCCGGTCACGCGACTGCCTGCGCAAGGTGAGATCGTGCATTACCCCGTACGGCAGCAAAGTTCATGTTTTAGATGAGTGCGGTTGCGGCGCATGGTCATGCTCCAGTGGTGGAGCCCGGGCGAACGATCATCAGGACGGTGACAATCGCCCACAACAGGTTGAAGAAACCGGTGAACATGGCCAGCTGAGCCGTGTGTGACTGTTCGATGGGGTTGTGGTTGGTGATGTCGTCGAGGAGTTTGTCCTGGCGGGGCAGGACGAAAGCGACGAGGATGCCGGCCGCGGCCGCGGTCAGGAAGATGGAGGTGATCAACCATCCGCTACCTAGGACGTTCATGTAGGAGGCGGTGGCGAAGCCGAAGACAGGTACGGCCAGGCCGATGCCGGCATAGACGCGGCAGATGCGGTGCAAGAGCTGGACGGCTGCGGTCCCGGACGGATCTGGGCCGTTGGCTACGGCACGGCGGGCGGCTGGCGGGAACATGCTGGCGGCGATGCTGACAGGGCCGATCGCAATGATGGCGGCCAGGACATGGAGAGAGAGAGGAGGACCTTGGTCATGGCTGGTCGCACTTTGCGGAGTTGAGGGTGTCTTCGGTGGACATGAAGGTTCCTTGGGGCAGGTATGTGGACGCGCCTCAGCCGGCAATGGAAGGGCACCACTCGGTGTCCCGCGATTGCGTTCGAAGCCATCGACGGAGTGCCAGTTGTGGTTACGAAGGGATGCCATCACCTTCTCTACTTGCAGTACGACTGAAACTTAGCATGACTCTGCGGCTCAAGGGCCGACGGGGGCTGAACTCGGGTGCTACTCGACCTTCCTGTTTCCAGGCTGCTTCGATGAGTCCGTGCCACAGGTCTCTCGTGGAGGCGTCGGTGATGATGGTGGCGTAACGGTGCCCCTTGCGCAGCGCGAACTCGTCGACCCCGACGACTTGAGGTGTTACGCGGGCGGAACGGGGATGCGCATCAGGCAGTTCAGCACACTCGCCGAGGACACCGTGTGATGCGGAGCGGGGAGGAGACGGGCTCCGGCCGAGCTGGCCAAAGCCACGGCGACAGCCTCGACCACCCGCTTCAGAGTCGGCGAGCGTCGCTGGTAACGCTCCGTCAGTCCCTCGGCCTGCTCGACGAACGTCAGCTTTCTACAGGTGGGGGCTGCGCAGTACAGCCGCCGTACGGACAGGTCGATGACAACCGGGCGCCCGCCCACCGCCTCATCGGCGACGTGCGCGAGGTCCGGTAGTGGATCACCGAGCACCCGGACGTTGCCCGTGCCTTCCAGATCTGCGACGGGGCGGGCACGTACTGGGCTTGCCCGCCTTCGCGGTGTGGGGCGGTGACCAGGCCGCGCGCGATCCGGTTGGCCACTACCGCGCCGAGGTCGCGGCGCACGATGTGCAGACACAGGCCGATGCCGCAGCACACTCCGGCCGAGGTGAGGACGTTGCCCTCGTTGACGTAGAGCACATCGCGATCTACTGACACAGCAGGAAAATCGTCGAACTCGTCGACGTACTGCCAGTGGGTGGTGGCACGCAGGCCGTCCAGCGCACCTGCCGCGGCCAGCGCGAACGATCCCGTGCAGATCGACACCATTCGCTTACCCTGCTCGTGTGCCTCGGCCAGTGCGGTGAGCATGGCTTCCGGCTGTCGACGGGGTGGCTCGGACCCCGGACGATCACGGTGTCAGCGGTGCGTACCTGTTCCAAGCCTCCGTCGGTGACTACCGCGAAGCCCCCGGTGGTGTGCACCTTCGCGTCGAAGGTGCACACGGTCGTCTGGTACGGGGTCTCCCGTGCGGAGAAGATCTGCGCTGGGATCGCCAGATCAAGGGGAAAGACCTCGTCCAGGGCCAGAATCGCGACTCGATGAACGCTTATGGCAAGATTCTATCGAGGTCAGGAAATTTTGCCTATCGCCAGGTCAAAGCGTTGCCAGCAAGCTGAGGACATGACCAGGCCTACTTATGAGGCGACCACCGAGGGGTTGGCCGACCTGTCGATGTACCACGTCGAGGCGGTCACCGACGAACAAGCCGATGCCATGTGCGCCGTGTACCCGCCGCCGTTCGCTCGCACGGGCATCTGTCCATCGCCGGCGCGGTCGGTCGCCGAGCCGACGGCACCATCCCTGACGACGTCGAGGAACAAACCGAGATCGCTATCGTGCTCATCGCGGAGATCCTCCGGCTAGAAGGCTTCGATCTGTCCGCGCTCGTCGATGTGACCAGCTACCACGTCGACATCCACCGGCACCTGCCCGGCTCTTCCAAGATCAAGGCGCGCCTGATCAACCCTCTCCACCCGACCTGGTCACTGATCGGCGTCAGTGGTCTGGTCAGCCCCGGGCCGCTTGTCGAAATCCGCGCCACCGCCGCCTACCCCGACGCAGCCTGACAGACCGCCGTTCCTGGGCCCTGAACCCTGAGTCCAAGAACGGGTAATCACCTACTTGGAACTCCCCATGAAGACCCTCCGGCGTCCGGAACATCGCAGCCTCCTGTTGCTGGCCTCGATCATCATCTCCTTCCTGGCCTCCTCCAGCGCACCCACGCCGCTCTACGCCACATACGCCAACCAATGGCATTTCTCGCCGATAACAACCACCATCGTCTTCGGCACGTACGCCATCGCCGTCCTGTCCGCGCTACTCGTGCTCGGCAGGGCATCCGACCATCTCGGTCGCAAAACGGTGCTTCTGGGCGCGCTGGCGTTGCAGACCGTCGCCATGGTCGCGTTCAGCGAAGCCAACGACATCGGAGCCCTGTTCGCCGGGCGGATCCTGCAAGGAGTCGCGACCGGCAGCGCATTGGGCACACTCGGCGCGGCGATGCTGGACATCGACCGCGAACGCGGCACACGCGCCAACGCAGTCGCCCCCGGACTGGGGACCGGGATCGGCGCTTTGTTCTCTGGACTGATCGTCCAGTATCTGCCGGCACCTACCCGGCTCGTCTACGTCGTGTTCATCGGGGTCTTTGCCGTGCAGGCCCTCGGCGTGGCGCTGCTTCCGCGAACCACCGCCCGCAGGCCCGGACTGCGTACCGCTCTCGTACCCGAACTCGTGGTGCCCCGGCACCTGCGCCGTACTCTCCTCGCGGTGGCACCGGTGCTGTTCGCCGTGTGGTCGCTCGGCGGCTTCTACGGATCACTCGCCCCGGCCCTGGCCCAGCAACTGTCAGGCACAGACTCCGTGGTGATCGGTGGTCTTGGACTGTTCGTGCTCACCGCGGTGTCGTCCGTCACTACCGTCGCCTTCGCCCGCACGCCCGCCAGGACTGTGATGTTCCTGGGAATCGCGCTACTCGTGCTCGGCTCGCTCGGGACCCTGGTGGCTGTCGAAGCGTCGTCGGTCACTGGATTTTTTGCCAGCACTTTCGTCTCCGGGATCGGTTTCGGTGCGGGATTCCAGGGCGGGATGCGCACCGTCGTGCCACTGGTTGCGGAACACGAGCGCGCAGGGGTCCTTTCCTCGATCTACGTGATCTGCTACCTGGGCATGGGCCTGCCCGCCATCGTCGCCGGGATCCTCGTCGTGCACGGAGGTGGCCTGCCATCCGCGACTCGGGACTACTCATTGTTCGTAGTCGCGTTCGCGGTCGCGACACTGATCACTCTCCTACGCACCAGGGATACGAGACACCCCACAGACCTGACGTGCCCCGCTCACCAGGACGTCCGCTGTGCACTTTGCACTGAGACGCCTTCCGCTTTCCGAACGTGATCGTTTGGTTTGGGCTGGGTGGACATGAACTCCTGCTGGCGGTGGGAGAGATGGGAAGGTACGTCCGCTCGCGTCGCTCGTGGAGGTGGCTGGTGCCGTCGGTGCTTGGTCTGCTGGAGGCCCGGGAGAAGAAGGTGCTGGAAGAGGTCGCGCGGCTGCGGGAGGAGGCCGAGCGGCCGCAGCCCGCGCTCGGCGACGCGGAACGCGCACTTCAGCGTCTTCCGGATGCCCCTGCAACGGTGGCCGAGGTGCTGGCCGAGCCGTTCGTACATGGCGGGCAGCGTCTCGTAGTCACGCACCATTGGAACGGTTGGCCGGAGCGGGGCCGTGGAGCCCTGACCGAGGGGGAAGATCAGGTGCAGACCGAACTGACCGGCCAGCAGAGCGAGCGCAATGCCGGGCAGCGACCGCTCCCGTCCGGCCAGGGGACCCACGAGGCACAGCACCGCAGCTCAGCCGGCGCCAGGGACCACAGGGCGACCCCGGTGCCCGAGGCGAGCACGTGTCCGCCCGCGGACAGCGCCACGCACACCGCTGAGAACACCGAGGCTCTCAGCAGTCTCAGACTGGTCTGGGCGGGCAATGGCTACGGTGGAGACGAGTTCAGGACCTGGGCCCAGGCCACCCTCGGCATCACCGTCAAGGCCGTCTCCCGGCCCAAGGACGTCAAGGGCTTCGTCTTGTTGCCCAAACGCTGGGTGGTTGAACGGTCGAATTCGTGGCCGACGCGGGTCCGCCGCAATGCGAGGCACGGCGGGTCATGAGGGTGATGAAGCTCCACTGGACGTGGGCTTGGGTGCGGCACATGACACTGCTCAACGCCTGAATGGCCGAGCGGGCGTTGCAAGGTCTCGATCGCTGCGACAGTCACCACCGATTTCCTCAAGCGACCCAGATACCGTTCAGGAGTTGGTGCGAACCGCCGGGACGCGCTGGGCGATCAAAGAGCGCTTCCTGGCCGCGAAGAACGAGTGCGGTTCGGCTGATTGATCGGGAACTGTATCTGCCTGAGTGCTGGACTGGTGGTCGAGCCCGCTGCGAGGTTGCGTATGTCCCGGCCGAACAAAGGCCGGTCCGCCGGTTATGCGGCGGTGGCGCCCAGCAGGAGGTCGAAGGCGTCATTCGCCTCGCGGAGCACCGCCGTCGCGTCGTGGCTGCCGAGGCGCCACGCCGCCTGGTAGCAGGCGACGGTCAACTGGGCGGCGAGGACGGCGGTGGCTGGCGGGGTGCCGTGGTCGATCAGGTGTTTCTCGAGGAGGTCGGCGTAGTGCCGGGTCTTGCGGGTGTGGCGGTCTTCGAGCTCGGGGTGCTGCTTGACCAGACGGTGGTAAACCGCGTAGTGGCCGGGGTTGCGGGCGGCCTCGGTGCAGATCGCGAGCAGCAGCCGCCGAGATATGGCCAGTGCCTGCGGGAGATCCTGGAGCGGCTCGGTGGGCGCATCGCGCATGGCCGCGGTGAGCGCGCGCAGGAAGTCGTCCTCGGTGGAGAAGACGACTTCCTGCTTGTCGCCGAAGTAGCGGAAGAAGGTGGTGCGGCCGATCTCGGCCCGCTGGGCGATCTCGTCCACGGTGACGACATCGAACCCCCGCTCCATGAAGAGCGCGAAGGCCGTCTCGATGATCCGTTCCCGAGTCTGGCGACGTTTGCGGTCCCGCAATGACTCCACCGGAAACTTGTTCGCGCTCATTCGTCCAGGATATCCGCTCGTTCCGCCCGGCGGTCAGCGTCGGCGAGACGGGCGGCCTCGCGCCACAGTTCCTCCTCGCGGGCCTCGTCGTGCGACTCTGGCGACGACGGCACGTGGCGGCCGCGATCGAGGTAGGACCCGGTCCGAGCGGTCAGCCCGGACAGGATCGTCTCAGCGAGCCGCGCGCCCGCCTGCTGCGGCGTCATGCCCCGGCCGAGGAATCGCTGAAGCTGGAAGAATCCGTTGAGCACGCCCCGCACGGGCCCCGGGGCGTGGCGGAAGAAATCGGTGCCCGCGACGAGCGCAGGGTTGTAGGAGTAGACGCCGACGCTCTCGGGCAGGCGGCGGGCCAGCGCGTGGGCCAGGTAGATGACGCCGAGTTTGCTGGTCGCGTACGCCCGCCCGGCCTCCCGCGCGCCACCGGCACGAGGCGTGGCCAGTCGTTCCGGCGTCTCCCAGCGTGGCGGCGGCGTGGCGCCGAGCGTATAGCGGAACTGCCCGAAGTGGCAGTCGCTTGAGGTAAGCACGATCCAGCCCGGACCGGTAAACCGGGGCAGCAGCTCCCTGACGAGCAGGTAGTGGGACAGCACATTGACCCCGAAGGTCATCTCGTACCCGTCCGTGGTGCGTTTCTCGGTCGTCGTGACCGTCAGGCCGGCGTTGCCGAGATAGCCACCCAGCGGCGGCAGGTACCCGGTGTCGAGCCCACGCAGAATCTCCTCCACCGCCCGCCTGATCTCGGCGAGCGAAGCAAGGTCACAGTCCACGCCTGTGACCGCGGAAGCGCCGGTGGCCTGGGCGAGTTCCGCAGCGAGGCGCTCGCCGCCGCGGCGAGCCAGCACGACGTAGTGGTCCTGCGGCCGTTCCCGGATCAGCAACTCGACTGTCTCGCGCCCGAAGCCGCGGGTCACGCCGGTCAACACGATGGTCCGGCTATCCATGGCAGACTCCTCGGTATCAAGTTCCAAGTGGTACTCAGTACCGTATAACATGCCATGGTTCACTTCCACATCGAGCGACGAAACCGCGGCTGACACGCTGGCCCGCATTTCCAGGCTCGAATGGATCTACATCCGCGGCGTGTACTTCCCGGCCACGAGGCGTGTGCGGGACCCCGCGAACTGGTACCCGAGCTTCAAGGCGGCGATCGACGGGCTGACCGACAAGAAGCGCAAGGGCCAGGTCCTCACGGTGGGTGTGCTGTCGGACGACTCCGACGAGTACGTGGTCGGCCCGGACATGCGGCTCGGCGTCCAGGAGCATCCGCGGATCCGCCTGGACCTGTATGCCGGGGGACGCGGCCGACCAGGCCGCCGAAGTCGAGCGACTGGTGTCCCTGGGGGCCCAGCGCATCGACTGGGATCTTTATCCGGACGACGCCGACTTCGTCGTGCTCGCCGGTCCTGAAGGTAACCGCTTTTGCATCATCGGCACCGGACCGGACGAGGTTCCTGGAATTCTGCCGCTACCTGCGCAGCCTCTACCCGCACGATGCGGATCGCGATCGTGCTCGACAACTTCTCCCCGCACCTGACCACGAAGAAGGACACCCGCGTGGGTGCCCGGGCCGCGGCCAACAACGTGGAGTTCGCCTAGACGCCGGCCAGCAGCTCCTGGCTCAACCGCATCGAGGCCCAGTTCACCGCCCTGCGCTACTTCGCTCTGGACGGCACCGACCACTCCAGCCACAAGGAGCAGGGGAGCATGATCCGCCGCTACATCATCTGGCGGAACAAGCACGCCGCCGACGAACACCTACGTCAGGTAGTCAGCAGGGCGAACGTCGCCTGATGCGGCACTGGCCAGGGCATCAAGGGCAATCTGCCTACTTCAAACGCCCTCGCAGGGCATGGCCGAACAACCACTCCCAAGGAAAGGAAGCTCCGACGGACTCAGAGAAGACGTCAGCCTCGGGAAGGACGCCCGGCAACGGGGGGCGCCGCCGGAGCGGTCACGCCGCCGGATGAGGCCATACGCTCGCGCCACAACGCCTCCCCCAAATGGGTAAGCGCTGTTCCCAGGTCCTTCCACTCGTCCTCGGCGAACACCTCGTGGTCGTAGTCCGCGATCAACTGGTTTGCCCGCTCGAGCACCTTCACACCGCGGTCCGTCAGCTCTATCACCGCTGCGCGGCCCTGCCCCCCACTCCCGACGGTGGCGACGTATCCGTCAGAGATCAGCGCGTCGATGATCGGATGCAGGCTCTGCACTTTGATCCCCGCTCGCCGCGCCAGTGCGCTGAACGATATGCCTGGATCATGCCGAAGGTGCCCCAAGAGGCCCAGGCGTCGCAGGGACAGGCCCATGCCCTTCAGTGAGTCCTCTACCCGTCCTTCCAAAAGACGCCCCTGGAGGATCATGATCATCGTTGGACCCAGTGGATATCGTGCCGAGCCGGCGTCCCCTGCGTCTGCCATTCACGCCTTCCTTCCCTGGCTATGTGGGACTACACCCACCGTATCGGAATAAGCAGGTCGACCGTATGGCCTCGTCTCCTCAAGGACGCCTTACCAACGTCCCGCCCACCTGGGCCCCCCTCCATGTCACCGCGCACGCCTACACAGCGCTATCGAACCTGAGCTCAGAGTTTTGCCATCACGAGTACAGGTCTCATCTCATGGCACATCCATCCCGCTACCTGTGGAGGATGAAGAGTCGACAGCCGGCAAGACCCATCGTGGCGGAGCTCGGCAGTGAGCAGTATGTGAGGGTGTGCGCATGACCACGCCGCTCGCCAGGACCTGGGCGCCGAGGCAACAGGCCCGTCGTGCGGGTGTGTGACAGGTGCCGTCGCGCTTGAGAGCGGGTTGTCCGGTTCCGGGGCTTGGCGGTTGGCCGGGGGTACGGTCCGCTGGAAAGCATGGGCGGGCGCGAGTCGTACCCGGGTGTGGGCGAGGTCGTCGGGGGCGACGAGCCAGCCGGTGGCGTGGGTGCCGGTCGCTTTGATGGTGCGGGCAGGGCCGTCGGTGGTGGTGGCGATGGGCGGGGTGCCGCAGGCCATGGCTTCGAGGTAGACCATGCCGAAAGGCGCGCCTACGGCCGGGGCGCCCACGAGGTCGGCGCAGCTGAGGCCGGTGGGCAGTTCTTCGTGGTCGCGCCAGTCGCGCTGATGCCGTCCGGCTCGGACCCGCCGACGCCGCCGAGGTCACCGCCGGCCAACTATGCAACGAAATCGAGGACTTGATGCACCATTGAGTCTCTGATCAACAAGGGAAGTGGTCGCTTCGCGCATGCCCCTGGCGCCGCCGACGTGTCAACTGCCCACTCGGGCCGCCGCCCCCTGCGTCAGGATGAACTTCCCGTTCCGTCATGATTGCGCGCCTCGGTGAGGCAGTCGTGCAGCCGCCTGCGCGCGTCCCGCAGGTCCGTCAGCTGTCGGTCGAGGCGGTCGCGTTCGGCCGCGAGCAGCTCCAGCAGTTCCGGTGACGCCCCACCGGAGTCAGCGAACGGCAGCACCTTGCGAATGGTTCTGCTGGTCAAGCCCATGGAGTAGAGCTGTCGGAGCAACCTGACCCGTTCGACGGCATCGTTCGGATACCGGCGCTGGCCACCCGGATTTCGGGAGGATTGGAGCAAGTCCTGCTGCTCGTAGTAGCGCAGCGCCCTGACGCTTACGCCCGCCTTCGCGGCGACCTCGCCGATCCGCATCGCGACCTCCTGGCTCGACTCCACGTCCCGCTTGCACCTGACGTCAGCGTCAGGTTTTAGCGTAGCGGACACCGGTACGAACCATTCCGTCCGAGTTCCGGAGCACGCCTGTGACCAGCACGTCTCCGAACTGACTTCACAAGGCATCAGGAAGGATCAGCAATGTCCATCAGGCATACGGTCGTGATCGCCGAGAGCGCAGCGTGGTCGGCGTGACCAACATCAACAAAACCGTGGTCGTCCTGGGCGCTACGGGGCAGCAGGGAGGATCGGTCGCCGCGGCGCTGCGGGCTGGCGGCTGGGGGGTGCGCGCGGTCGTGCGGGACCCGTCCGGCGACCGGGCCCGGTCCCTGTCCGCCGTCGGCGTGGAAACCGTGCGCGGTGACCTCGGTGATTCGGAGTCGCTCCGCGCGGCCTTCTCCGGCGCCCATGGCGTCTTCAGTGTCCAGCCGAATTCAGGCCAGGCCGGCGCCGACGTGACCAACGAGGACGAGGTCCGCTTCGGCGCGGCCGTGGCCGAGATCGCCGAGCGCTGCGGCGTCGCCCACCTCGTCTACAGTTCGGCGGTCACCGCTGGTTCGACAACGGGCGTCGCTCATCTCGACACCAAGAGCCGTATCGAGGCCCATGTCAGGGACCTGGACATCGCCTGCACCATCATTCGGCCGGCCACGTTCATGGAACTCCTCGTGACCCTCGGAACGGGCCTCGACCGGGGACACCTGTCCTTCCTGATGCGCCCCGACCAGGCCATGCAGTTCATCGCCGTACGCGATATCGGCCGCATCGTCGCCGCGGTCTTCGGCTCACCCGATCGTTACGCCCATCGCACCATGGAGATTGCCGGTGACGCTCTCACCGGCAATGACCTGGCCGAGCATCTGACCCAGGCCGCTGGTCGGACGATCAGTTACAGCCGCCTGCCGACGACGCTGTCGGCACAGGACGAGGTCATCGGCAAATTGGAAGCGCTCGTAGACGACGGCAGGCTGGCGGGAAACGCGAACCTCGACGCGTTGCGCGCGGAGTTCCCCTTCCTGCTGCGCTTCGACCGCTGGCTGGCGGGCCCTGGCGCGGGCCTCCTCGCTCAGGCGCTCCGTGCCTCGGACACGGACATCGCCCTGCGCTGACGAGGCTTTTCCGGGTGGGCTCGGCCGCAGCGGGCGGACGGTGGCCGTCTGCCCGGTTGGCCGCGACGGCCTCGGCGGCGTCCTGCCACCAGTCGGCCAGGACCTCCCCGAGGGGACAGACCAGGTTGTCAGCGCCCGCCGGCGGCGGGGGCCCGACCTCGGTGGCCAGGAGATCGATCAGGTGCGCGAGCCGTCCGCCATGGGGATCGCCCACGCGGACGGTCACCAGCGGCGGCAGAAGATCGGGCCGATCCGCACGGACCCGTCCTCGGCACCCGCCCACACCTGCTCCGCACGTGCAGCCCCTTGTCCAGAGGGGCGGTGAAGCCCGCCCCCGCGGCCCAGGACGTCTCGATGTTCTGGGAGCTGAAGACCACGTCCGGCCAGCCGTGGCGGGCGCGGTTGAACAGGCTCGCCTTGGTGCGCAGGTAGGTGGAGCCCTTGGCGTCCCCCGTCGTAGGTGACGATGTCCATCTTCACCGATGCCGGGCCTTGTACAGATTCGCAGCCGCCAGACGGGTGGAGTCGACCCACACCGTCAACGTGCCGTCTGTGTGCTTCACCGGATGGAAGCCGTCCCGGGCCCGGCAGATCCGCTGCCGCAGGCGGCAACGGCCACCAGAGCGAGCACGCCACCCGCGGCCATACCCCCGAGGCGTCCGCGTCGCTTTCCCGATCTCTTCGCGCCGACCGTGCCGACCGCGCGGACCTTCGCTGACATGAACGACTCCGCTCATCGTGGCCACCAGCCGGATGCCCGGTCGGCAGACGGTGATTCGGTTCACTCGCCCGGCCCGAGGGGTGGGCCGCGGGGATGACAGCCTCTCGTGAACAACTCGGATGCAGCAGGGGACCAGCCACCGACGGAGTGATGTGCCCCGCGTCGAAGGAGGCAAGCCGTTGGACGAGAAGTCCGTAGCGGCGGCAGACGGCAAGCCGCCACAGGAGCCACGCGACGCTGGGCCGACGGGCCCCTACCGTCCCGGATACGAGCTGGTTGCCGAGCAGATCCTTGAGCTCATCACCGAGTTGCGACTGGAGCCGGGCGAGCGGATGCCCACGGAGAAGGACTTGGCGTCGCGCCTGGGCACCAGTCGCACGGTGGTGCGGGAGGCCGTGAAGATCCTCTCGGCCATCGGCCGGGTGCGCGCACAGAAGGGGCGCGGGGCTCTATGTGACGGACGACGAGAGCTTGCTGGGGTCCTCACGCCGGGCGGGCTTCATTCCTCGTCGCGGCGGTGCGTGAGGCACGCCGACTGCGGGGTCAGTCCAGCACGATCGGACTGCACGGCGCGGTCGGCGGTCATGCCGCGGAAGCGGTGGAGGAGCACGCCGCCGTGTACCGGGCCATCTGGGCGACCCGGAGGTGGCGGCCGAGGCCGCCACGGTCCACCTGGACAACACGCTCGATGACTACGCCGCGAGACCCAGCGCAGAGTCTTCGGCTGATCCGCGGAACCGGTGCCGGCCCTGCGGCACGCGGCCAGGTGGGCCCGACGCGCTCACCGCCACCACGACGGGGCGGTCGCGCGGCCCGCGCCAGCCCGTCGGCCATCATCCGCCTGGCCGCCCCGGCAGGGCAGTGGTGGCGTCGGCGGTGAACCGCCACCAGTCCGCGTTGACCAGGTAGCCGCTGCCGCCCGCAAACCGTAGATACAGGTCCTGCGTGCCCGTGAGGCCGCTGACCGGGCAGGACACCGTCGTCCAGGTCTGCCAGCCGCCGGTGTTCGGCACACCGCACCGGCCCACGACCGTTCCGTTGGGGCCGCCCAGACGCAGTTCGATGGAGCCGCCGCCGGTCGCTGAGGCCACGCGTGCGGTGAAGGAAGACGGGCCCGCGCCGAACGCGACACCCTTGACCTTGATGTAGTCGCCGTTCTCGGTGTACCCCACGTTCATGCCTCCCTCACTGGACGGCTCGGTCTCGATCCCGGATTCCCAGGCGATCGTTTCGGCCTCCTGACGGATGTAGGGGTCGAGCGCGCCGACCTGCGGCGCCCCGGTACTGGTCATGGTGATCGTCGGGATGGTGCCGTCGGGCTTGTAGGAGAACTTCTCCACAGCGACCGAGCGGGTGTAGCCGCTCCCGCCCGGAAGCGCGCCGTTGTGGTAGAAGAAATAGGAAGTGCCTTTGAAGTCCACGATGCCCGGGTGGTTGGTGAAACTGGCGCCCTGCGTGGGCATGATCGTTCCGCGGTAGGTCCACGGTCCGGTCGGACCGGGGGCGGTGGAGTAGGCAATGAACTCCGAGCAGCACTTGGCGGCGTACACGATGTAGTACAGGCCGCCTCGCTTGTAGACCCAGGGCCCTTCCTCGAACAGCGTGGGCCGGTTGGGATCACCGGTGCGTGTGCCGAAGCCCGCCGTGGTGAGCGGGATCTTGGCCGGGCTGCCGGAGTGGGAAATCATGTCGGGGTTCAGCCTGACGTACCACAGGTTCGGGTTGCCCCAGTACAGATACGCCTGGCCGTCGTCGTCGATGAAGACGGTCGGGTCGATCTCGCCGTTCCCCACCAGCGGGTGGCCGAGGGCGTCGCGGAACGGTCCGGTCGGGCTGTCCGACACTGCCACGCCGATGGCCATGCGGCCGGTCGCGCGCTCCGTCGTCGGCACGTACCAGTAGAACTTTCCGTTGCGGCTGACGACTTGGCCCGCCCAGGCGTTGGCGGACGCCCAGCTGAAGGAAGCCACACTGAGGGGAGAGCCGTGGTCGGTCCAGTTGACCATGTCGGCGGTGGACCACACCCGCCACTCATTCATGGTGTAGTTGGTCGAGTTGTCCTCGTCGTGCCCGGTGTAGAGGTAGACGCGGCCGTCATAAACCAAAGGTGCGGGGTCGGCGGTGTAGATGTGCTGCACGATCGGGTTGTCCGCCTTGGCCTCCGTGGGAAACACCGCGGCGGGCGCGAGGGTGAAGGCCAGCAGGAGACTCGCCGCCCAGGCGACCGCTCGGGCAAGTCCCGGACGGGTGGGTCGAGGTCGTGCCGGGGTCATGAGTGCCTCCTGGAGGAGCCGGGTGGACTACAAGCCGATGGCACGGCGGCGGGCATCGTCACGGCCCGGAAGGGGTGGGCCGGCGGCCGGGGGGTGGACGGCCCGGGGCCGGCCGGCCGGTGTGCGGCGCCGCTCACCCGCGGGTCCACCGCTGGTTGCCCTGACCATTGCAGGTCCACAGGATCAGTGGGGTTCCGCCGGCCGTGCCGGCTTGGTCGACGTCCAGGCACAGACCGGCGTGGACGTTGCGGACCGAACCGTTCGCCTCGAGTGTCCACTTCTGGTTCTCCTGTCCCTTGCAGGGCCAGGTGATGACGCGTGTGCCGTTGGTGGTGCCCTGGTCGTAGGCGTCCAGGCACTTGTCGCCGAAGACGCGTATCTCCCCACCGGCCCAGGTGGTCCACAGCTGGCCGGCGGCCGTGTGGCAGTCCCGGATCACTACCCTCGCCCCGGCCGCGGTCGAGGCGTTCTCCACGTCCAGGCAACGGCCGGACCCGTCACCGCGCAGCCGGGATGTGGTGGCGGCCAGCGGAGTGCCGCCGGTCACCCGGAACGCGGCGACACCGTGTGCGGGCACACTCGCCGAGACCTGTCCGGTCGTGCTCGATGTCCCGCCGGTCCACAGGTCGGTGAGGGTGAACGACCCACCGGACAGTCCGATCTGGGCCGCCGTGGCGGTGACGGTCGCCGTGCCGTTCCCCCGGTTGAACAGGCCCACGGCGACCGAGCCGTCGGACAGGGGCTTGGCGAACACCTCGGTGTCCCCGTCATCGCGCACCCTGCGCCCGCCCGCGCCCAACGGGTCCTGGTTCACCGCCAGCAGGCGCGGGTTGCGCAGGACCGCGCTCACATCGGCTGACATGGTGCGGATGTCGTTGCCCGCCATGAGCGGCGCGGCCATGAGCGCCCACAGGGCGAAGTGGGAGCGGGACTCGGTCAGCGACAGCCCGGGGCGGCCGACGACGAGCATGTCGGGGTCGTTCCAGTGGCCCGGACCCGACTGCGCGGCCAGTGGCGCGGTGACGTCCACGACGTTGCCCACGCCCATCGGGTAGCTGTTGGTGTTGCCGTTCTGCCAGATGTCGAGCAGGTCCTCGGTGGTCCGCCACAGGTCGGCGACTTCGCCCCAGTTGTATGTGTCGCCGGTGATGGCGTGGTAGCTGTTGGGGTTGATGCTGTAGACGATCGGGCGCCCGGTCGCGCGCAACGCGTCGCGCATGAGTGTGAACCGCGCGACCTGCTCGTCCCGGGTGCCGGCGGAGGAGCACCAGTCGTACTTGAGGTAGTCCACACCCCACGAGGCGAACGTGCGAGCGTCCTGGGTCTCATGGCCCTTGCTGCCGGTGGCCCCCGGGTAACTGCCCCCGCCCTGCGCACACGTGCGCTCGTTGGGCACCTGGTAGATGCCGAACTTCAAGCCTTTCCCGTGGATGTAGTCCCCGAGCGCCTTCATTCCGCTCGGGAATTTTGTCGGGTTGGCCCGCAAGTTGCCCGCGGTGTCGCGTTGCGGGTCGAACCAGCAGTCGTCGACCACCACGTATCGATAACCGGCGTCCCGCATGCCCGAGGAGACCATCGCGTCGGCGGCCTGACGGACCTGTGCCTCGGTGACCCCGCACCCGAAGCTGTTCCAGCTGTTCCAGCCCAGCGGTGGGGTGAGCGCCGGACTGCCCGGGGCCGCCTGGGCGGCCGAGTGGCCCGAGGCCGTCGTGGTGAAAACGGTGCCGATCAGCGCGGCAGCCGTGAGGAAGCGGAGTAATCGTCCGCGTGGTTTCGACACGAGGTGGTTCCTTCCTGGAAGGATCGAGGCGATCGCTCGCGGCGCTCATCGGGGCCGGTTAGCGCCCCGGTTCAGCGGTAGCCGGCCGTGGTGATATTGACCTGCACGGCGTTCTCCGTCTGGTCGGAGGGGTAGCCGGAGACCATGGCTCCCTCGTAGAACGTGCCGGCGCTGAGGTTGGTGTTGCCGTTGCAGCAGTCACCGCCGCTGCCCAGGATGATGGCCCCCTGCTTCTTCATGGGGTTGTAGCCACTGGGGAGCGAGCCGGCGTACAGGGTGGTCAGATTCCCTGACTGCGCGTTGCTGCCCTTGATCGCGAACCGACTGGTCCCGTTGTTCTTCAGTGTGGCGGTGACGAACTTGCTGGTGAAGGCTCTCTGGTTCGGGTTCCAGGACTGGCTGCCCCCGGAGTACAGGCCCCATTCGAGGTCTGCTTGGACCCATGGGCCGTTCCCGGAACATCCGCCGAACCAGCACTGCGTGCTGAAGTTGATCGCGTCCATGGCTCCGGGGCCGTCGGCCTTGCGGGTGGTCTCGCTGTTGCCGTAGTCGAAGCAGCAGCCACTGTTGACGTGCGTGCCGCTGGTTACCATGTACATGGCCTCGGGTGCGCTGCCGGTGGGGACGCCTGTCGTGTGGCCGTCACGCCAGTAGCCGTTCTTCGGGTTGATGTGCAGCGAGTAGGCCCTGTTGCCCCCGACCGTCAGCGATTCACTCGTCGCGTTCGCGGCGGTGTCGGAACCGCCGACTCCGCCCGGCCCCTGGTAGCCCAGGCTGTTGCCGTGCCCGGACTGGTCGTAGACCCAGGTGATGACGCATGAGGTACCCGCGCAGAACGCGTCCTGGGCGGCGGCGTTGGCGACGCCGCCTGCCGTCAGGGCGCCGATGTCCCGGGTCGCGTTGTCGGACGAGCGCCTGACTTGGTACAGCTTGCCGGCGTACGAGCCGAAGAGCGCCCGCACCGTGCTGTGCGCGGCCACACACGGCGTGCCGCCCGAGGCGTAGATGTCACAGGGGCCGGTGTCGGCGGCGGACGCCGGCACCGGCCGGCCGAACACCGCCACCAGTACCGCGATCAACATCAGCGCCGAGCCCGTGGCCAAGGCGGTGGGCGAACGCCGTCCGCGGGAAACCCCGCCCGGCATGGAAACCAATGAGGACTGCACCGTCTCCTCCTGGAAGGGGCATCTGATCAGGGGCATGACATGTCGCGACGTGCCGCAGGTCAACTGGATGGCGTGGGACACAAGAAGTAGTGATTCGATATTTCGAACGTCCGTCGAAACACCGGACAGAGATGGATGATAGGGGAGCCCCGAAGGCTGTCAATACCGCACACCGGGCCGGCGTGGAGATCGCGATGAAACCTCAGTCGGGCGGTGTCCGGCGGGGCGGAATCGTCGGCGACATGTGATGTTTGACCTCTCCTGCCGCCCATGTCGCAGGGCTGTCGTCCCGACTTCCGCAGCAGGCCCCCGTATCGTTCGACGTCAAGTCTCTTGACAGTCCCAAAGATCCCATGGGACCCCTAGAGGGACATGGGATGTATCGGCGCACCCTGCTGCCCGGCCCGTGCCCGCGCTCCCGCCTCCGCACATGCTGCCGGAAGGTCATGTCATGACGATCAACAGGCGCGTCTTCCTCGCCGTCTCCGGCGCGACAATGCCGAACCGGCCACGCGGCGACGGCCATCTCCACCCTGGACGGCGGCCACTTCGCCCTGCCGCTGGGGTCGCGCCTCCGGCGATGGTGGTCGCGCCGCCGCCGGACTGACGCTCCTTGGAGGCATCTGCCACCGCTTCCTGTTCAGCTTGTCGATCGTTGTCCGACATTTCGAATCCTGGCGAACTGGACCCGCTCGCGATGTCCTTCTTCCAGATCACCCACGACCGTACTCGCACCACCCGTACCGGTAAGGCACCCGTGCGTCGCCGCCGTGCCGGTCACCGAGAACCAGGCGACATTCGGATGGCGGACCTCCGCCCGACCCCATGATCACCCAGACCAACAACAACTCCTGAGCGCCCGGTTCCTGCCTCATGGGCCAGGGGCCAAACACGACGGCCCAACCCCCTGAGCAACCTCCGCGGGATCCCCCTCTCACGCTGGTGCACCGCGCCGGTGTGGCCCGCTCACCCCCTACACACAACAAGGAGTCACCCATGTCGATGCGACGGCGTTCCTTACTGGGTCTCGGCGTGGCCGCGGCCACGGGCGTGGGCACGTCCCTGCTCGGCGGCAGCGCGGCCGCCGGCACCCTGTCACCACGGATGGCCTCACCGCGGCAGGCCCCCACCGCGCAGTTCGCCATCGGCGTGCGCCAGTTCAACTGGTCGCGCGGCAACCGCCAACTGACCACGAAGATCTTCTACCCGGCCTCCGGTGCCGCGGGCGGCAACCCCATCCCGAACGCGCCCATCGCCAACGGCGTCTTCCCCATCGCCGAATGGAGCCATGGCATGGGGTGCAACTCCGACTGCTACTCCTCGCAGACCCACGATCTGGCCGCCGCGGGCTTCATCTGCCCCGCCCCTTCGTTCTCCGACAACACCAACATCGGCAGCGTCTACAACGGCAACTGGTCGAAGGACGTCTCCGAGGTCCTCACCCGGACACTGGCGCTCAACACCACTGCGGGCGACCCGTTCGCCGGGCACATCGACACCCGTGCCGGTGTCGGTGTGTCCGGCCACTCGATGGGCGGGATGACAACCCACGGCCTGCTCACCGCCTGGCCGGACAACCGCATCGTCGCCGCCGTACCGGTCGCCTGCGTGGACATGGGAAACCCCGCCGGCCTCCACGCCAAGGTGCTGTTCATCCACGGTGACCACGACCCGACCTGCGACTACAACTCGGCGCGCGCCGCATACGCGGAGCTCCCCTCGCCCAAGGCGTTCCTCACTCATGTCGGGGCGGACCACGGCCAGTACCTGACCCCGGACTACCGGTACTACGCCCAGACCAAGAACACCTTCCTGGACTGGTTCCGCTGGAGCCTGTACGGCGACACCGCCGCGCGCGACCGCCTGCAAGGCGACGCCACCAGCAACGGCACCTCCTGGCAAGCGGCCCTCACCTAGTGAGTCGGTCTTGAGTTTGTTCGTCGCCGCATGAGGGGCACCTTGCCCGGCCGCTCCAGCAGGCCCGGGAAACCTCAGCATGGCCGGCCACTGAGGGCCGTCCCGTTCACCGTGAAGGGGCTTGGACAGTGAACGTCCAGATCCCGGAGCCGACTCGGTATGAGACCACTTGGTCGGTGACCTGCGTCTTCCTCGCTTCGGTGGGGGCTTGGACGCGGTGGTCCTCGTCGGTCAGAGGCACCCGTATCACCGCGCGGCTGTTGGCCGGGATGGTGACGGTCAGCCGCAAGGTGCCCCCCGTCTGTTTCCAGCTGCTGGCCACGTGGCCACGCACCGTCTCCTGACCGTCACCGTCGCCCCAGGACGATTTTGGTACGACGAGTACGGCGGCTACCACACGTACACGTGCTCAGCCGCTTCTGGACGCGATCGGCAACCCCCCGCCGGGACACAGCCCTCGCCCGTCGGTGCGCAGCGGTGCGCGAGAAGGAACGGCGCCGCGCGGAGCGGGAAGCCGAGTAGGCCGCGCTGAAGGCCGGCGGCCGGCTCTCCCGCTTCCGGACCTGACCCGGGCACGCCCCAACCGGCGGCGCCTCTCCCTGGTGGCGGCCGTGGTCCGGGCCTGGCCGAAGAGCCGCACCTCGGTCGGGTAATGGCAGTAAGTTGTCCCGATGAGCGATTCTCTGCCGCCTGGCGGCGACGTTCTTGATGCGGACGAGCTGGATGCTCGGTGGGCGGATGCCTGGCGGCCCGAACAGATTGCGGAGCGGTTGGGCGGGGTCAGCGTGCCCTGGTGCATCACGGCAGGGTGGGCACTGGATCTGTTCCGCGGAGGGCAGTCGCGGCCTCACGGCGATCTGGAGATCGCGGTGCCGGCAGCGGGGTTCGCGGAGATTCGGGGCCGCTTCCCTGAGTATGTGTTCGACGCGGTGGGCTCGGGACGGGTGTGGGCGGGGGCCGAGGCGCTCGCGGCTACGCATCAGACCTGGCTGCGGGATCCGGCGAGCGGTCAGTTCCTGTTCGACGTCTTCCGTGAGCCGCACGAGGGCGGGATGTGGATCTGCCGACGAGATGAGAGCCTGCGGCTGCCGTATGACGCGATCATCAAGCGGACTGCGAACGGCATCCCTTACCTGATGCCGGAGCTGGTGCTGTTGTTCAAAGCGAAGGCGACACGGCCCAAAGATCAAGCGGACTTCGACGGGGTCCTGCCGCTGCTGAGCCAGGCGCGGCGTGACGTTCTCAGCGGGTGGCTGACGCGTGTTCATCCCGGACATCCCTGGTTGGCGAAGCTGGCGGGGCAATGACGCGACCCTGTCCCTGGGACACCACGGGCGAGCCGCGGGTGTCGGCTGCCTGGGTGATCGTGGTCGTCACGATCGCCTACGCGGCCCGCGCCCTGGACGGGTACGAGCCGTGTCGGCCGGTGCGGTGGCAGGCGTGATTCTGAGCGACGACCTGGCAGAAGCGGTGGTCACCCAGGTGTCCGCTGTCGAGAATCCAGCAGTGGTCAGGAACCGGCGGGGCGCCGAAGACCGGCCGGCTCCACGTCGAGCGCCGCCAACAGCCGGACACTGCGGTTGCCCGGCTCGCTCAGCAGCCGGTCCAGCAGGTCGGAGGTACCGCCGGCCATCGTGTCCTTGAGCAACTCGCCCGGCGGCACCGTGTCCTGGCCGAGGTCTGTACTCGCCATGACCGCACGCACCCGGTCGTGGTCCACCCCCGTCTCGACCAGGACCCGGCCCCCGTCGTAGTCGGCCTTCGCCTCTTTCGTCAGGTGCGGGTAGGCCTGCGCGACCGCGTACGTCCGCAGCATGCCCAGGAGGACATCGTCGGTGCGGACCTTCCCACCGTGCTGTCTGGCGAGTTCCCCGGCCTCCAGGCGCGCCCACAGCACCGGGTGCGCCGCGGCGTTGAACGGCATTACCTTGACCAGCAGCGTCGTCCAGAACTGCCCCAGCTCACGGGGCTTGTAGCGGCGGCGGCCCACCAAGGCGTCGCGAGTGGAGCGCAGCTCCGGCGGGACGGCGTCCTCCACGACAGGGACCTGTCCCGACCGCACGGCCCGTTGCAGCGCAACGACGTCGACCCCGCACCCGTTCAGGTAGCTCACCGCTCCGCAGGACGGGTCGTCCAGGATGGCCACCAGCAGATCGGCCGGCGAGCGCTCGGCGCCCTGACCGGTCACGGGCGGTTGCTCCTGGCACCGGGCGAGCGCCGTGGCCCCGGCCGTGCTGAGCGTGAGAGAGCGGTCCTCCTGCTCGGCCAACGGAACCTCGACCCTTCCGGGCTCCTCGTCCATCTCCCCGACGCCCCTGCGGATCACGTGCGTCGTGAGGTCGTACGAGGCGAGGAACTCCTGGACCTGTTCGTCCTTGCTGATGCAGGCCAGCAGGATGTGTGTGCTGACGTGGCGCATTGCGTAGACCGGGCCGAAGGCAGTGCGCAGGGCCTTGTCGGCGCGGAAGTCTGAGGTCATGCGGAAGATCTTGGCCCAGGCGCGTGGGGTGTTGCATCAGCCCTCGGTCGGACACCGGTACGACGAAAGTCGGACACCGGTACGACGAAAGGGAGCATCACGTTCCGACCCCGGCCTGGGCCCCTGCTCGGAGCCCGCGTGCTCGCCGAGATCGGCGACGACCGAAGCCGCTTCGTCGGCGCCAGAGCCCCACAACACCCGGACCGAAGACGTAGAAGAGGCCGTGGCCCTCACCCGCGGCCCGCAGTCACCCACCGTCTCCCCGCTCCACCGCGACGGTTGGTCGGCTGTCGGCCCCGGCGCGGCGACCAGGTCAACGACTACCCGTTCCCCGATGAGGAGACCGTCACCGCCTCCAGCGAGGACCAGGTAGGTGTACATCTGGGAGTTGGTCACCAGCAGCCGGTCCCGGCTCACGGCGACGCCGGTGGTGGTGTCGACCCCGGGGTAGGTGCGGGTGGAGACGACGGTGGCCCGGGTGGCGTCGGTCTTTGTCGTGATGAGCGGGGACGGCGGGTCCCCCCAGCCGGTCAGCGGCGAGGTCGTCGTACTGCGGATCTGAGCTGGAGGGGTTCGCGATGGAGCTCCTACACAGCCGCCGATGGCCCTCATCTGGAGACCGTCCTGGTCGACCTGCTGTCCGCGCTGCTCGCCCGCGAAGTGGACGCCGTCGAGTCGCTGCCGCCCGAGAGCCGCAGACGGACCCTCGTGCTGCGCATCCGGGCGTTCATCGGACATCACCTGCATGACCCCGACCTGACGCCGGGCACCATCGCTGCCGCGCACACATGGCGGCTTCCCCCTCCGGGCGTCCGCAGTTCGGCAGTGCCGCGGTGACGCGCTCCCTGGGCGTGCGGACCGCCGCTCGGCGTGGCGGCGTTGAGGGTGATCTGGCTGCCGGAGGCGTGGACCGGATGGCGGACGATGGGCAGGCCGAGGCCGGTGCCCGTCGTCGTGGGAGTCGGAAGCGCGCCAGAATGGACATATGGCTCGATCTCCTGACCGTTGCTGTACCCAGCCCTCGTCGAGCAGTGCTCAGCGCGTCGGACGGTAGGTCGCGATGATCACTCCGCTGCTGGTCGGCTGAGCGCTGACCAGCTCCAGCTTCTTCAGGGTGGCGTCGTCGGCGAACAGCTTCTTGCGGCCCTCGCCGGCCACCACCGGGTGGATCAGCAGTACCAGCTCGTCCAGCAGGTCCTGCTCCAGCAGCGAACGCACCAGCGTGGGGCTGCCCGCGACGGTGATGTCCTTCCCCTCGCCCGCCTTGAGCTTCTCGATCGCGGCCGCCAGATCGCCCTTGATGAGGGTGCTGTTCACCCAGTCCTCCACGCTGTCCAACGTGGAGGAGACGACGTACTTGGGCGAGTCATTGATCCACTTGGCGAAGCCGGCGTCCTCGCCGTCGGTCACCGTCGGCCAGTACCCGGCCCACTCGGTGAAAGTCGCCCGGCCCAGCAGAATCGTGTCGGCCGTCTCCAGCGTCTTTCCCAGCACCGCGCCCATCTCCTCGTCGAAAGCGAACTGCCACTCGTTCGGCGACTGAGCGACACCATCGAGCGAGACGAACAGACCCGAAACGACCTTGCGCATGATTCCTCCGTGATGAGTTCGGGGTCGTCTGCCCGGTCCCGGCCGAATAGCGCTCCGGCCGGGGCGGGCCGACCCCGTGGGCTACGTCAGGAAGACTATGCGGGCACCGGGGAGGAGGGCTTGTACAGAAGCGACAGCGGCTCCGCCCTGTCCGGAGCACTCAGCTGAGTGGCGGTCCGGCCGATGAACCGGGCCAAGGACCGCGCCAGGTGCGGCTGGTCGAAATAGCCCAGCTGGTGCACGACGTCCTGCGCCGGCGCCCCCTCCTGGATCAGAACCGCCGCCTCGCGGGCACGGTGGATCTGCCGGATGGCACCCCGGGTAAGGCCCGTCGCCGCGAAGAAACGCCGCTGGAGGGTCCGCTCGGAGACATCGGGGGCCCCGCCGCCGAGCACCGCGGGCACGATCGGGTCGCAGTCCACGATGCCCTCACGCACCATGCGCCGCACGAACGCCTCCGCATTGTCGTAATCGGGCACGTGCCAGGCGGAACCCTTCAGCCACACGGAGCGCCGCGTCACGTCGGGGATCTCCGCGCTGCCACCCACAAGCCGGCTGATCGGCAGGTGAGGCATCGAGGTGCCGAGCGCGAAGCTGATACCGAAGAACGTGGCGTCCTTGGGAACGGGAGCCAGACAGGCCGCGGGCTCTGGGCCCAGCACGGCCGCCTGCGCCTGGCCGTCGTGCTCCCAGAAGACAAGCTCCCAATGCGACGCCGCGATCGACGTCATCCGGCCGACCTCGATGCTGCGGCTGCGCCACACCCTCTCGATGTACGGCAGCTCCGACGGCCGACTCTCGATCTCCAGACCCAACCGGATCCCCCCGTTCACCGCCGCCTGGGCCGCCAGTGTGCCACGTCGCGCGGACGGCCGAAGCTCGGGCCGAGATGCGCGGGAGTATCCGCGCATCTCGGCCCGGACACGGCCGGCGGCCCGATGCCCCAGGGCTCATGTGGAAGCCCGACACGTCAAGAGTTCACTCAGGGATTCGCAGACCCACGTGGTCGCAGCACCGCCCGTGCCGAAGACTCACCCGTCCAGGTGCAGGCCCGGGCGGACGCTGGCGCCAGCCTCTCGTCCATTGTCGGCGCGTGGCGCAGGTGGGGAGAAGCGCTGCTGCCGTCGGAGACCTCGCAGATCAGGAGATGGTCTCGTTCCCCCTGATGCGGCGGGCCGGAACCAGGGCGGCGAGGGTCAGGCCCACCGCGATCAGCAGCAGCGCCGCCTGACCGCCCGCGGCGATGACCACGCCGCCGACCAGCGGTGCGGCAAGGCCCATCAGCCGCCCTGGGGACTCGATGACCGCCAGGTCCCTGCCGCGGCGGCCGCTGTCCATCGCCTGGGCTGTGTGCACGTCCTGGCTGTTCCAGAGGAAGGAGTTGCACAGGGCCAGGGTGCCTCTCCGGCATCGCGCCGCCGTGGTCCGGCTGCCGCCCGCAGGGCACGATCGGGATCCACGATGAGGTCGTCGTGCACGAGACGCGGAACTGAGCGGGTTCGGTGTTTCCCGGGCCGTACAGCACCGTGGCTGGCACAACGTCCGCACTGCTCAGCGGCACGGCCACGATATCCAGCGGGGGACGGGCACCAGGGCGGGTCCAATGATGCCCGGACTCGGCCACCAGTTGCACAGTCAGTCGTACGGAGGCCCCTGTGCGGGGATCGTCGTCCACGAGGGTCAGCTGAGCGCGGCAGCGTGGCGGCGCCCCGGTGTGCACCTGGAAGGCGGCGCGGCGGATGGTCTCCGCGAGCGTGGGGTCGGGGTGCGCGGCGGCGAGCGCGACCAGGACCTGCACGGTGCGCGGGTGGCCTGCGGCGCGTACCTCGTCGAGCAGTACGGGGATGGTCTGCTGCACGGCGGACTCCAGGTGCCGTACGAGAAGCGGGGCTTCGCCGTGGTCGGCGGCGGCGGCGGTGTCCACCCACAGCCAGGTGGCCTCTTCCAGGGTGAGCACCTCGTGGGCGTCCTCGAGGTCGACGCCGTCGTGCTCGGCGAGCCACAGCAGGGCGTACGGCCGCAGGATCGGCTCGTCGAGGACGGCTCGTACGTCGGGCTCGGCGGGGGCGCCGACGACGCGAAGCGCCTCGAAGGCGAGCCCACGCAGCAGGGCGTCCTCGCCGCGTGCGGCGCCGAGGAGTTCGGTGACAGCGCTGCCGACGGGGCGGGCGGCGAGCCAGGTGTGGTACTCGTCGCGGGCCGCATCCGGTCGGAGCGGAGCGCAGCCGCGGAGCATGTCCTCGGCCGCCTGCTCGATGTTCCCGGTGGAGCTCTGCGCGGCGACGCAGATCTGCTCCATCTTGACCCAGACCGCCCAGCTGCCGAGCGGGGTGAGCGTGGCCTGCCTGTCGCCGTAGGTGAGCGCGCCAACGGAGGCGAGGGCGTGCAGGGCCCAGTCGAGGAGGGGGCGAGGGGCGTGTCGTCAGTGGCAGCCGCGTCAGCGACCGGCTCGGGCTGAGAACCGTATGGAATGTCGTAGCGCTCGGCGCGCAGTTCGGTGACCCGCTGTTCTAGGAGGTCGAGGAGTTGCGGTACGGGTACAGGCCCGCCGGACAGCTGTAGGAAGGACAGCACCTGGGGCATGGCGGAGACGACATCAGCCACGGCACTGTGCTCGTGCTGGTCGGGTTCCGGGTGGGCGAGTGACCACGCGTCGAAGAGGGCGACCCAGCTGCGCAGTGCGGCACTGTCGTCGCGGTCCCAGGCGCGCAGCCGCCAGCCGGGGCGGACACTGTCGCCGTGCACTTCAACGAGGCCGGCGAGGCGGGCGGTGTCCCAGTCGGCGCGGACCTGAGCGAGGGTCAGGTCGAGATCTCTGGCCGCGTGTTCGGCGGTCGCGTCAGAGAGGGTGCCCTTGTCATCGGAGCTCGCGCCGTCGTGGCCGAGGCGGAGAGCGGTGGCGGCCCAGCGGGCGACACGGGCCGCGTCCGCCATGCCCGAGCGCGCCATTTTGGCCAGTTCCGCGGGGGCCGGTGTGCCCTGCGGGCTGCCCGTCGTCGGCAAGCACGTCAAACACGTCGGCAAGGGGCCGCACGGCCGCACGGGCCAGTGGATCTACCAGACGGACGCTCCGCTCGACCTGCGTCCTGACGACACTTCCAGCCGCCCCGTCACCGGCCGCGGCCTGTTCTGGGCCCCGACGGAGAAGGGGCTCCTGCCGATCCTGCCGCAGCGCAACGCCCTTGGCTGCAACCTCGGCTACAGCGGCGGCGGCCTGCACGCCCCGGCCGCCCAGCTCACCCAGGTCACCGACTCCGACGGACAGAACACGGCCGTCGGCGCCCCGTGTGAGCAGGCGCACCCCGCGATCCTCACCCGGACCCGGAGCAGCGCGACCGACCGCGGCAGGAACGAGCTGACACCGGGCGACCTCAAGGCTATGCCGAGCCGGTCGGCGAGCTCGGCCACCGTTCGGTGTCGCCCGACTGCCCAGCAGTTCCAGGAGTGTCAGCACGTGGCCGGTGGGTCTGGGCATGTCCGCGGCCTGACGCGAATACAGGGCCGATTCTGTCCACTATTTCTCCTAGCCTGCGACGTGCACGCTTCCAGCACAGCCAAGGAGATTCCCATGGAGTTCGTCTCGATCCGCATCATCACCAGCGACGTAGCGCGCCTGGTCGAGTTCTATGAGCGGGCCACGGGGGCGCGGGCGACGTGGGCCACCGAGGACTTCGCCGAACTCAGGACCGCGGGCGCCACGCTCGCGATCGCCGGTACCCGTACCGTTCCGCTGTTCGCCCCGGGTTCGGCCCGCCCGGCGGACAACCACAGCGTGATCACGGAGTTCCTTGTCGACGACGTGGACCGCGTGTACCAGAACCTGACCGGCGTCGTCACCGACTTCGTCACCGAGCCCACCACGATGCCCTGGGGCAACCGGTCGTTGCTGTTCCGCGACCCCGACGGCAACCTTGTCAACTTCTTCACTCCCGTCACCCCGGCGGCCATCGAAAAATTCGCACGCTGACACCTCGCACAGCAGCTCACCCGGGAGCCCTGAAATCCCAGGGCTCCCGATGAACGGCGGCCACCGAGTCCAGGAGCGCCACCAGCAGGGGACACCGGAACCACCGCCGACTCCCGAAGGGACGCCCGCGCTTGTGCCTGCAGAGCGACGCCGGACGCCCGATCGCACACGTCGCTGCGGAAGCCGAGGTCTCCCGCCGTTGCTTGGCCAAGTGGTACGCCCGCCGGCGCGCGCACGGCGAGAACGGACTGCTCGGCCACTCCTCCCGCCCCGCCGCCGGCCCCGCCCGTACTCCCGAGGACATCGCCGTCCTGGTGGAGGCGCCGCAGCGGCAGACCAAGCACGGGCCGGCCCGGCTCGCCGCCGGCCTACAGCGGCTGCACGGCGTCCTACGCGCGCCCGCGACCGTCCACCGCACCCTGGTGAGGCGAGGACTCAGCCGCCTCCGGGACCTCGGCCCACCGACCGGCCAGCAGCTGCGCGAGGCCATCCGCTACTACGAGCACGACCGGGGCGGCGACCTGGTCCACGTCGACGTCAAGAAACTCAGGGCGCATCCCTACCGGCGGCAGCTGGCGGATGCACGGCGTCGGCACCGAGCCCGCCCGCGCCTCCATCGCGCCTCCAAACGCACCAGTCCCGGCACCGGCCCGCCGCTCCAAAGCCCCTTACCGTTCGGACGCGAATGCCGCGTTAACGGCGGCCTCGGCGTGCAGGCGGGTGGTGGCGAAGACAGGAACCGGACTGTGCTCCGGGCTGATGAGGAGCTCGATCTCGGTGCAGCCGAGGATGATGCCCTCCGCGCCAGAAGCCACAAGCCGGCTGATCACCTCACCGTAGGCCGCTCGGGACTCCTCCCGGACGATGCCGAGGCAGAGCTCTTCGTAGATCACTCTGTGGACGACGGCCCGGTCGTCCGTGTCAGGCACCAGGACCTCCAGGCCGTGCCCGGCCACGCGGTCGCGGTAGAAGTCCTGCTCCATGGTGAACGCGGTGCCCAATAGCCCCACTCGGCGCAGACCTGCGGTCCGCACCGCAGATGCTGTCGCGTCGGCCAGATGCAGCAGCGGAATGTCTACCGCCGCCACCACCTGGTCGGCGACCTTGTGCATCGTGTTGGTGCAGATCAGCAGCAGGCCCGCACCAGCCGCCTGCAGGGACCGGGCGGCGTCGGCGAGTACTTCGCCGGCCTCATCCCAGAGCCCGGCCACCTGCAACCGCTCGATCTCGGCGAAGTCGACCGAATACAGCACGCACTTGGCGGAGTGGAGGCCGCCCAATCGCTCCCGGACCCGCTCGTTGAGCAGCCGGTAGTACTCGGTCGTCGACTCCCAGCTCATGCCGCCAATCAACCCGATGGTCTTCATCGCCCCACTCTCGCACGCACTTCGCCGGTCGCGGGGCGAGGGTCCGGGTGACATCAAGGCTGCCCTTGTGACGCGACCGTATCGTTTCTGAACTCCTCCGGATACGGAGACATACGTCCCACCAGGACACCCTTCCTCGGATCTGCAAGATCCATTGTCAGAGTGTCCACACCACCGGGGTCACCTCAGGTGAGTCTGTCCCCGAGGATGTCGGCGAGCAGGTCGATCTGTTTCGGGTCGGTGTGGTTGCCCACGAAGACGAGTTCGTCGAGTCCGGCTGTTTCGTGGGTGGTGACGGTTGTGTGGATCATGTCGGCGGTGGTGGCCGCTGTGTCGATGACGGTCCGGATGTAGTCGGGGCCGGCGAAGGCGTAGTAGTCGTTGACGGCGCGGGTGAGGGATTGGTGTGCGTGGCCGCCGAGGGCGAACATCGCCGTGGCCCTGGTGCGCGGACGTCCTTGTCTGCCGGCCTCTTTCCAGTGGCTGTGGAGGCGGGTGGTGAAGGTGGTGAACTCGTTGATGTCTCCGCCGGTTCCGGCGATCCATCCGGTGCCGTGGGAGGCGATACGTCGCAGCGTTGCCTGCGATGTGCCGCCGAACCACAGTGGTGGCCCTGCGGGGGTGGCCGGGGCCGGACCCACCTCTTCTTCACCCCGCCAGATGGCGGTGACGCGTTCCACGAGTGTGTCCAGGGCGCGCCCTCG
>NZ_JBEZNG010000047.1:0-53429 GCF_040653035.1 Streptomyces malaysiensis subsp. malaysiensis
GCGGTCAGGATCAGGATGAGGACGTCGGGATACTCATCACGCAGCTGCCGCGCCACATCGATACCGTCCACATCGGGAAGACCCAGATCCAGCAGGACGACGTCGATGGGGAGCCGGGCCGCCTCGGCCAGACCGGAACCGCCGGTGCGGGTCCAGGCCACGGCGTAGCCATGCGACCGCAGCCCCGCCTCCACATGCCGCCCGATCACCTCGTCGTCCTCGATGAACAGAACGGACACCACGTCCTTGGCCCCTGTCACCCGCATGCTCCGAAGCGTAGAGCGGGGCCCGCCCGGTGGCGCGCGGACGGGCCGCCGTCGGAGTCGGCCGTGCCTCCGTCAGCGGGACGGCGAGCCCGACGGCGCCCCGGAACGGCGGCGAGGGCGCGCGCCGGAGCCGGACGCCGGGACGTGCCCGTGTTCATGATGGGCGTATGAGACAGCGCGTGATGCGGGTGGCCGTGGTGGCGGTGCTGGTGGCACTCGTCCTGCTGGCCACGCCGCTGGCGCTCGGGATCCAGACGTCCTTCTTCGCGGACGAGCGGGATGAGCTGGAGCGCACGGCTCTGGCGGCCGCGGTCCACGTACCCCCGTTCGTGGTGGGCGGCCATGTGGAACTGCCCCCTCATGAGCGGGGCATCGACGTCGGGGTGTACGACCTGTCGGGTCGGCTGCGCAACGGCAGCGGCCCCAGGACGGCGGACGCGGTCGCCCGGGCGGCCCGGAAGGGGCTCGTCGTCCGGGGACGCGGCGACCACCGGCTCGTGGTCGCCGTGCCCCTGTCCACCAGGGAGCAGGTGATCGGCACGGTCCGTGCCTCGTCCAGCACCGCGGAGGTGTGGCGCCGTATCGTCCTGGCCTGGCTGGGTCTGGCCGGTATCGCCCTGGTGGCGCTGACCACGGCCGTCGCGGTGGCACGCCGCCAGGCGCGCACGCTCAGCGCGCCCCTGGAGGCGCTGTCGGCGAAGGCCGGAGCGGTGGCGGACGGGGATCTGACCGCGCGTGCCGAGGGCAGTGCGATCGCGGAGATCGACCGGGTGGCGCGCACCCAGAACACCATGGTCGAGCATCTGACCAGATGGCTCGAGCACGAGCGCCACTTCAGCTCCAACGCCTCCCATCAGTTGCGCACCGCGCTGGCCGGTCTTCAGCTGGGTCTGGAGGCGGCCGCCACCGGCCCCGACGCGGAGCAGCGAGCGGCCGTGACGGAGGCCCTGGATCAGGTCAGGCATCTTCAGCGGACCGTGGACGAGGTGCTCCGGCTCGCCAGGGCGACGCCACGCCCCGGTGTGCCCACGACCGCCCGGCCCGTCACCGAGGTGGTCGAGGGCGTGGAGCGCCGCTGGCACGGCACGTTCGCCACCGGGGGCCGGCGTCTGGGCGTGGCCGTGGAGCCCGGCGCCCGGGGGCTGTCCATCCCCGACCGGGCCGCCGAGCAGATCCTGGACGTGCTGCTGGACAACGCCCTGCGGCACGGCCGCGGCACGGTGCGGGTCACGGTGCGCGAGACGGGAGGGGCGGCGGCCGCCGTGGACGTGTCCGACGAGGGCTCGCTGAAGCTCGGCGGGCGGGCCGTCTTCGAGCGGGGCGCGACCACCTCGCGGGGTGGCAGCGGCATCGGTCTGACACTGGCGCGGGAGCTGGCCGAGGCGGCCGGTGGCAGGCTCACCCTCGCCCGGTCGGAGCCCACCACCTTCACCCTGCTGCTGCCGGCCACGGAGCCACCGCCGTCAGACGGGTGAGTGCCACGGGTGGCGTCCCGACGGGCGATGTCCTATGGGCGATGTCCCTCAGGTGTGACCTCCCATGGGTGCGGCGGGGCCGACCGCCCGCGACACGTTTTGCCGTCGTCTAACCCCCGTCGCGGCGGACCTTAACCGCCCCCTTCCTAGCGTGGAAAACGTCAGGGGCCGCCTGGACGGAAAGCGTCATGGACCGGCGAACCGCCGTGGCCGCCAGGGGCCCTGAGGGTGAGGGACCGGCCAACGGCCGCCCGCTCCCGGTCCGGGTCCTGGTGGCGCACCGGTCGGCGAACCGGCCGCCGACCGCGCCCGCCGACCCTCGGCACAACCGTGTGGAGGCTTCTCATGATCACGTCCCTCCGGCCCGCTCCGCGGATGGCACCCCATGTCAGCGGCGATCTGCCCGGCCCCCGCTCCGCCGCTCTCCTCGCCCACCAGGAGCGGTGGGAGTCCGGCGCCCGGACCTACCCGCGCCATCTGCCCATCGCCCTGGCCGAGGGCTCGGGCAGCTTTGTCCGGGATGTCGATGGAAATGTCTTCATCGACTTCCTCGCCGGGGCCGGGGTGCTGTCCCTGGGCCACAACCATCCGGAGCTGGTGCGGGCCGTTGAGCGGCAGCTCGGCTCGCTGACCCACGGTCTGGACTTTCCCACGCCCGCCAAAGACGCCTTCGCCGAGGCACAGCTGTCGATGCTGTCGCCCGAGCGGCGGAACCACACCCGGCTGCACTTCTGCGGGCCCACCGGGGCCAACGCCGTCGAGGCCGCCGTCAAACTCTGCAAGATCGCGACCGGCCGGGGAGACATCATCTCCTTCCAGGGCGCCTTCCACGGCAGTACCCACGCGACCATGGCGCTCAGCGGGCTGGTGTCCCAGAAGGCACCCGTGCGCGACGGCATGCCCGGAGTGCACTTCTTCCCCTACACCGCCGACGGCCGGGCCCCGGACGACCGCTCCATGAGCGGCGCCGACCTGCTGGAGCAGGCACTGCGGGACAGCAATGGCGGCATTACACCGCCCGCCGCGGTGATCATGGAGATGGTGCAGGGCGAGGGCGGAAACAACGTCGCCCGCGCCGACTTCGTCCGCAAGGTGCGCCAGGTGACCCGTTCGCTGGGCATCCCCCTGATCGTCGACGAGGTCCAGACCGGCTGCGGACGCACCGGCACCTGGTTCGCGTACGAAAGCTACGGCATCGAGCCCGATGTCATCGTGGCGTCCAAGGCCCTGAGCGGCATCGGTCTGCCGGTCGCCCTCATCCTGTACGACACCGCGCTGGACACCTGGGCGCCCGGTGCGCACATCGGGACGTTCCGCGGCAATCAACTGGCCTTCGCCGCCGGAGTGGAGGCGATCCGTGTCATCCGGCGCGACGACATCCTCGGCAACGTCCGCCGGCGGGGCGCGCAGCTCGCGGACCGGCTCGGCCGGCTGACCCATGTCCCATGGGTCCGTGAGGTACGCGGCCGCGGGCTGATGTGGGGCATCGAACTGGCGGACCCCCGCAACGGCCGTCCCGCGTCCTCGGTCGCGGCCGCCGTGCAGCGCCACGCGCTGCGCCACGGCCTGATCGTCGAACGCGGTGGGCGCGACGACGCCGTGATACGCCTCCTGCCCCCGCTGAACGTCACCGCCGAGGTCATGGACATGGCCTGCTCGATCCTGACGGCCGCCGTCCTCTCCTGCACCACCCGGGCCACCGTTCCCTGAGAGGGGTGCTCCCATGGCCCTGATCGTCCAGAAGTACGGTGGGTCCTCGGTGCGGACCACCGACCGGATCAGGCGCATCGCCGAACGCGTCGTGACCACCTACGAGGCCGGGCACGATGTCGTGGTGGTGGTGTCCGCGATGGGTGACACCACCGACCGGCTCCTCGGCCTGGCGCGGGAGATGGATCCGTTGCCCTCACCGCATGAGCTGGATCTGCTGCTGACCACCGGTGAGCGGGTCTCCAACGCGCTGACCGCGATGGCGATCCATGCGCTGGGCGCCCCGGCCCGCTCCTTCACGGGCCCGCAGGCCGGGGTGATCACGACCTCCCTGCACGGCGAGGCGCGGATCATCGATGTCCGGCCGTGGCGCGTACGGGAGGCGCTGGACCACGGCACCATCGCACTGGTCGCCGGGTTCCAGGGCCTGAGCCGGGACACCGAGGAGATCACCACGCTGGGCCGGGGCGGCTCCGACACCACGGCGATCGCGCTGGCCGCGGCGCTGAAGGCCGACGTCTGCGAGATCCGCACCGATGTGAACGGGGTCTACACCGCCGATCCCAGGGCCGTGCCCGACGCCAGGCTGCTGCGCCACCTGACCTATGCGCAGATGCGGAAGCTGGCCGCGAGCGGTGCCAGGGTGCTGGCCCTGAGCAGTGTGGACTACGCCTCCCGCCACGGGGTGACCGTCCATGTGCGGTCCTCCTACGACGACCGCCCCGGCACCGTGGTGTCCGACTCGGTGGAGAAGCGGGTGGAGTACATCGTGCCCGGCCGTGGCACTCCGAGCCGGTCCCCCTTGCTGCCCGCCCTGGGCGCCGCCCTGTCCGGCGCCGCCCTCGCGCTGCTGGCCGGGGCTCAGCCGTCGCTTCCCGCCGACGGCGCGGCGGGCGCGTCGCGCCCGGACTCCGGCCGGTAGCTGCCGGAGGGCGGGACCGGCTGCCGCAATCCGTTCTCCAGCAGCGCGAACGCATGTTCCGTGTCGGCCACCGCACCCGCATAGCGCTCGTCGGCCGACTCTCCGTACGCCAGGCGTCCGGCGTTGTCCTGTGCCAGCGCCCAGTGGACCGCGACGATCTGGACGGCGGCGAGCCGCGCGGTGAGTTCCGGAGTGTCCGCCGTCTCCCGCAACGCCTGGGCGAGCGCGCGCTCGGCACCGGTCTTGAACCGCTCCATCCGGGCCACCAGCGAAGGCGTGTCGAGGATCATGCGGGTGAGCCTGAGCACCGCGGGCAGGTCGTTGAGCCCGGTGATCGGGTCCCGCTCGCGCAGCCCCTTGAGGAAGTGCTCGCGCAGTGCGGTCAGCGGGTCGGTGTGGGGTGGGCGGGCCCGTACGACACGGGCGGTTTCGGTCTCGTGGTCGGCGAGGCGATGCACCACGAGGTCTTCCTTGGCCGGGAAGTAGGCGAAGAGCGTCCGTTTGGACACTTCGGCCGCCTCGGCCACCTGGGCCACCGAGACCTGACTGAAGCCGTGTTCGAGGAAGAGCCTGATCGCCGCGTCGGAGATCGCCGCGTGGGTCCGCTGCTTCTTTCGTTCCCGTAGCCCTGGCTTGCCGTCCACGGCGCCCACCGTAGCAGAAAACTGCCCTGAGAGGATTTCTGCACCTGGTATACATTTGCCTCGAGGCGAGAGATGAGAAGGAGTGCCGATGTTGACGGAGAGCACGACCGAGGTCGTCATCGCGGGCGCCGGCCCGACCGGACTGACGCTGGCGTACGAACTGGCTCTGGCCGGGGTCGAGACCCTGGTCCTGGAGAAGCTGCCCCAGCGCATCGAGCAGGTGAAGGGCGGCGGGATCCAGCCCCGCACCGCTGAGCTGCTGGAGTTGCGCGGGCTGCTGGAGCCGCTGCTGCGGCGGGCCGTGTCGCGTGATGCGGTGGGTGGCCATTTCGCGGCCCTGCCCGTGCCCTTGGACTGCTCCCCCTGGGGGACCAGGCACCCTTTCCCGCTCGCGATCCCCCAATGGGAGATCGAGGCGGTGCTCGAAGAGCGGGCGGTCGCCGCCGGCGCGCGGGTCCTGCGCGAGACCGCCGTCTCGGGGGTCGAGCCGGACCGCGACGGTGTGGTCGTGACGGCGGGCGGGCTGCGCGTGCGGGCGGGCTATCTGGTGGCGTGCGACGGCGGCCACAGCACGGTGCGGAAACTGCTCGGCCTGCCGTTTCCCGGTCGGCCGGGGACGCATCAGGCGGTGCTGGCCGACATCCGTCTGTCCGCCGTCTCACCGCTGGTGCCGCGGCAGATGGGGCATATGAGCACCCTGACCCGCCATGTGGGCGGTTACTGGTCCATGCTGGTCCCCCTCGGCGGCGACCGGTACCGGATCACCTTCGGACACGCGGACCAGACGGACCTGGACCGCGATACCCCCGTCACCCACGAGGAGATCGCCATCGCGCTGCGGGCCGTGTACGGCGAGGAGACCACCCTCGGCGCCGTGGACAACTCCTCGCGGTTCGGCGACGCCACCCGGCAGCTGGAGCACTACCGCGCGGGCCGTGTCCTGTTCGCGGGCGACGCCGCACATATCCACCCGCCGCTGGGCGGCCAGGGTCTCAACCTCGGCATACAGGACGCGTTCAACCTCGGCTGGAAACTGGCCGCGACCGTCCAGGGCCGGGCGCCGAGCGGCCTCCTGGACAGCTACCACACCGAACGGCATCCGGTCGCGGCCCAGGTCCTGCACCACACCTCGGCGCAGCGCGTCCTGGCGGATCCGAACCCGAGCGAGGACGTGGCCGCGCTGCGCGAGATCGTCATCGACCTGCTGCGCCTGCCCGACGCCAACCGCCATATCGCGGGACTGATGTCCGGGCTCTCGCTGCGCTACCCGCTGTCCGGCGACCATCCGCTCACCGGACAGCGCGTGCCGGACGCCGACCTGGTCACCGAAGCCGGTGCCACCCGGCTGTCGGCATTGTTCGGCTCGGGCCACGCCGTTCTGCTCGATCTGGCCGGAACCGTCCCGGCCGACCTCCGGCTCCCGCCACGAGTCGACCTCGTCCGCGCCACGAGCCCGGCCGATCTGGGCGCCGCCGCCCTGCTCATCCGCCCCGACGGCTATGTCTCCTGGGCCACCGACGGCTCCGCGGACCACGGCGATACCCTGCTCGCCACGATCGCCGGCGACCTTGCGACGATGCCCTGAACCGGGTGCGGGGTCACGGCGGAGTCCAGGGACCGCATGCGCATCGACGCCGCGCCGGTCCGATATCGCCCGCCGCCACCGTGCGGCGGGCCGCGACACATCCGAGGTGGTCCTACTGAGCAGCGAATCGGCCCCGGAGGCCGCCCCCGCCCATGCGATGTTCGCCGCCGACGCGGCATCCCGTGCCATGGGCATGGAGCTCCTGGAAGCGGGGGACGGCTCGGCCGTTGTCCGGATGACCGTGACAGCGGCCATGGTCAACGGCCACGGCATCGCCCACGGCGGATTCGTCTTCACGCTCGCCGACACGGCGTTCGCCTGCGCATGCAACAGCCACGGCCCGGTCACCGTCGCCGCGGGCGCCGACATCGCGTTCGTCGCGCCCGCCAGGGACGGCGACGTACTGACGGCATCCGCCCGCGAACGCGCCCGCTTCGGCCGCAGCGGCATCTACGACGTGACGGTCCTGCGCGGTGAGACCGTCATCGCCGAATTCCGCGGCCGCAGCCGTGTCATACGGAACGCCCCGGAGGAATGACCCGGGGCGGGGTCGAGCGGGGTACGCGGCCCCCGGACCGAGTCGGCTCGTGCGGTGTCACCGGTGGCGCCGCACGAGCCGACCGGTGGCGCCGCACGAGCCGACTCGCCATCTCTCGGCGTCCGCCTGCCGAGTGGCACCGCGGCCCCTCGCCACTAAGGTCATCTTCAAGCGGCATACGGAGGGCGGATGAAGGTCGACAGGTCCTTCTACCGGGACGCGACCGAGCTGGCCGAGCTGATCGGGACACGGCAGATGTCGTCGGTCGAGGTGGTGCGGGCGCATCTGGACCGGATCGACGAGGTCGACCCACGGCTCAACGCGGTGGTGACGGTGCTCGCCGAGCAGGCGCTCGCCGCGGCACGCGCCGCTGATGAGTCGGTCGCGGCCGGTGCCCCGCTCGGGCCTCTGCACGGTGTGCCCTTCACGGTCAAGGACGCGCTGGACGTCGCGGGCGTCGTGACCACACGTGGCTCCACTCTGTTCCGCGATCATGTCGCGACGGCGGACGCGACCGCGGTGGCGCGGCTTCGGGCGGCCGGTGCCATTCCGCTGGCCAAGACGAACCTGCCCGAGTTCTCCTACTGGACCGAAACCGACAACCTCCTCGTCGGCCGGTGCGACAACCCCTGGGATGACGAGCGAACACCCGGCGGTTCCAGCGGCGGTGAGTCGGCCGCGATCGCCGCCGGGATGTCACCGCTGGGGCTGGGCAGCGATGTCGCCATCTCGGTGCGGGGCCCGGCGCATGACACGGGGATCGTCGCCCTGAAGGCGACCCGGGGCAGAATCCCGATCACCGGACACTGGCCCGAAGTTCCCCGTCGTTACTGGCATGTCGGTCCGATGGCGCGCAGTGTGCGGGACATCGCGACCGCGTTGTGCGTTCTTTCCGGACCCGATGGCGCGGATGGTGAGGTGCGGCACGCACCGCCCCACACCGACCCCCCGAAGGAGATGGCCGGGCTGCGTGTCGGCCGGCTGATCGAGCCCGGATTCGGTCCGGTGGACGCTGAAGTGGCGGCCACGGTCTCGGCCGCGGCCGACGCACTGCGCGACATCGGCTGCACCGTCGAACCGGCTCCCCTGGAAACGCTGGAGACGATCGACGGGACCGAGCTGAGCGCCACTCTGTTCACCGCGGAGACGGTGCCGTACTTCCGGCGTGCGGCCGCCGGCCGCGAGGCCGAGTTGCACACCGTCATCCAGCGCACGCTCACCGCTCGGGAGGTGGCGCTGGACGACTACATCGCCGCGCAACAGCGGGTCGAGAAGCTCAGTTCGCTGTTCGCCGAGTACTTCGAGCGCTATGACGCGCTGCTGTGCCCCGTATGCCCCGTACCGGCCCAGCCCCATGCGCGGCCGACGTTCCGTGTCGGGGACAAGACGGTACCGGCGCGCGGCATCATGCGCGCCACCGTGCCGTTCAACCTCACCGGTCTGCCCGCGCTGTCGTTGCCGTTCGGGGCGAGCAGCGACAACCTGCCGATCGGCGTCCAGCTCATCTCCCGCTGGTTCGACGAGACGACCGTCCTGCGTCTGGGCGCGGCACTGGAGTCGGTCAGCCCCGTCCGCCACCGCTCCCCCGACCTCGCCCGCCGCTGACCCGTCACACAACGTCCGGGCCGCGACCTTACGCCACGACCGCCGGTATCGGGGGCGACGGCTCGTGGGTACCGCCGACGCGATGAGTACGTCCAGGCGCTGATCCGGCGGCTCCGCCGCGCGCCGCACGGTCACGCTGACATCCGCCACCAAGGCGTTCAACCTCGCGGCCATCCGCTGCGCGCTCACCCACTACGGCCCGGACCGGCTGCTCGCACTGCGCGATGCGCAACCACCGGATCTGTACGGCGCCGTATCGCCGCTCGGCGTCGTCGCCACCGAGGCCGCCTGGCGAGATGGCGACGCCTGGCAGCGCGATCTGCTCTCCGTGCTGGACCGTAACCGCCGACGGGTCCACCAGGTGCTGAGCACACGGCTCCCGCAGGTGCGTCATCACATCCCGGAGGCCACCTATCTGGCCTGGTTCGACACACGGCCGCTGGGCCTCACCGAACCACCCGTGGAGAGGGTGCTGAAGGAGGGCAACGTCCTGCTCGACGGTGGCAGTCCCTTCGGCCCGGATGCCGATGGCTTTCTGCGGCTGAACTTCGCCACGTCCCACGACGTCCTCGAAGACATCCTGGCGGGGCTCGTCCAAGCACTGCGGCCGGAGCGGATCTAGCGGTCCGCGCCCGCGGCCGGACGGATCGCCCGAGCGCGCGGAGCGATCGGCTGATGTATCGCCCCGGCCCGGGAGCCGTGGCGGGGGGCTTCAGGCCCCGGTTTCCAGCACGGCCTCCCGCTTCTTCCGCTTCCGGTAGCTGGCGGCCTTGTGCTTGTTTCCGCACTCCGCCATCCCGCACCACCGCCGGGCCCCGGAGCGCGAGAGGTCCACGAAGAGACGGGTGCAATCGGGGTTCGCGCACTCCTTGGTCTTGGCGAACTGGGCCGTCGACGAGCGACTTCATGGCGGGCTTCCCTTTTCTCACCAGGGAGGATAGGAATCATCGCTTTCAAGTCCAACTCGCTGTTCCTGCCTTCGTCACCTGATGGACAGGTAACCGACACCAGGGACACATAAAGGCGCTCAGGGACCGATACGGCCCTTGCTGCGCATGGCCGCGCGGACGCGTTCCTCCGCGAGGCCGCGGCCGGCGATATGCGGGGTGGTGGCGCGACGCCGGGCCTCCTGGAGGACGGTGACGGTGTTTGTGCGCAGGCGCTCGGAGATCGTCTCGAAGATGGTGGAGGTCTCCGGCCGGAATCCGGAGTGGCGGGCGTCCATGGCGAACGCGGCGGCGACGACGCCGCCCGCGTTGGCCACGAAGTCGGGCACGACGGAGATGCCGAGTTCCGCGAGGATGGACTGTGCCCGAGGTGAGGTGGGCAGATTGGCGCCTTCCACCACCAGCTTGGCCTTGATCCGGCGGGCGGTTGTGTCGTCGATGACGTCCTGCACGGCCGCCGGAACCAGGATGTCGCAGTCGACGGTGAGTTCCTGGCCGGCTGGTATGACGACGCCCTGGTGGTGGCGGGTGACGAAGTCGTCACCGTGCTCTTCGCGTGCGGCCTGGAGGGCGGACACGTCCAGTCCGGCGGGGTCGTGGAGGGCTCCCCTGGCGGTGGATACGGCGACGACGGTGGCGCCGAGTTCGGCGAACCGCCCGGCGGCGGCGCGGCCGACGGCTCCGAATCCCTGGATGGCGACCCTGGATCCGCCGAGGGACAGCTGAAGGTGCTGAGCGGCCGCGTCGGTGGCCTCGGCGACTCCGTAGCCGGTGACGCCGAGTTCGTCGTAGGCCACTCCCCCGAGGTGGCCCGGAGTGCCGACGGCCGCGCCGCGATCGCCGAGCTCGTCCTGGACGATCGCCGCGTCGTGCTCGGTGAGCCCCATGTCGAGACCCATGACGTACTCCCGGGGCACCTCGTTGGACAGGGCCCGGGCGAAGGCGCGCAGAATCGCTTCCTTGTCGGGGGCGGCCGGGTCCGCGACGATGCCCGCTTTCGCGCCGCCGTAGAAGAGGTCGACACCCGCCCACTTCCACGTCATGACGCGGGCCAGCCGGGCCACTTCACCGACCGAGACGGTCGGGCTCATCCGGGTGCCGCCCTTGCCCATGCCACGGGCGGTGTTGTCGATGACCAGGACGCCCTTCATACCGGTACGCCGGTGGGAGACGACGACGATCTTCTCGGGCCCCCAGTCGTCGACGAGGGACAGTGCGTCGGTCACGGTGTGGGCTCCTTGTCCGCTGATGGGGAGGGCCGGTGGGCCGGGTCCACCGCGTCGAGGTGTTCCGGGCCCCGCGCCGTCACCCCGGTCGCTCCTCGGTCGTCTTCGACCTCGCCACTGCAACGATCCGCGGCCCCCGGCCCGCCCCACAAGACCCAGCAGCACAAGAGTGTTGACCGTGGAGAGACAGCGATGCTTATGCTCGGCCAGTGGTGGCGTCCGGCGGGAGGAACACGTTGCTCAAACCGCGGCATCTGCTCACGCTGAGAACGGTTGTGCGCACCGGCTCGTTCGTCGTCGCGGCCCGCGAGCTCGGTTACACCGCCTCCGCGATCTCCCAGCAGATCTCAGCCCTGGAGAAGGAGACGGGGCTGGTGCTGTTCGAGCGGGAGGCGCACGGCGTCCGGGCGACCGCCGCGGCCCACCGGCTGGTCGACCTCAGTGTCCCGGCGCTGGCGGCCATGGACGACCTCGACCATGAGGTGCACCAGCTCGCCACCGGTGCCACGCCCCGGCTGCGGCTGGGCAGTTTCCCCACCGCCGGTGTCCGGCTCGTACCACCGGCGCTGTCGGCCCTGACATCGGCCCACCCGCGGGCGCAGGTCCAACTCGAGGAGGGTGAGCCGGAGGAGCTCGTCGCCGCGCTGGGCGACGGTGAGCTGGACGTGGCGCTGGTGTACGAGTACGGGCTCAGCCCCCGGCCGTGGCCGGACGGCCTGATCCGCCATCAGCTCGTACGCGAGGACCTCGTACTGCTCAGGGCTCGCGGAAGCGGTCCGAGCCCGCAGCTGGCCGGGCTCTCCCGGGCCCGCTGGATCACCAGCAGGGAGGGTACGGCCGGTGCGCGCTCGCTCGCCCGGCTGTGCGCGGCGGCGGGTTTCGAGGCCGCGGTCGCGTTTCGCAGCAACAACTACGACGTCGTACGGGAGTTGGTGTCCGCGGGTCTTGGCGTGGCCATCGTGCCGGGACTCGGCCACTCGCCCGACGACGCGGTGGAGGCGACTCGGCTGACGCAGCGCTCGGCGTTCCGCCGGGTGCTGGCCGTGCACCGTCATGAGAACAGCAACCCGCTGCTCGGCACGGTGATCCGGGCCCTGCGCGGCGCGGTGCCCGCGGAGGATCCGTATGTGCACGCGGCACGGGACGAACAGGCGGAGTAGGTCCAAGGGCGGGAATGGCTACGCCGATGGCCACCTCGGTGGCCCGCCCCGGTGCCCCTGACCGGACCGAGCCACCATCTCGGCACGACCGGCTAACGCCCGGGCGCCTGCCCGATGTGCGGCCCGGGGTCCTCGGTGTCGGCCAGGGCGTCCAGGGCGTCGAGGTCCACGGACCCTCCGGGCATCACCTGGCGGGTGCGCCGGTAGCCGTAGGCGGCGTAGATGACCAGCCCGACCACGAGCCACGCCCCTAGGCGCACCCAGGTCTCCCACTGGAGGAACGACATCAGCCAGCCGGAGAAGACCATGCCCAGGACGGGCACCACCGGCATCCCGGGGCATCGGAACGCCCGCTTGAGGTGCGGCTTCCGGTAGCGCAGGATCAGCACGGAGGCGCAGACCACCATGAAGGCCAGCAGGACTCCGATGTTGGTCAGTTCCGCCACCGAGTTGATGGGCAGCACCCCGGCGAGCACGGCGGAGACGATGCCGATGATCCATGTGGCGCGGTGCGGAACCCTGCGCCTGGGGTGGATGGCGCCGAACCACGCCGGCATGAGTCCGTCCCGGCTGAGCGCGTACCACAGGCGCGAGGCGCCCATCATGAAGGAGAACGTCACGGTGACGATGCCGATGACCGCTCCGACCGCGATGACGTTGGCCAGCCCGTTCAGCCCCACGCTGGCGAATGCGCTGGAGATGCCGCTGTTGGGGTTGAGCTCGGTGTAGTGCTGCATGCCGGTGAGCACGATGCACACCAGCACATACAGGGCCATGGAGATGCCCAGCGAGAGCATCATGGCCTTGGGCAGCTTCTCGCGGGCCTCCACCGACTCCTCGGCGGCGGTGCTCAGCGCGTCGTAGCCGAAGACGGCGAAGAAGACGGTGGCGGCACCGGTGAAGGCCCCGCCGACTCCAAAGGGCGCGAACGGCGAGAGGTTGCCGGTGTCGACCTTGGCGAAGCCGACCGCGATCACCACCAGAACGATGGCGATCTTGACGATCGTCAGCACGGTCTCGACGCGGGCGGAGGTGCGGGTGCCCCGGGTCAGCAGCCAGGCGACGGCCAGGCAGATCGCCACGGCCAGCAGGTCGATCCGGTGGCCGGCGCCGGTGCCGGGAGCGCCCAGCGCCCAGGTGGGCAGCTGGATGCCGACGGCGTCCAGGAGGAAGCCGAGGTAGCCGGACATGCCGATCGCGACGACGGCCACGATGGCGGTGTACTCCAGGAGGAGGTCCCACCCCACGATCCAGCCCACGACCTCCCCGAGGACCGCGGCGCAGTAGGTGTAGGAGGAGCCGGCTTTCGGCACCATGCCGGCGAACTCCGCGTACGCGAAGGCCGCGCACAGCGACGCCGCTCCGGCGACCAGGAACGAGATCAGTACCGCGGGCCCGGCGACGTCCTTGGCGACGGCCGCTGCCAGGCTGAAGATACCGGCGCCGATGATCGCACCGACGCCAATCATCGTCAGTTGTGTCAGCCCGAGGGTGCGCACCATGCGCTCGCCGACGGGCTGCTCGGAGGGGAGTGTTCTCCTGAAGATCCCCTGGGGTCCTCTTCCCAGAAGGTCGGGAAGCCCGGGTTTGGGGGTCTGATGTGGGGACATCGCTGGCTCCCTGGGGCAGGCGAGCGGCGGCACAACGGGCCGCCGGCGTGGTGTCGGTCACCGCTGGCCTGAAACCATCACCCAGGGCGTACCGCGCCCGAAAGCCTCAGCAGCGCGACAACTTGCGCTCCTGAGACCGAAGAAATCTGGCCCTCTCAACGGGTGGCGAGCTTGTCCGTACCGTGGTGTTCGCGCCTGGGCGGTCGCCTGCCCGTGGAGGTTCGCAGGACGTCGACCAGGGCGGCCACGGTCGGCCGGTGTTCGGCGAAGGAGCGGAACACCACCACGATGTGGCGCTCCATCGTCTCGCGCAGTTCCAGGACATCGAGGCGGGAGGGGCGCAGCCGGAGCATCAGATCCGTCACCACGCTGACCCCGACGCCTGCCTCGACCAGGGCCAGGGTGGCTGCCGTGTCCGTCACTTCGTGCGCGACCTGCGGTTCGAAACCGGCTCGACGGCAGGCGGTGAGGACGGCGCGGCCGTAGTAGCTGCGGACCGACGGCAGGATCCAGCCCAGTTCCCTGGTGTCGGCGAGCGAGACCTTCCGCGGGCCGGCCCGGCCGGACATATCAGACGCACCGGATGGGCGGGATGTGCGGGATGTATCGGCCCGACCGGGCATCGCCCCGGTGGGGACCGCGAGCGAGAAGCGTTCCCTGGACAGCTCCATCACCCGCAGGGACGGATCCCTCGGGATGGGCACGTCCGGGTAGTCCAGGCCCAGTGCCAGGTCCACCGTGCCACCGGCGACCGCGTCGTACACCTCGTCCACGTCCATGTCCCGGCTGCGCACGGCCACGCCCGGATGTCTCTCGCGCACCTGGCGCAGGGCCGGGGGCAGGAGCTCGGCGGCGGCCGTGGCGAAGAGTCCGACCCGCAGCGTGCCGGAGAGCTCGTTCCGGGTGCGCTCCAGCGCTTCCACGGCCTCGGCCTCCGTGGTGAGGATGCGCTCGGCGTGCAGGGCCAGTGTCGCCCCGGCGTCGGTGAGTTCCACCCGGCGTCCCACCCGCCGCAGCAGTCGCATGCCGGTGGCCTTCTCCAGCGCGGTGATCTGCTGTGAGACCCCGCCGGGGGTGTATCCCAGGGCGTCCGCGACCGCGGTGATGGTGCCGCGTCTGGTCAGCTCCACCAGTGAGCGCAGCTGTGCACTCGTCCAGTCCATATAGGGATCCTAAAAGATCAGGAGCATAAAGCCTTGATGGACGTCAACGGTCGGTTTGCTGCACGATGACGCGGAGATAGCTGATCGGCATCGCTCTGTCCTGACAGCCCCGCCGCCCCCGGAAACGGACCCGTCCTCGTCCGGTGGGGCGGCCCCTGGAAGGGAGTGGTCTGTTGTCCTCCTCCGCCTTCCCCACCGTTCCGGCCTCGGCCGATGTCGTGATCATCGGCGGCGGTGTGATGGGTGTGAGCATCGCCTTCCACCTCGCCGAGGCCGGGGTGACGAACATCGTCGTCGTCGAGCGCGGCGACCTCGGCCGCGGCAGTTCGGGCAAGCCGATCGGCGGCGTACGCGCCCAGTTCTCCGATCCGCTCAACATCGAGCTGGGCAGCCGCAGTCTGCGTGCCTTCGAGGAGTTCCCGCACCGGCCCGGCGCCGATATCCGGTTCGACACCGTCGGCTATCTCTTCCTGCTCGACAGCGAACGGCAGGCGAGCGACTTCGCGGCCGGTGTCGGGCTCCAGAACAGCCTGGACGTGCCGAGCCGCATGATCGGCCCCGAAGACGCCCAGCGGCTGTGTCCCTATCTCAGCACCGACGGTCTCGTGGCCGCCGCGTACTCCCCGGCCGACGGGCACGCCCGCCCCGGGCTGGTGGTCCAGGGGTACGCGGCGGCCGCGGCCCGGGCGGGGGTCACCATCGCCACCCGTACCGCGGTCCGCGGTATGGACACGGCCGGGGACCGTGTCGTCGGTGTGCACACCAGCCACGGGCGCATCGCGTGCTCCGCCGTGATCTGCGCGGCGGGGGCCTGGTCGGCGCGGATCGGCGACATGGTAGGCGTCCACCTCCCGGTCCGGCCGGTGAAGCGGCAATTGGCGTTCACCGCGCCGCTCGCGCCGCCCGCCCCGCGCATCCCGTTCACCATCGACTTCTCCTCGACCGCCTACTTCCACAACAGCGACGACGGGCTGCTGCTCGGGCTGGCCGACCCCGGCCAGGCGGAGGGCTTCGACACCTCCTGGACCCCGGAGTGGCTGGAGCTGTTCCGCACCGTCGCCCGCCACCGCGCCCCGGCTTTGGCCGATATGGAGACCGCCGGTGGCTGGGCGGGCCTGTACGAGGTCACACCGGACCACAACGCGCTGATCGGCCGCTCGGGTGAGCTGCCCAACTTCCTGTACGCCGCCGGGTTCTCCGGTCATGGCTTCCTCCAGGCGCCCGCGGTCGGGGAGGTCGTACGCGATCTGTACCTGGAGCGTGAGCCGTTCACCGATGTCTCCCCGCTCAGCGCCGACCGGTTCCACCGGGGCGCCGAGATCCGCCCCGAAGCCCATGTGGTGTGAACCGTGGATCCCGATCGAAAGGCCCAGCTATGTCAAGGATCAGTCAGTGGGAGCTGAGGGCCGCCTTCGCGGCGCGGCTGTCGGAGATGTACGGACGGGAGGTGCCCGCCTACACCACGCTCGTGGACGTCTCACGCGAGGTCAACGAGGACGTGCTGCGCGCACGGGGAGCCTCCGCCGAACGCCTCGGGTCCATCAGCCGGGTGACCGCCGAGCGCCATGGGGCCATCCGCGTCGGCACCCCGCGCGAACTGCGCCACGTCGCCCGCGTCTTCGCGGCCCTCGGTATGCACCCGGTCGGCTTCTACGATCTGCGGGAGGCCGCGGCCAGCGCCATCCCCGTGATCTCCACCGCCTTCCGGCCGGTCGACCGCGAGGAGCTGGCGCGCAACCCCTTCCGGGTGTTCACCTCCCTCCTCACCCCGGCCGACCCCCGCTTCTTCGACGCCGACCTGCGCTCGCGCCTGGAAGCCTTCCTCGCGGACCGCGAGCTCTTTCCGCCCGAGCTGCTCACGCTGGCCGACCGCGCCGCCGCCGAGCGGGAGCTGCCCCAGCAGGAGGCCGAGCGGTTCCTGCACCTCGCCGTGCGGGCGTTCGAACTGTCCGCGGAGCCGGTCGACAAGGCGTGGTACGAGACACTGGAGCGGATCTCCGCCGTCGCCGCGGACGTCGGCGGGGTGCGCAGCACCCATATCAACCACCTCACCCCGCGCGTCCTCGACATCGACGAGCTGTACCGGCGCATGACCGACCGCGGTATCGAGATGATCGACACCATCCAGGGCCCACCGGCCTGGCAGGGCCCCGACGTCCTGCTGCGCCAGACCTCCTTCCGGGCCCTGGCCGAATCCCGTGCGATGCGCACCCCGGACGGCAGCGTCGTCAGCGGCGCGCTGAGGGTCCGGTTCGGTGAGGTCGAAGCGCGTGGCATCGCCCTCACCCGCGAGGGCCGCGCCCTCTACGACGAACTCCTCGGCCACATCGACGAGCGGACGGCCGAGAACCCCTCGCAACCCCGCGGTGAGATCGCGCGCGCGGTGTGGGAGCGCCATATGCCCGGCAGCGAACACGCACTCGCCGCCAAGGGCCTGGCCCACTTCACCTACCACCTCCGCCCGGACCGGCCCCGCGACGGCAGGCGGCCTCCCGCCGGGGTGGGCGAACTGCTGCGGCAGGGCTGGGTGCGCGCCGAGCCCATCGTCTACGAGGACTTCCTGCCCCGCTCCGCCGCCGGCATCTTCCAGTCCAACCTCAGCGGCCGGGGCATCCGCCACCACGACCAGCAGGGCACCGCCTACGACGCCGACTGGCTCTCCGGCGCCATCGGACGCGACGTCCTGGACCCCTTCGCCCTCTACGAACGGCAGCAGCACGAGTCCCTCGCACCTGTCGCCCGGGAGCTGGGCCTCACCGGCGCCCTCAGCTGACCCATCGCCCCCTCACCCCGGAGGACCGCCATGACCAGCACCGCACTGCCCACGACGGACGACCTGCGCGCCCGCGCCCGCGCCGCCCTCGGGAACATCGGCGTCGACGTGGCCGAGGGCGGCGGCTTCCCCGCCCGTACGCCCCTCACCGGCGAGCACCTCTTCGGGCTGACGGCCGCCACCGAAGCCGACACCGAAGACGCCGTCGCGGCCTCCCGTGCGGCCTTCCTCATCTGGCGCACCACGCCCGCGCCGCGCCGCGGTGAACTCGTGCGCCGCCTCGGTGAGCTGCTGCGCGAGCACAAGGGCGACCTGGCCGACCTCGTCACCATCGAAGCGGGCAAGATCCGCTCCGAGGCGCTCGGCGAGATCCAGGAGATGATCGACATCTGCGACTTCGCGGTGGGCCTGTCCCGGCAGCTGTACGGCCGCACGATCGCCTCCGAACGCCCCGGCCACCGGCTGGCCGAGACCTGGCACCCCCTCGGCGTGGTCGCGGTGATCTCCGCCTTCAACTTCCCCGCCGCCGTGTGGTCGTGGAACACCGCCGTCGCCCTCGTCTGCGGCGACACCGTGATCTGGAAGCCGTCCGAACGCACCCCGCTGATCTCCCTGGCCTGCGACCATCTGCTCGCCCGGGCCGCCGAGGAGGTCGGCGCGCCCCGCGATGTGCACCGTCTCCTGCTCGGCGACCGCACGGTCGGTGAGCGGCTCGTCGACGACCGGCGTATCGCCCTCGTCAGCGCGACCGGCTCCACCCGGATGGGCCGCGAGGTCGGCCCCCGCGTCGCGGCCCGCTTCGGCCGCAGCCTGCTGGAACTCGGCGGGAACAACGCGGCGATCGTCACCCCGTCCGCCGATCTGGACCTCGCCGTCCAGGGCATCGTCTTCGCCGCGGCCGGCACCGCGGGCCAGCGCTGTACGACGCTGCGCCGCCTGATCGTCCACCGCGATATCGCCGACACCCTCATCGAGCGGCTCACCGCCGCCTACGAGAGGCTCCCCATCGGCAATCCGTTCGACGACACCACACTGGTCGGCCCGCTCATCTCCACCACGGCCCTCGACACCATGCACAGCGCGCTCGCCCGCGTACGGGCGCAGGGCGGCAAGATCCTGGCCGGTGGAAACCGGCGTCTTGCCGAGGCCGCGCCCGCGGCGGCCTACACCGAACCGGTCCTCGTCCACGTCGGCGAACAGACCGACGTCGTACGGGAGGAGACCTTCGCGCCGATCCTGTACGTCCTCGCCTACGACACCCTCGACGAGGCGATCGCGCTGCACAACGACGTGCCCCAGGGCCTGTCGTCCAGCATCTTCACCCGCGACCAGCGGGAAGCCGAGGTCTTCCTGTCCGCCGCGGGCTCCGACTGCGGTATCGCCAACGTCAACATCGGCACCTCGGGAGCCGAAATCGGCGGTGCCTTCGGCGGCGAGAAGGACACCGGCGGCGGCCGGGAGTCGGGCTCCGACGCCTGGAAGTCGTATATGCGCTCGGCCACCAACACCATCAACTACTCCACCGAACTCCCCCTCGCCCAGGGCGTCAGCTTCCTCTGATCGCGCCCTTCGCACGGGAGCGCGGGGCATTCGCATGGTCGCGGGGAACATTCGCATGGTCGCCGGGCATTCGCACGGGCGCGCGGGGCAGCGGCCCGTCCTCTCCCCCTCGGAGGACGGGACGCTGCCCGTGGTGTCGCGTCCCGCTCAGCCCCGGCTCAGCGGGCTCGGGCCCGGTTCACCAGATCTCGTGCCAGCCGGAGCCGCACTTGTCGAGGTACCAGTGGCCCGAGCCCCCCGAGTGCCCGATGCACTCCTGAACCTTGATGCTGCGGACGGACGAGGCGAAGTTGTATCCGCCCGCCGAGCCGATCGACTTGGAGCTCCCGGTCACGTCGTACTCGTACCGGCTGCCGCCGTCGGCGTACTTCGCGGAGATCTGGAGGATCGCGTACTTGCCGTCCGTCTTGGTGTCCTTCAGGGTGCCGGTGAGCTGCACCCGGCCGTCTCCCCGCGTGTAGACCTTCCCCGAGGCGTGGGCGCCGGCGACGTCGGAGGCGTAGCCCTTGGCCGTCCAGCCGCTCTGCGCGGAGGCGGAGGCGGGAGCGGCGGCAGCGAGGCCGCCGCCCAGAACGGCGGCCGCGGCCACCAGGGCCATGCGCTGACGAGCGTTCATGGTTGGTTCCTTCCCCGTTGTGGTGAGGGCGGCGCGGGGTGGACCGCGCCGCCCGACTTGCGATACCGAGACTGCGGGCCCGCCCCGGTCAGCCGCCAGAACCCGCGGCACATTGCGGAGTTCGCGGGACGTCCCACGCGCTGAGCTGCGCGGACGCCACCCCTGGGGACGCCCTACCGGGACGCGGCGGGCCGGACCGGCGGCGGCCGGCTGAGCGAAAGGGCGCCGCGAGGCCGGTCACGGAGAGCCAAGGGGCCGTAAAGCGGCGTACCAGAGCGCGCGGGAGGCGGATAATTCGGGCCCTCGGGACTCAATGCGTATGGGGTGGAACATGTCGCGTTGGAGGCCATTACCGGATTCGCTCGATGATCGGGTTCGGCAGCTGGTCGTGCAGTTACGCCGGTTGAAGGACCGCAGCGGGCTCGGTCTGTCGTCGCTGGAGTCCAAGACCGGCTACAGCCGCTCCTCCTGGGAGCGCTATCTCAACGGGAAGGCGCTGCCGCCCCGGCAGGCGGTGGAGGAGCTGGCGCGGGTGGGCGGCGTCGAGCCGACACGCCTCCTGGTGCTCCACGAGGTGGCCGAGGCCGCGTGGCGGGAGAGAGGCGGGACGGCGGACGTGCCCGCGCCGAGCGAGTCCGTGCCGGGCGGCGAGCCCTCGACAGCGAGCGCGCCGAGGTCGAGGAGCCTGCTGATCGGCATCTGCGCGGCCGTGGCCCTCGGCGCGCTGCTCGTCGGACTGCTGATCGCGGCACCCTGGAAGGACGGAGGGGGTGGTGGGAAGGGCGCGGCCGAGACGCGGCACGGCGCGGCCGGGTCCTCCCATGGCACCTTCGTCTACCGGCCGGGGAAGACCTATCCCTGCCCCGTCAAGCGGGAGAACGGACGCGCGTACGCGGGCTACAGCACCACCCGCACCGCCATCCTCTCCCAGCCGGGATGGGACGTCGTGGAGGCCCAGTGCCTCCTGCGGCACCTGGGGTTCGACCCGGGTGGCGCCGACGGCGTCTACGGGGAGAACACCACGCGGGCCGTCAAGCGGCTACAGAAGAAGGCGGGGCTGCCGACCGATGGCATCGTCGGCCCGCATACCTGGCAGGTGCTGCGCGGATGAAGGACACCGCACCACCAACCGCCGCCGCTCCGGCCTGCAACCGGCTGGCCGCGGGGCTGCGCGAGCTCAGGGCGCGTACGGGCCTGAGCATGGCGGCACTGGCCGAGCGCACCGCGTACAGCAAGTCCTCCTGGGAGCGCTATCTCAACGGCAAGCAACTGGCCCCGCGCCAAGCCGTCGAAGTGCTGTGCGCGATGGCCGGTGAGCCGCCCGGACGTCTGATGGCGCTGTGGGAGCTGGCCGACGGGGAGTGGAGCGGCCGAGCGGACAGCGCGCCGGACCCCGTGGTCGCAGCCGCACCAACGGTGGCGCGACCGGACGACGGCGGACCGGGCGATGGCCGGTCGGTGCGTTCGGCCGAGCCGGGTCAAGCGCGGCGCGGTCACGTCGGCTTGGGCGGATGGGCCGGGCCGCGCGGATGGGCCGTCGTCGCCGCGGCCGTCTGCGTGGTCGCGGTCACGGCAGCGGTGTGGGTGGCAGCCCTGCCGAACACGGGCTCCAACGGCTCCACGGCGCGCGTCCCGTCCACCGCGCCACCACCCCCCGGCTGCCGTGGGCAGGGCTGTGTCGGCAAGGATCCGGGGCTGATGGGCTGTGGCATGCCCTCCCGGGTCCGAGCGCTCGGTCCACCGCTGCGCACCTCGACGGGCGCACGGCTGGAGTTCAGGTACAGCGCGGCATGCGCCGCCGCATGGGCGCGGATATGGCATTCGCACATCGGAAACGTCATCAAGGTGTCGTCCGGCGGCGGCACGTGGCGACGGGCCGAGGTCACCGACACCTACGACACACAGGAGTACGTCTTCACACCCATGGTCGACGGCACGGACCGCACAAAGCTACGGGTGTGCTTCGAACCGGGAGGTGGCGGAACCCGGGAGTGCTTCACCCCGGGAGGGTGAGGCCCAGCGAGTGGTTCATGAGACTCATCGGCGGTCCCGCCAGGTGAGAGATGCCGAGCCGCTCGGCGAAACCGCCGGTGGGGGCGGCGAGGTGGCGACGCCGCCCACGAGCGGCTCGACGCCGCGATCCGGCGCTGGATCGGCGCAAGCTCCCTGCCGCTTTGACCGCGAACGCGCGGCGGTCGGCACCCGCCAGGACCAGACCCCCGGAGGCGGAGACGAAGGCGGGAGTGAAGGGAGCGATGCCGTTTGAGAGTTCAAGAATGCCGGGATACAGTACGACGGCTCCGCTCCCCCACCGCATTCGACATCCACATCAAGAGGTGGTTTGGCATGCGCGCGTCGCATTTAGGTGAATGTTGTACGGTCCTGATAGAGGACCAGGCGCTCGATGAATTTCTCGAGGTGGCCGTCGGTGAGTATCAGCGCATCACCCCCGAATCGCCGGTGCCGTGTTTCGCCCTCCTCGTCGGTACGGCGGACCAGGCGACATTGACCGTCGAACGCGTCGCGTTCGGCCGCAATGCCCGTACCACCGACCCGGCCGCGCGCCGTGAGTTCACCGAGTCGATCGTGCCGCTCTTCGGCCCGGCTTACGAGAACGAGACACGTGGCTGGTGGATCGACTCCCATGATCTGCTGAGGGCCTCGCGCGAGGCCGAGGCCGATGGTCTGGAAATCCTGGGGTCCGTACACATGCACCCCGACTGGCATCGCATAGGCCCGCTGGAGGAGCGGAAACTCATCCTCAGCGAGCGCCCCACGCCGATGGATCAGCACATCTTCGGGAACACCGGCTGGCCCATCAATCTCATCTGCTACCTCGAACGCCGTGGCGATGTCATGTATCACGCCCTCGCCGCCTGGGCGCCGCCGCCGTCCGAGAGCCCCCACCAGCCGTGCACCGAACTGCCGCTGCGGATACGGACCAACGCGGTGGTGGCGGTATAAGACCGCCGACCGCGACCGACGACGAACGGATACGGCCACGGCCAACGCCGAGTCAACCGTTCGCCGCCTCCCACCGCGCCAAGCCAGCCCCCACCCACGCCCTCGCCGTCATGGAAGGAAATGCCCATGTCTGACGCGTCCACCCCGGACAGGCCGAAACTCCGCCACTTGGCCATCGTCGCCCGCGACCCCGAGAAACTGGCCGAGTTCTACAGCGAGATCTTCGGCATGGAGCTCTTCCACCGGGACCCCGATGGCAGCTGTTTCCTCTCCGACGGATACCTCAGCCTCGCCCTGATCAAGCACCAGCTCAACGGCGACACCCCCTTGGGCATGAACCACTTCGGATTCCACGTCGCCGACACTTCCGAGATATCCGCCGCCCTGGTCGCCTCCGGCGCCGACGAACCCGCCGAGCGCTTCACCAACCGCCCCTTCGCCGAGTACCGGGCCATGGACCCGGAAGGCAACTGGTTCGACCTCTCCGCCCACGGCTTCGGCGGCCCCCGCCCCGCCACCGAAGCGGACGAGAAGTAGACGAGACGTAGACGAGACGTAACGGCCCCCCGGGGGCCTGGGTGCCTCACGTGCGCTCGGTTGGCTCGTGGGTACGTTGCCGGGTCGTCCTACGCGGTGCAGGGCTCGCCGTGTGCCGCGTAGGTCCGCCCCTGGCGGTAGGCGCCGCACGCGACCACGGCGACCGGTCCCTCGGCGGTCTGGCGTAACAGCACCAGGGTCTTGTCGGCGGGCGGCTGGTTGACGCCCTGGTGGTAGGAGACATAGCCGGTCGCCCCGTCGAAACGGATGCTGTCGCTGCCGAGCGCGGTGAGTACGGCGCCCGGTGCGGCGTGTTCGTCCCGGTAGGCCAGATCGGTGGCCAGGGAGAGTACGTGCAGGGCGTCGTACGCGACGGCGGCGTGGCCGTCCTGTCGCCATGGGTCGGTGCCCCTGGTGGTGGTGCGCACGAACCGGTCGTAGGCGTCGGCGAAGTCCCTGGTCTTGGTGCCGGCCCGGGGGTCCGTGTCCGGCAGGCGGTGGCCGGAGAAGTACAGGCGCAGCCAGTGCTTGTCGTTGAATGCGCCGGTCTGCGCCACGTTGGTCAGGTCGTTGCCGCCCAGCACGGTGACATCACGGTCGCCACAGGTCCCCTTGTGGTCAAGGGCGTTGATGAACGCGGTGAACTCACGGGCCCGCGCGCTCCAGTACACGAGGGAGCCGGGAGACTCGCGCAGCCGTCTGCACACCTCGTCCGCGAGGTTCTCCGCGCTGTCGAACCTGAGATCGTCGGCGCCCGCGCCGGAGAAGTCTCCGTCCTGCGCGTAGTCCAGCACATCGATCTCGCCTTCGAAGCTGTCCCTGAACCGTCCCGCGAGACCTCGGCTGTAGAGGTCCGCCGGGGTCTGGATGACGATGGCGTGATCGGCGGGCGCGCAGCCGCCCGCCGGGCCGGGCCGCGGCACGATGGGGAAGGTCCTGGCGAAGTCCGCTTCGATACCGGCCTCGGTCTTGTTGAGCGGGGTGAAGGGCCAATAGGTCCGGTAGTCGCCGTTGTGGATCATCTCGTCGGCGGTCGCGGTGGTCCCCACGGCGGGGATCCGCGCCTTGCCCAGCACCCCCAGCGCGGCCGCGGTCTCCTTCCTGCTCTGCTCGAACCCGAGCACACCGACGATCTGCCGCTCCCCCGTCCGCTTGCCGCTCCGCACCTCGGCCACCAGTTTCCTGGCGGACCGCTCGGCGTCGTGGAACGCCTTGCCGGTCGTGCGGATCTCCACCCTCAGCGGCACCAGCGCCTCGTCGGAGCCCGCGTCGTCGTTCAGCTTGCGCTGCCACAGGGCGACACCGCGCAGTTCGGGGATGGTGCCGTCGTAGAGCGTGTCCGTCTCGTCGACCGGTTTCTCCGAGCTGAACCACACCACGGTGCGGACGGTTCTGCCCTGCGCGGCGTACTGCTCGGCCCGCGCGTTCTGGCGGGTGATTTCGCCGACCGTCGCGTCGTACCACTCCGCGGGCCGCACCCGCACCGGCTCGGTCCGGGCCGCCGCGACGGTGTCCTCCCCTCCGACGCAGGACTCGCGCCCGGATCCGAGGGGGAAGGCCAGCGGGGCCAGGACGAGCGCGGCCACGATGCCCCAGGCCGTAAGGTGCACGGCCCGCCATGGGAGCTTGAACCGCCTCGGGTCCACCCGTGCGATGTCCTGCCCCGGCCGCCCGAAGGGCTCCTCGTCCAGCGGCACCAGCACCGGCTGCCCATCACCGGCGCGCAGCGCGTCCGCCGCTTGTCCGAGGGTGCCGGCCACCGGGTTGCCGAGCGCCGCCAGCAGCGTGTCCGAGGGCCGTCCGACCGCGATCAGCACCGGAAGGTGCGAGGCGGCCGTACGACCGGCGGCGTGGCACGCGCTCAGGAACCGCTCGACCGCCTCCGCCCGACGCGTGTCCTCCGGGATGCGCACGAGCAGCACCGGAGCGGCGGTCCGGCGCCGGCGCCGGGGCAGCAGACGGCCCGCCGGTGGCACGGCGAGGTCCGCCAACAGGGCCTGGACCAGGAGAAGTTCAAGGGCTTGCAGCGCGGCTCGGTGGCTGGGGTGACCGGTGTCCAGGGCGAGCCCGGCGCGCTGCGCGTCGAGCACGGTCGCCAGGATCTCGAACAGATCCGCGCTGCCCCGCGCCTCGTCCAGTTCCGCGCCGAGCCAGCGCGCCCCGCGCCGTAACGAGAGCCACGCCGGCCGAATCAGCTGATGGGTCATCCGTCGCGTCCACCACCAGCGCGGAAGGGAGTCCGTGAGCGGCTGCCACACGGCGCTCAGGACGAAGCCGATCGCCCCGCCGACCGCTCCGTCACCCGCCGCGGCCGTACCGCTGACCTTGTGCAGCCAGCAGGGAAGGCCACCGCGCGCCACCCGGCCCGCATAGGCGGCCCTGCGCAGAACATCGGCATCGGAGGCGGCGAGGGGATCCCGCAGCGCCCTCAGGATCACGTCCCGCACCAGCGCGGAGTGCGGGAGACGGTCGGGAGTCATATGGCGTGGCAGGTTGTACGCGAGGTCCTCGCGCGCCGCCATGGCGATGAGCGGCGTCGCCGCCGTGACCGACTCCGTGGACAGGACACCGTAGGGCACCAGCTTCCCGCCGTCGGTGAGCGGGCGCTCCAGCGCGTCGATCACCCGGCGGACCCGCTCCCGGTACTCGAGCCCGGTACCCGGCACACGCAGCAGGATCATGGACGACGTGGCCGACAGCCGCCGCCGGTCGGCGAAGGGCGGAGCCACCTTCCGCCGGTACTCGTGGCGGAGCCTGCCCGCCTCCCGGTCATCGGGGAACCCCTGGAACCCTTCGGGCTCGCGGCGCGCGGGCGTATTGGGCGCGGCAGGCATCATCACGACCTTTCGTCGGGCCCCGAACCGCACACCGAAATGCCGGTCCGGGCGAGGCAGGGAAGCGGCGTGTCAGCCGGCGCTCCTGCCCGGGGACTTCCGGCACCGACCCGTTCTACCCGCCACCCGTGGGACCCCTCCCCGCGGCCGGGCGCGGTCCCGTGCGCCGTAGCGGGCTGGGGCATTCAGCGGTAGGTCGGCATCCTTTCGGGTTGCGGGGCCCGTGGACGGAACTCGTTTCGCAGCCGTGCCGAGCATGGGTCGATTGACTTGGCGCGGGGAGGCGATCGCGCCTCCGGAGCGTCTCGTGTGAGGGCAGCCACGTTGATCAACAGGCGGAATGTACTGCGGGCAGGCACGGTGGGGGTTTTGGGAGCGGAGGTGGTGGGCTCGCAGTCGCCGCCCGCCGCTGCCGCGCCATCCACCGAGACGGCGGAGCGGGTCAGTCGGCGGGACTGGGAGCTGCTGGCCCGGGCGCTGTCGCCGCGTTCCACGCTCTACCGGCCGGGAGATTCCGGCTATCCGCCGCTGGCGCTGCCGTTCAACCATCGGTACGCCGGGATCCGCCCCGCCGGAATCGTGGCGTGTGGTACCGCCGGGGATGTCCGTACGTCGGTCCGCTGGGCCCGCTCGGTGGGGCTGCCCGCCGTGCCTCGCTCCGGGCTGGGCCACAACTACGCCGGGTACTCCGCCACCACCGGTCTGCTGCTCAACATGGCCCGTTTGAATGGCATCGACTCCACCCCGCTGCCGGGTGCCCGCTCCCGGACCCGGACGTACGGGCGGATGAGGGTCGTCCACGACGCGGGGACCGTGACCGTGGGGGCCGGTGTCACCAACGGCGATCTGCATCCGATGCTGGAGGACCGCGGCATGTTCGTGCCGACCGGCCGCTGCCCCACGGTCGGGGTGGCCGGGCTGGTGCTCGGTGGCGGTATCGGCTTCAGCGACAAGATGTTCGGCCTGACCTGCGACCGGCTGGTCTCGACGACCGTGGTACTCGCCGACGGCAGTGTGGTGGAGGCCAGTGAGGACGCGCACCCCGATCTGTTCTGGGGCTGCCGCGGCGGGGCGGGGAACAACTTCGGTGTCAACACCTCCTTTACGTTCCAGTACGAGCTGTTCCAGGGCGATGTGGGCGTCTACGAGTTGCGCTGGAGCCTGGACTCGGCACTGCCGGTGATGGCCGCCGCGCAGCGGATCGCCGTGAACACGCTGGACGACAAGCGGTTCCATCTCCGCGTCGGCATGGGGACCCATGGGCTCACCAGGGACGAGATCCGCGCCAACGCGGGCGTCAATGCCATCGGCCAGTTCTACGGCCACCTCGATGAGCTGCGCGACATCCTGGCTCCGCTGCTCGCCATCGGTACGGCCGAGGAGCGGGCCCGCAACAAGGCGTCCGTCCGCGAGGTCACTCCGGGGGAGGCGAGTGTGCTGCTGAGCGCCACCACACCGGTGCAGCAGTTCGGCGCCAAGTCGGCGGTACTGACGGCCCGGAGGCTGCTGACCGATGAGCAGGTGGCCGCGGCCGCCGAGCAACTGCTGGAGTGGCCCGGCAGCGACAACGAGGACGGAGCCGGGTTCGCCATGTTCGCCCTCGGTGGCGAGATCAACCAAGTGCCGCCGGACGCGACGGCGTTCGTGCACCGGAACGGAGTGTTCATCCTCGCCGCCGAGACCTCCTGGGCGGACTACGATCCGCCGAGCGTCGGCACGGCGAATCTCGACTGGCTCCGTGAGTTCTACTTCGCCATTTTCGGTGGTACGCCTCCCCCGCAGTCGTATCAGAATTTCCCGGATCCGACCCTGAAGGACTGGCGGCGGGCGTACTACGGTGCGAACTACGACCGGCTGGTCCGGGTGAATCAGAAGTACGACCCCACCAACTTCTTCAGCTATCCACAGGCGATCGGCACCTGACGTTCTCGGTCCGCCGCCGCATGCCCTCAGGCATCGGTGTGGCGCCGTGGCGGGGGAAGACGAGGACGCGGCTCCCGCCCCTGGTGCACGATGTCGCCGAGGGGAAGCACCAGGAGTCCTGGTTCGCCCTGATCACCGCGTTGCGCAATGTGGGGCTCGGGGTCGGCGCTCTGGGCGCGAGCCTCGCCGTCGCGATCGGCGGAACGAACGGATACACCGCGATCGTCGCCGTCAACGCCGTGTCGTTCGCCGTCGCCGCGGTCCTGACACGGCTCGGCTCCCCGGGCGGCGATCATGCCGTGACTCGGCGCCGCGTCAATCGGCCCGGCCGCACCGAACCCGACGGAAGTCGTGCCGCTCCACCCGCCCCGGCCCCCAGGCCCATGACGCGGCGGGATTGAGGGAGCCGGGGACGGCGGTCCGGTGGGTCAGCCCGTCGGGCTGTGGGTGCCGGTCATCAAGGCGGCGAGATCGTCGGGGGCGAGGAAGGACGGCGGGGGCGGCGGTCCCCAGTTGAACAGGCCCTTGGCGCCCTCCAGGACTTCCGGCGTCCACAGTTGGTCGTCGACGATGCAGTCCATGTCGGAGTAGTACTCGCTGAAGTTGCCCGCCGGGTCCTTGAGGTACCAGAAGAAGTTCGATCCGGCGTGGTGACGGCCCAGGCCCCAGATATGGCGTTCGGGGTGGTCCTCCAGCATGGCGGCGGCGCCGCGGCCGACCTCGTCGATGTCGTCGACCTGCCACGAGGTGTGGTGCAGGAAGGTGACCGGGGCGGCCAGCACCAGGATGTTGTGGTGGTCGGTGGAGCAGCGCAGGAAGGCGCCCTGATCCTTGATGTGGTCCGACACCTTGAAGCCCAGCCCGTCCCGGAAGAAGGCCGTCGTCGCGTCGAAGTCCGTGGTGCCGATGACCGCGTGACCCAGCTTGCGGGGCCGCACCGGGCCGTCACGCAGCACACCGGGGGCACGGGCATCGGTGCGGTCGCTGCGCCCCGGGCCGTTGTAGACGGTGGCCGGCACCGGACCCTGAACCAGGCGGGGGGCCACCTCCAGTACGGCGCGGACCGCGGTGGCCTTGTCGTACGCGGTCAGGGTCATGTCCTCGGTGCGGGGTTCGGCGCCCAGGCGGTGCAGCCGGGACGCGGCAGCGGCAAGGTCGTCGGGGCTGTCGGCGCCGATGCGCACCTCGACCAGACGGCGGGTCGGGGCGTGCACGATGCGCAGCTGACGGCCCACGTCCCGGGTGGAGAACCAGCCGTCCTCGTCAGGCGTGAGGCCGAAGTCGGCGTAGTAGGTGGCCGTCTCGGCGACGTTGGGAACCCCCATGGTGATGGAGGTCAGCCGGTGCAGTGCCATGAGGACTCCTTCGTCCGTCGGAACCGCTCAGGCCACGAAGGTCTGACGCAGCTCGCCGATGCCTTCGATGGTGCTCACCAGTTCATCGCCCGCCGCCAGCCAGCGCTGGGGGTTGCGGCCGAGCCCCACACCGGCCGGTGTGCCGGTGAAGATCACATCACCGGGCAGCAGCGGCAGGACCGCCGAGAGCCCGGCGATCAGGGCGGGGACGGAGAAGATCAGGTCCCGGGTGCGGCCCTTCTGCACTTCCTCACCGTTGATGGCACAGCGCAGTTCGAGGTCGTCGGGGTTGTCGAACTCATCGGGGGTGACCAGCCACGGCCCGATCGGCGCGAAGCCGGGGAAGGACTTGCCCAGGCTGAACTGCGGGGCCGGTCCGGCCAGTTGCACCACCCGCTCGGAGATGTCCTGCCCGACCGCGAGGCCCGCCACATGCCGCCATGCGTCGGTCTCGGACACGGCCTCGGCGCGTCGGCCGATGACCACGACCAGCTCCACCTCCCAGTCGGTGTGCCCGCCCTCGGGCAGCTTCACATCGGTGACCGGCCCGGTGATGGAGGTGGCGAACTTGGTGAAGACCGGCGGCAGCCCCTCGGGCGCGGCGAACCCGGACTCGGAGGCATGACCGCGGTAGTTCAGGCCGATGGCCAGCGTCTGCCGCGGCGCGGGGGCGGGCGAGCCGAGGTTCGCGGGCTCGAAGCCGTCTCCGGTGGGCAGGTCCGCGGTCTTCGCCCAGGTGTGGAACTCCTCCCAGCGCTCGTACACGGCCTGCGGATCGGCGGCGAAACGGCCGCCGCTGGCCTCCTCGACGTCCACGGCCCGGCCGTCGACGATCAAGGTCAGCCGACCGGAGAGATTGGCGATGCGCACGGTGTGGCTCCCGAAGGGTCGGTGGGAGCGGGCGCGGCGATGAACCGGCATCAGGCCGTATCACCGGTCCGTTCCCGCTGGTGACGGTGCTTCCCCGGCCAGGAGCGGCCGGAACTTGCCCATCCACCAGCAATTCATCATGATGATTATCCCGATGCTGCGCCCGGTCGCGGCGGGCCGTCAAGAGCGCGCCCTGAAACAATCATGATGAATATGACGAGGAGGAGGGAGCCGTCGTGACTGCCACGTCCGACCCCGGAGAGGTCGCCCACGGGGCACCGGCCGAGCCCGGCGCCGACGGCGTCACCGACCCGGGCCGAAGCGTTCGCGCCATCGGTGGCACGACCGCGTCTCGCCGTGGCCGCCGCGCCGACGGCGCACCCCGGGCGACGGCCTCGGGACGCGCCGAACAAGCGGCGGAACGCATCGCCGCGCTGGTCGGCAGCGTCCGTCCCGGATCCCGGCTGGGCACCAAGGAAGAGCTGCGCACCCTGTGCGAAGTGTCCGTGGGCACCTTCAACGAGGCTCTGCGCCTCCTCCAGTCACGCGGTCTGGTCACCGTCAGACCCGGCCCCGGCGGCGGGCTGTTCAGCGCCGAGCAGACACCGATGGTCCGCCTCGGCAACTCCTTCCTCGCCCTGGACACGCAGGAGGCGGACGTGGCCAACGCGGTACGCATCCGCGACGCCCTCGACCCGCTGCTCATCGAGGACGCGCTGTGGCACGCCTCGCCAGCCGATATCTCCGGACTGCGGGAGCACATCGCCGCCATGGCGGAGGCCGTCGACGACGCCGATCTCGTGGCCTTCGTCCACGCCAACTGGCGGCTGCACGCCGCCATCGCCGCCATCAGCCCGAACGCCCTGCTCAGCTCGCTGTACAGCAATCTCCTCGACCTCATCGAGGGGCATACGCTGTCCGTGCTGCCCGCCGGTGAGGGACCGCTCGGCGAGTACATCGCACACCGGCACGCCCTGCACCGTGACCTCGTGGACGCCCTCGACCGCCGCGACCGCGACGCGGCACTGCGCCTGATCCACGAGCACAACACCAGCCTCGCCACGGCCGACGACACCGCGCCCGTGCGCTGACGAGCGGTGGCGTGGGCCGCGGCGAGCGGATCGGCTCATCGGCCGGGTCAGCGCGCCAGCCGCCCCAGCAGCGAGGAGGCCGCCGTGATACCGGCCGCGGCGGCCAGCGTCAGCACGGCGTAGTCGAGTGCGAGATGGTCCGGGGTGCCCAGCAGCAGTCCGCGCAACGCGTCCACCTGGTAGCTCAGTGGATTGGCCTTGCTGACGGCCTGGAGCCAGCCGGGCATGAGCGCCACCGGATACAGCGCATTGGAGCCGAAGAACAGCGGCATGGTGATGGCCTGCCCGATGCCCATCAGCCGGTCGCGGGTCAGCACGATCCCCGCGATCGTCATCGACAGGCAGGCGAAGAAGGCCGAGCCCAGGATCACCGCGACGGCCACCCCGAGGAGCCGCAGTGGATTCCAGGTGAGCGCCACCCCGAGCACCGCCGCGATGGCGATCACCACGACCGCCTGGATCAGCGCCTTCACCCCGGAGGCGAATGCCTTACCGGTGATCAGGGCGGCTCGCGGCGTCGGGGTGACCAGCAGTTTGGTGAGGATCCCGGCGTCCCGCTCCCAGATGATCTGGATCCCGTAGAAGATGGCGATGAACATCGCGGACTGGGCGATGATGCCGGGCGCGAGATAGTCGATATACGGTGTGCCGCCGGTCGGTATCGCCTTGAGCCGGGTGAAGGTCTCGCCGAAGATCAGCAGCCATAGGGCGGGCTGGACGGCCCGGGTGTACAGCTCGGTGCGGTCGTGCCGCAGCTTCTGGAGCTCGACCGCGCACATCGCGGCGACCCGCGCGGGCAGCACCTGCCAGCCGGTGCGGGCGCGCGGCGGCGTCAGCAGCGGATCGGGCCGGCCGTCCGGTGCGAGCCCGGTGGCCTCAACCGACCCGGGACGCGGTGCGACGGGTGCTTCGGACATCGCGGAAATCTCCTCCCTGCTCGTCGAGACCGCTCCCCGCGACATCCCGGAAGACGTCCTCCAGGGTCGGCTTGGGACCGGCCTCGCCCTCCGCCCGACGGCGGTCGGCCAGCTCGGAGCGGAGCTCATGGGGCGTTCCGAGGGCGTGGATCCGGCCGCGGTGCATCAGTGCGACCCGGTCGCAGTACTGGTCGGCCTCGTCCATGTAGTGGGTGGTGACCAGCACGGTCATTCCGGTGGCCACCCGAACCGCGTTGATGTGCTCCCACACGCTGGTCCGGGCGATCGGGTCCAGGCCGATCGTCGGCTCGTCCAGCATCAGCAGCCGGGGCGCGCTGACCAGCGCCTGGGCCAGTTCGAGACGGCGGACCATACCGCCGGAGTACGTCTTGGCGAGCCGGTCGGCCGCCGCGGTGAGATCGACCGCCTCCAGCACCCGCGCCACGCGGTCGGCCCGCTCCCGGCGGGTGACGTCGAAGACCCGGGCGAACAGCTCCACGTTCTCCCGGCCGGTGAGCCCGGCGTCGGCGGACAGCTGCTGCGGTACGTAGCCCAGCAGCCGCCGGACACCCATCCGCTCCTTCGCCGCGTCGTGCCCGAACACCCGCACCATACCGGCGGGGACCGGCAGCAGTGTGGTGATGCAGCGGATCGCGGTGGTCTTGCCCGCTCCGTTGGGGCCGAGCAGCCCGAAGACCTCACCCGCCCGGACCGACAGCTCCAGGTCGTCGACGGCCTTGGTCTCCCCGAACGTGTACCGCAGGCCATCGCAGACGAGTGCGACGTCAGCGGTGCTTTCCGGGACCTCGGTCATATCCCTTCCACCTCCTCGTGAAGGTTCTCGGCCAGTTTGCGCAGCGCCGGAACGGCCGCGGCCAGCGCGGCCCGGTCGCTCTCGGACAGCCGCGCCACCTGCTCACGGACCAGCGCGCCACGCCGCGCCTGCCACGCCCGCATCCGGGCCTCGGCGGCGGGGGTGACCGTCAGGCGCGCGGAGCGCCGGTCCTCCGGGTCGGTTTCGCGGTACAGAAAGCCCGCCTTCACCAGCTGGTTGACCAGGGTGGAGACCGAGTTGCCCGCGAGGTAGAGCTCCCTGGCCGCGGCCGACACCCGGATCCCGGGATGCGCCATGACCAGCCGCAACAGCTCCACCTGGGCACCGCGCAACCGCGGCTCCGGCATCCCGGCCCGCAGCCGCCGCCGGATCAGCCGCTGGACGCCGCCGAGGACGTCGGCGAACGAGTCGGGGAACTCCTCCGTGACCATGCCGCCAGTTTACCTCTTAGTGAGAGGTAATTTTCCAGGGGTGCGGCGGAGCCGGGGGCGGGATGCCGAGACCGACGTAGCTCATGCCGCCCTCGATGAAGACGGCGGTGGAGCCGCACGACGAGGACGTTTCCCACCGCGTCCCGCGAGAAGGATGCGTTACGGCCACGAGTCATATCCATCCAACGTATTGACATATCAATTGGCTGAGATCACTCTCTTCGCATGGCCGAACGTGACCTCCCGCTGTACGAGCGGATCCGCAGGGAGCTGGAGGGCAACATCCGGGACGGCCGGTGGCAGCCCGGGACCCGGGTGCCCACCGAGGCCGAACTCGGCGAACGGTTCGGTGTCTCGCGGATCACCGTGCAGCGCGCGCTGCGCGAGCTCGCGGACGCCGGGCTGGTCGTCCGGTACCGCAGGCACGGCACGTTCGTCGCGCAGACCGCCGATGAGGAGAACCTGCTGCGCTCCGCGGGCGTGCTGACCAGCGGGCCCGAGACCCATGGCGACCACCGAGTGATCAGCGCGAAGGTCCTGCCCGCGGGCGGCGCGGCCCTGCGGCTGCCCGGCCTGGACGACAACGACGCCGTCGTGCAGCTCGACCGCCACAAGCTGAGCTCGGACGGCAGCCGCGTGACCAGCACGGAGCTCGCCGTGCTGCCCTTCCGATTCGCCCCCGACCTGCTTGACCAGGATCTGGTCACCATCACGAGCCATATGTACCTCCGCGACCGCGGAGTGCCCCTGCGACGCTCACGGCTCTATGTGGAGCCGTACGCCCTGGACGAGGAGCACGCCGAGCTCTTCGGCCTGAAACCGGGTACCGCGGTCTTCCGCTGGCTGCGTGTCACCTGGGCGGAGAACGACGAGGTGGTCGAACACCTCGAGATCATCCTGCCGACCGACACATCCCGCTTCTATGTGGAGACCTCGCTCCCCGGCCCGGTCCGCTGACCCCGTCGCCTCCCTGATCCGTTTCCCCGCTCACCGGGTTTTCCTCAACTCGTCTCCCCCTCGCGCACACGCGAGGCCATGGACGGACCCCACATCGCTTTCCCCTCCCTCCCGCCTCCTCCGGTCGCGGGAACGGCACTTCCATCTCTCTTCGCAGGAGGTAGCAATGCCTTCCCCCCGATCAGCCCTGCCCGCCCTGTGTGCCGTGTCCAGTGCGCTCACGCTCACCGTCGCCGTCACCGGCTGCGGCGCTCCCAGTCCCTCCGCCGGTGGTGGTGGCAAAGGGGGCACCCTGGTGGTGGCCGGCTACGGCGGCTCGTTCGAGACGGCGTTCCGCGACTCGGTGCTGCCCGCGTTCGAGAAGACCTGCGGCTGCAAGGTCACCTATATCCCCGGCTCCTCCACCGACTCCGTCGCCAAGATCAAGGCGCAGCGCGCCAATCCGCAGATCGATGTCGCGCTGGTCGACGACGGCCCCCAGGCACAGGCGCAGGAGGCCGGGTTGCTCACCTCGATCGACACCAAGGTGGTGCCGGTGGACGATGTGGTGAAGATCGCCCGGATGGAGAACGACTCGGGGGTGGGGTTCGGGCTGACGGCCACGGGCATCGCCTACAACCCCGAGTGGTTCGAGCAGCACGGCATCCCCAAGCCCACCACCTGGGCGGACCTGGCCGACCCCAAGCTGAAGGACAAGGTGGTCCTCCCGTCGATCACCAACACCTATGGGGTGGGGCTGCTGGTCGGCGCGGCCAAGGCGAACGGGGGCTCGGAACGGGACGTCGGCCCCGGGCTCACGGCGGTCAAGAAGATCGCCGCGAACGCGGCCACCTTCGACACCACCGCCGATGTGTCCAACTACTTCCTCCAGGGCCAGGCCGCCGCCTCGGTGTGGGGGGTGTCGCGGACCTCGACACTGGCGGAGAAGGACTTCCCGATCGAGTTCGTCTACCCGAAGGACGGGGCGATCGGCCTGGTGACCACGGCGAACGTGGTCAAGAAGGCACCGCATGAGGAGCTGGCCCAGAAGTTCGTGGCCCATCTGCTGGAGCCGTCCGTGCAGCGGGCGCTGGCCAAGGCGACCTACGACGGCTCGGTGGTCCAGGGCGTCAAGGAGGACCCCGCGCTGAAGGGCAAGGTGGTCAGCGCCGACAAGGTGGACTCCCTGCTGAAGCTGGACTGGAAGACGATCAACAAGAACCGTTCCGCCTGGACCGACAAGTGGAACAAGCAGGTGGAGAGCAAGTGACCGCGGGGACGGAAACCGTGGACACGGCGGGCGCGCCGACCGGGCCGGACACCGCCGCACGGGCGGGGAGCACACGTGGCCGGCTGGTCCTCGAGGGCATCCACAAGGCCCTCGGCGGCAAGGCGGTCGTACGCGGGATCGACCTGACGATGGAGCCCGGGGAGTTTCTCACCCTGCTGGGCCCATCGGGATGCGGCAAGAGCACCACGCTGAACATGGTGGCGGGGCATCTGCTGCCCGACTCCGGTGTGGTGGAGGTGGACGGCCGCGACATCACCCGACTCCCCGCGAACCGGCGCGCCATGGGCATGGTCTTCCAGTCCTACGCGCTGTTCCCGCATATGACGGTGGCGGAGAACATCGCGTTCGGCCTGCGGATGCGCAAGGTCGGGGCGGCCCGGCGCAGGCGCAGGGCGGCCGAGGCCCTGGAGCTGGTGGGGCTCGACGGCATGGGTGAACGGTATCCGCGCCAGCTCTCCGGCGGGCAGCGCCAGCGCACGGCCCTGGCCAGGGCGCTGATCGTGGAGCCCGATCTGCTGTTGCTCGACGAGCCGTTCTCCAACCTCGACGCCCAGCTCAGAGTGCGCCTGCGCGAGGAGGTGGCCGCCCTCCAGCGCCGGGTGGGCACCACCACGATTCTGGTCACCCACGACCAGGACGAGGCGCTCGCGGTGTCGGACCGGATCGCGGTGATGGCCGAGGGGACGATCCATCAGCTGGACGCCCCCGAGACCGTGTATCTGCGTCCGGCCACGGACTTCGTGGCGCAGTTCGTCGGCGAGGTCAATGTGCTCGACGGGATCGCGGCGGGGGCGTCCGGTGCGGGTCACCGCTGCCGGATCGGTGACACACATCTCGTCACGGGGACGCCGGTGGGCACCGCGCCGGGCGATGGCGAGGCGGTACGGCTCTATGTGCGGCCGGAGGCCGTGCGCGTGCTGGCCGTACCCGAGGAGGGCCGCCCGGAGCGGCCGCCCCCGGACACGGACACCTCGGCCGCCGGGGCATCCGTCGATACGGCAACGCGGCCTGGGCTTCCCGGGACCGTCGAGGCCACCCGCTTTCTCGGCACCCGCGTCCGCTGTGTCGTGGCCACCGCCGCGGGACGTGTCGAGGCCACGCTGCCGTTCGGTTCCGAGGTGCCCACGCTGGGCGAGGAGGTGATCTGCGCATGGCAGCCACAGCACGCGTCGCTGACGGCCCGGCCCTGAGGCCCGACGGCTCGGCGCCGACGCCGGGGGTTTCCCCTCCGGTCAGGGGGCGCGGCCCGTGGCGTACCGGTCTGCTGCTGGCCTCCCCCGCCATCGCCGTGCTCGCCCTGCTCTTCATCGCACCGCTGTTCATGCTGGTGTACAACAGCTTCCGCACCCAGGCGGGCGATCCCACACTGCACAACTACACACGGTTCCTCGGTGACTCCTTCTACCGGGACGTGCTGTGGCACACCCTGTGGATCGGCGTGCTGACCACCCTCGGCTGCCTCGTCGTGGGCTACCCGTTCGCCGTGTATCTGCGCGGGCGCTCGCCCCGGGCGCGCAACTACCTCTCCCTGGTGCTGCTGTCGCCGCTGCTCATCTCCATGGTGACCAGGGCGTATGGATGGCTGGTGCTGCTCGGGCCGAAGGGGCCGGTCACGGACGGGTTCCACGCCGTGGGCCTGGACGCGCCGAAGATGCTGTACAACGACACCGCGGTCGTCATCGGCATGGTGCATGTGATGCTCGCGTATATGGTGCTGCCGTTGATGGGCAGTCTGGACCGGATCGACCCGGCCCTCACGCCCGCGGCCAAGGGGCTGGGGGCGAGCGGCTGGACGTGTTTCTGGCGGATCACCGTCCCGCTGTCGCTGCCGGGGATGCTCGCCGGTTCGCTGATCGTGTTCAGTCTGACCGTTTCCAGCTTCGTCACCCCGGCGATCCTGGGCGGGCCCACGGTGAAGCTGATGCCGTACTTCGTCTACACCGAGGCGACAACCAATCTGAACTGGCCGTACGCGGCGGCGATCGGCTTCGTCCTGATCGTGGTGACGACGATTCTGACGGCCGTGTACGCCCGGCTGCTGCGCGGACGTGGCGGCAAGGAGGTGTTCGCGTGAACACGGCGACGAGCAGCACGACAAGCGAGGTGGCGGACGAGGCCGTGGGCAGGCCCGGCAGGCCGATCGCCACGGGTGTGGGCGAGCGTGCGAGGCGGCTGCTCGGAGCGGCGTTCGCCGGCCTCGTGGGCCTGTTCCTGCTGGCGCCCGTGCTGGTGACCATCGCCTCGTCGCTCACCACGACCAGCTATGTCACCTTCCCGCCCGAGGGGCTGACCCTGCACTGGTACGCGGAGCTGCTGAACCGCCCCGAGTTCCTGGACTCGTTCCTGCTCAGCATCGGCGTGGCGGCGGGAGCGGCCGTGGTGTCCACGGCGCTCGGGCTGGCCGCGGGGCTGGCCATCCACCGTTACCCGTTCCCGGGGAAGTCGGTGCTGGACAGGTTGTTCTCGAGCGCGTTCGCCGTGCCGACGATCGTGCTCGGCATCGGGCTGCTCCAGTGGTACGCCCAGCTCGGCATGGCCTCCAGCCCGCTCACCCTGCTGCTGGCGCATCTGGTGCTGACCGTTCCGTACACCGTGCGGCTGGTCCTGGCCGGGCTCGCCGGGCTCGACCGGTCGGCGGAGCTGGCCGCCGCCGGTCTGGGCGCGCGGGCGCCACAGGTGTTCTGGCATGTGACGCTGCCCGCCGTGCGCGGGCCGCTGATCGCGGGGGCGTTCTTCGCCCTGATCACGTCCTTCGACGATCTGACGATCGCGCTGTTCGTGGTGACCACGGACATGCAGACCCTGCCGGTGCGGATCTTCAACTACCTCCAGTACAACTACGACCCGACCGTGACCGCCGTCGGCACCGTGATGGTGCTCTTCGCCGCGGTGGCCGTCGTCATCATCGAGCGCGTCGTCGGCGTCGCTCATCTCTTCGGGGCCGACCCCGAGAACTGACCCCGTGCCAAGGAGGATTCCCGTGCGAGTTGTGGTCATCGGAGCCGGAGTGGTGGGCGCGGCCGTGGCGGCGGAACTGGCCGCTCGTGGCGCCCGGGTCACCGTGCTCGAGGCGGCGCACCCCGGAGCGGGCACCACCGCGAACTCATTCGCCTGGATCAACAGCGCCAACAAGGAGCCGGAGCCGTACTTCGCGCTCAACCACGCCGGTATCCGCGCACACTACGAGCTCGCCGAGGACGGCGCGCCGTGGTTCTTCCCCACCGGAAACCTGGAGTGGGCGGTGACGGACCGGCACAAGGAGGTGCTGGCCGGCCGGGTGGCACGGCTGAAGGCCCGGGACTACCCGGTGGAGTGGATCACCGCGGAGCAGGCCCGGGAGCTGGAGCCGGACCTCGCGGCGGCGCCGTCGCACGCCGTGTTCGCCTTCTTCCCCGATGAGGCGTACACCCTGCCCGTGCTGCTGCTGTCCCGGCTGCTGGGCCGGGCCAGGGACCGGGGAGCGACGGTGGTCGCGGGCGCCAGGGTGACCGCGATCGAACCCGGCCCGGCGGGAGCCACCGTGGTGTGCGCCGACGGCGGCCGCCACCCGGCGGACGCGGTGGTGAGCTGCGCGGGCCGGTGGACACAGGGAGTGGCCGCACTGGCCGGTGCGCATGTCCCCATGGTGGACCCGGATCTCGCGGGCTCGGCGACGGTCGGCTTCCTGGCCACCACCGCCCCCGCGCCCGCGCGGCTGTCCCGCGTCCTGACCGGCCCGCGGCTCAACGTACGCCCCGACGGCGGCGGTCGTCTGCTGCTCCAGGCCCTGGACCTGGACGCGTCCGCGGACCCCGCCGAGCCGTACGCCCCCGACGGCGAGATCGCCGCCGACATGCTGGCCCGCCTGCCCGAGGTGCTGAACGCCACCGAGGGCACCGTCGTGGAGAAGGTCCGGGTCGGCCGGCGCGCCATGCCGGGCGACGGCTTCACGGTGGCCGGCTTCCCCGCCGCCGACGTGCCGTTCTACGTGGTGGCGACCCACAGCGGCATCACCCTGGCCCCCCTGCTCGGCCGCCTGGTCGCGGAGGAGCTCCACGGCGACGAGTCACCGCTGCTGACGGACTTCCGGCCCACTCGCTTCACCTCGGGCGAGGTCCTGCCCCCGCCGCCTCCGGCACGCCGCCCCGGCGAGCAGTAGGACGGGCCCGGCCGCCCTTCGCCGTATCGCGTGGCGGACCAGACCCCGGTCGGCAAGGTCATCTGGTGCGAGCAGGCACTTCCGGACGGCTGCGCGGAAGACACCGGACCGGACCCGCTGAGCCGCGCTGATCGCCGACTTCCTCGACCGCGTCCCGGGGGTCTGATCGACACCCTGGCCCCGCGCCACCCGACCGCCGGGCGCGGCGCCGGGCCCTGCGGTCGGTGCGGAAGCGCGTCGGTTCAGCCGGTGGAGCGCGGACCACCGGCACAGTCGAGTGCCGTGAGGTCGATGGCGTCGGCCAGGACCTGCATCCCCTTGTCGTTGGGGTGCAGATGGTCGCCGTTGTCGAGGAACGGCAGGATGCGCTCGGGGTCGTAGGGGCTGCGCAGCGCCCGGTCGAAGTCGGTGACCGCGTCGAACTCGCCGCTGTCCCGGACGAAGGCGTTGACGTCCTGGCGCACCCGCTCGGCGGCCACGTCCCATTCGCTCCAGCCCTTGAAGGGACCGACGGTGGCGCCGACCACGCACTTACCGGCCGCATGCGCCCGCTCGATGATCCGGCGATAGCCGGCGATCATGTCATCGGCGGTGACACCGGTGTGCGCCTTGATGTCGTTGACCCCTTCGAAGAGGAACACGGTCCGCACGCCCGGGAGCGACAGGACGTCACGGTCGAGCCGGTTCAGGGCGCTCTGCCCGGCGCCGTCGGCCAGGACCTTGTTGCCGGAGATCCCCTCGTTCGCCACTCCCTTGACGCCGGTGGCCGCCCGTTGCAGCCGGCGCGCGAGGTAGTCGGGCCAGCGGCGGTTGAGGTCGGTGGTGGACTGCCAGCCGTCGGTGATGGAGTCGCCGAGCGCGGCCACCGCACCGGTCGCGGCGGACGTACGGACGGTGGCGGCGTCGAGGTAGAACCACGACCCCGTGGTGGCCGTCCAGTGCGCGGCGCTCTCCTCCCCCGTGTGATCGCCCTGGGTGGTGTACGAGGTCTGCATCGCCATCCCGTGGCCCGTGGCCGGACCGGCCGCGTCGGGGGTGTGCAGGCTGACGACCAGGTTGGTCGCGGCGGGCAGGCTGCCGGGCAGGGCGTCGCTGAACACGGCCTCGCCCGCCGGGATGGTCACACCGTGCCCGCCGCCGAAGGTCAACCGGCGGTTGCTGCCCCGCGTCAGCTCGGCACCCGACTTCTGCACGCCGACGTAGACGCTGTCGAGGGTCAGCGGCCGGTCGCCGAAGGCGTTGGAGAGGCGGATACGCAGATCGCCGCCGCCGACACTGGTGTGCACCACCATCCGGTAGCCGCGGTCGGGCGCCCCCTCCCCCAGGCGGTCCGCGCTCGCCGCCCAGGTGACGACGTCGTGTCGGCCTGCCGCGGCCTCGGCGGGGGTGGCGTACAGCGCGGCGGCCGCGAGCAGTACGGCGGACAGACCACCGATGGCGGCACCGCGGACCGTCATCGGGCGAACCCCTTCAGGGTGATGGACTCACCGGGCTCCAGACGGACCGTTCGGGAGCCGCCGCCGTGCGCCACCGTGGTGGTGCGGCCGCCGACGCTGCGGATCCGCACCGACGTCGGCACCCCGTCCTTCCAGCGCAGATCGACCACGAAGCCGCCCCGGGCGGCCAATCCGGTGACCGAGCCGGCCGCGGCCCAGGCGCCGGGCAGGGCCGGGAGCAGTTCCATATGGCCGGGGCGTGAGTACAGCAGCATCTCGCTCATGGCGGCCGGGGTGCCGAAGTTGGCATCGATCTGGAAGATGCCGCGACCCTTCTCGACCTCGTAGATGTCGAAGAGGTTGAACGCGGTGCCGTTGGTGCCGCCGGTGGAGGGGCGGAGGTTGTTGGCCACGAGCTGGTACGCCTTGTCGGCGTTCTTCAGCCGCGCCCAGCACAGGGCGCGCCAGGCGTTGGCCCAGCCGAAGCTGTTCATGCCGCGCGCGGTGAGCAGGGCGGTGGCCCCGTCCACGATCTCCGGAGGGGTGGAGCCATCGGGGCGGATGCGGTCACCGGGGAACAGGCCGATCAGGACGGACAGATGGCGGTGGGTGGTCTCCCCGAGGTTGTCGGGGGACATCCACTCCTGGAGCCAGCCGGTCTTCGGGCTCACCTCCGGCAGGTACAGCTTCTTCCGCAGCGAGGTGATCGTGTCCGCGTAAGCGGTGTCCCGCTTCAGCTCGGCGGCCGCGGCGGCGAAGTTGCCGAACAGCGCCCACACCAGCTCCTGTGAGTAGGTGTTGCCCTTGGCGTCCTGCGGACCGTGTTCGGGCGACCAGTCGCTGTCGTCGATCAGCACCTCGGTGGAGGTGCCGGGGAGGGTGGTGGTGATCAGCCGCGCCTCCCAGAACTCACAGGCGCCCTTGAGCAGTGGGTAGATCTTCGCCAGATACGCCCGCGACTGGGTGTACTCGTAGTGCTCGTACAGGCTGTTGCTCAGCCAGGCATTGCCCGCCGGATGCCACCACCAGCCGCTTCCGCCATGGATGTTGGTGGAGAAGGCGACGGCCCAGCCGCCGACCTTTCCGGTGGAGTTGCGGTAGCGGTTGCGCGGATCGTTGAAGAGGTCGTGGGTGAGCCCGGTCCAGGACGGGAGCTGGGCGAGGCAGTAGTCGGCGAAGGCATCGAAGCACTCCGACAGGCCCGCCCGGTCGGCCATCCAGTAGTTCATCTGGATGTTGATGTCGGTGTGGTAGTCGCCCATCCAGTCCGGGTCGTTGCCGTCCAGCCACAGGCCCTGGAGGTTCAGCGGAAGGCTGTCCCGCGAGCCGGAGATCATCAGATAGCGGCTGTACTGGAGGTAGGCCGTCTCCAGTTCGGGGTCGGGCGCGCCGTCGCGGGCGCGGGCCTTGAGGCGCTCCCAGGTGTCCAGGGAGCGCTGGGCGTCCGAGGAGGTGCCGAGCGAGAGGGTGAACCGCTCGTACAGCCGTCGGTAGTCGGCGATATGGGTGCGGCGCAGGGTGTCCGTCGAGTGCGCGGCGGCGGCGAGCACCTTCGTACGGGCCAGCTTCTCGGGGTCGAGGGCGGGGTCGCGGTACCCGCGGTCGGCGTCGGGCGCGTAGTTGGTGCCGCCGCTGACCACCACCGTGAGGTCCTTGCAGCCGGAGAAGTCGATACGGGTGCCGTTGACGCGGACCCGGCCACCGCTGCCGTACGCCTTCACCGCCGCGCCGTACCGGAGGCCGTTGGGGAAGGACGCGGCGAACGACTCGGCGTGCGAGGGCTTCTCGCCGTGGGTGCCGTCGAGGGTGATGGTGCCGGTGTAGTGGCCGCCGCCGCTCTGTGTGAAGTGCAGGACGATCGCGTCGTCGGGGTGGCTGGCGAAGATCTGGCGCCGGTAGGTCACACCGGAGCGGACATAGGAACTGGTGACCAGCCCCTGTGCGAGGTCGAGGGCGCGGCGGTAGCCGTTGACGCCGGACAGGTCGTGGTCGGGGATGTCCACGGTGAGCCGGGCGAGCAGGGTGAAGGAGCCGAAGTCGTCTCGGCCGTAGGGGAATTGGCCGTCGGCGTCGAGGGTTTCGTTGAGGCCGCCGGTCCACATCGTGACATCGCTGATCAGCAGGAGTTCACGGCCGGGGTCGTTGCTCGCGAGGGCGCCGAGGCGGCCGTTGCCGACCGGCAGGCCCTGCTCGATCAGGGAGCCCTCGTCGCCGGGGGCCTGCCACCACAGCTGGTCGTGCGATGTGCCCGTGAGCGGCGGGGTGTCGGCAGGGCGCCGGGGCGCGGCGGAGGCGGTGAAGGCGGGCAGGGCGCCGAGGGCCACGGTCAGCCCGGCCGTCGCCGCGAGGGACAGCGCGGTTCTTCTGCTGAGGTCGCTGCCGGGGTTGCTGCCGGGGCTGTTGCCGGGGCTGTTGCCGGGGTCTCTGCTGGGGTCTTTGCCGGGGTCGGTCGGGCGGGGGTTCATGGCGGCTCCAGGCGTCTGAGATCCGAAGGGGGCCCGGCCGGGGCCGGGCCCCCGGGTGTTCAGGAGGACTTCGGTACGTCGATCCGGTCGATGTCCGGCGCGTAGTCGGAACCGCTGTCGAACGTGATGGTGTTGGAGCCGGCCTTGAGCGTCACCGGTACATGGACGCTGTTGACGGTGGACCAGTCGCCCGTCGAGGGGAACTTGTGGCGCGTGGCGCCACCGCCGTTGGCCGAGATGTCGGCGGAGCGGGCGTCACCGCTGATGTAGGCGACCTTGATCTGGTAGGTGCCGGCCTTGTCGACGACGACGTTGTTGATGGTCAGCTTGCCACCGGTGTAGAGGTTGCCGACCTTGTGGCCGTCGGAGCAGGCCGTGCAGTCGGCGACCGAGGCGTTGCCTTCCAGGGTGTTCGCCGATGCCTCGGCCTCGATACCGGTCCAGGTGAGCGCGTCGCCGCGCGGGGTGACCGTGAAGAGGCGGGATCCATGGGCGGGCAGGGCCTCGGTGATCTTGTTCTTGTGGCTGCCGAGGTTCTCGTGGTTCCACAGGTCCCGGACCGTGGCCTTGCCGGTGAAGCCGAGCGTCGACCAGTCGGCGGTCACCGAGGCGGGCTTGTCGGCGAGGTTGAACAGGGCGACGGTGTAGGTGCCGTCGGGGTTCTTCGCGGCCCACACCTGCTGGGGGTCGGACGGTGTGACCGGCTGCGCGGGCGGGGTGTCGCCCTGGTCGACGGCGAGGACCTCGCGGTTGGTCAGCAGGGAAAGACCGTAGGAGTCCAGCTTGGTCAGGTCGTCACCGGTGTAGAGCGGGGACTTGGCGATCGCCCACAGCGTGGCGTAGCTCTGCCGCTCGGCCTTGGTCAGGCCGTCCATCTCACCGTTGCCCACGTCGAGGGAGTCGAGGTCGTTCCAGCCGCCGGGGCCCGCGTGCCGGGTCCAGGCGGGGGTGTCGTCCCAGCGGTCGTCGACGGAGTTCTCCCAGCTGACGAGCGTGTTGCAGTAGCACTCGACGTCGGTGTCGACGCGCCAGCCGTTGGAGTGCTTCTTCCAGTCCTCGGCGTGGCCGATGTCCAGGGACCAGGACAGCTCCAGGTGGATCGGGCGGCCGGTGGCGGAGATCGCCTTCTGCCAGGCGGCCACGTCGGCGACGTTGTCGTAGTTGTCGCCGCTCTTGAAGGAGCCGGGGCCCACGCCGTCCAGCTTGAGGAAGTCATAGCCCCAGTCGGCGAACAGCCGGGCCTGGGAGTCGATGTACTTCTGTGCGCAGGGATTCGAGAAGTCGATCTTGTACGCGCTGTCCCAGCCGTTGGTGGTGCGCAGGTCGTCGTAGACGATATCGGCGGTGGTGCAGCCCTCGGCGTTCCAGATCGGCACCTTGCCGCCGCCGTACCCCTCCTTCTCCAGGCCGACGGGGAGATAGATACCGGCCTTGAGGCCCTTGGCGTGGATATGGTCGGCGACCGACTTCATACCGCTGGGGAAGCGCACCGGATCGGCCTTCTGCCGGCCGTACTCGTCGAACTCGGGCGTCCACGCGTAGTCGCGCCACCAGCCGGCGTCGATGTTGATGTACTCGTAGCCGTACTTCTTCAGCTTGGCGGCCATGGCGTCGGTCTGTTTCAGGACGTTGGCCTCGGTGAGGTAGCTGTAGTCGCCGTTCGGGTTGAGGCCCGGGTACTTCGACGACTGCATGCTCCAACTGCTCCAGCCCATATAGGGCTTGGCGGCGGCGGTGACCGAGGCGACCGAAGTGGCGCTGCCGTCGTCGGGCTGTGCCCGCGCCGCCGGGGCGGCCGTCGCGAAGGCCGCGGCGAGGGCCAGGACGACGAGGGATCTCAGACCGCGTACGGGCATGAGGGGAGACGAGGATGACCGCATGGGTCCTACCTCCAGGAGGTGTGGTGCGGGGGATGGCGGGGAGACGCGGCGCGGTTCGGGGTGACGGCGGCGAGGGCTCGGCTCGTGCCCGTACCGAGGTGAACACGCCGAGGAACGGGGGCCGGCGTGCGAAGTACACCAGCGGCGTGGGGGGGGCTCACGGTCATTCGGCGAACGACGGCACGAGTGAGGCGGGCGCGGGCGGCCGGACGAGGACAACAGGGTGATCAGCGGCAGGCGATGACGACGGCGAGGGAGAGGCGGTCGCCGCGTCCGCGACCGGAGTGGGAGAGGGTCGCGGAGGGCACGGTGTTCCTGTTCAGGCGGGCTGTGTCAGGGCGGCTCCTCGTAGGTGCTGGTTCGCGTCGGACCTGATGAAGGACTGGATGGCGGTGGCCGCGGCGCCACGGGCCCACTCGTCGAAGGGCAGCGGCCGGGTCTGTACATCGCATCGCGCCGCGGAGCCGAAGGCCGCCGTGGCGAACGCGTCGCGGATATGGTCGGCGAACAGGTCGTAGGCGGCCAGGCCCTCGCCGGAGATGATCACGCGTTCGGGGCCGAGCAGATTGGCCACGGTGGCGATACCGCGGCCGATGGCATCACCGGCCCGTGCGTAGACCTCCCGGGCTCCGGCGACACCGTCGTGGGCCAGTCCGGCGGCCTCCACCGCGTCGGCCACCTGGACCCCGGTGGCCGCGCGGACCTGACGGACGATGGCGTCGTCGCTCGCGATGGCCTCCACACAGCCACGGTTGCCGCAGTGGCAGCGCGGGCCCGCCGGGTCGACGGCCACGTGCCCGATCTCGCCCGCCACGCCATGGGCCCCTGCCACCACCTTGCCGTGGACAACGAGACCGCAGCCGATGCCCGCCCCGACCGTCACAAGGGCGAAGCCGGAAAGGCCCACGCCCGCCCCGAACCACTGCTCGGCCACGGTCAGCGCGCGTACGTCGTTGTCGACGGTCACCGGCAACCCGGTGGTCATGGCGGCGAGTTCGGCGAGCGGCACATCACGCCACTCCAGGAAGGGCGAGTAGCGCACGACGCCCTCGGCGCGGTCCACATCGCCGGAGACGGCCATGCCCAGTCCCGCGACACGTACGCCGAGGCCGTCCGCTTCGATGAGCAACTCCCGTACGAGCTCCGCGGCCGACCCCAGCACCGCCTTGGGGTCCCGGGCGGCGAGGGGCACGTACCGGGCGACCAGGATCCGGCAGCACAGGTCGGTGAGCACACCGATGATCTTGTCGCCGGTCACCTTGACCCCGATGAACAGCGCACGGCCGCCGTCCACCCGGACCAGGTTCGCGGGCCGCCCGAGCGCCGGGCGCGCGTCCTCGTCCACATCCTCCACCAGATAGCCGGCCTCGATCAGGGGACGGACCGCCTTGGTGACGGCCGCGGCCGACAGCCCCGCCCGCCGGGCCACCTCCGAGCGGGTGAGAGGGCCCTGGGACAGGACCGTGGTGAAGATCTGCGAGGCGGCCGACGTATGCGCCGGGAACGACTCGGCAGCGGAGGGCGAGGACATGGCCGGGAACCTAGGCCCCTTATTTTCCGCTGTCAATGAAAGAAACAAGAATCACCTGAGGATTGCCTGTGAGTCCTGATCCCGCTTCCAAAGCCAGCCACACACGGGGTGTTGACATGTGATCGAAGGTCTCGTTGGCTTGCCGGGCGACTTCCTCCCACTCACGGACGTCACTCACCGAACTCACTCACGTAAGTCACTCACCGAGCGCCCCGCATCCGTGGGGCGGCACCCGCCGCTCCCCCGCCGTCTCCCGAACGTGAGGCCCGATGCCGACGATCTACCATGCCCCGGACAGCGGGGTCTGGCTGCTGACCACTCCCCACACCTCGTACGCCCTGCGCATCGACGACACGGGCGCCCCCTGCCATCTCGCATGGGGGCCACGGCTGACACCGGCGGAGGCGGAGGAGCTGGTCGTGCCCGCCGGGGAGGCGGCGAGCAGCTTCGAGGGACGGCCCGCGGTGGGCGAGGAACTGCCGGTCGACGGCGGCACGCGGTACGGCACGCCCTCCCTCCAGATCCGCTACGAGGACGGCTCCCGCGGCTTCGAGTGGCAGCCGACCGGGCACCGCGTCATCGCACCGTCCGACGGTGTGAGCGAACTCCATCTGGAGTTCCGCGACCGCCTCTACCCCCTGCGCGTCTCCCTCCGCTACCGGGTGCGGGACGACACGGATGTCATCGAGCGCTGGACGGTGCTGCGCAACGACGGCGACCAGCGACTCGGACTGGTCCGGGCCGACTCGGCGGCCTGGTCGCTGCCGCCGCTGGCCGACTACCGGCTCAGCCATGTCACCGGCCAGTGGTCCGCGGAGAGTCAGCTGCGCCGCGAACACCTGCCGCACGGGGAGACGGTGCTGACCAGCCGGCGCGGAATCCCCAGTCATCACGCCGCCCCCTGGGTGATGGTGGACGCGGGTGACGCGGCCGAGGAGCACGGCAGGGTGTTCGGCGCGGCCCTCGCCTGGAGCGGGAGTTGGCGCATCACCGTCCAGCGCACCCCGGACGGACGCGCGGGTTTCACCGGTGGCGTCGGCCACGAGGGCACCTGCGTGCCACTCACGCCGGGCGAGGAATTCACCACCCCGGTGTTCGCCGGGCTGTGCACGGACGGCGGGTTCGGCGCGGCGAGCCGCGCCTGGCACGCGTACACGCTGAACCACGTCCTGCCGCATGGACGTGAGGTGGCGCCCGTGCTCTACAACTCCTGGGAGGCCACCGGCTTCGACGTGGCCGAGGCGAACCAGAAGGCGCTGGCCGAGCGGGCCGCCGCCCTCGGTGTGGAGCTGTACGTCGTCGACGACGGCTGGTTCGGGGCCCGGCGCGGCGACCACGCGGGGCTCGGCGACTGGACCCCGGCCCGGGAGCGCTTCCCCCAGGGCCTCGGCCCCCTGGCCGACACGGTGCACCGCCTGGGCATGCGCTTCGGCGTCTGGGTGGAGCCGGAGATGGTCAACCCCGACAGCGACCTCTACCGCGAGCACCCCGACTGGGTGCTGCACACTCCCGGCCGGGCCCGCAGCGAACTGCGCAACCAGCTCGTCCTGAACTTCGCGCGCGACGACGTCGCCGACTGGGCCCACGGCTGGCTGACCCGGCTGGTGGCGGATTGCGGCATCGACTTCCTGAAGTGGGACATGAACCGCGCCTTCAGCGAGGCCGGGTGGCCCGGCGCTCCCGACGGCCACGACCGGCTGTGGACACGCTATGTGGCCAATCTGTACGGCGTCCTCGACCGGCTGCGCGCCGACCACCCCGGGCTGCGCATCGAGACGTGCAGCGGCGGTGGCGGACGGATCGATCTCGGCATCCTCACCCGTACCGACCAGGCGTGGGCGTCGGACAACACCGACGCCGTCGACCGCCTGGTCATCCAGCACGGCTTCGGCCAGCTCCACCCGGCGCGCGCGATGTCCGCGTGGGTGACCGACGTACCCAATCAACTCACCTCCCGCACCGTGCCGTTGCGGTTCCGCTTCCATGTGGCGATGTGCGGGCTGCTGGGCATCGGCGGCGATCTGGCCCGCTGGTCCGAGGCGGAACTCGCCGAGGGCGCCGCTCTGGTGGCCGAGTACAAGCGGGTGCGCCACCTCGTCCAGCACGGCGCCCTCTACCGGCTGTCCGGGCCGCACGGCGAACAACCGACCGTGGTGCAGTACGCCGCCGAGGACGGCGCCGAGACCCTGGTCCTGGCCTGGCAGCGCGGCCCCCGCCACGGAGTGCCGCGCCTGCCGGTGCGGCTGCGCGGCCTCACCCCAGGCGCCCGCTACCGCGACACCCGCACCGGTGAGGTGCACCATGCCACCGTGCTCGCCGAGTACGGGTGCCACCCGGACCTCCGGCCCGGCGACTGGGCCAGCACGGCCGTGCACCTGGTCAGGATGGAGCGGGAAGACGCATGACACCGGTCGCGTGCGCAGGCCGCCGGCCGACGGCTCGGCGTGGGACGGACGGTGTCATGGCGTACGGTCGCTCCCGCGGTAGGCGGCGGTCGCGATCTGGACGAACGAGCGGATCAGGGGATTGGTGTCGTCCTCCTTCCACGCCGCCACCACGCGGCTCGGCGGCATGTCGATCAGCGGCACCGCGGTGAGCCCTGCCGGTGACTCATGGCCCATGGGGGTCATGCCGACCGTGCCGTTCCACAGCACGGCCTGCCGGCATTCCTGGACGCCGCGCACCACCGGGCCCTCGCGAGGTTCCCCGCCGTTCCAGTACGACTGCCAGACGGGGTCGGTGCCCGCCGGGAACAGGAACCAGCGGCGGTCCGCCAGGTCGGCGAGGGCCAGGCTGTCGCGGCGGGCCAGCGGATCGTCGGCGCGCAGCAGCGCGCCCACCGGGTCGGCGCGCAACTCGCGCGTGATCAGGCCGGTCTTGTCGAACGGCCCGCGGGTCAGGGCGACATCGACCAGTCCGGCGTGCAGCCCGCAGGTGGGATCGGTCAGATCGGTCTCGCGGATGTGGACCTCGACGTCCGGGTGCCGCCGGGAGTAGGCGGCGGCCAGCCGGGTGGCGCCCGGGTCGGTGCTGTCAGCCAGCATGCCCACGGTGATGGCCGCCGCTCCGGCCGCGGCGGCCACGCGTACGCGCACCCGGTCGGCATGATCGAGCAGCGCACGCGCCTCGTCCAGCAGCACCTCCCCCACCGGAGTGAGCGCGACACCGGCGGACGACCGGCGGAACAGCGCGGCGCCGACGTCGGTTTCCAGTGCCTTGATCGCCCGGCTCAGCGGTGGCTGGCTCATATGCAGCCGGGCGGCGGCCCGACCGAAGTGGAGTTCCTCGGCCACCGCCACGAAGTAGCGCAACGTTCGTAGCTCCATGGTGCGACGATACCCGTACGGTATCGGCATCCCGGCACGGGTCTTGGACAGTCGCCGCGCCCCGCCAGTGCAATCGGTGTCCGCCGACCGGAGGGTGGTGGTCCGGAAGGCCGTGGCAGTTTCCTGACAGGTCGTTCCGCCACATCGGCCCACCGTGCCATCGGGCCCTTAGCGTGGGCCGGAGGGGTGAGCGGTCTCGGGGTGTGAAGGCGATCGCTCGCATGATGACGGATGTCTTTCGCGGAGGAGCCACCGCGATGCTGATCCTGCCTTGCGACGGTTCGGCGAACACGGTCGGCGCGCTGTCCTGTGCGCTGGCCGCGGCGGTCGAGGGGACCGGGGAAACCGTACTGCCCGTGGCGGCCGGTGGGGGCCCGCCCGGTTTCGACATCAGCGGACCCGTGCCGACCGGGACGGCGGTGGTGGTCGGCACCTCAGGCTCCACCAGCGAGCCCAAGGGCGTGCTGCTCTCCGCCCGGGCGCTGCGCGCCTCGGCCGAGGCGACGCACACCAGGCTCGGGGGCCCCGGTCGCTGGTTGCTCACGCTGCCTGCACACCATGTCGCGGGCGTACAGGTCCTGGTCCGCTCCCTGCTGGCCGGGGCGGAGGCAGTGGTCCACGATCTGCGGCAGGGCTTTCGGCCGGAGCGGTTCCGCTCCGCCGGATGCCGTTACACCGCGCTGGTGCCCACGCAGATCCGGCGTCTGCTGGATGCCGGTGGCCCCGGCCTGGCCGCGTTACGGGAGTTCGACGCCGTGCTGCTGGGCGGCGCGGGCGCCCCCGAGCCGTTGCTGGCGCGGGCGCGGGAGGCGGGCGTGAGGGTGGTGACCACCTACGGCATGACCGAGACCGCCGGCGGCTGTGTCTACGACGGAGTGCCGCTGGCCGGGGTGCGGGTGCGGATCGGCCCGCCACCGGAGGGAACGGCCGGGCCCACGGCGGGCGGTCCGATAGCTCTCGGCGGGCCGACCCTGGCATCGGGCTATCTCAACCGGCCGGAGCGGACGGCCCATTCGTTCGAGGACGGCTGGTTCCGCACCGACGACCTCGGGCGCTGGCGGGAGGACGGCCGTCTTCAGGTGCTGGGCCGGGCCGATGACGTGATCGTCACCGGTGGTGTGAAGGTGTCCCCGTCCGTGGTGGAGCGGGTGCTGCGCGAACAGCCCGGAGTCGGGGACGTGTGTGTGGTGGGGGTGGACGACCCGGAGTGGGGGCAGATCGTCGTGGCCGCCATCGCTCCGTGTGAACCGGGCGAGGTGGGGCGGGAGGCGGTCGGCGCGCTGAAGAGCGCGGTCCGGGACCGGCTGGGACGCGCCGCCGCGCCCAAGGACATCCGGATCGTTCGGGCCCTGCCGCTGCGAGGCGTGGGAAAGCCGGACCGGCAGGCCGTACGCCGCCTGTTCAGCGCGGAGTGAGGTACGGGACGGTACGGGGCGTGGGGTCCCGGTCGTCACGTACCGTCCGGTCGTCACCTATGGCCCGCGCCGCGTACGGCCCGCGTCGCCTACGGCCCGCGTCACGTACGGCCCACGTCGCCTGCGGCCCGCGTCACGTACCGCCCACGCCACGTACCGCCCACGCCACGTACCGCCCCGCCGTCCGGCTCAGGCCGTCAGCTGGATGTGCCGCCGGGTGTGGGCCTCGAGGAAGTCCTCCTTCACCTCGTACGGCACGGCCGTGTCCGGAACCTCGATCAGGCCGTCCACCGCCCGCGTTTCCGGAGTGACGATGTCCTCGCCGAAGTACTTGTCGGAGCCGGAGTTGTCGCCGGGCAGTGTGAAACCGGGCAGCGCGGAGAGCGTGACATTGGCCGCCCGGCTGATACCGAAGTCGTGCATACCACCGCACCACACCGGCACCCCGGCCGCCACACAGGCGTCATGGACCCGGACGGCCTCCAGCAGACCGCCCAGGCGAGCCGGTTTGATGTTGACCACACGGCAGCTGCCCAGGGCCAGCGCCTCCCGCGCCCGTCCGGCGGAGGTGAGGCTCTCGTCGAGGCAGAGCGGTGTGGTCAGTTCCTTTTGCAGGGTGGCATGGTCCAGCAGATCGTCCCAGGCCAGCGGCTGCTCGATCATCATCAGCCCGAACCCGTCCAGATCGCGCAGCCGCGGGAGGTCTTCAAGGGCGTAGGCGCAGTTGGCGTCGGCCATCAGCGGCAGCTCCGGGAACCGGTTCCTGATCGCCTCCAGCACTTTCACATCGGCTCCTGGGCCGATCTTGACCTTCACCCGCTGGTACCCCTGCCCGACGTGGTGCGCGATGGTGTCGCACAGCCGGTCGTAGTCGCCGTCCATGCCCAGGCTGACACCGGAGGGGACATGGGTGCGCGCCGCGCCACCGAGCAGAGTGGCCAGCGGTCGGTCCGTGGTGGCGGCCAGCAGGTTCCACGCGGCCATCTCCATGCCGCACCGGGCGAAGTTGTTGGCCTTGACCCGGCCGTAGAGGGCCGTGAACTCCTCGATGGTGTCCCAGGAGCGGCCCATGACCGCCGGAGCGAGGAAGTCGCGGGTCACGGACCACACGGTGTCGGTCGTCTCGCCCAAGTAGTACGGATCGACGGGCACGGGCGCCTCGCCCCACCCCGTGCGGCCGTCGGCGGTGGTGGCGCGAACGACCACATGCAGCAGGGTCCGGGCGCTGTGGGTGCTGGCGGTGAAGCCGTGGGTGAGCCGCAGCTCCACCACGTAGAGGTCGAGCCGGTCGATGCGCGGCACGGAGGTCCCCTTCCCGTCGTCGCGAGATGAAGTCGTCGATTGATGACGTGGCGGTGTCTAGGGCCTGTCGTCAAAGGGGGCGCCCTGCTCCCGACGCCTGGCACGGCCGCTCGCCGCGTTGTCGCGTCACCCGAGTACGCCCAGTACGAGGG
>NZ_JBEZNG010000048.1:0-51421 GCF_040653035.1 Streptomyces malaysiensis subsp. malaysiensis
TTGGCGCCACAAATACACGTAAGCGTCCAGGACCCCACCCCTCCGACCCCGCCCCCTCCCGTCTCGTCGGCGACCGCCCCCCGGTGACACAGAACTCCTGTCCGGCCCGGGGTGTCCTCCAGCCCCTCCGGCGTTTGAGGAGCGGGGTGACGGGGCGGAGCCCCGTCTTTCGGGAAGGGGCGGGGTGGGGATTGCCCGCCGGAGGCGCCCACGGTCCGCACTTGGCGGCTCGCCCCGGGGTTCAGAAGTTGTGCAGTGCCCCGCCGTCCACCGGAAGCATCACGCCCGTGAGATACGACGCCGCCGGGGACAGCAAGAACGCCGCGGCCTTGCCGAATTCCTCGGGCGTCCCATACCGCCCCAGCGGAATCGCCGCCGCGTTCCGCTCCCGCGCGGCCTCCGCGTCGCCCGAGAGGCCGTCGAGCTCGCGGATGCGGTCGGTGTCGATGCGGGACGGGAGGAGGCCCACGACGCGGATGCCGCGGGGGCCGACCTCGAGGGAGAGGGATTTGGCGAAGCCGGCGAGGCCGGGCCGCAGGCCGTTGGAGATGGTGAGGCCCGGGATCGGCTCGCGGACGGAGCCGGAGAGGACGAAGCCGATCACGCCGCCGGAGCCGAGTTGGTCCGCGGCGGTGCGGGCGAGGCGGACGGCGCCGAGGAAGACGGAGTCGAAGGCGGCCTGCCACTGGGCGTCGGTGATGTCGGCGGTCAGCCCGGCCGGAGGGCCGCCGACGCTGATGAGGACGCCGTCGAAGCGGCCGAACTGCTCGCGGGCGGTGGCGATGAGGCGGCCCGCGGCCTCGGGGTCGGCGTTGTCGGCGGCGGCGCCGACGGCGTTGGGCCCGAGGTCGGCGGCGACGGCGGCCGCCGTATCGGCGTCGCGGCCGGTGATGACGGCCTTCGCACCGTCGGCGATCAGCTCACGGGCGGTCGCGAGCCCGAGCCCGCGGGTGGCTCCGGTGACGATGTACACCCGGTCTTTGAGTCCAAGATCCATGGGTTCAGTCTGCCTTGGGCCCCTCCGCGAGGGTGAGGGCGGTCCCCACCAGCCCGATGTGGCTGAACGCCTGGGGGAAGTTGCCGAGCTGGCGGCCGGTCGCGGGGTCGTACTCCTCGGCGAGCAGCCCGACGTCGTTGCGGAGCGCGAGGAGGCGTTCGAAGAGCGCCGTGGCGTCCTTGTGGCGGCCGACCAGCTGGAGGGCGTCGGCGAGCCAGAAGGAGCAGGCGAGGAAGGCGCCCTCGGTGCCGGGGAGGCCGTCCACGTCGCCGTCGGCGGTGTAGCGGCGGATCAGGCCGTCCTCGCTGAGCTCGCGGCGGACGGCGTCGATGGTCCCGATGACGCGCGGGTCGGTGGCGGGGAGGAAGCCGACGCGGGGGATGAGCAGGGTCGCGGCGTCCAGTTCGGCGGAGCCGTAGGACTGGGTGAAGGTGGACCGCACCGGGTCGTAGCCCTTCTCGCAGACCTCGCGGTGGACGGCGTCGCGCATGGCGCGCCAGCGGCTCGCGTCGCCGCCCAGCTCGGGGTGGGACTCGATGGCGCGGACGGCGCGGTCGGCGGCGACCCAGGCCATGATCTTGGAGTGGACGAAGTGGCGGCGGGGTCCGCGCACCTCCCACAGCCCCTCGTCGGGGTCGCGCCAGGCGGACTCCAGGAAGTCCATGAGCGCGGTCTGGATCTTCCAGACGTGGGGTTCGGTGGACAGTCCGGAGGAGCGGGCGACGTGGAGGGTGTCGAGCACCTCGCCGTAGACGTCGAGCTGGCGCTGGTCGACGGCGTCGTTGCCGACCCGGACGGGGGTGGAGCGCTCGTACCCCTCCAGCCAGGTCAGCTCGTGTTCATGGATCCGGCGCTCGCCCCGCAGGCCGTACATGATCTGGAGCTCGGCCGGGTCGCCGGCGATCGCGCGCAGCAGCCAGTCGCGCCAGTGGGCGGCCTCCTGGCGGTAGCCGGCGCGGAGCAGGGCGTTCAGGGTGAGGGTGGAGTCGCGCAGCCAGCAGTAGCGGTAGTCCCAGTTGCGGACGCCGCCGAGCCGCTCGGGCAGCGAGGTGGTGGGGGCCGCGACGATGCCGCCGCTCGGGGCGTAGGTGAGCGCCTTGAGGGTGATCAGGGAGCGTATGACGGCGTCCCGGTAGGGGCCCTCGTAGCGGCAGCGGGCGGCCCAGCCGCGCCAGTCCGCCAGGCTGGAGCGGAGGGAGTCGTACGGGTCGATGAGCCGGGGGCGGGGCTCGTGGGAGGGGTGCCAGGTGAGCACGAAGGCCACCCGGTCCCCGGCCGAGACGGTGAACTCGGAGCGGGTGCTGAAGTCCTCGCCGTAGGTGTGGACCTCGGGCTCCGAGCGCAGCCATACCGAGTCCGGCCCGGCGACCGCGATCCGGTGGCCGTCGGTGCGGCGCATCCAGGGGATGACCCGGCCGTAGTCGAAGCGGAGCCGGAGGACGCCGAGCATGTCGACGCGGCCGGATACGCCCTCGACGATGCGGACGACATCGGGGGCGCGGTCGCGCTGCGGCATGAAGTCGATGACCTTGACCGTGCCCGTCTCCGTCTCCCAGACCGACTCCAGGACGAGGGAGTCGTCGAGGTAGCCGCGGCGGGTGCAGGCGCCCGCGCCCTTGGGGGCGAGCCGCCAGTGGCCGTTGTCGCGGTCGCCGAGGAGGGCGGCGAAACAGGCCGGTGAGTCGAAGCGGGGCAGACACAGCCAGTCGATGGAGCCACGGCGGCTGACCAGGGCCACCGTCTGGTGGTCACCGATGAGGGCGTAGTCGTCGATGTGCTGTGCCATATCCGGGCGCCTTCCCCGGGGAACGGCTTCCTACCCCCGCCGACCAGGCGACTAGTCGGCCCCGGCCGCGGCGGGGACCTTTTCGGGGGTGGCCGCCGCCTTCGCGGCCTCGGCGGCGCGGTCCCGGCGCTCGCGGCGGGCCAGCACGATCCAGCCGATGGGCACACCGGCGGAGAACAGCCACCACTGGACGGCGTAGGCCATATGCGGGCCGATGTCGCTGTGGTTGGGCGCGGCGACCGGCTGGGGCTGCTTGCCGCCCTTGGGGGAGGATGCGGTGAGTTCCACGTAGCCGCCGAGGACGGGGCGGGAGAGCGCCTTCGCCTGCTGCTCGCTGTTGATCAGCGAGACCTGGCGGGGCGGCAGCCCCTGCTTGTCCTTGATGCCGCTGTTGCCGGTGGTCTCGTCGGCCTTCAGCCGGCCGGTGACGGTGACCTTGCCGGAGGGGGCGGCGGGGACCTTCGGGAATTTGGTGAGGTCCGGGCCGGCCGGGATCCAGCCCCGGTTGACCAGGACCGCGCGCTCGTCCGGGAGCAGCAGCGGGGTGAGCACGAAGTAGCCGATGGACTGCTCGTCGGAGCCGGTGCGCTGGCGGACGACGATCTCATGGGCGATGTCATAGGTGCCGGTGGCGGTCACCGTGCGCCAGGTGTCGTCGCGGGGGACCGTACGGCCGGGGGCGGTGAGCTTCTCGACGGCCACGGCCGGGGCGCCGAGGTTGTCCCCGATCAGCTGGTTCTGGGCGACCCGGTGTTCATGGCGGTGCAGCTGCCAGAAACCCAGCCTGATCATCGTCGGGATCAGGGCCAGGGCCACGAGTGTGAGGATCACCCACTGCCGGGTCAACAGGAAGCGGTACACATCGTTGACATTACTCGGCGTGGATTGTCCCTCGGCCGGTGGGGGCGTCCCAGGACAATCCACGCAGGTGGCCGGGTTCACACATGGTCGACGATGCCCACCTTCCCTTCCGCCCGCGCGCAGTGCGCACAGCAGTAGAACTGGCCGTCCGCCTCCACGCCCTGCCCGATGATCTGGGCGCGGCAGTGTTCGCAGATGGGCGCCATGCGGTGGATGGCGCACTGGAAGCAGTCGAAGACGTGCACATTGCCCTGCGCGTGCACCTCGAATGTCATCCGGTAGTCGTTTCCGCAGACCTCACAACGTGCCATGCGCCTCAGCGTGCGGGCCCGCGCGGTGGTGGGCGAGCGGCGGGCGGGCGCGTCGCGCCGACTTCACCTGTTTGTCGGCGGCGCGGGGGTGACGTCCAGGAGGAGCTGCATGAAGGCGGCCTCGTCGATGATGGGCGTGCCGAAGGAGCGGGCCTTGGTGGTCTTGGACGTGGGCGACTCGGGGTCGTTGGTGACCAGCACGCTGGTGAGCCGGGAGACGCTGGAGGCCACATGCAGCCCGGCCTCGATCGTCCGGTCCTCCAGCAGCTCGCGGTCGACGGAGGTGTCCCCGGAGAACGCCACCCGCATGCCCTGGACGAGCTGCCCGCCCGGCTCGTAGCGCCCGGGGTTGGGGTAGGGGCAGGCCGGGAGCTTGCGGCTGGGGCGCCAGCTCTGCCGGTACGACCGCTGGCGGCCGATCGCCGGGCCTTCGGACCACTCGGTGAGCGGCTGGCAGGCCAGCAGCGGCAGGCGCAGCCCGGTCTCGGCGGCCCGGTGGAGGCTGGGCCGGAAGGTCTCGGCGAGCACTCGGGCGTCGTCCAGGGCGTGGTGGGCGCGCCGCTGGACCACTCCGTAGTGCGCGGCGAGGGTCTCCAGCTTGTGGTTGGGCAGCGGCAGGCCCAGCTCCTTGGAGAGGGCGATGGTGCACAGCCGCTGCCGCACCGGCGCGGCGGTCCTGGTGCGGGCGTACTCGCGGGCGAGCATCGACCAGTCGAAGGCGGCGTTGTGCGCGACCAGGACGCGGTCGGCCAGCCGCTCGGAGAGCTCCCCGGCGATCTCGGCGAAGCGCGGGGCGCCCGCCAGCACCTCCTCGGTGAGGCCGTGGATCCACACCGGGCCCGGATCGCGCTGCGGATCGACCAGGGTGTACCAGTGGTCCTGCACCGTGCCCCGGGCGTCGAGCTGATAGACCGCCGCGGAGACGATCCGGTCGTCGCGGGCGAGGCCGGTGGTCTCCACGTCGACGACCGCGTACCCCTGCGGATAGGTGGCCGGCCAGGAGGACGGCGGTACGGGGTGCGGTGCGGTTGCCGTGGGGTCTTCGAGCATGGTCCATGAGGATACGGGCCGTCACCGACAGCTCTGACGGGTGGGCCGGTCGGGGCGGGCGCCGCCCCGGGGTTGACGGGGCGTCGGGCCCGTACGCGGGTCGGTCGGGCCCGTACGGCGGGTCAGAGGTCGGACAGTGCCAGCTGGAGATCGACGTCGCTGGTGAGGAGGCGGCCGGCGCGTTTGTCGCCCGCGCGGTCGGGCACCGTCACCTTCACCCTGGGCGAATCCCCGGTGAGAACCGTCACCTTGGCGCCGTCGTAGCGCGGGGCCCGCCGGTCGATGACTGATTTCAGACGGTCGGCGGCGCGCTCGGCGGTCCGTTTGCCGTCGGTGAGGGCACAGATGACCCCTGATGTCTCGGTCGCGGACTTCGCGAGCTGTCCGGTGGCCGAAAGGCGCACCGCGTCCTTGGCGTTCTTGCCGCCGAAGTCGGCGCGGTAGACATCGCCCAGACAGTCGCCCAGCGCCCGGTAATCCGGGTCGTCCGCCACGGACTTGCCCTTGGCCGGGCGCACCGCCGACAGGTCCTTGCCGGAGGAGCCGAAGGAGATCTCGTCCTTGGCGACCTGGAGGGTCACCCCCTCCTTCGTCCAGACCGTCTCGCCGCGCCAGGTGTGCCGGGCGAATCCGCCCGCCTTGAGCTTGGCGGTGACGCGGCCGGCGTCGAAGGAGCCCTGCCAGTGCCCGGCGGTCCCATTGGTCACATCGGTGTCGATCATGGCCGGATCGAGTCCGTAGCCATGGGCGTTGAAGCGGTAGCCCGTCAGCAGCGGACTGCCCGCCTGGCCGACGGTGCGGAACCGCTGGGAGCCGCCCTTCTCCAGGGAGCGCACCCGGGCGGCGTCGAGATAGGAGACCTGGGTCCCCTTCGCGCCCGCGATCGAGACGTGCCGCACCGCGGCCATCAGATCCGAGGGGGAGTCATCGCCGCCCGACCCGGAGGAGCACCCCGTGGTGAGCGCCGACAGCATGCAGACGAGGGCTATGCCTCCGGTCCGGAACCGTTCTCTGGCTCTGCGCACAGGCGGGGATCCTAATCGGCCGTGCGGCCGCGGGCGACCCCCGTTATTGACATGCCATCTACCATACTTGTTGGTAACTACCTCTAGCGGCGCCCTTATGGGCGGTTCTATGTTGCGGACATGCCGCACCAGCCGAATGCCGTGCTGTGGTCGATACCGGCCTTTGTCCTGCTCACCGTCGTGGAGATGGTGAGCTACCGCCTCCACCCGGACGAGGACAGCGAGGGGTACGCGGCGAAGGACGCCGCCACCAGCGTCACCATGGGACTCGGCAGCCTCGTCTTCGACCTGGTGTGGAAGATCCCGATTGTGGCGATCTACGCCGCCGTCTACGAACTCACCCCGCTACGGGTCCCGGTGGAGTGGTGGACGCTGCCGCTGATGCTGCTCGCCCAGGACTTCTTCTACTACTGGTCGCACCGCGGGCACCATGTCATCCGCATCCTGTGGGCGTGCCATGTGGTGCACCACTCCAGCAGGAAGTTCAACCTCACCACCGCCCTGCGGCAGCCATGGACCACCTGGACCGTCTGGCCGTTCTACGTGCCGATGATCGCGCTCGGGGTGCACCCGGCGGCGGTGGCGTTCTGCTCCTCGGTGAACCTCGTCTACCAGTTCTGGATCCACACCGAGCGGATCGGCACCCTGCCGCGCCCCGTCGAGTTCCTCTTCAACACCCCCTCGCACCACCGCGTCCACCACGCCTCCCAAGGCGGCTACCTGGACCGCAACTTCGGGGGCATCCTCATCGTCTGGGACCGGCTCTTCGGATCGTTCGTCCCCGAGACCGAGCGGCCCGTCTACGGACTGACGAAGAACATCGGCACCTACAACCCGCTGCGCGTGGCCACACACGAGTACGCGGCCATCGCCCGCGACCTCGCCGCGGCGCGGGACTGGCACGAGCGGGCGGGCCGGGTCTTCATGGGGCCGGGCTGGCAGCCCGCGCCGCCCCCGGAGGCCGGGCGGCCGGAGCCGGTCGGCGAGAGCGTGCGGTGACGGCCGCCACCGGGCGCGCGACGAGGGCCCTGGCCGCCCTCTTCGCGCTGCTGACCGCCGTCCAGCTGACCGCGCTGCTCGGGGACGCCACCACCGTCGTCCACCTCACCAAGCCCGCCCTGATGCCCGTCCTCGCCGGATGGGCCCTGATGCGCGGCGGGCCGTGGCCGCTGCCCGCCGCGCTGCTGTGCGGATGCGGGGGCGATGTGCTGCTCCAGATCGGCGGCGAGACCGCGTTCCTGGCCGGAATGGGGTGCTTCGCGGCCGGACACCTCTGCTATCTGGCCCTGTTCGCCCGCGCCGGGCGGGGCCGCGCGGCGGCCCGTGCGGAGCCCCGTACGGCGGCCTGGGTGGCCGCCGGGTACGGGGCCGCGTGGCTGGGCACGGTGGCGCTGCTGTGGCCCGGCCTCGCCGCGCATCTGCGGCTTCCCGTCGCGGGCTACAGTCTGCTGCTGACGGCCATGGCGCTGGCCGCGCTCGGGGCGGGCCCGTGGACCGGGCTCGGCGGGGCGCTGTTCATGCTCTCCGACACCCTGATCGCGGCCGGGCTCGCCGACTGGCCACGGCCGCCGGTGCCCCAGTTCTGGATCATGGCCACCTATGTCGCCGCCCAGTGGCTGCTGATGACGGGAGCGACGCGCGACGCGGCCCCGCGCCCCGGACCGGAACGGGCGCTCGTCGGTCCGTGACGCCCGTAAGGCCGTCACGCGGTGATGCCGTATGGCCGTGGCACCCGTAAGGCTGTGACGCCGTGACGTTCGTATGGCCGTGGCGCCCGTAAGGCCGTCACGTGGTGGTGCCCGTAAGGCCGTGGCGCCCATAAGGCCGTCACGCCCTGACGTCCGTAAGGCCGTAACCCTCGTCAGGCCGCGACCGGCAGCCGCCGGAGCCGGACCATGTGCAGCGGGTCCGAGGGGTGGTCATGGCTCAGCTCCCAGCCCTGGGCGCGCGCAGCCTCCACGACATAGCCCGCGCCCACACCGCGGTAGGCGCGCACGGGGATGTCGTGCGGGCCCGGCGGCGGGGCCTTCTTCGCCTTCTGGGCGGCCAGCTCCTTGCTGGTCCAGGAGGCGATGCGCTGGTCCACCCGGGCCCGGTAGAAGGCCGCGTCGCCCTCGTGCCGCAGCTCCGGGAGCGTCACGCACCAGACGGGCCACACCGCCACGTTGTCGCCGAACTTGTCGATCAGGCTGAGGAAGCCCTTCTCGAACCCGGGGATGATCGTAAAGATCTCGGCCACGAGCGCGAAGGCGATGAAGCAGAGGAAGAGCACCACGAGCAGTGCCCACCACAGCGGCAGGAGCAGCACGGTGAGCACGAACCGGATCAGCAGCGAGAAGGCCGGCCGTGGGGGCAGCGGCCCCCAGGAGTCGTCGTGATGCACGGGAACGCGGTCCTCTCGCGGCTTCATCAGGGGGCCTACGGGCCGCCGGGCGGCTTCCGCCACGGCGGCCCGTGCATTGTGTCAGCCGGTCACTTCTCGACGGCGTCCAGGGCGTCCGCGAGCCCGGCGCCGTAGAAGCCGTTGTACCGCTTGCCGCCCTCGCACACCGCGTCGACCGTGCCGTCGCCGTCGATGTCGTACGGCGTCGGGCAGGCGATGTCATCGGCCTGGGCCTTCAGCAGCGCCTTCACCTGCCACGGGGAGGCGTGCGGATGGGTGCTCTTGATGAGCGCCGCGACACCGGCGACATGCGGCGAGGCCATCGAAGTGCCCGCCATGTAGCCGTACTGCCCGCCCGGCAGCGTGTTGTAGATCAGGCCGCTGGTGGCCGGGGGCTCCGGCTTCTGGTAGGCGGTGCTGTCGCCGCCGGGAGCCGCGATGTCGATGATCCCGAGGCCGTAGTTGGAGAACGAGGACTTGAGCCCCTTGGCGCCGGTCGAGGCGACCGTGACCACGCCCGGCAGCTGGGTCGGGATGTCCAGGCAGACGCTCGGGTCCACGTCCCGGTCGCCGGGGGTGGTGTCGTTGGGGCTGGAGGGGTCGGTGATGGTGTCCGAGGTCAGGTCGTAGTTCTCGTTGCCCGCCGCGGCCACATTGACCACGCCCTTGCGCTCCGCGTACGAGGAGGCCCGGCGCACCGCCTCGACCAGGGCCTTCTGGTCCGGGTCGGTGGTGCAGTTGAAGTACCACGGGTCGGTGTAATAGCTGTTGTTGGTGACGTCCACGCCGTGCTCGGCGGCCCAGACGAAGCCGCAGACGACCGCCTCGGTGTAGAAGAACCCGGCCGTCGTGGACACCTTGATACCGGAGACCTTGACGCCCGGGGCCACACCGGTGACTCCGATGCCGTTCTTCGCGGCGGCGATCTCACCCGCGACATGCGTACCGTGCGGGGACTCCTCGGCGGTCGGCCGCCAGGCGCCGTCGGCGGTGTCCGGCTTGCCCGTCACACAGTTGACGGACGCCTTACGGTCGAAGTTCGGCGCCAGATCGGGGTGGGTGTCGTCCACTCCGGTGTCGATGACCCCGACGGTGACGTTCCGGCTGCCCAGGCTCTTCTCATGCGCCTTGTCCGCCTTGATCGCCGGCAGATCCCACTGGAGCGGCTCCAGCGGGTCCTGCCCGGCCCCGGCCTTGGCCGCCACCGCCTGCCGCTCCTTCTCGCTCAGCAGCTTCGGAGCGTCGATGTCGTCGGTGGACTGGGCGGGCAGCGGGGCGGTGCGGGTGTTCCCGGCGGAGGCCACGCCGCGGACCTTACGGACGGTCTTGGCGAAGTCCGGGTTGGCGGAGTGGGCCACGATGACGCCGATCCGGTCGTAGGACACGACGACCGTACCGCCGGCCTGGGCGATGGCCTTGCGGATCCGGGACGCGTCCTGCCCCGGGCGGGTGTTGACGACATAGCTCAGGGACGGGCCGTCGGCCGTGGTGGCCGCGGCGGCGTGGCCGTCGTGCCCCAGAGCGGTGGCGGTGGTGGGCAGGAAGGCCAGCGCGGTGGTGAGCGCCATGGCGGCGGGTATCGCGGCGGTGCGCAGCGGCAGGGAGGTGCGGCGCGGCGTCATGGGTACTCCGGTTCTCTCGATGTGCTCGATGTGCTCGATGTGGGTGAGAAGGCTCTGGGCGTACGGCCGGGCTGGACCGACAGCGTTCCGGACCGGGGGCGCGGACGCGCGCTCAGCGCGCCACTCGGGGGACGCGGAGCCCCCGGGCGCGGGCGGCGGTCCGGCGGGCCGTGTCAACGGCCGTGGTCCGGCCGGGGTCATCCGCACAAGCGAATGCGCGCGCCCTCATGGCGCGGATCCCGCACACCGCCTCGATGCCCCGGGACGCCGCGGGACCGGGACAGAGGCGGCGGGGAGTGGCGAAGGGGTGGTGCGAAGCCGACGGACCGTCAAAAGCCCGCCGTCCGGGTCTTGGAGGGGCCGATCTCAGATGAGCCATGGGGTCTCCACTTCATCCGTACGGGCCGCCCGGACGCTTCCGCGTCTGGGCGGGTACATGACGAAGGAAGCTATCGCTGATCAAGGTCGAACATCAATGCATTCCGGAAGAAAACCCGCCACAGTACCCGGAGCCGATCCCTCCTCCGAATTCTTATCCGTCTTTCAATCAACCGGCCCCTGTCGTACAGGTCCACGTCGCCCTACCATGCGTGATCTGGATCACCCTCGCCGCCGTATTCATCCCCGTGCCCCACTCACCAGGAGAGACCGTGGATACCGCACCGGCCAACGATCGCCCCGACGATCAACGGCAACTTGACCGTTCCTCCTACGCCGAGGTGCAAGCGAGCGCGGAGTTCGGCGAACTGCGCGGTGCCCACCGCTCGTTCGCCTTCCCGCTCACCATCGCGTTCGTCAGCTGGTACCTGCTCTATGTGCTGCTGTCCAACTACGCGGACGGCTTCATGGGCACCAAGGTCGTGGGCCACATCAACGTGGCCCTGGTGTTCGGTCTCGCCCAGTTCCTGACCACCTTCCTCATCGCCTGGTGGTACTCCCGGCACGCCGCCACCAAGCTGGACCCCCGTGCCCAGGCGATCAAGTCCCGTCTGGAGGAGCGTTCATGAGCCCCTCTCTGCTCGCGGCCGAGAGCGCATCGGACAACCGGCCGCTGATCGTCACGCTCTTCGCGGTCTTCGTCCTGGCCACCCTCGCCATCACCGTATGGGCGGGCCGGCAGACCAAGGACGCCACCGACTTCTACGCCGGCGGCCGCCAGTTCTCCGGCTTCCAGAACGGCCTCGCCATCTCCGGCGACTACATGTCCGCGGCGTCCTTCCTCGGCATCGCCGGCGCCATCGCGCTCTCCGGCTACGACGGCTTCCTGTACTCGATCGGCTTCCTCGTCGCCTGGCTGGTCGCCCTGCTGCTGGTGGCCGAGCCGCTGCGCAACTCCGGCCGCTACACGATGGGAGACGTCCTCGCCTACCGGATGCGCCAGCGCCCGGTGCGCACCGCGGCGGGCGTCTCCACCATCGTCGTCTCGATCTTCTATCTGCTGGCGCAGATGGCGGGCGCGGGTGTGCTGGTCTCCCTGCTGCTGGGCATCACCAGCGAGGCCGGGAAGATCCTCATCGTCGTCCTGGTCGGCGTCGTGATGATTCTCTACGTCACCATCGGCGGTATGAAGGGCACCACCTGGGTGCAGATGGTCAAGGCCGTGCTGCTGATCGCGGGCACGCTGCTGATCACCTTCCTGGTGCTGCTGAAGTTCAACTTCAACATCTCCGACCTACTGGGCGAGGCGGCCAAGAACAGCGGCATGGGAGAGGCATTCCTGGAGCCGGGGCTGAAGTACGGGATCAACTCCACCACCAAACTGGACTTCATCTCGCTCGGTATCGCCCTGGTCCTGGGCACCGCGGGACTGCCGCACATCCTCATCCGCTTCTACACCGTGCCCACCGCCCGGGCCGCCCGTAACTCGGTCAACTGGGCCATCGGCATCATCGGCCTCTTCTACCTGATGACCATCGCGCTGGGCTTCGGAGCCGCCGCGCTGCTGGGGCACGACGACATCATCGCCTCCAATAAATCGGGCAACACCGCGGCCCCGCTGCTCGCCGAGGAGATCGGCGGCGGACCGGACTCCACCGGCGGCGCCATCCTGCTCGCGGTGATCTCCGCGGTGGCGTTCGCGACGATCCTCGCCGTGGTCGCCGGACTCACCCTCGCCTCCTCGTCCTCCTTCGCCCATGACCTGTACGCCAACGTGATCCGCAAGGGCGAGGCGACACAGAAGGAGGAGATCTCGGCGGCGCGCTGGGCCACCGTCGGCATCGGCACCGTCGCCGTCGTCCTCGGGGTGTTCGCACGAGATCTCAACGTGGCCGGACTCGTGGCGCTCGCCTTCGCGGTCGCCGCCTCGGCAAACCTGCCGACGATCCTCTACAGCCTGTTCTGGAAACGGTTCACCACCCAGGGCGCGCTGTGGTCGATCTACGGCGGACTGATCTCCTCGGTCTTCCTGGTGCTCTTCTCGCCCGTCGTCTCGGGCAAGGAGACCTCGATGTTCCCGGACGTGGACTTCCACTGGTTCCCGCTGGAGAACCCCGGACTGATCTCCATCCCGCTGGGTTTCCTGCTCGGCTGGCTGGGCACCGTCGTCTCGAAGGAGGAGCCCGACCGGGAGAAGTACGCCGAGCTCGAGGTCCGCTCGCTCACCGGACACGGCGCCCACTGACCGGTCCCACCCACCCGCGCGGCCCCTCCATGTCACACCTGTCACGTACGCTGCGAGACAATTGAGCAGTGCACGTACACCAACTGTGGAGGGGCCGCCACCATGCTGATCGACACCTATGGTCGCGTAGCCACCGACCTGCGTGTCTCCCTGACCGATCGCTGCAATCTGCGCTGCACCTATTGCATGCCGGAAGAGGGCCTTCAATGGCTCGCCAAACCGGATCTGCTCACCGACGACGAGATAGTGCGGCTGATCCGGATCGCCGTCACCGAGCTCGGCGTCACCGAGGTGCGCTTCACCGGCGGTGAGCCACTGCTGCGCCCCGGTCTGGTCGGCATCGTGGAGCGCTGCGCGGCTCTCGCCCCGCGCCCCCAGATGTCGCTGACCACCAACGGCATCGGGCTGGCGCGCACCGCCTCGGCCCTGCGCGACGCGGGCCTGGACCGGGTCAATGTCTCGCTGGACACCTTGCGTCCCGAGGTCTTCCAGGCCCTGACCCGGCGCAAGCGCCATGACGATGTGCTGCGCGGCCTCGACGCGGCGCGCACCGCCGGGCTGACCCCGGTGAAGGTCAACGCGGTGCTGATGCCCGGGCTCAACGACGACGAGGCGCCCGATCTGCTCGCCTGGGCCGTGGAGAACGACTATGAGCTGCGCTTCATCGAGCAGATGCCGCTCGATGCCCAGCACGGCTGGAAGCGCGACGGCATGATCACCGCCGGAGACATCCTGACCAGCCTGCGCACCCGTTTCACCCTCACCGCCGAAGACGAGGGGGAGCGCGGCTCCGCGCCCGCCGAGCGCTGGCTGGTCGACGGCGGCCCGGCCCGGGTCGGCGTCATCGCCTCGGTCACTCGCCCGTTCTGCCGTGCCTGCGACCGCACCCGGCTGACCGCCGACGGACAGGTGCGCACCTGTCTGTTCGCGCGCGAGGAGTCCGATCTGCGCGGAGCGCTTCGCTCCGGCGCCCCGGACGAGGAGATCGCCCGGCTGTGGCGGCTGGCGATGTGGGGCAAGAAGGCCGGATCGGGGCTCGACGACCCGTCGTTCCTCCAGCCGGACCGGCCGATGTCGGCGATCGGCGGCTGATGGCGCCCGTGGCGGGTGGCCGGTGGCTGACGCCCCCGGTCGGGCGGCCGGTGGCCTTCGGGTCAGTGGTCGGCGGCCGACCACTCCTCCAGCGTCACCACGTCCTTGAGGAAGCCCCGCACTCCGAGGAACTCCGACAGATACTCGCGGTGTTCCTCGCAGGCGAGCCAGGTCTTGCGCCGCTCCGGGGTGTGAATCTTGGGGTTGTTCCAGGCCAGCACCCATACGGCGGGGGCGTGGCAGCCCTTGGCGGAGCAGATCACGGTGTCGGTCTCGGCGGCGGTTTCGCGGGTGTTCACACCGCAGACTCTACGGAAGGTGCCCCGGACATGGCGACGCCGGGCAGCCACGGGGGGAGCCGCCCGGCGTCGGTCCGTCGCTCCGACGGGGGATGCGGAGCGCGTACGCAGTATGTCACGAGGGATAGGGCCCGGTGCACCGGTACTGCACTATTGGTCTGAGGTTTTCTTGAGCTTATGGAATCGCGGCAGGTCAGCCGCGCTCGCCGCGTCCAGGTTCGCTGATATGTCCGACGTCCTCCGGGACGGATTCCGCCCCGTGGGGGTCCGTCGGCTCCTCTCCGCGCCCGGCGATCAGCATCGGACGGGGCGGGGCCGGGACGAAGGTGGTGGGCAGCGAAGTGACGTTCTCCCGGCCCGCGTTGGCGACCACGACCGCGATGTAGGGCAGCACCACGCCCAGCACCAGAGCCACGATGGCCACATGGCGCTCCACGTTCCACAACACCGCCGCCAGCACAACCGCGATGGTCCGCACCGACATCGAGATCACATAGCGCCGCTGCCGGCCGCGTACGTCATCGGCCAGCCCCTGACGCGCTCCGGTGATCCGGAAGACTTCCGCATCGCCGTGCTTCCGCATCACGTTCCACCACCCGATCGCCGAGCGGGCTTCCCCCGCTCTGGGACGTACTCAACGTTACGCCGCGCCTGCTGTCGGTTCGAGACCGGGGCACCCTGATGGGTGCCGTCTCCCACTGCGCCAGAAGGCGTACCGCCCCTCCGGCGTGCGCCGTACCCGAAGTGGTCAAACACTGGAAGGGATGTGCATCCCCTCGCCATGTGTCAGGGAGGCGACATGAACTGGCTGTGGGCGATCGTCGTGGGCCTGATCCTCGGTGTGATCGCCAGAGCGATCCTCCCCGGCAAACAGGCCATTCCCCTCTGGCTGACCTGCGTCTACGGCATCCTCGGCGGAATGCTGGGCAACGCCGTGTCGGGGTGGATCGGGGTCCGGCACACCGGCGGCTTCGACTGGATCCGGCATCTGCTCCAGCTCGCGGGGGCCGTGCTGATCGTCGCCCTGGGCACTCCGCTGTGGCAGCGGATCCGGCGTCCGGGCAGCCGCCGCGAGCGGGCCTGAGACGGATTCCGGAGCCCGCACACGTCGTACGAGCGGCGGCGGGCGGTGCGCGTGGTGGATGCGCACCGGCCGCCGCTTCCGTGCGGTCGCGGGGCGGGTGGATTACACCCCGCGCACCTGGGCGATCTTCCGCCCGGCCTTGAGGTAGACCGTGCCGGAGCCCGGCGCCGCGCCGGTGCCCGCCAGCGTCTCCGCGACCACCTCGGCCAGCGGGCGCACCGCCTGGGCCTCGGGAAGCACCACCGACTCCTGGCCGCCCTCGGTCTCGATCACCAGCCGCAGCCCGTTCTGCTTGGCGACCCGGCGGGCGGCAGAGGCGCTGGGCTGGAACGCCAGCACCTTGCTCAGCACGGTCGCGATGGACTCGGCACCGTGCTCCCCGGCGTCGACCACCGGCGTCTCGACATCGGTGAAGCTCTTCTTGGAGAACTGGGCGACGAAGCCCGCACGGGCCGCCATCGCCTTCTCGACGCCGTACAGCGCCGCCACCACCTCACCGGCCAGGACCTTCTTCAGATCCATCGGGTGCAGCGAGCGGTCCTCCACCCGGGCGACCGCGGCGGCGATCTCCGCGTCCGTCCACTCGGTCCACGCCTCCAGGTACGGCTTCATCAGCCGGTCCGGAATCGACATGATCTTGCCGAAGACATCGTCGGCGGTCGCGGACAGCGCGACATAGTTGCCCTTGGACTTGGACATCTTGGCGCCGGTGCCGTCCGTGCCCTCGATCAGCGGCATCGTGACCACCAGCTGCGGCCGCTGCCCGCGCAGCTCCATCAGCTTGCGGCCCATCTGGAGGTTGAGCAGCTGATCCGCGCCGCCCAGCTCCACATCGCACTCCAGGGCCACGGAGTCGAGGGCCTGCGCGATCGGGTAGAGCAGCTCGGACATGGTCAGACCGGAGCCGGCGGCCAGCCGGTTGCGGAAGTCCTCGCGCTGGAGCAGCTGGGAGACCGGCACCTGGGAGAGCAGCCCCAGCAGCTCGGGGAAGGTGAACGGCGCCAGCCACTCGCTGTTCTGCCGCAGACTGACCCGCTCGAAGTCGAAGAAGGGCCGGACCTGGTCCTGGTAGCCCGCGAGGTTCCGGGCGATGTCCTCGTCGGTGAGCGGCGGGCGCTCCGCCGTACGGCCCGACGGGTCGCCGATCTTGGCCGTGAAGTCGCCGATCAGCAGCGTGACGTCATGCCCCATGCGCTGGAAGCGGCTGAGGATGATCATCGGCACCACATGGCCGAGGTGCACATCGGCGGCCGTCGGGTCGATGCCCAGCTTGATGGCCAGGCCCCGGCCCGCGCCGCGGCGCTCCTCGATCCGCTTGGCCAGCTCCTCCGTACCGGGCAGGATCTCGACCGTACGGGACGCGATCAGCTCGGCCTGCTCCGTCGGCGACAGGTCCGTCAGATCGAGATAGCGCCGCGAGCCCGTCTCCTCGAGCAGCCGCTCGACGGTCTTGTCGGAGGAGAGGTCCTGGGTGAGGAGCTCGCTGGCGCGGGCGACGGATTCGCCGAGGCGTGTCATGGCGTTCCTGGGGATAGAAGTGACGGATATCGATTCGTTCCGGATGGGCGTGGACCAGTCTATTCGGCTCCTTCACACCCCCTTGCTGACCGAGCTCATATTGAAGTCCGGGATGCGCAGCGGCGGCACCGCGGCGCGGTTGAAGTAGTCGCTCCACTCCCGCGCCAGCGTCCGCTCGGTGCGGCCCGCCTCGGTGGCGCGGGCCAGCAGATCCACCGGCGACTCGTTGAACCGGAAGTTGTTCACCTCGCCGACCACCTCGCCGTTCTCCACGAGATAGACCCCGTCCCGGGTCAGCCCGGTCAGCAGCAGCGTCGCCGGGTCGACCTCGCGGATGTACCACAGGGAGGTGAGCAGCAGCCCCCGCTCGGTGGCCGCGACCATCTCCTCCAGCGAGCGGGTGCCGCCCGCGTCCACGATCAGGTTGTCGATCGCGGGGGCGAGGGGCAGCCCGGTGAGGGCGGCCGTGTGCCGGCTGGTGATCAGCCGCTGGAGCACCCCGTCGCGGATCCAGTCGGTGGCGGTCAGCGGCAGACCGTTGTCGAAGACCGACACATCGTCCCCGGATGTGTGCGCGATCACGAACGGCGCCGCCTCAAGACCCGGCTCGGCCGGGTCGCTGCGCAGTGTGAGCGGCAGCTCGGACAGCTTCTCGCCGACCCGGGTGCCACCGCCCGGCTTGCTGAAGACCGTACGGCCCTCGGCCGCGTCCCGGGCCGAGGAGGACCACAGCTGGTCGATCAGCAGATCGGCCACGGCGGTCGGGGGCAGCAGCGTCTCGTAGCGGCCGGCCGGCAGCTCGATCCTCCGCTCGGCCCAGGCGAGCCGCCGGGCGAGCTCGGCGTCGATCGCGGCCGGGTCCACATCGGTGAAGTCGCGGGTGGCCCGCCCGGCCCAGGCCGAACGGGGTGCGGCCGTGCCGGAACCCGCGGATTTGGCGTTGACCTCGAGCGTGCCGGTGGGCTGGTCATGGCGCAGCCGCAGCCCGGTGGAGGTGCCCAGATAGCTGGAGACCAGCTGATGGTGGGCGAATCCGTACAGCTCCCGGCCGCCCGCGCGGGCGGCGGCGAAGGACTCGCCGAGGGCGGGGGCGAAGCCGGCGAACACCTCGGAGGAGGTCGTGGCGGGGGCGTCGGTGAAACCGGGGGAGACCGCCGCGTCTGGATCCCGCTCCACCAGCGGCTGGGCGTCCTCGGCCGGCTCCGCCTCCCGCGCGGCCGCCTCGGCGGCCCGGACCAGCGGCTCCAGTTCGTCGGCCGTGACCGCGGACCGGGACACCACACCCGAGGCGGTGCCCCGCCCGCCGTTCACGGTGGCCACGACGGTCAGGGTGCGGCCGCGGGTGACACCGTTGGTCGTCAGGGCGTTGCCCGCCCAGCGCAGATTGGCGGTCGAGGTCTCGTTCGCGATCACCACACAGCCATCCGCGCGGGACAGCTCCAGGGCGCGCTCGACGATCTCATGGGGCTTCACGCTCATCGTCCGGCCTCCTGGGTGGTGTTGAGGATGTTGACGCCGCGGAACAGCGCCGACGGGCAGCCGTGCGAAACCGCCGCGATCTGCCCCGGCTGGGCCTTTCCACAGTTGAAGGCGCCGCCCAGGACATATGTCCGCGGGCCGCCGACGGCCGTCATCGAACCCCAGAAGTCGGTGGTGGTGGCCTGGTAGGCGAAGTCGCGCACCTGCCCGGCGAGAGCGCCGTTTCTGATGCGGTACGCCCTTTGGGCCGTGAATTGAAAGTTGTACCGCTGCATATCGATCGACCAGGAGCGGTCGCCGACCAGATACAGACCGTTCTCGACGTCGCCGATCAGCTCCTCCGTCGAGGGGCCGTCGGGGGCGGGCTGGAGCGATACGTTCGCCATCCGCTGCACCGGCACATGGCCCGGCGAATCGGCGAAGGCGCAGCCGTTCGACCGCTCGAAACCGGTCAGCCGGGCGATCCGGCGGTCCAGCTGATAGCCGACGAGCGTGCCGTCCTTCACCAGATCCCAGGACTGGGCGGCCACGCCCTCGTCGTCATAGCCGATGGTGGCCAGCCCGTGCTCGGCGGTCCGGTCCCCGGTCACATTCATCACCGAGGAGCCGTACTTCAACTTCCCCAGCTGGTCGAAGGTGGCGAAGGAGGTGCCCGCGTACGCCGCCTCGTAGCCGAGCGCGCGGTCCAGCTCGGTGGCGTGGCCGATCGACTCATGGATCGTCAGCCACAGATTGGACGGGTCCACCACCAGGTCGTACGACCCGGCCTCCACGGATGGCGCGCGCATCTTCTCGGCGAGCAGCTCCGGGATCTCCGCCAGCTCGGTGTCCCAGTCCCAGCCGCCGCCCGCGCCGGGGGCCCCGGTCAGATACTCCCAGCCGCGCCCGACCGGCGGGGCCAGGGTGCGCATCGAGTCGAACTCCCCGCTGGCCGGGTCCACGGCCACGGCGGTGAGCTGCGGATGGAGCCGCACCCGCTGCTGGGTGGTCACGGTGCCCGCCGTGTCCGCGTAGAACTTGTTCTCCTGCACGGTCAGCAGCGACGCGTCCGCGTGCGCCACCCCATCGGCCGCCAGCAGCCGCTCGCTCCACTCGCCGAGCAGCCCGGTCTTGTCGGAGTCGGGCACGTCGAAGGGGTTGATCTCATAGGCGGAGATCCACGTCTTCTCGGCGTGCACCGGCTCCGCCGCGAGCTCCACGCGCTCATCGGACCCGGCCGCCTCGATCACCTTGGCCGACAGCTTCGCCATCGCCACCGCCTGCGAGGCGACCCGCGCGGCGGCGTCCATGCTGAGGTCCACGCCGGACGCGAACCCCCACGCCCCGCCGTGCACCACCCGTACGGCGTACCCCAGATCGGTGGTATCGGCGGCCCCCGACGGCCTGCCATCCCGCAACCGCCAGCCGGCACTGCGCACCCGCTCGAACCGGAAGTCGGCATGCGCGGCCCCCAGCGCACGAGCCCGAGCGAGAGCCGCATCGGCAAGCGCCCTCAGGGGCAACGCGAGGAAGGACGGATCAATCTCGTGCGGCACGGGCGGCTCCTCTTCGTCGCGTACGTGGCGTGGTGCCCGTCGGCAGTGAACCATGCGGCTGGGGCCTGGGGCGCGGCAATTGCCCTGGACGCCGGGGTTCGGGGGCAGCTCTGTCGGCCCCGACGGCGGCATCCCGGTTGTAGGTTGCCTCGTACTCGTCGCCCCAGCGGTCCAGATCCTCGACGAGCTGCTTGCTGAGAGGAAGCGAGTCGGGCGCTACGTTATCCAGTCCTTGTTCGGTCACGACCCACACGGGATAGCACTCGTAATCTACGGAGAGACGCGCCGTATGCTTCACCGTGGAATTCACAGGTTGTGCCAGGCGTGATTGCACACGCCTCGACACTCTGTTTCTCTTCGCCGCGTGTCAGCGACTGCGAACGTCGAGAGAAGTACGCGGAAGGACTTCATGTACTCATTTGGCGGAAGGTTGATGATCTTACCCATCTGTTCGAGGATTGGTTCTCGAACAATCAAGACGGCAGGGGTCATCGTCGGCTTCACCCCCGACTGTGCCAGGCCGTTTCGTCCGTCCTCTGCTGTTGCGTGCGCCTGCATCGAGTAACGAACCACCTCTTGCAGCACCGCTCGCTGCTCGGTCTGGTCCAGCGAACTGAACCAGCTCACGGCCTCGTCCATGCCGCGTAGCCTTTGGGCCACCTCATTGATCATTCGCTCCGACTCTTTCAAGTGATCACCCACTTCCTGGCTCGAATACGACATATGGCTTATCCGTTTCCAGCTCTGCATAGTCTGGCCGGTTTGAGTTATAAGTCTGCCAGAAGTCTCGGCCGCGTCCACTGCCTTCACCGTCACCCGTTCCTCGTGGCAGGGAATTCTGGACGCTGTGTCGAGTCCTGGATGGGCCGGATAGGATGTAATCCCAGTCAGATGCAGGGTTGGCCGTTCCGCCCGCGCGGCTTCCAACCACAATGATGGGTTGCCCTGCTTTGTCGGCAGCATTTTGAATTCGCCGAGCATCGTTCGGGCTTATGCCAGCCTCTGATGGTGTTCTAGACCCTGGACCACTCCACTTATTGCCGCACTCCGGTGCGAGGCCGAAGGGATCGGCCCACTTGTGGGGGTTGTGGACGTAGGCCGCCGGGTTGGGGGCGGGCGCGAGGCCCAGAGGATCTGGGGAGACGTAGCGGGCCGTTTCCGGGTCGTAGTGGCGGAAGTAGTTGTAGTGGAGGCCGGTTTCCGGGTCGGCGTATTGGCCGGGGAAGCGGAGGGGGCAGTCGGCCGAGCCGGGTGGGGCGGGGAGGGGGGTGCCCCACAGGGTGGTGCGGTGCTGCCAGGCGAGGGTGCCATCGGGGGTGACCAACTCCGTGGGGGTGCCGACCAGGTCCGTGATGATGGCGTGGAAGCGGGCGTCGGTCTCGTCGTGCTCGGTCTGGGTCAGGGGGCGGTGGGTTTCCGGGGCGTAGTCCCACGTCAGCGTCGTGCCGTCGGCCGCCGCCGTCTGCTCCGCCAGGCGGGTGCCGTCCCAGGTGAAGTCGATTCGGTCGGCGGCCGTGCCGTCCTCCGCCAGCCGCTGCTTGGCCGTGCGGCGGCCCAACGGGTCGTACGTGTAGTGCCAGCGGTCGCCGTCCGGGGTTGTCGCGGCTGTCAGGCGGTCTTCCGCGTTCCAGGTGTAGGTCCAGGTGCGGGTCTGGCCGTTGAGGAGTTTGCGGGTGCGGCGGATCAGGCGGCCCTGGGCGTCGTGCTCGTACGACGTGCGGCCCGCGCGGTGGATCACCGTGCCGGTGAACTCCCGGTCGCCGGACGACTCATGGCCCGGGGCCGTGGCGTGCGTGAGGTTGCCCGCCGGGTCATAGGCGTAGGTCTCGGTCCAGCCGTGGGCGTGCACCGCCGTCACCCGGCCGAGCGGGTCGAGGTCGAAGCGGCGGGTGCCGGACGTCAGCTCGCGGATCTCGGTGAGGTGGTCGTCCGGGCGGTAGGCGTACGCCCGGTGTTGCAGCAGCCGCGCCGCGCCGGAAGCGTGGGTCAGCGTCTGGGTCGTCAGGCGGTCCAGGGCGTCCCACGCCTGGGTCAGGGTCACGTCGTCGCCGAAGGTGCGTGTCGTCTCGCGGCCCGCGGCGTCGTAGGCGAAGTGCAGGGAGTTGTCCGCCGTGGTGAGGGACGTGGGGCGGCCGGCCGCGTCGTACGTCCACGCCGACCGCAGGCCGCTCGGGGTGATCCGCTCGGTGCGGTTGCCCGCCGCGTCGTATGCGTACGACGTCGTACGACCGCCCACCGTCTCGGTCAGAACGCGCCCCCGCGCGTCATACGTACGGCTCAGCTCCGTGTCAGGGTTCGCCGCCCGGATCAGACGGCCCGCCGCGTCGTACGCGAACGTCGTCTCCGTGCCATCGGCCTGGCCGACGATGCGCGTGGCGACCGTGCGGCCCAGCGCGTCACGCGTGTAGGTCAGCGCCTCGCCCGCGCCGTTCGCCCGGGATATCAGGCGGCCCGCCGCATCGTGCTCGTACGACAGCGTGCGGCCGTTGAAGTCGGTTTCGGAGGTGAGCCGCCCGGCCCCGTCGTAGGCGTAGGTCCAGCTCAGCCCCTGCGGATTGGTCACCGCCGTCAGCCGCAGCTCGGTGTCGTACGCGAAGGCGTACCTCGCCCCGTCCGGGTCGGTCCGCGTCGCCGGGAGGTCGAAGTGGGTGTGAGTGTGGCGGGTGGTGTTGCCCGCCGGGTCGGTGTGTTCGGTGAGGTTGCCCTCGGCGTCCCAGGCCCAGGTCTCGCGGGTGCCGTCGGGCCGGGTGCGCCAGGCGGGCTTGCCCTCGATGGTCCAGCCCTGGCGGGTGACATGGCCCAGGGGGTCGGTGACGCGGGTGATGCGGCCGTGGGTGCCCCGGCGGACGGTGGTCGTGTTGCCCAGGGCGTCGGTGACCTCCACCGGCAGGCCCGCCGCGTCGCATACGACATGCGTGGTGTGGCCCAGCGCGTCGGTGACCGAGGTCGGGCTCCCCGACTCGTCGTACGTGTAGTGCGTCTCGGCGCCCGCGGGGTCCGTTGTCCGGACGCGGTTGCCCCGTTCGTCATAGGCGTGGCGCCACACGGCGCCGTCCGGCTCGCGGACCTCCAGCGGCAGGCCGTACGCGTCGTACGTGGCCGTGGCCGCCGTGCCGTCCGGGCGGTCGACGCGGATCAGATTGCCGGAGTCGTCGTACGCGTAACGGGTGGTGTGGCCCAGCGGGTCGGTCACCGAGAGCGGTCGACGGGCCGGCCCCGGATCCCATTCGGTGCGGGTGGTGTGGCCCAGGGCGTCGGTGCGGGCCACCGCCCGGTACGCCTCGTCGAAGACATACGTGACGCGGTGGCCGAGCGAGTCGGTGTAGACGGTGGTGCGGGACGCCTCGTCGTAGTGGAAGCGGCCGGTCATCATGTCGTCCGAGCCGATGGTGCGCAGCACCCGGCCCCGGTGGTCATAGACGTATCCGAAGCTGGTGCCGTTGCGGTCGGTCCATGAGGTGACCCGGTGCTGGTCGTCGTAGGTGAACCGCATCGGCTCGGCGGCGGAGTTGAAGACCTCGGTCAGGTCGCCCGCGGCGTTGTAGCCGAAGGAGACCAGCGTGGTGCCCTCGCCCTCCCTGCCGCCGCCGCCGACGCCCAGCAGCCGCAGCCCCGTGATGCGCGACAGCTCCGGATCGGTGTCGATCGCGATGCGATACCCACCGGAGTGCGCCACCTCGCGCGGGGTGCCGTCCTCGTCGTAGCCGAAGGTGATGGACCGGCCGTTGCGGTCCTCGATCGTCTCCAGGGGCAGCTCATTGCCGCCCGTGGGACCGCCCGTGGGACCGCCCTCGGGACCGCCCAGGACGGTCAGCGGAGCGAAGTGCAGCGTGCGGCCCTGCTCGGGCACCTCGACCCGCATCGTGCCGCCCGCCGTGCCGTCCCAGCGCAGCGGCCAGCGCGGACCCCGCGCGGGGTACACGTCCTCCCCGGGCGTCGGCACCCCGTAGCGCAGCACCATCCCGTCGGCCGTGACGAACACGATCCCGTCCGCGTCCAGCTCCAGCCGCTGGTCGAGCGTGGCGGCCCAGGTGCGGCCGAACCAGCCGCCGCAGGTGTGCCCGGAGACGAAGGTGCGCTCCAGGACCAGGGGGAGCGCCCCGGGCAGGGTCACGTCCGTGGCGGGCAGGACCATCTCGCCGGTGGCGACGTCGACCGGGTCGTCCTCGCAGTCCCGGTCGTGGGTGTGGCGGTCGTGGGTGCCCTCGCTGTCCGCGCGGCGGGACGCCTCGCCGTCCCGGCCCAGGGCCTGCTTACGGACCGCCAGCCGCTGGGCGGCGGTCCTGCCGGTCTGGAGCCCCTTGCGCAGGGCGCTCGCACCGCCCGTGGCCAGGGCGAGCAGCAGCGACGGGGTGATCTCGCCCGCCGCGCGCAGCGGGTCCTTGGACCACATGTCCCAGTTGGTGACCGCCTTCGCGAACTCCTTGGGGTGCTGGGCCGCGTAGGCCGCGCCGTCCGCCATACCGGCCAGCTGCATCGCGAAGCCCTTGGCGTCGCCCGTGAGGAGCGAGGCGGGGAGCTCGGCCGCGCCCAGGATTCCGTGGTGGACCTTCCACAGCCCGTCCTTGAAGCCGTCCCCGACCTTCTGCCAGTTGCTCGGCTTGTCGGGGGCCTTCTCCGCCGCCTTGTCGATCTTCTTCTTCGACGCGTCGACGACCAGCTGCAACTCCTCGATCAGCTTGTCCAGCCGACCGATACACCCCTCCATCGAGGAGATGCCAGGATCGGTCTGTGAAGGCTTCTCCGGCAGCTGCTCATCGCCGCGCGTCACCGCGTCGTTGTACGCCTCGACCTTCTTGTTGTGCGCCTTGGACGCCGCCCGTGCCGCGTCCGCGTCCTCGATGATCGGCTCGCAGCGCTTCTGCACCGACCGCAGCTTGGTGGCGTACGCCGCCAGCGCACTGGCCGCATGGGTGAACTGGTCATGGCCGGAGGTGAGTTCCTTCGGCAGCCGGTCGACCGACTTCCGGAACTCGCTCGCGCCCTTGCCCGACCAGTCCGCCAGGTCCAGCGGTCTCAGCTTGTCCTTGCCGTCCTGGAAGGCGCCCGCGTACGCGCGCAGCTCCACCACCAGGTCGTCGATGTCGTCCGGGTTACCGGGGATCAGATCCTTGGGCTTGGCGTCGACCGGTATCCGTATCTGCGGGGCCCGCCCCGCGTCCGGATCGCCCATCAGGACTCGTCCTCGTATTCACTCAGCCACTTGCGGGTCATCTTCGACAACGCCGAATCCTCCGGGCGCTTCTCCATCTCCGGCGCGCCCACGTGCTCCCAGGACCACTTGGCCGCCCCGCCCGAGGGCAGCTTGGCCATGTTCTCGTCCGAGGGCCAGAAGTCCTTCACCCGCAGCAGATCAGCCAGCATGTATCCGGCTATCGCCTCGTACAGCCGCTCCACCACCACATCCGCGTGATCCGCCAGCTCGCCCATGCCGAAGCCCCACGCCTCGATGAACCCCTTGCCGGACTGGAGGAGTTCGGGCGCGCCACAGTGCTGGAGATAGGCGGTCAGCTTCTCCTGGCCGTTCTTCACCGACCGGGCCCCGACCACCGACTCCTCCAGCGGGGTGATCAAGCCCTGCACGGAGGCGATCTCGATCTTGTAACCGTCGGCGCCCTCATTGCCGCCGTATTTGCCGTCTTCGCCGCCCTCGCTGGGGGCGCGGTTCGCATTCCAGGCGTCAGGATCCGCCACCGTCGGCCCTCTCCTCGGGGTCTTCCGCTTCCTGGCCTCGCGCTTGCCGGTGCTCGGCTCCGGGGCTCTCCGTGCCGGGGCTCTCCGTGCCGGGGCTCTCCGTGCCGGGGTGCTCCGCTCCGGGGCCCTCCGCGTCGCGCAGCGTCCGCGCGTCCAGCAGGAAGGGGCGCTCACCCAGGGGATCCACCAACGCCCGTACGCCCTCGGGCAGCAGGCCCACCAGGTCCTCGGCCGTCGTGGACGCCCAGCCGCACGCCCCCGCGAAGCGCGCGAGCCCTTCGAGCGAGGTGAAGACCGGCACGAACGGGCCGTCTTCGGCGGTCTCCGAGACCAGGAAGCCCGGGTCCTCGGGCCGCTGGAAGTACAGCCGAGCTCCCCGGAGCGCCGCCCACTTCTCCGGCTCCGACATCCGCGCGGCGGTCTCCTGGCGGACGAGGTCCGCCAGCGTTGTCCGGCCGCCCTGACCAGGCGGCCTGCCGCCCCCTCCGCCAAACATGAGGGCTATCTTCACACAGTTGGCCGACACCACGGGTGACCGGCACGCGGCTCGGTGTGATGAGACGACAGGGCCGCCCCGGTTGTCCGGGACGGCCCCTGGAGAGCGTTCCACGCGGGGTCAGGTCCGCGGGGTCAGATCCGCGCGGTCCACCGGCCGGAAGTCACCCGGCACCGCCGAGCCACTTCAGCCCGTCGAGCAGGAACCGGTTCTGTGTCGCGCTGTCGAAGGTGGACGACAGGGGGGTGTTGTGCTCGTAGTCCATCGCGTTGTGCCCGAAGTTCGCGTACAGCATCTTGTACTTGCTGTTCGTCCACAGGATCGGGTAATAGCCGTCGTACCAGGTCTGGTTGGGGTCGGTGCCGAGCGGGAAGCTGCTCGGGTCGACGGAGGCCAGGATCTTGATGTCCGGGTTCTGCCGGAGGTCCTTCGACCAGCTGTACCACTCGCTGACCGACGAGGTGAAGGTGGCGGGCAGCGCCTTGGTGGACGGATGGGTGCGGTCCTCGACCCGCAGGGTGGCCGTGGTCGGCCCCCAGGTGTTGGACTTGAAGTTGCCGCTGCCGAGGAACTGATCGTGGTACCAGGGCCAGTTCTGCGCCTCGGTGGTGAAGGCCGCCACATGGAACCCCATCCAGGCGCCGCCCGCACGCATATAGCGCTCGAACCCTGACCGCTGGGCGGCGGTCTGCGGCAGGTCGTCCAGGAACAGCACTACCTTGTAGTCGTCCACCCTGCCGTCGGCGAGCTGGTTCCAGTCGTTGCTCGCCGTATAGGTGAAGCCGTTCTGGGCCGCCTGCTGGGGGAACCAGTCGTTCGCCTCATGGACGAAGTTGATGTGCGCGGCGTCCCAGGTCCCGTTGTAGAGGGCCAACACCTTGAACGGCGCGGCCGCGCCGCGCGCCGTCGCGTGGACGGGGGCCACCGCCAGCCCCAGCAGCGTGGCCAGCAGCACCAGCAGCCGTATGGCCACGGATGGCGTCCTGAACGATCTGATGTCTCCGCTTTTCCGCATGCGTGCTCCTCGCTGTAACGGATGATGCCGCTGTCACGGGTGGGGGAACTGGACACTGACGGCCCATGCCGACACGGCTGCGGAGCGGGTTGTTCACCACCGCAGAGTCATGGCTTTCGCAGCTGGGCGATGCGTGAACTTAAAGGTCTGAACCAGACTCGTCAAGAGTTAAGGCAAGAGTTGAAACAAGGGGTGAGGCAAGGGGTGAAGCAAGGGGCGCCGCCCGGTGTGGGACCCGGTGGGGCGGCTCGGGGCGCCGGAGGGGCCGTGCCCGGCCTCAGGCGTTGCGTTCGGCGGCGCGGGCGAGGCTCTGCTCGATGCGCTCCAGGACGTCGATGGCCTCGGTCTGCTGATCCGGGGTCAGATCGTCGGTGACGCCGCGCTCGAGCTCCGCCCAGATCTGTTCCACCTCGTGGCGCAGGGCGAGGCTGGCGGTGGTGGGTTCGATGATGGTGACGCGCTTGTCGTCGGCGCAGGGGCAGCGGCGGACGAAGCCGGCGTGCTCCAGGCGGCGGATGGTGCGGGTCATGGTGGCGGCGTCGGAGCCGAGCAGGCGGACCAGGTCGGTCTGGCGCTGGGGGCCGCGGTCCCAGAGCTGCATCATGACCAGTTCCTGGCCGGTGTGGAGGCCGACGCGGCGCAGCAGCTGCCCGGCGAGCATGCGGTGCAGACGGGCCACCCGGAAGATCGCGTGGCTCATGGCGCCGGCCCGGACGGAGGCCGGCATCGGCACCCCGGCCGCCGCCGTCGCGGCCTCGGCCGGCGCCTTCCCGGCCATGTGTCTCGGCTCGCTCATATGCCCTTCGCCGTCTCTCGCCGCGGTTTGTAGCTGCTCGAACAGGTACCAGCCTAGCGCGGCTCCTTGTGGACCGGGTGGAGGCGGGTGCTCGGATGCCGCCGCCCCAAGTGCGCTCATGGTGACGCAGCTCACAGTCGCCCGGGAATGAGTTGCCATCACTTACTTGTTCGGGCAGGTAATTGGTCACCGCGCCGTGCGGCGGCCTCCGTTGGACAAGGAAAGTGATCATGGCGACGGCATTCGACCCGTACGACCTGAGCGGCACCCGCCTGACCAACCGCATCGCGATGGCCCCGATGACCCGCAGCCGCGCCCACGGCCCGGGAGCGAGCCCGACGGATCTGATGGCGACCTACTACGCGCAGCGGGCGAGCGCCGGGCTCGTCGTCACCGAGGGCATCCAGCCCTCGGTGGTCGGGCAGGGCTACCCCGACACCCCCGGTCTGCACTCGGCCGACCAGGTCGCGGCCTGGCGGAAGGTGACCGACGCCGTGCACCGCGAGGGCGGGGTGATCTTCGCGCAGCTGATGCACACCGGCCGCATCGGCCACCCCGCCCTGCTGCCGGACGGCCTGGTGCCGGTCGCCCCGTCCGCGGTGGCGCCGCAGGGGCAGGTGTTCACCCATGAGGGCCCCAAGGACTTCATCACCCCCAGGGAACTGACCGAGGCCGAGATCGTCCGTACCGTCGAGGACTTCGCGGCCGCGGCGCGCAACGCGGTCGCCGCCGGGTTCGACGGGGTGGAGATCCACGGGGCGAACGGCTATCTGGTCCACCAGTTCCTCGCCTCCAACGCCAACCGGCGCACCGACGCCTGGGGCGGCTCGGCCGACGGCCGGATCCGCTTCGCGGTCGAGGTGGCGACCGCGGCGGCCGAGGCCATCGGCGGGGACAAGGTGGGCTTCCGCCTCTCACCGGGCAACCCCTTCAACGACATCGCCGAGGAGGGACTTCAGGAGACCTACGGCGCCCTGGTGGCTCGGCTGGCCCCGCTGGGCCTGGCCTATCTGCACCAGATGGAGGCGCCGGGCGTACGCGACCTGACCGTACGCCTGCGCAAGGAGTGGCCCGGCACCTTCATCCTCAACCCGTTCACCGGCAGCGAGCCCACCGGGCCCGGTGAGCTGAAGCTGGTGGAGGACGGCACGGCCGACCTGATCGCCTTCGGCGCGCTGTTCTTGGCCAACCCCGACCTTCCGGCGCGCCTCGCCGCCGGCGGCCCGTACAACACCCCCGACCCCACCGCCTTTTACGGTGGCGATCACCGCGGCTACACCGACTACCCGACCCTCGGCTGAATCCGCGCCCGCGTGAGGCGAGGCGGCGTGCCGCCGACACTGGGCCCGGATGCCGAGCCGGACAGGCACCGGGTTTCTGTAGGAAGTCAACAGGGAGGGGCACCTGCCCCTGTGGGCGCCGGATTCCTCCTCGACGGCCTCGGACCGATAGTTTGCGGGGGTAGGGGACGGCACGCGCTGTGACGTCCTGCACGACTTCGACGCAACGTCGACGTCGACACAGAGACATCGACGCAGATCGACAAGAGAAGGTGGTCCCTTGAGCCGCTCGGTTCTCGTCACCGGAGGCAACCGCGGCATCGGCCTCGCCATCGCCCGTGCCTTCGCCGACGCTGGCGACAAGGTCGCCATCACCTACCGGTCCGGTGAGCCGCCGGCCGGCTTCCTCGCCGTCCAGTGCGACATCACCGAGCCGGAGCAGGTCGAGCAGGCGTACAAGGAGATCGAGGAGAAGCACGGCACGGTCGAGGTCCTGGTGGCCAACGCCGGGGTCACCCGTGACCAGCTGCTGATGCGGATGACCGAGGAGGACTTCACCGCCGTCCTCGAAACCAACCTCACCGGTACGTTCCGCGTGGTCAAGCGGGCCAACCGGGGGATGCTGCGGGCCCGTAAGGGGCGCGTGGTGCTGATCTCGTCGGTCGTCGGGCTGATGGGTTCGGCCGGTCAGGCGAACTACGCCGCGTCCAAGGCCGGCCTGGTGGGCTTCGCCCGCTCCCTCGCCCGTGAGCTGGGCTCGCGCAACATCACCGTCAATGTGGTCGCGCCCGGTTTCGTCGACACGGACATGACGCGCGCGCTCAGCGACGATCAGCGCGAGAACATTGTGAAGCAGGTACCGCTCGCGCGTTACGCGCAGCCCGAGGAGATCGCCGCCTCGGTCCGCTTCCTGGCCTCCGACGAGGCCGCGTACATCACCGGAGCCGTCATCCCTGTCGACGGCGGATTGGGCATGGGTCACTGAACGTCATGAGTGGAATTCTCGCCGGTAAGCGCATCCTGGTCACGGGCGTCATCACCGAGTCGTCCATCGCCTTCCACGCCGCCAAGCTGGCCCAGGAGGAGGGCGCCGAGGTCATCCTCACCGGCTTCGGCCGGGTCTCCCTCGTGGAGCGGATCGCCAAGCGGCTGCCCAAGCCCGCCCCGGTCATCGAGCTGGATGTGCAGAACCAGGAGCAGCTGGACGGCCTGGCCGACAAGGTGCGCGAGCACCTGGGCGAGGGTGTCGGCCTCGACGGCGTGGTGCACTCCATCGCCTTCGGCCCGCAGGGCGCGTTCAACTTCCTCGGCGGCACCTGGGAGGACGTCGGCACGGCCGTGCATGTCTCGGCCTACTCCCTCAAGGCGCTCACCATGGCGTGCCTGCCGGTGATGCCGCGCGGCGGCTCGATCGTCGGCCTGACCTTCGACGCCCAGTTCGCCTGGCCGAAGTACGACTGGATGGGCGTGGCCAAGGCCGCGCTGGAGTCCACCAGCCGCTACCTCGCCCGCGACCTCGGCGAGCAGAACGTGCGCTGCAACCTGGTCTCGGCCGGGCCTATCAAGTCCATGGCCGCGAAGTCCATCCCCGGCTTCGAGGAGCTCGCGGACGTGTGGAACCACCGGGCCCCGATCGGCTGGGACCTCACCGACCCGGAGCCGGCCGGCCGCGGTGTCGTGGCCCTGCTCTCCGACTGGTTCCCGCGCACCACCGGCGAGATCGTGCATGTCGACGGCGGTGTGCACATGATGGGCGCCTGAGCCCACGGCGTTTCCGCGCGACGGCCGCCGTCCCACCCCGCGAACCAGCGGGTCCGGGGCGGCGGCCGTTCCGCGTGCGCGTTCACCCGTACGGGGGAGCAGGACGCGCGTATGGGTGGTGGATCCACGCACTGTGGAGACACGACGACGAACCGACTCACCGACCGGAGCGCCGGCGCCAGCGGCACGGCCGAGGAGGTCCCGCATGCGTACGACCCGCCGTGTCGCGGCCGCGCTGCTGCTCGTCGCCACGGTGGGTCTGGTCATCGCCGCCTCCAGCTCCGCCGCACAGGAACGGCCCCGGCCGCGCGAGGCCGCGTGCAGCACCTCGGTACGCGGCTCGCACGCCACCACCGACTGCTTCAATCCCAATCCCGGCGCCGACCGGGTGCAGCTGCACGTCGAATGCGCCCGTTGGTGGGACCCCGACATGGACACCCGCCCGGTGGAGGTCGGTCCGGCCGAACATGTGCGGCTCGCCGAGCGCTGCTGGAAGGAGATACGGAAAGCCTGGGTGAGCCATCACCGCTGAGCGCCGGGTCCCATCTGAGCGCCACCCGCTTCCGGCCGCCCCCGGTCGCTCAGCAGCCGCGGAAGCGACAGCCGAACGGATGGGTGCTGGCCTCGGCCGCCGCCCGCTCCCCGTCGCCCTCCCGGATCGCCTCCACCAACCGTCCGTGGTCCACATACGCGTCCGGGCCCATCCCGCCGCCCACGTCCGCGCGCAGGAAGTCCCGTACGACCGCGCCCAGGTCCGCGTACAGCTCCTCCAGCACATCGTTGTGCGACGCGGCCACGACCGCCATGTGCAAGGTGGCGTCCGCCTCGACGAAGGCGTCCGGATCGCCCCCCTCCCAGGCCCGCTCGCGCCGGTCCAGCTGTGCGTCCAGCTGCTTGAGGTCCTGCTCGGTACGGCGCTCCGCGGCCAGCCGGGCCGCCTTGGTCTCCAGGGCGCTGCGCAGCTCGGCCACATGGCGGGGGTCGGCGGCGGCGAAGCGGCGGTGCATCACCCCGGCCAGTTCGCTGGTCGCCAGCACATAGGTGCCCGAGCCCTGGCGGATGTCCAGCAGCCCGTTGTGCGCGAGGGCGCGCACGGCCTCCCGTACGGTGTTGCGCGCCACCCCCAGCTGCTCGACCAGCTCGGGCTCGGTGGGAATCCGCGAGCCCACCGGCCATTCGCCCGAGGTGATCTGGGCGCGCAGCTGGGCGATCACCTGGTCGGCGAGGGCGGAACGCCGGGGCGAGGTCAGCGGCATGACTCTCCTGTGCGTACGACTGTGCGTGCGGCGGACACGGCCCGAAGTGGGCGAACGGGCCTTTCCATCATGATGCCGTCCGGGTGTCACCGGGTGGTCGTTCGCCACTGGACGAGCATTCATCCCATGATTCTATGATGGTCGGCATGCATACGTCCCCGTCTGACGATCTCGCGACGCTCGACACCGCCGCCTCCGCGCCCAGCCCGGCGGAACCGGGAGGACCGCGCCGCGCGGCCTCGCCATGGCGCGGCCGCGTCATGGCGGCGGGGCTCTTGCTCGCCGCGCTCAACCTCCGCCCCGCGGTCACCACCCTCGGCCCACTGCTCGAGGAGGTCCGGGACGGCCTCGGGATGAGCGGCACCGTCGCCGGAGTGCTCACCTCCGTGCCCCCGGCGTGCTTCGCGCTCTTCGGTTTCACCGCGCCCCGGCTGGCCCGGCGCTGGGGGCCGGGCGCCGTCGTGTGCGCCGGGCTCGCCGCCATCGCCGCCGGTCTGCTGCTGCGCCCCTTCGCCGGCGGGACCGTGGTCTTCCTGGCGGCCAGCGCGCTGGCCCTGGCCGGGATCGCGGTGAGCAACGTCCTGATGCCGGTGATCGTCAAGCGCTGGTTCCCGGACCGGGTCGGCGCGATGACCGGGCTGTACTCGATGGGCCTGTCGCTGGGCACGGCCGTCGCCGCCGCGGTCACCGTGCCGATGACCGACGCGCTGGGCGGCTCCTGGCGGGCCGGGCTCGGGGTGTGGGCGCTGCTCGCCGCCGTGGCGCTGGTGCCCTGGCTGTTCCTCGCCCGCGACCGTACGAGCGGCGCGGAGAGTGGCCCGGAGGCGAACGGCCCGGGGGCGAACGGTCCGGTCGCGAGCGCCTCGGTGGCGAGCGCCTCGGAGGCGGGCGGCTCCGAGACAGGCGGCGGTACGGGCACGCGCACGGGCACGGATACCGATACGGGCGCCCCGGCCGCGGTCGCCGAGACCGCCGCCGCCCCGGCCGACGGGCCCGCGATCCGCATCGCCCGCTCCCCGCTGGCCTGGGCGATGGCCGTCTTCTTCGGCTTCCAGGCCACCGCCGCGTACATCTCCATGGGCTGGATGCCGCAGATCTTCCGGGACGCCGGGGTCTCCGCCTCCACCTCCGGTCTGCTGCTGGCCGTGATGATGGCGATGGGCGTGCCGCTCGCCTTCGTCCTGCCGCGGATCGCCGCCCGGCTGCGGCATCAGGGCGTCCTGGTCGTCATCCTCGGTGTCCTCGGGCTCGTCGGTTATGGCGGGCTGTGGCTGGCCCCGGCGGAGGGCGCCTGGCTGTGGGCCCTGCTGCTCGGCGTCGCCAACTGCGCCTTCCCGCTGGCCCTCACCATGATCGGCATGCGGACGAGGACCCACGCGGGCGTGGTCCGGCTGTCGGCCTTCGCGCAGAGCGTCGGCTATCTGCTGTCCATCCCGGGCCCGCTGCTGGTCGGCGTGCTCTACCAGCACAGCGGCGGCTGGGGGCAGCCCCTCGCGCTGATGGCCGGGTTCATGGTGCCGCAGATCGTCGCGGGCGTACTGGCCGGACGCGACCGCACCCTCGAGGACGAGGGCTGATCGGTGCCGCGTACCGGGGGTGGGACACTGGTGCCATGCCAGTGCTCGATGAGAACCCCCCGAACGGCCAGAAGAAGCTCCTCATCATCTTCGGCGTGATGCTGGGCATCACCGCGATCATCGCCGTGATCGCCACCCTCGCCTCGCCCTGACCTGGTGCGGAGGAGCGGATGGTGGGGCTGGCCCCACCATCCCTTAGGGGGCTGGGCTCAGGGGTAACTGGGTGGCTCACCGGATGGGAGCGGCGCCGCACGCTCCGTACCGTCGAACCAACGACACGTTCGGCGATCCGGAGGCGATCCCATGTCCGCCCGCACGCGTACCCGGTCCGTACACCCGTCGGTCAGCGGCGTGGACGCCCGGCTGCCGTGGTGGGCCGTCGCTCTGCCGGCGGTGGCCTTCGGGGCGTTGCTGCTTCTGCTCACCGGGCCCACCGCCGCCCATGCCGAGAGCGGCGGCTCCGGGCCGGTCTCGCAGGTCGTGCAGTTGGTGCACCGGGCCTTCGGGGACGCGGTGGGGTGAGCACCGTAGGCCGTGGTGATCAGCCGTGTCCGCCGGTATCGCGGGTGTGCTCACGTTTGACGAGGTCGTTCCAACACCCTGCGCCTCCTGCACCGATTCATGCGAAGCTGGGACGCATGAGCGTCGATGTGCCCCGCAGGATTGTCCTCCTTCGACACGCCAAGGCCGACTGGCCCCAGGTGGCCGACCATGAGCGCCCGCTCGCGGAGCGCGGCCGCAAGGACGCCCCGATCGCCGGGCGCCGGATCGCGGAGGCCGGTCTCACCCCCGAACTCACCCTCTGCTCCACCGCGCTGCGCACCCGCGAGACCTGGAAGCTGGTGGTCCATGAGCTGCCGCGGCGCCCCAAGACCGTCTACGAGGAGCGGCTGTACGACGCCCCGGTCGGTCAGCTCATCGAGGTGATCAACGAGACCGCCGACGACATCACCGACCTGATGGTCCTCGGCCACAACCCCGGGATGCACGGCCTCGCCGACGCGCTGGCGGGCGAGGCCGACGAGGGTGCCAAGGAGCGCATGGACCGCGGTGCCTTCCCCACCTCCGCGTTCGCGGTCGTGACCTTCAGCGGTTCGTGGAAGTCGGTCGAGCTCGGCTGCGGACGTCTCACCAGCTTCTGGGCGCCCCACGAGTGATCCCCGGGTGATGCCCCGGGCGTGATCCCGGCGCACCGGCCCCCGCTCCGCCGTCGTACGTCGTCGGGGAGCCGGGGGCCGGTGCGCGTCGGGGCCGGTGCGCGTCGCGGGCGCGTTCAAGCCCTCGTGGGTCAGTCCTCGTGCGCCAGTTCTCGTGGGTCAGTCCTCGTGTGCGTCCGCCGCCTCGACCTCGTCGCGGGTCACGCCCAGCAGATACAGCACGGTGTCGAGGAACGGCACGTTCACGGCGGTGTGCGCGGCCTCCCGGACCACCGGCTTGGCGTTGAAGGCGACGCCGAGCCCGGCCGCGTTCAGCATGTCCAGGTCGTTGGCCCCGTCGCCGATCGCGACCGTCTGCACCAGCGGAACCCCCGCCTCGGCGGCGAAGCGCCGCAGCAGCCGGGCCTTGCCCGCCCGGTCCACCACCTCGCCGATCACCCGGCCGGTCAGCTTGCCGTCCACGATCTCCAGGGTGTTGGCGGAGGCGAAGTCCAGCCCAAGACGCTCCTTGAGATCGTCGGTGACCTGTGTAAAGCCGCCGGAGACCACGCCCACCTGATAGCCGAGGCGCTTGAGGGTGCGGATCAGCGTACGGGCGCCGGGCGTGAGCCGGACCTCGGCGCGCACCTTCTGCACCACGGACTCGTCGATCCCGGCCAGCAGCGCGACCCGTGCGTGCAGCGACTGCTCGAAGTCCAGCTCACCGCGCATCGCCCGGGCCGTGACCTCGGCGACCTCGGCCTGACAGCCCGCATGCGCGGCGAAGAGCTCGATCACCTCGTCCTGGATCAGGGTGGAGTCCACGTCCATGACCACCAGTCGCTGGGCCCGGCGCTGGAGCCCCGACGCCACCACGGCCACATCGACGCCGATGTCGGCGGCCTCGATGGCCAGCGCGGTGCGCAGCGGTTCCGTCTCGGCGCCGGACACCTCGAACTCCACGGCCGTCACCGGATACTTCGCCAGCCGGAAGATGCGGTCGATATTGCCGCCGGTGCCGGTGATCCGGGAGGCGATGGCGGCCGTCGACTCGGCGGTCAGCGGATTGCCCAGCACGGTGACGTGCGAGCGGCCCGTGCCACGCGGCCGGTTGTCGCCCCGGCCGGAGATGATCTCGGCCTGGAGCCGCATCGACTCCGCCCAGCTGTGCACGGTGGCCCGCAGATCGCCCTCCGCCCCATCGGCCTTGGGGGCCGTGACCAGGACGCACAGCACGATACGGCCCCGGGTGACGACCTGCTCTATGTCGACTATGTGCACGCCGTAGGCGGCCAGGGTGTCGCAGAGCCCGGCGGTGATACCGGGACGGTCCTTGCCGAAGATCTTGACAAGGAGGGTGGGGACATCATCGTCCGGGACGGCGGTGACAGGGGGGATCCGCGATGCGCTCATGGTCCTCCCACCGTATCCGGCTGTTCGCGCGCCGCGCGCGGCAGCCCGCACCGTGGACGGCAAGCCGAGGCGGAACGTTCATGTCCCGGTCGCCGTGAGGTCACCCCTCGCATGATCGGCGAGGTCATGGGCCGCGCCCGCCGTCGTGGCCCTCGCCCTCCCCGCCCTCCTCCCCTTTCGCCCCTGCCTCTCCGTCCTGCCGCCGCGTGGCGGCCGCGGCGGCCGCCACGTCCTCGCGCGCGAGCGCCGCGGCCCGGCGGCCCGCCGCGCCCGTGGCCCAGGCCGCGAACGCTCCGGCGGCCCCCGCCGCCGCGCCCCACCCCGCACCCAGGGCCAGTGCGAGCGGAGCGTTCCCGTGCAGCTCCAGCCCGGCCCCGAAGGCGTCGAAGCCGAGCACCGACAGGCTCGCCCCCGCCGAGACCCGGGTCAGCCCCACCAGCAGCGGCAGCGCGACCGCGGTCACCACGCCCAGCCGCAGCGCACACCACCCCGCGAAGGCGAGCGGCCGCGGGCTCCCCACGGGCGTACGGGCCGCGGTGAGCACCCCGGCGGTGAGCATCAGCAGCACGCTCGCGGCCACGAGCAGCCAGACCCGTCCGTCGAGCTCGGCCAGCCGCGCCACCGTGATCCGCTCCCCGCCCGGCCCGGCGAGCAGACCGTCCACGGGATCGGGCAGCACCCGCCTCAGCGCGCCGCTCGCCCTGCCGTACCAGGGGACGAACAGCCCCAGCGGTACGCCGATCCACACCCCGTTGGGCGCGCCGAGCAGCGCCGACCCGAGCACCAGCCCTGGACGGTCGTCCCCGACCGCCGCGTAGATCCCGGCCACCAGGCCCGCGCCGACCGCGAGCACCAGCGCCCCGCACATCGCCGACACCGCCGGCCGGACCGTGCGGTGCAGCGCCCGCGCGCCCGGCGGCAGCGGTGTACGGCGCGAGGCCAGCAGCGCGAGCAGCAGGACGGCGACGACCCACACCGCGCCGCCCAGCACCGAACGGCCCGGCGCCACGGTGAAGCCGACGGACGCCTTGGCGTCGACGAGCTCGGCCAGCCGGTCCGGCAGCAGCCCGCCGCCGATCTCCGCGATATCGCCCAGCTGCTCGGGGAGTCGGCTCAGCAGATCCTGCTCGGTGGCCCGTCTGTCCAGGCCGTGGAGGACGAGCGTGGCGCCGTCGATCGTGACCGTATCGTTGCCCACCCAGGTCAGCCCGGCGAGCAGCAGCAGGAAGAGCACGGCCACCAGGCCCGCGCGCACGGCGAGTTCGGCCCGGCCGATCACCGCCCCCGCGACCCGTAACGACCGTACGAACAGCCATCCCAGAAGCAGCGCACCGACCAGGCTCACCCCGAGCGGCGCGAGGTCGATGGCGGCGTGGGCCTGGGCGCCCCCCAGCCCGAAGGCGGACACATCGCCATAAGGAGTGACGGAACCTCCGACCGCCAGCACCGTCGCCGCGGCGGTCATCGGCCCGAGCGCGCCCGCGCCATCGGCGCCGATCAGATGCAGACCGAGCGCGGCGATCCCGGCCATGGCCAGAAACGCCCAGCTCACCGTCGCGATCGCGGAGAGGAGGGCGGGTCCCCAGGGCCCTCGTCCGCCACCGCTCGCGCTCATATCGCCGACTCCCCGATCATCGCGAGTTGCCCGGATAAACCATGATCCGCACTATCCGTCAGCCATTACCACTTTCCGAGGGCCTTTCGGATGAGTCAACGACGCCCGAGATGCGCTCTTGTCAAAGCCCGACTTCCGATGAAGGGACTGAGCCTGAAATAGTTCCTCACGATGTTCGCCATCCCTAGACTCCCTGTGTCAGGGGGGAACTCGGGGGACAACTAGTGGGGCATGGAGTGCCGGAACTCGTACTGGAATTGAACGGACAGACCTGGACACTTGATCCGTCGAGGTCGTACAGCCTGGGGCGTGACCCGCAGGGCGACATGGTGCTGGACGACGCCAGGGTCTCCTGGCGACATGCCACGGTGCGCTGGGGCGGGCGCAGTTGGATCATCGAGGATCAGGGTTCCACCAACGGCACCTATGTACAGGGCCAGAGAATTCAACAGGTGGAAATCGGCCCTGGTTCGGCCGTCCATCTCGGCAATGCCACCGACGGCCCCAGGCTCAGCGTCTCCGGCAGCGGTGCCTCGATGGGCGCCGCGGGCGCATACGGTCAGCAGGGGGCGATGGGCATGCCCCAGCAGGCCCAGCAGCCTCAGCAGCCCCCCGCCCAGCAGCCGCCTCAGCAGCCCGGCCCCGGCGGTTGGCCGCAGCCGGGCGGGCAGCCGCCCCAGGCGCAGCCCCAAGGCTGGCAGCAGCAGCCTCAGGCGTTCATCCCGCAGCAGCAGGCGCCCCATCAGCAGCCGCAGCAGGCGCCCCCGCAGCAGCAGCCCCAGGCCCCGCAGGGCAATCTCGCGCAGAACGTCCCCGGCGCCGGCCCCTCCGGCTCCTCCGGCCCGGCAGGCGCCGCGCCCGGCCAGGGCGACCGCAGCCCGACCACCTTCCACCAGCTGGCCGCCGGCCGGGTGATGCGCATCGGCCGTGCGCTGGAGAACGACCTGGTCGTCTCCGACCTCCAGGTCTCGCGCCACCACGCCGAGTTCCAGGCGCTGCCCGACGGCCGCTTCGAGATACGTGACCTCGGCAGCCACAACGGCACCTATGTCAACGGTCAGCCGGTCCGGCAGCAGATCATCGGCCCGTCCGACACCGTCGGCGTCGGTCACTCCACCTTCCGGCTGGTCGGCGACCGTCTCGAGGAGTTCGTCGACACCGGTGAGGTCTCCTTCTCGGCCCGCCATTTGACGGTGACGGTCGACGGCGGCAAGCAGATCCTCAAGGACGTCTCCTTCGGCGTCCCGGAGAAGTCCCTCGTCGCGGTCATCGGCCCGTCCGGCTCCGGCAAGTCCACCCTGCTGAAGGCGCTCACCGGCTACCGCCCGGCCAACCAGGGCGATGTCCTCTACGACAACCGGAACCTCTACAAGCAGTTCGCCGAGCTGCGCCAGCGCATCGGTCTGGTGCCCCAGGACGACATCCTCCACAAGGAGCTGACCGTCCAGAAGGCCCTGCGCTACGCCGCCAAGCTCCGGTTCCCCGGTGACACCGCCGAGGCCGAGCGCGAGGCCCGGATCGACGAGGTGCTGCGCGAGCTCAAGCTGGACATCCACCGGGAGAAGAAGGTCACCGCGCTCTCCGGCGGTCAGCGCAAGCGGGTCTCGGTCGCGCTGGAGCTGCTCACCAAGCCGTCGCTGATCTTCCTGGACGAGCCGACCTCGGGTCTCGACCCGGGCATGGACCGCGATGTGATGCAGCTGCTGCGCGGTCTCGCCGACGACGGCCGCACCGTGCTGGTGGTCACCCACTCGGTCGCCGAGCTGGCGCTGTGCGACAAGCTCCTGGTGATGGCGCCGGGCGGCTCGGTGGCCTACTTCGGCCCGCCGGACGAGGCGCTCAACTTCTTCGGCTACGACAGTTGGGCGGATGTCTTCTCGGCGTTCGAGAACTACCGCGACTACGACTGGGCGGGCCGCTGGCGCGGTTCGCAGCACTACCAGATGTACGCGGCGGACCTCGACTCCGTGGCCCCGCAGTCGGTCCATGTCCAGGCCCCGCCGACCCGGATGCAGAAGCCGCAGAGCTGGGGCTCGCAGCTGTGGACGCTGATCCGCCGCTATCTGTCGGTGATCGGTTCCGACCGGGGCTTCATGGGTCTGATGGTGATCCTGCCCGCCGTGCTGGGGGCGGTGAGCGTCGTCATCCCGGCGAAGTTCGGCCTCCAGTTCGCGCCGAAGGGCTCGTTCAACCAGGCCGCCGGGACGATCCTGCTGATCCTCGTGGTCGGTATGTGTTTCACCGGAGCGGCCAACTCCGTACGAGAACTGATCAAGGAGCGGGTCATCTACGAACGGGAACGGGCCGTCGGCCTCTCCCGCTCGGCGTATCTGATGTCCAAGGTGATCGTGCTCGGCGTGATCACCGCCCTCCAGGGCGTCATCATCTGCGCGATCGGCCTCTCTACGCGGAAGCTGCCCGAGGAGGGGCTGCTGATGCCGCCGGCCGCCGAGCTGTGCCTGGCCGTGATCGCGATCGGCTTCACCTCGATGATGTTCGGCCTGGTCATCTCCTCGCTGGTGAAGACCGCCGAGAAGACGATGCCGCTGCTGGTGATGTTCGCCATCGTGCAGGTGGTCTTCACCGGTGTGCTGTTCAAGATCTTCGGATCCCCGGGTGTGGAGCAGTTCGCCTGGCTGATGCCGTCCCGCTGGGCGGTCGGCGCGGCCGGTGCCACGCTGGACCTGGGTCCGGGCTCCGGCCACATGATGGCGCCGTGGGACGGCAAGCAGCCCCTGGACACCGACCCGCTGTGGGAGCACACCACGACCCAGTGGGGCATCGACATGGTCGCGCTGGTCGTCCTGGGCATCGTGTGCGGCTTCGTGGTCGCACGGCTGCTGCGCCGCCATGAGCCGGAGGTCATGCGCAAGTAGCCGCCACCACCGTCGGGGACAAGGGCGACGGCACCCCTCGCACACAGGGGGTGCCGTCGCCCTTCGGCGTCGTAACGCCGGGTTCCGCACAGGCCGTTGAGGTTCGGTACCAGCGGTACGGGGGTCAGTACGGGCCGTTCACGTTGTCCATCGAGCCGTATCGCGCGGCCGCGTAGTTGCAGGCGGCGGTGATGTTCGCGACCGGGTCGTAGGGGTCCCAGGAGGTGCCCTCGACGTGGTACGTCTTGAAGGTCGGGGCTATTACCTGGAGCAGGCCCTTGGAGGGCACGCCGTTGCGGGCGTTGATGTCCCAGAGGTTGATGGCGCGCGGGTTGCCGCCGGACTCGCGGATGATGTTGCGGTGGATTCCCTGGTAGCTACCGGGAATGCCCTTCGCCTTCATGATGTCGAGGGATTCGCGGATCCAGCCGTCGAGGTTGTCCGGGTAGGTCTTCTTCGTGTCGGCGACCGTCTCGATACGAGCGGCGGAGCGGCTCGCGGCCTGCTTGACGGCGCGCTCCTTGGCGGCCTTCGCCTCAGCGGCCTTGGCCGCGGCGGCCTCTTCCGCCGCCTTCTTCTTGGCCGCCTCTTCCGCGGCCTTCTTCTTCGCGGCCTCCGCCGCGGCCTTCTTCTCCGCGGCTTCTTCCTTGGCCTGCTTGTCGGCGAGGGCGGACTGTTTGACCAGGGCCTCGTGGTGGGCCTGGGCGTCGGCCTTCTGAGAGGTGAGGGCGACCGGCTTGTTCGGCAGGTCCTGGGCCGTGGTCTTGGCGCCGGCGTCACCACCGGGGACGACCGCGAAGGCTATGGCGGCCGCACCGGCGGCCGCGATACCGGCGGCGGAGTACTTGTGCGTCTTGGTGAGACGGTTGTAACCGGGGATGCTGGGCAGGGGCATGGCGGAGTAGACCTCTTCCAATCGCTTGTGTCGCAGGCCAAATCGGCGCGCAGAGCGCCGTTTCATGGATCTACGGCGCCGTGCGACTGGGGGAAATTCTTAGCTGCCGCAAAAAGTTGTCGCAAAGGCGTGACATACGATGCTGCTTAGTGGATAAGTAGGCCGCTCATGCCCGTGCGGACGGCCGTCATCCCCGCTCAGTCGCCTATGAAACGTCCACTAAGCACGTTCGTAAGTGATTTAAGTCGTGTGTCAGGGCTCACATCGCGGAGCTTCTCATATTGCGCGCTGTGCCCACGCAAATGCTCAGGGTGTTTGTTTTTTCCACCCTTGTAACAGCCCCTTTGGGGGTCCGGTGTGCGCCGTTCGACCTAGGGCTCAGGTCTTATCAGGTGGCCGCCGACCGGCCGATATGCCCTCCGGATGGCGGTCGGTAACGTAATGCTCATGACGAAAGGACGGGCCGGCGGGCCCGAGGCCGGGCTGAGTCGGGTGAGCGGTGCGCTGCTCGCCATGAGCCGACATCTGGAAGTCCGTGATGTCCTAAAGACCATCGTTGTGTCCGCCCGTGAGCTGCTCGATGCGGAGTATGCCGCTCTGGGGGTTCCGGACGACCACGGAGGTTTCGCCCAGTTCGTAGTAGATGGGGTGAGTGAGGAGCAGTGGAAGGCCATCGGACCGCTGCCCCGGCAGCACGGCATTCTCGCCGCGATGCTCAAGGACGCCACCCCGCAGCGACTCGCCGATGTGCGACTGGATGCCCGTTTTGAGGGATGGCCATCAGCTCATCCCGTTATGTCTGATTTCTTGGGTCTTCCTATTGCCGACGGCGATGAAGTTCTCGGCGCGGTATTCCTCGCCAACAAGCGATGCCCCAAGCCCGAGGGCGGCTGCGGATTCACCGCCGAGGACGAGGAACTGCTGTCCATCCTGGCCCAGCACGCCGCCATCGCCCTGACCAACGCCCGGCTCTACGAGCGCAGCCGCGAGCTCACCATCGCCGGGGAGCGGGCCAGGCTCGCCCATGAGTTGCACGACGCGGTCTCCCAGAAGCTCTTCTCGCTGCGGCTGACCGCCCAGGCGGCCGCGGCTCTGGTGGACCGCGACCCCGTCCGCGCCAAGGAGGAGCTCCAGCAGATCGCGCTGCTCGCCGCCGAGGCCGCCGACGAACTGCGCTCCGCCGTCGTGGAGCTGCGCCCCGCCGCCCTCGACGAGGACGGCCTCGTGGCGACGCTGAGGACACAGGTGCAGGTGCTCGACCGGGCCCACTCCGCCCATGTCACCTTCGCCTCCCGCGGCGTACGCGCGCTGCCCGCGGCCCAGGAGGAAGCGGTGCTGCGAGTGGCCCAGGAGGCCCTGCACAACGCGCTGCGCCACGCCGGAGCGCGGCAGGTCGACGTCACCCTCGCCCGGCGCGGCCAGGGCGCCCGGCTCCGGGTCGCCGACGACGGCAGGGGGTTCGACCCCTCGGCCGTACGGCGCGCCGGACGCCACCTCGGGCTGGTGTCGATGCGGGACCGGGCCGGCGGTGTCGGCGGCGGTCTGACCGTGGAGTCGGCGCCCGGCAAGGGCACCGTGATCGAGATGGAGGTGCCCGGTGGCTGACCCGGGACGGATTCGGGTGCTGCTCGTCGACGACCACCAGGTGGTGCGGCGCGGCCTGCGGACCTTCCTTCAGGTCCAGGACGACATCGAGGTGGTCGGCGAGGCGGCGGACGGCGAGGAGGGTGTCGCCCGCGCCGAGGAGCTGCGTCCCGATGTCGTCCTGATGGATGTGAAGATGCCCGGCCTGGACGGTATCGAGGCGCTGCGCACCCTGCGCGACCTCGACAACCCCGCCCGGGTGCTGGTCGTGACCAGCTTCACCGAGAAGCGCACCGTGGTCCCCGCCCTGCGCGCGGGCGCCGCGGGCTATGTCTACAAGGACGTGGACCCCGAGGCGCTCGCCCGCGCCATCCGGTCCGTCCACTCCGGGCATGTGCTGCTCCAGCCCGAGGTGGCCCTCGCGCTGCTCTCCCAGGAGGAGGGCGGCGGTCAGGGGCGCGGCTCGCTCACCGAGCGCGAACGCGAGGTGCTCGCGCTGATCGCGGACGGCCGGTCCAACCGGGAGATCGCCCGTGCGCTGGTGCTGTCCGAAAAGACCGTGAAAACCCATGTGTCCAACATTCTGATGAAGTTGGACCTCTCCGACCGCACCCAGGCCGCGCTTTGGGCGGTACGGCACGGAATCGGGGCATGAACAGCCTTTCTCCGTGAAATCACACCAACGTGTGGGGATCACTCGAACAGCGCAACTCGCCATCGCCCGTGCCGTTCTTCACGGCGTACCGCGGTGGACCGCCGCGGTGACGCGCTGATGAATGAAGGGTCTTGAGAAGTGAAGAACATCAAGAGGTTCGCTGCCATCACGATCGCGGCCGGCGGACTCGCCGTCGCAGGTGCCGGTGTCGCCTCCGCCCAGGGCCCCCAGGCCGACGGTGGGGCCACGATGTCCCCGGGTGTGGTCGCCGGCAACAACATTCAGGCGCCCATCCACGTGCCCGTGAACTTTTGCAGCAACACGATTTCGGTCATCGGGTCCATGAACCCGGCGTTCGGCGTCCCCTGCGGCCGCTGACCGGCCCCGCCCCGGCGGAATACCCGACTCACCACCGACCGGCCCCGGAGGCACCCGCCTCCGGGGCCGGTTCCATGACGGGGGTCCGGTTCCATCACGGGAGCCCGGTTCCATGACGGGGCCGACCCCGGGACGAGCCCGGTTCCAGGAGGGCCGGCTTCATGACGGAGCCGACCCCGGGACAGGGCCGGTTCCATGGCGGAGTCGGCCCCATGACACCCCCGGTGCCCCCGGAAGGCTCAGAGACCGCCCCGCTCCCGCTCCTCCACATACGCGTTGTACGCCGCCACCTGCGCCCGCCGCGAGGTGCGCTCCACCGGCCGCAGCGCCTCGGCCCGCGCCGTGATCTCCGACGCGCTCACCGCGCCGCCGTGCTCCCGGCCGTCCCCGCCCGCCGTATACGCGATGTCCACCAGCGCACCCACCCGCTGCGCCAGCTCCAGCACCCGTAGGGCCCGCGGCGGATAGCCCGGCGCCAGCACCTCACGGCCCCGCTCGGCCCGCGCCCGATACGCGTCCAGAGCCGCCTGGGCCATCGGGCCCGATCCGGCCACATTCAGCCGCGAGAGCACCTCCGTGGCCTCCCGCAGGGCCTCGGCCAGCTCCCGCTCGGCCTCGCTCAGCGACGGCACATCCGCGGGCGGCGCCTCCCGCACCCCCTGGCATCGCCACACCACCTCGACGTGCTGATCACCCTCGGGGCCGACCGCGGACACCTCGGGCACCAGGCCCAGCGCCGCCCCCGTAGCGATCACCGCCTCACCCGCCTCGAGCGCCTGGGCGTTGAACTCCGGCGGGCCGCTCAGCCCCAGCGGATGCCCCGCTATGGGCAGCGCCACCCGCAGCCCCTTGGCTCCGAGCGCCCGCAGCCGCCCCAGCGCCAGCGTGAGCCCCACCTGCCCGGACTCCCCCGGAAGCCCCGCCACCCGGTGCGACGCGTCCTCGTCCGCGATGCGATGCGCCGCCTCATCGGGGGAGACAAGTCCGGCGAGAAGGGCATTTCCCCAAGCCGCGAGGCGCCCTGAACGTGGTTCATCGAGCATGGCACCAGCCTAAGGACTGCCACCGACAACGTGTGGCGTAGGTTTTCCTCAGGGGGCTGCGCCCACAGGCGCACGCACGACTCGAGACTGCAATGGGAGACAACGCGCTCATGAGCGAGGTTCTGGAGCTGCTGGACGTATCGGTGGTCCGCGATGGGCGGGCTCTGGTGGACGAGGTCTCCTGGTCGATCAAAGAGGGAGAGCGTTGGGTCATCCTCGGCCCCAACGGCGCCGGCAAGACCACCCTCCTCAACCTCGCCTCCAGCTATCTCTTCCCGAGCGCCGGAAGCGCCCGCATCCTCGGCGAGCATCTCGGCCGCGTCGACGTCTTCGAGCTGCGCCCCCGGATCGGCGTGGCGGGCATCGCCATGGCCGAGAAGCTGCCGCGCAGCCAGACCGTCCTCCAGACCGTCCTCACCGCCGCGTACGGCATGACGGCCCACTGGCAGGAGGACTACGACGCGGTCGACGAGACCCGCGCCCGCGCCTTCCTCGACCGCCTCGGCATGACCGAATACCTCAACCGGAAGTTCGGCACCCTATCCGAGGGCGAGCGCAAGCGCACCCTCATCGCCCGCGCCATGATGACCGACCCCGAGCTGCTGCTCCTCGACGAGCCCGCGGCGGGACTCGACCTCGGCGGCCGCGAGGACCTCGTCCGCCGCCTCGGACGGCTCGCCCGCGACCCGCTCGCGCCATCGATGATCATGGTGACACATCATGTCGAGGAAATCCCCCCTGGCTTCACCCATGTTCTGATGATCCGCCAGGGAAAGGTGCTCACCGCGGGCCCCGTGGAGACCGAGCTGACCTCCCGCAACCTCTCCCGCTGCTTCGGACTCCCGCTGGTCGTCGAGCGCAACGGCGACCGCTGGACCGCCCAGGGACTGCCGCTGACCTGATTTCCGCCGGCCCGATGTCCGCCCTCCGCGCCCACCGCGCCATCGACGGGTGATCCGCGCACTGTCCCCGACGACCGGCGCCAACTACCATGACCATGTGGATCCGTGGGTGTGGTGGCTGATCGCCGCCGTAGGACTGGGCATTCCGCTCGTGTTGACCGCGATGCCCGAATTCGGGATGGTCGCGGTCGGCGCGGTGGCCGGTGCCATCACCGACGCGCTCGGGGGCGGCATCGTGCTCCAAGTCGTCGTCTTCTGTGTCGTCTCGGTCGCGCTGGTCGCCGTCGTGCGCCCGATGGCGGTCCGCAGCCGCCGTCAGCAACCCGAGCTGCGCAGTGGCATCGAGGCGCTGAAGGGACGCCAGGCCGTCGTCCTCGAGCGGGTCGACCACGGTGGTGGCGGCCGCATCAAGCTCGCGGGCGAGATCTGGTCCGCGCGCTCCCTCGACCCCGGCCAGAGCTACGAACCCGGGCAGCAGGTCGACGTAGTGGAGATCGACGGTGCGACGGCCGTCGTCATGTAGACGCCGTACCCGGGGTGTCCTATCAAGAGTTGAGGACGCCCCGGTTGAGCTGCGGAGTCGACCATGAATCTGACAGACTCCACCCTCGGGAACCGCCAGACCTGATCATCCCGACCATCCGAATCACCGCATGAAGGGCACGGGGAGCCGCTGTGGAACCGATCATCATCGTCCTGATCATCCTGGTGGTGCTGGTCTTCATCGCACTGATCAAGACGATCCAGGTCATCCCGCAGGCCAGTGCCGCCATCGTGGAGCGCTTCGGACGCTACACACGCACTCTCAACGCGGGCCTCAACATCGTCGTCCCGTTCATCGACTCGATCCGCAACCGCGTCGACCTCCGTGAACAGGTCGTGCCCTTCCCTCCGCAGCCGGTGATCACCCAGGACAACCTGGTCGTGAACATCGACACCGTCATCTACTACCAGGTGACCGACGCCCGCGCCGCCACCTATGAAGTCGCCAGCTACATCCAGGCGATCGAGCAGCTGACCGTCACCACCCTGCGGAACATCATCGGTGGCATGGACCTCGAGCGCACCCTGACCTCCCGCGAGGAGATCAACGCGGCGCTGCGCGGCGTCCTCGACGAGGCCACCGGCAAGTGGGGCATCCGCGTCAACCGCGTCGAGCTCAAGGCCATCGAGCCGCCCACCTCCATCCAGGACTCGATGGAGAAGCAGATGCGCGCCGACCGTGACAAGCGCGCCGCGATCCTCCAGGCCGAAGGTGTCCGGCAGTCCGAGATCCTGCGCGCCGAGGGTGAGAAGCAGTCCGCGATCCTGCGGGCCGAGGGTGAGTCCAAGGCCGCCGCGCTGCGCGCCGAGGGCGAGGCCCAGGCGATCCGTACGGTCTTCGAGTCCATCCACGCCGGAGACCCGGACCAGAAGCTGCTCTCCTACCAGTACCTCCAGATGCTGCCGAAGATCGCCGAGGGCGACGCCAACAAGCTCTGGATCGTGCCCAGCGAGATCGGCGACGCCCTCAAGGGCCTCGGTGGGGCCATGGGCAACTTCGGCCCGCTGACCGGCGGCGGCAACGGCGGTGGCACCCCCGCCGCCACCGGTAAGGAGCCCGCCCCGCGCCGCGAACAGCCCAGGATCGACTGAACCTGAACGGTCGGGGGTCGGGGCGGCCTCCCGGCCCCCCAGGAGGCCCCCGGACCGGCCCCCCAGGAGGCCCCCGGATGTGTCAGGAGCGCCCTAGGCCGGCAGCGCCAGCCACTCCGGCAGCCCGTCCCGCTCCGCCGCCCCCAGCGCCAGCACCAGCGCATCGGAGGGCGTGGGCTCGAACGGCGCCTTGAGCAGCCGCATACCCGCCTGCTCGGGAGTCCGGTCCGCCTTGCGGTGGTTGTCCTCGGCACAGGAGGCCACCGTGTTCAGCCAGGTGTCCCCGCCCCCGTGCGACCGCGGCACCACATGGTCCACGGTCGTCGCCCGGCGGCCGCAGTACGCGCACCGGTGCTGGTCCCGGACCAGCACCCCGCGCCGCGACCACGGCGCCCGTCTTCGGAACGGCACCCGTACGTAACGGCACAGCCGGATCACCCGCGGCAGCGGCAGATCGACGTCCGCGGCCCGCACCCGCAGCCCCGGGTGAGCGTGTTCGACAACGGCCTTGTCCTGGAGGACCAGCACCACGGCACGTCGCAGCGTCACCGTCGCCAGCGGCTCGAAGCTCGCGTTCAGAACCAGCGTCTCGCGCATCCCGACCACCCCCGCATCCCGTGTCCCGGCCCCCGCGCCTGACATGGGCGGGACCGGGATCAACTCTGGCCGGGAGCCTGGCCGAGAACAACGCAATTTCGCCGCGTCAGCCCGCGGCCGGCGCCTCGTACTCCCCGATCAACTGGGCACGTCCCAGCGTGTGGAAGCGCAGATTGAAGCCGACCACCGCGGGCGAGGCGTCCGCGTCCGGGCCCAGCTTCTCGCTGTCCACCGCGTAGACGGTGAACACATAGCGGTGCGAACCGTCCCCGGGCGGCGGCGCGGCCCCGCCGAAGTCACGCGTCCCGTAGTCGTTGCGCGCCTGTACGGCCCCGTCGGGCAGGCCCGCGAAGCCGCCGCTGCCCGCACCCGCCGGAAGCTCGGTGACCGTGGCCGGGATGTCGAACAACACCCAGTGCCAGAAACCGCTGCCGGTCGGCGCGTCCGGGTCGTAGCAGGTGACGGCGAAGCTCTTCGTACCCTCCGGGAACCCCTCCCAGCGCAGCTGCGGAGAGGTGTTCCCCTCCGCGTACACCTGGGCGGAGTTGAGCGTGCCGCCCGGTTCCACATCGTCGCTCACCACCGTGAACGACGGCACCGGCGGATGGAAGTCATGGGGGAGTGGGGGCCGGTTCTGCTCGGACACCTCAAGAACCTCCTCAGGTCGCAGTGGATCATCTCCGCGGCCAGCCTAACGAGACCGCCGCTCGCCGGGCTGGCACCATGTCGCCCATGACCGGCCCCACCCTCGCCCTCCACCTGCGCCTCGACGGCGTGACGGACAAGGACGGCTTCCTCGACCGCTGCGCCCGGGACCTGCGCTTTCCCCATTGGTACGGGCGCAATTGGGATGCCCTCGCCGACTGCGTCACCGATCTGTCCTGGTGGGCCGAGGGCCGCGAGCCCAGCGGCTGTCTGCTGGACATCCAGGGCTGGCCGGCCTTCCGCGACGCGGACCCCGACGCCGCCGCGATCGCGGCGGACATCCTGGCCGACGCGGAGGCGTACTGGGCCACGCAGGGACGCCCCCTGGTGGTGCGCTACGACGACGGCCCTTGAACTACGGCCCTGACATATGGCCCTGACGTACGGCGACGGCCTACGGCACCCGGCAACGCGTCCTGACACACGGCGCGGGGCGCGCACCGAGATGGCTTCGGTGCGCGCCCCGCGCGGAAGTCAGGGTCCGGAGAGGGAGAGCTCAGAACCAGTTGCGCTTGCCGCCGACCTGGGCGAGCCACTGGTTCAGATACGCGGCCCAGTCGGTGTCCTGGAAGGACGCCAGGTTCATCGTGAAGGACCGGTAGGTGTCACTGCCCTCGGTGAACAGCCCCGGCTTCTTGTCCATCTCCAGCACCACGTCCATCTCGCGGTCGTCCGCGACGAAGGACAACTCCACCTGGTTCAGGCCCCGGTACTGCTCCGGCGCGTAGAACTCGATCTCCTGGTAGAAGGGCAGCCGCTGCCGGGTCCCGCGGATGTGACCACGCTCCAGGTCGGCGCTCTTGAACCGGAAGCCGAGGGTGCCGAAGGCGTCCAGGATGGCCTGCTGGGCGGGGAGCGGATGCACATGGACCGGGTCCAGATCGCCCGAGTCCACCGCACGCGCGATGGCCAGCTCCGTGGTCACCCCCACGTTCATACCGCTCAGATGCCGGCCCAGGAACATGGTGATGGGGGTCTCCCACGGAATCTCCAGGCCGAACTGCACCGCGTGCACCGCACCCGGCTGCACCTCGAACGCACCGCCCAGCTGCTGCCGGGTGAACTCCACGTCCTGCTTGTACTCCTGGTCGTTGCCCTCCACCTCGACCCGCGCCTGCAAGCCGACCGAGAGGCCCTCGATCCGCTGCGCGACCGAACCGCCCTGGATGCGGACCTCGCCCTGCACAATGCCGCCCGGGACGACGTTCTCCTCGGTCAGCACCGTCTCCACCGAAGCGCCACCGGCACCCAGACTCGCGAGCAGCTTCTTGAAGCCCATGTTCTCCCTCTCAAGGACGCGACTGCGTCTTGACTCGATCGCACTCGATCACTGTTGACACGTAGGAACGCGAAACAGCCGTGGACGGTTCCGCGGCTCATACCCTTCCAGCGGACCGGTGCCGCCTCCAACCACCGGTTGATATCTGTTCCACTACGCTCGGGGCGCGTGACAGCAGGACCTGACCGTGAGCCCCTCGACCGCTCCTTCTTCGACCGACCCGTCCTCGAGGTCGCGCCCGACCTCCTGGGCCGCGTCCTGGTCCGGAGCACCCCGGACGGACCGATCGAATTGCGCCTGACCGAGGTCGAGGCGTACGCGGGCCCGGCCGACCCCGGCTCGCACGCCTACCGGGGCCGCACCGAGCGCAACGCCGTGATGTTCGGCCCCCCGGGCCATGCGTATGTCTACTTCACCTACGGCATGTGGCACTGCCTCAATCTGGTCTGCGGACCGGAGGGCCATCCCAGCGGGGTGCTGCTGCGCGCGGGCGAGGTGCTGCACGGCCATGCGCGGGCCCATCAGCGCAGGCCGAAGGCGCGTAACGACCATGAGCTGGCCAAGGGCCCGGCCCGGCTGGCCACGGCCCTGGGCGTGGACCGCAGGCTTGACGGCACCGATGTCTGCGCGGGTCCCGACGCCGCGCTCGCCATACTCACCGGCCACCCCGCCCGGCCCGCCCAGGTGCTCAGCGGTCCGCGCACCGGTGTGGGCGGGGAGGGCGCAACTCATCCCTGGCGCTTCTGGATCGATGGCGAGCCCTCGGTCAGCCCCTACCGGGCGCACACGCCCCGTCGCCGGAATTCGACGCGCCGTCAGGTCGGAACTTGACTCTGCTGGACAGGGCGCCTAACGTAGCCCGAGCCGCTTGAGACGGGCAGTGCTGTCGGCGCGATCCCATGATCGAGTCACAGTGGCCCCGGAGCGGCCAACCACTAGACGACAACTCCCGAACAGGGTCCTATTTCGCTGCGCGAAATCAAGACCCGGGGCTCCGATTAGGAGCTGAGAGGGAAATTAGCTAAAGTGGTGGACACGCCGGAAGGCGCGAAAGACCCCGCTCCAGCAGGGGGCCGGAAACGGAATTCGGATCGGAAACGGACCGGAAATCGGATCTGGTAAGGTTGGAAACACCGAAGGGAAGCGCCCGGAGAGACCGGTGAAACGG